>JAFUFI010000001.1 GCA_017469945.1 Lachnospiraceae bacterium | reverse complement strand
TGGATATTCCGTTTAAATAGTGCATACTTTCCGAAAAATCGGAGCACATGTTTCCGATAATTCAGAGCAGTGTTTTCCGCTCTGAGTGCAATCCTCTATAATGAATCCATGCACATGAAAATGTGTAAATTCATTAAGGAGGTCGATAATCATGACAAATTATCGAGAAATCATCAGGCTCCACAGCCTGGACTTCAGCAATGTCGCGATTTCGAATAGCCTATGTTGCTCTCGCAACAAGGTTTCAGAAGTCCTACAGCTTGCTGAACAACATTCAATGGGATGGCCCATCCCTGATGCACTGACTAATAGTGACATCGAGCATCTGTTTTATCCGGACAGAGGCAATAATGAGGGTAGGATACTTCCGGATTTTGAGTATATACATAGTGAACTCGCTAAACCGGGCGTTACACTTTCCCTTTTATGGGCTGAGTATTGTGCCAAATGTGAAGCAGAGCACACTATCCCGTATCAGCACACTCAGTTCGGTGAAAAATATCGTGCTTTTGCTGCTTCTAAGAAGGCAACTCTAAGAATCAAACGTAAGCCCGGTGAGACAATGGAAGTTGACTGGGTTGGCGATACTCTTAAAGTACATGATATCGCCGCAGGTAGCGATGTGAACGCATATGTATTCGTCGCTGTGCTTCCTTGTAGCCTTTATGGGTATGCAGAGGCATTTCCCGACATGAAGTCTAACCACTGGATAGCGGCCCATGTACACGCATACTCTTTCTTTGGAGGTGTTACAAGGATACTCGTTCCTGACAATCTTAAAACCGGTGTCATAAAAAACACAAGTACGGAGCTTATACTCAACCGCTCATACCGTGAGATGGCAGAATACTATGGAACAGCCATTATCCCGGCCAGACCGGTAAAGCCAAAAGACAAACCGAACGCAGAAGGAACTGTAAAGGTCCTTGAAACATGGATCTTAGCAGCCTTAAGGAATCAGAAGTTTTTCACTTTTGAAGAACTCAATAGAGCCATTCGTGAAAAGCTGGATGATTTCAATGCTAAACCTTTTCAGAAAAGAAAAGGAAGCCGGTTGTCGGCATTTATCGAAGAAGAAAGGGACTTCCTCATGCCATTACCTGCTTCCCCGTATGAAACGGCTGTCTGGTCAACTGCCACCATACAACCCGATTATCTCATAACAGTCGGGAATTGCAAGTATTCTGTTCCGTATGAATTTATCGGTAAGAAAGTAGACATTCGAACTACTGAAAGCAGTATAGAGGTCTTCTATCATACCAATAGGATCGCATCTCATGTCCGCAGGGCGTACTCGAAGGATCCGATATATCTGCCTGAACACATGCCCGAAAACCATAGGAAATTTCTTGAGTATAACTCTGATAGTTTCAACGAGTGGGCTCAGGGGATAGGTCGCTTCACTCTTATTGTGGTCAAACATTTCTTATCTATGCATAAGGTCGAACAGCAGGGATATAAATCCTGCGCCTCGCTTATGAAGTTAGCTGACAGATATGGAACGGAGCGTCTTGAACAGGCATGTGCTAAAGCATTAAGCTATACGCCCAGTCCAAGTCTCAAAAACATAACAACGATACTCAAGAACGGACAGGATAAGGTTTCAATCAGCCCGACCGAGGTAGTGTCGTCACGTGAAAGCGCTGTATATGGCATCACCAGAGGCGCCTCTTATTACAAAGGAGGTGATTGCTGATGATTCGCCAAACAACTATAGATAAGCTACACGATATGCGCCTTTCCGCAATGGCCGATGCTTTTGAAAACCAATGCGCCGATCCTAATACTTATAATGACATTTCTTTTGAAGACCGGTTTGGAATGCTGGTCGACAAAGAATGGGATAAAAGGCGGAGCACAAAACTTCAAAAGATCATCCGTAATGCGGAGTTCCGCTATCCCAATGCGTGTGTTGAATCCATTGAATATCATCCTGATAGGAAGCTTGATAAATCCCAGATGCTTGAATTCTCCACATGCAGATATATTTCTGACGATCACCACATCATTCTGAAGGGTGCATCGGGTAATGGTAAAACATATATAGCTTGTGCACTTGGTATCGCCGCATGCAGACAGTTCATAAAGGTAAGATACATACGTTTACCTGAGCTATTAAACGAACTTGCTGTTGCTCAAGGCGAAGGTACTCTTAAGAAGGTCATCAAAGCGTATCAGAACATAGATCTTTTGATACTTGACGAATTCCTCTTAAGTCCCGTATCGACAGAACAGACTCGCGAACTTCTCGAGATAATCGAAGCCCGTAGCGTTAAAGGCTCTGTTATATTCTGTACACAGTTTGACCCTAAAGGCTGGTATAACCGCATCGGCAATGAATGTGATGCAACCATATGTGAAGCTATCATAGACAGGATAGTCCACAACTCATACGAGGTGATGATCGAAGGTCGCATATCCATGAGGGAACGTCATGGTTTAAAAGCTTCCCAGAAGGGAGGCTCAAATGACTGATTACTGTGCTTTCAGCAAAGACCACAAATGTCCCAAGTGGACTGACTACGAAATAACTCGTCAGGAATTAGAGGAAGCAGATGAATTATGCCATGGTAACTGGATTGAGATCCAGCACCAGTATGAATACATTCTCCGCTTACAAGAATTACTGACACAACACGGAATTGAGATTCCACCCGAGTACTAAGTATTAAATGCACTGCACCTTTTCCGGAAAGACATGCACTGTTTTTCCGGAATTGGGTGCTCTAAATTTCCGATAAGAATGCACTATTCGTTCGGAATACTCACATCAACGATGATCACGGGTATCCGCGGAACCTGCGGCTATATTTCCGCAGACGAACTGTACCTTCTTGAGGGACATGTTGTTACAACCAACAACTTCGGAGAAAGCATCGAGGTTGAGGCCGGACAAAAGCTTGTTGTTGACGCTACTACCGGAAAGATGCGTATAGAAAAGTACACGCTCTACGACCTGCCGCTTCTTGTTATAAGCGAGCTTGCAAGGGATGATGTAAGAAGAGCGCAGGTACTGGAAATCCTGGGAATATCTGAGGAAGAGTTCTGGGCATACGCCTGGGGACTTGAGCCGGCTTACTTTGACTGGGCAGACCTTGGAAGAGAAAGACCAAAGGAGCCCGAAGAAGAGCCTGAACCTGAGGTGGTAGAAGAGCCCGAGGAGGAGCCTGCCGAGGAAGGACCTGCCGAAGAAGTGGCCGAAGAGCCTGAAGAGGAGCCTGCCGAGGAAGAACCTGAGGAAGAAGAGCCCGTAGAAAAGACCTATACAATTACGGTTACGGCTTCAGAGGGCGGAACAATTTCCGCCAGCGCATCAAGCGCAAAGGAGGGCGAAGTTATAAGCCTTAAGGCGGTTGCGGACGGTGGTAAAGAGATCGCAAGATGGGAACCCGACGGAAATGTAACCCTTGACTTCTCAAACGGCACTGATACTCCCACATTCGTAATGCCCGCGACTAATGTAAGCGTGCATGTTGCTTACGGATGGGCAACAAGTCAGAACAATGCGACACCTACACTTTATGCAATTACGATGTCAACAGCAGACACCTCAAAGGGAACCGTATCCTGTAATCCCGCCAATGCAAAAGAGGGAGATACCGTAACCCTTACCGCTACTCCTAACGGAATATATGAATTTGCCGGATGGACGGTGACAAGCGGTTCGGTTACTATTACGAACAACACCTTTGTAATGCCAGCAAGTCCTGTGACCATTGACGGAGCCTTTAGGATAGCGGCTGCGAATCTTAACAAACAGCAGGCGAATGGAACATTTTATCTTTCGGCCAGCGGAGCAACCGGTGAATATATTAATGGTAATACGCTTCGCGTAACAGGAATGGGTGATCCTGATGCCAACGGAATACGTACTGCAACTTTGTCTACAATATATGATTCACAACCACAGCCTCAGGAACTGCCTTACTATTTGTTGGATTTTGATTGGAACGTAATCAATGCCGGAGATGTGATCGTTTTCGATAAATTTAACAGTACCGGATCCATAGGTGGTACAGGATATACAGGAGATATTGAAAAGGATGTAACATTTGAGACTTCTTTAAGCACTGTAAAAAGCTGGGCACATTTCTTGAACGCCTTTAATCTTATAAATGTAGCCGGAGGTCCAAGTCAAAAGAGCTCAGATTTTACTGTCAGAACTGCTGATGGAAAGTATATAATTAACTACAATCAAGCTAACAATCAGCTAGTATACAGCGTAGTGGACCAGAACGGACAGAATCACGATTATCACCTGACAAGTATAAGTAACGGTAATATTATCGAACTTGGATTTGTTGATTCGTTAAATCCGACTACAATGCTTTACCTCAGAGAGGGTGACGATGCAAACGGAATAGTGATTCCACATGTATAAGGATTATTCTTAAATTTCTTCTTGCTTTATTACGTAAGTTATGTTATATTAAACGTCGGTTGCTGTGATTGACAGTGACCGACGTTTTGGTTTTAAACCAAATAGGGGAATAGTACAGCGGTAGTGCGGCGGTCTCCAAAACCGTTAACGGGGGTTCGATCCCCTCTTCCCCTGCTTATGATCTGAAATTCTTTTTAGATCATTTAATATTTTTGTTGACAAGCTCGATCTCATGTAGTAATATTCATTGAGTCGACGCTATGTCGATACGGAGTCTTAGCTCAGCTGGGAGAGCATCTGCCTTACAAGCAGAGGGTCATAGGTTCGAGCCCTATAGGCTCCACGGCGAGATAGCTCAGTTGGCTAGAGCACGCGGTTCATATCCGCGGTGTCGAGGGTTCGAATCCCCCTCTCGCTAGTCAAATTGCAATAGTTATCTGTTGCGCGAGCAAGTTTAGCGGAAATCTTTTTTACTGAGATTTCCGCGATTTCATTTAACTTTAGTCAAAGTATTAATCCCAATTCAAAGATTTAATGTTTAGGCACTATTTTTGTTTTGCATTTTTGTAAACTGATGACTATGTATTTTTATAGAAAGAGGTAACATGAGAGAAAAATTATTATCATTACCGTTAACTGAATTAAAGGCACTCGCAAAGGCCGGCGGCGTTAAAGGCATTACCGGACTTAAAAAGGAGGAGCTTGTTGACCTTCTTATCGAGGTTGATGAAAAGCGTAAAGAAGAGGCTGCAAGAGAAAGCGCAAAGGCTAGAAAACTCGCCGGAAAAGCCACCCGTGTCAGCGTAATTACAAACAAGGACAAGACCGGGGAAAGAGCGCCCAAGAAGGCTTCTTTTGAGGAATCTAAGGAAGAAAAATCAGCCGTAGCCGAGAGCAGCGGTGAAAAGTACGGAGAGCAGAAAGCTGAGGGAAAGATCGCTGAGCAAAGGCCCGAAGGAGAGGCTCCCGCAAGAGCGCCCATCAGCCTTGATACCTATATCCCCCAGGAAGGCGATACTCTTGTTGAGGGTATTTTGGAAGTTATGTCCGACGGCTTCGGATTTATCAGAAGCGCCAACTACCTTCCCGGAGACAACGATGTATATGTATCTCCTCAGCAGATCCGCGGCTTCAGACTAAGAACCGGCGATATCCTTACCGGTATCAAGAGAGCCAAGGGCGAGAAGGAAAAGTTCAGCCCCCTTTCTTTCCTTGAGAGAGTAAACGGACGTCCCGCAAAGGAAACCTTAAAGAGAGTATCCTTCGAGAATCTGACCCCTATCTTCCCCGATAAGAGGATTAAGCTCGAGACTCCCGGATGCAAGATCGCGATGCGCGCTATGGACCTTGTAAGCCCCGTAGGATACGGACAGCGTGGTATGATCGTATCTCCTCCGAAGGCAGGTAAGACAACCCTCCTTAAGGAAATTGCGCATTCAATGCTTAAAAACGATCCCGAGACCCATATGATCATCCTTCTTATCGACGAGCGTCCCGAGGAAGTTACGGATATTAAAGAAGCTATTATCGGCAAGAACGTTGAAGTTATCTACTCTACCTTCGATGAGCAGCCTGAGCATCACATTCGCGTTGCCGAGATGGTTATAGAGAGAGCAAGAAGACTTGTTGAGCAAAAGGAAGATGTTGTAATCCTTCTCGACTCTATTACAAGACTTACAAGAGCTTACAACCAGGTTATTCCGCCCAGCGGACGTACTCTTTCCGGAGGTCTCGATCCTGCAGCGTTACATATGCCCAAGAGATTCTTCGGTGCCGCAAGAAATATGCGTGAAGGCGGAAGCCTTACCGTACTTGCTACTGCTCTTGTTGAGACAGGCTCTAAGATGGACGATGTTGTATACGAGGAATTCAAGGGTACCGGTAATATGGAAATCGTTCTCGACAGAAAGCTTTCCGAGAGAAGAATCTTCCCTGCTATCGACCTTGCCAAGTCCGGAACAAGAAGAGAGGATCTCCTCCTTGAGACAGACGAGCTTGAAGCTATCAACGTTATGAGAAAGGCTCTTAACGGACTTAAGCCCGATGAAGCTACGGACCGAATCCTCGATCTTTTTGCGAAGACAAGAAACAACGCGGAATTTGTGAGAATGGTTAAATCCAACAAGTTTTTATAAATTATGCTTGTAATTAATGCGATACTTCATTTATTAATAGACGGAATATGTGCCTTTTCGATGTTTGGAAAGTACGCTGAGCGCGGCGCAGAGGCTTACCTTTTTTACAATTTGTTTGCCTTTGCGCTGCAGATGCCTTTTGGCGCCCTCTGCGATGCTGTTTGCTCCTGGCTTCCGGGAAGGCTTGTAATAAAGCGCTTTTACTGGGGTGTTACCCTGCTGGGAGTGCTTTTTACTATTTTGGGGATGGTCTTCGGCTTCCCTGCTCTCGGAGTCGGCAATGCTCTCTTCCATATAGGGGGAGGTCTTACCTCAATCAAGGAAGACGATGAGAGAAAGCTTAAAGGAGCGGGGCTTGGCGCTTTTGTTGCCCCGGGGGCTATAGGAATCTTTCTTGGGAAAGAGCTTTCCGCCTTTTTGACCCTCGGAGTGTATATAAGAAACGCGTATATCTTTCTTACCCTTGCTCTTGTCCTTGCAGGCTTTTTACGGCTCTATTACGAGGAAAAGCATTTTATCTTCCTTGAAAAGCCTCCTGCAAAAGAGGATAGATTTAAGGATTCTTTGAAAGACCTTATCCTTTCCGCATTTATCTGCTTTGGCGTTGTTGTCCTTAGGTCCTTTATAGGCCAGAGCGTGGGATTTTCCTGGAAAAGCAGTTTTGCCCTTGCTTTTAGCACGACTTTGGCGGTTGCTTTCGGAAAAGCCGCGGGAGGTTTTTTGGCCGCGAAGATAGGAGAGCTTAAATCAGTAGTTATTTCCCTTACGGCGGCGTCCGTTTTCTATATCTTTTCGGAGATACCTGTATGCGGTCTTCTCTCGCTTTTTTTCTTTAATATGACTATGCCGATAACGCTGTACATACTGATAAAGAAAATGCCTCGCCTTCCCGGATTTTCCTTTGGGCTACTTACCTTTGGTCTTTTTGTGGGATTCTACATTTTCTATTTAGAGCCGAAGGTTCCCGTATCCGGAGGGGTACTTGGGTGCGCCGGAAGTGTGGTTTCTTTGATCCTTTTATCGGTTCTGACAGTAAGAGATGCGATTAAAGATAAACGTAAAAGGGAAGGAAATTAAAGGTTTTGGCAGCTTTTTATCTCAAAATGTTCGGTATATCGCTTCTCCTTACTCTGTTTATCGAGATGGGACTTGCTTATTCTTTAAGGATAAGGGGAAAGAGCCTGTTAATAGTGGCGCTTGTCAATATTCTGACCAATCCGGCTATCGTCTTTTTGACCTGGTTTTTTGGTATAGGGTTTCCTTTGGAAATCTTGCCTGAAATTTGTGTGATGGCTATTGAAGGTTTGATATATTTTTTGTTTAATAAAAGAGAAGGATATGAGATTAAAAGACCTTTTATATATTCGGCTGTTTTCAATGCCCTATCCTACGGAGCGGGGATCGTTTTACAGTTTTTTACAGGAGGAAATTTATGAGATTACTTAAAAGTATTAAACAGAAACTGGCTGTAACTTTTTCCGTTTTGGGAAGCGTGGCAGTCCTAGCTTTTTCCGGAACCGCATCTTACGCGGATGTTATCTGGGAGCCTGAAAACAGCTTCTACGAAAGCCATAAAGGTTCTATTGTGGATTATGAGAGAATGTTCATCGCAAATTCACCGGATGAAGAGGGCTTGAAGGTTTACAAATCTCCCGAGACGGGATCTGTTATCGAGACCTATGACAACGGAACCGAGATTTATATCGCTTATAAATATACCGACAAGGCAGGCAATGAATGGGGACTTGTTTCCAATTGCGAAGGCTGGGTTCCTATGGATTATCTCGCGACGGTTTACGACGAGATTGCTTTCAGAGAAGAGCACGCAGATGAGATCAGAAACGAAAGCGCCGAGCTTAAGATAAAGACTGTTAAAGACGGCAAAGCAGTATACTTTTACGAATACCCCGGATCGGAATCTTTCTTTGATCCCGGCGTAGACGATGATCTTTATTTTAACGAGCTCTTTACCGATGAAGCGGGACATACCTGGGGATATGTTTCCTACTTCCGTTTATCTTCGGGCTGGGTTTGCATCGATAATCCCGGAGCGACTTTTGAAGAGCTTTATCCGAACGGCCAGAGCTTTTCGGGCAAGATGCCGGAACCTACAAAACCCACTATAATCGTTGAGCCCAAAAAGGAAATAAATATCGGACTTGTTGCAGGTATTTGCGTAGGTGTTATCGCCATGGCTACTGCGGTTATTCTTATTGTCCTTTTAAACAAAGGAAAGAAGAAGCGTTAAAAAAATAATAAAAAGTATTTGTCACTTGATAAAAAATCCTTGCGCTTAACCTTAACATATGATATAGTTGTATCGCTGTCTGTGGTTCCATAGGCAGTGCGGATTAAAAACGCTAATATACTTTTTTATAGAGAGGTGAAAATAATGAAAGAAGGAATTCATCCTGAGTACTATCAGGCAACCGTTACCTGCAACTGTGGCAACACTTTCGTAACCGGTTCAACCAAGCCTGAGATTCACGTAGAAGTTTGCTCTAAGTGCCATTCATTCTACACAGGCCAGCAGAAGACTGCAAGAGCCGATGGTCGTATTGATAAGTTCAATAAGAAGTACGGTCTTAAGTAATGAAAAAGGTCAAGGGTTGAGGTTAATTCCTCAACCTTTTTTTCTCTTTAACAATAAAGCGAGGGTATTATGGCTGAAGGTGTAAAAAAGGGCTATTCGGGAATCGGCGGACAGGCCGTACTCGAAGGCGTTATGATGAAAAACGGAGAAAAGTATGCGGTAGCGGTCAGAAAGCCTGACGGTAATATTACCGTTGAGGTTGAGCACTACGCCGGAATACTGCATGGATCTCCCGTAAAAAAGATACCTTTTATAAGGGGCGTGTTTAACTTTATCGATTCTATGATCCTTGGAATGCGCGCGATCAATTACTCCGCTTCGTTTTACGATGACGAGAGCGAGAAGGAAGCGAGACGTGATTCCAAAAAGGTTAAAAACGACAGCAAAAAGAACGGTTCTTCCATAGTTGTGACCGTTATTTCTCTTATAATCGCGGTAGGGCTTTTTGCGGTTCTTCCCGCGTACCTCGCCGGACTTTTTGACAAGTTTGTAAGAAACGATTCTCTTGTTGCTATCATAGAAGGCGTCATCAGAATCCTTATCTTCCTCGGCTACATCATCTTTATCAGCGCCCTTAAGGATATCGGAAGACTCTACGGTTACCACGGCGCGGAGCATAAATGCATCGATTGTATCGAAAAGGGAAGGATCCTTACGGTCAAAAACGTTACGAGGAGCAGCAGATTCCACAAGCGTTGCGGAACCAGCTTCCTTTATCTTGTTGTCTTTATAAGCGTTGTGCTTTTCATCTTTATAAGAGTCGATACCCTTTGGTTAAGACTTCTTGTGAGAGTTCTTATGATTCCCGTTATAGCGGGTATATCATATGAGGTCCTTTCTCTCGCGGGAAAATACGACAACATCTTTATTACCATTATTTCAGCTCCCGGAATCTGGATTCAGCATCTTACGACGAGAGAGCCCGATAAGCATATGATCCAGGTTGCCATCGCTTCCGTTGAAGCGGTATTTGACTGGAAGGCTTACCTTAAGGATGTCTATGACTACGAAGTTACCGATGAGATGATGGGCCAGGATGAGGAAGAGGACCATATAAAGCTCAAGTACAATTTCCTCAAAGAGGAAAAAGACGAGTTTGTCTCCTTGCAAAATCCCGATGATGCGATTCTTGAAGAGGACGATTTTGAGGACGGCCCCGAGCTTGACGAGCCCGATGAAGATGACTGGGAGGATGACAGTGACAATAGCTGAAATATATAGAAGCACTAAAGACAGATTGTCCGCGGGCGGTATTTCAGAGCCGGATACAGAGGCCGGACTCCTCTTGGAGATATATTTAAAAGTATCAAAAAGCGACATCCTTCTTAACGGCGACAGGGAGCCTGATGCTAAAGCCCTTGAAGATCTTGAAAAGGCTGTGTCGGAAAGACTGACAAGAAGACCTCTTTGGTATATCGTCGGAAAAGCTCCTTTTATGGGCCTTGAGTTTAATGTAGACGAAAGAGTCCTTATCCCGAGAGCCGATACCGAGATCCTTGTTGAGGAGGCGCTTAGAGTCTTAAATGACGGCAGCAGGATTCTTGATATGTGTACCGGAAGCGGGTGCATCCTTCTTAGCCTTCTTAAGTATTCAAATGACTGTAAGGGCTTGGGGGTCGATCTGTCCGAAGGCGCTTTGGAAGTTGCAAAGAGTAATGCCGCTTTGATACTCGGAGAAGAGGCGGATGTCCGGTTCATCCAAAGCGATCTTTTTGAAAATGTGGAAGGACAGTTTGAAATGATCGTTTCAAACCCTCCCTACATAGCTTCGGATGTATGCGATACTTTGATGAGGGAAGTTAAGGATTTTGAGCCGAGGATGGCTTTGGACGGCGACAAGTCCGGACTTGTTTTTTATGAAAAGATTATTCCCGAGGCAAAGAAGAGACTGACTATCGGCGGAAATCTTCTCCTCGAGATAGGGTACGACCAGGGGGACGCCGTTAGAAATCTCCTTGAAAAAGAAGGCTTTATCGAGATTCAGATAATAAAAGATTATGCGCACCTTGACCGTGTGGCAAGTGCGGTGAAATCAGCATTGAGGTAAAAAGATGTTTGATAAACTTGAAGATTTACTCATTAAATACGAAGAGATAATGGAAGAGCTCCATTCTCCCGATGTTACAAACGACACAAAGCGCTTTCAGCGTCTTATGAAAGAGCAAAGCGACCTTGCTCCTCTTGTAGAGGCTTATACCGAGTACAAAAAGTGCAAGACCGATATACAGGATTCTCTTGATATGCTCGATTCCGAGAGTGACGAGGATATGAGAGAGATGCTCAAGGAGACCTTAAACGAGGCAAAGGCAAGGGTAGAAGAGCTCGAGCAGGATATGAAGATTATGCTTCTTCCCAAAGACCCCAACGATGATAAGAACGTTATCGTTGAGATCAGAGCCGGTGCAGGCGGCGACGAGGCTGCGCTTTTTGCTGCCGAGGTTTACCGTATGTATGTACATTACGCAGAAAGCCAGGGCTGGAAATCCCAGCTTATCAGCATGGATGAAATCGGTATCGGCGGATGCAAGGAAGTAACTTTCCAGATTAACGGTTCCGGAGCTTATTCAAAGCTTAAGTACGAGTCCGGTGTACACAGAGTTCAGCGCGTACCCGTAACAGAGAGCGGCGGAAGGATCCACACTTCAACCTGTACGGTAGCGGTTATGCCCGAGGCTGATGAAGATATCGATATCGTCATCGATGAAAAAGACATCAGAATCGACGTTATGAGAGCTTCCGGAAACGGTGGTCAGTGTGTCAACACAACAGACTCCGCTGTTAGACTTACCCACTATCCTACGGGTATCGTCGTTTATTCACAGACCGAGAAGAGCCAGCTCCAGAATAAGGCAAAGGCCTTCGCACTCCTCAAATCAAAGCTCTACGACATCCAGCAGCAGGAGAAGCATGACGCCGAAGCGGAGATGCGCCGCAGCCAGATCGGTACCGGAGACCGCTCCGAGAAGATAAGAACCTACAATTTCCCTCAGGGACGTGTTACCGACCACCGCATCGGCCTTACGGTTTATAAGCTTGATAAGGTTATGAACGGAGATATCGCGGAAATCGTTGACGCATGTATCGCAGCCGACCAGGCGGCAAAATTAGCCAAGATGAACGAAGCCTAAAGGCTAATGTTTGTGTATTTTTTCAAAGAGAAAACCCTTACATTTTGAAACTGTTTCTGCTATAATAGTTTTACATTATGTAAACGAATTTTGTTTTGAAATGGAAGTGTTTTTTATGTACAATATCGGAGAATATGTAGCTTGCGGAAATAAAGGAGTCTGCAAGATTGATCAAATTACAACCCTTGATATTTCGGGTGTGGACAAGGATGAAGAGTATTATATCTTAAAACCGGTTTACAGTGCCGCAAGTACTGTGTATATTCCTGTTGCGCTTGCCGATGAGTCTATGAGACCTATCCTTACGGGAGATCAGGCAAGAGCGTTTGTTCAGACTATTCCTGATATTGAATGTTTGGAAATTCCCAATGAAAAAATGGTAGAAGGCCTTTACAAGGGCTGCGTCAGAAGCAATGACGTCGGAAAGCTCGTAAGCCTTGTTAAGACTATCTACGCGAGAAGAAAAAAGCGTATCGAGGCCGGACGTAAAGAGACTGCTATCGACGCTAAGTATTACCGCATCGCCGCCGATTTCCTTTTCGGTGAGCTAGCAATCTCTCTCGACGTTCCCAAAAATGAAGTTGAGGACTTCATTACAAAGAGCGGATGGAGCAAGTAAATTTAGTTTTTTTTCAGATAATGAGATTATACGCAAAGACAGGAGACACGTTCTCTTGTCTTTTTTTTGACGCATTGATATAATCAAATTTGGTTGATATTTTTGTTTTGGATTTCGCAAGTAACCTGAATTTAAAAGGGAGAATAAGAGGTTTCTATGTCGCTTAAGCTTAAAGATCTTTTAGTGTTTTCCAATATAGTAATTCAATGTCACGACAATCCCGATGCGGATGCGCTTGCTTCCGGGTTTGCTCTTAAATGGTATCTTGAGAAAAACGGGAAGACGCCACGCTTTGTGTACGGCGGAAAGTTTCCGGTTCAAAAGAGCAATCTAGTTTTGATGATCGAAAGGCTCGGTATTCCGGTAGAGTTTGTAACGGAGCTTGATAAACCAGAGCTCCTAATAACGGTGGACTGCCGCTACGGCGAGAGCAATGTTACCCGCTTTGAGGCGGAGAATATCGCTATCATCGACCACCACCAGGTTACGGGACAGCTTCCCGAACTTAGCGAAGTCAGGAGCAATTACGGCTCCTGCGCCACTGTGCTCGCATGTATGTTTAAAAACGAGGGAATCGATTACAACGAGAACATCGATATATCAACGGCTCTCTATTACGGACTGATGACGGATACCAACGGTTTCTCCGAAATCTCGCATCCCGCGGACAAGGACCTTAGGGACGAGGTTAAATACAGAGCCACGGATATAGTCCTTTTTAAAAATTCAAACATCTCCAGGGATGAGCTGATGATCGCGGGAGATGCTTTAAAGAGCGCGGCCTTTTTTGATACTTACAGATACGGCCTCGCTTCGGCAAAGCCCTGCGATCCCAATATCCTCGGTATTATAAGCGATATGCTTCTTGAAGTTGATACGATAGATACAGCCCTTGTTTACAGTATCCTTCCTTTCGGAGTAAAGATCTCCGTAAGGAGCTGCGTCAAGGAAGTTAAGGCGAGCGAGCTTGCGGGCTTTATTGCTGACGGCCTCGGAGGTGGCGGCGGCCATCTTATAAAAGCCGGAGGTTTTCTTAAAAAGGACCTTATCGAGGAAAAGGGCATTCCATACGAGACGGAGAGCCTCGATAAGCTTATGAAAGATCGGATGGACGAATACTTTGCAACTTCCGAAATAAGGTACGCCGGAGTTTCGGATGAAGATGTTTCCACATACGAAAAGTATATGAAACATGAAGTAACCGCCGGATATGTACGTGCGGCGGATGTCGTTCCGACAGGAAGCACGGTTCTAATCCGTACTCTTGAAGGCGATATCGATACCGTAGTTGACGAGGATACATATGTCGTAATAAATGTTGCCGGGGAGATCTACCCGATAAAGAAAGCTAAATTTGAACGCTCCTACACCACTTGCGGTGAGCCCTACGAGTTTCCGGGGGAATATCCACCGGTTATCATCGACTCTGAGACCGGAAAGAGATATGAACTTCTTCCAAAAGCTAAAAGCTGTGTGGCCGGAGGCGGAGAGGGAATATACGCAAGAGCGCTTGACCACAGGGTAAAGATTTTTACAACCTGGGATCCCGACAAGTATTATCTTGGCATCCCCGGGGATTATATGGCGGTAAGATGCGACGACCTTTCGGATATATACATAATCGCAAAAGATATTTTTGAGAAGACTTACCGTAAAGCTTAAAAGTAAGGAAAAGAGAGAAAATGAGATACGACGCATTTATAAGTTACAGACATACTCCGCTTGATATGGAGATGGCTAAGAAGGTTCATACAGGTCTTGAAACCTATCATGTTCCCGGGGCTGTAAAGAAAAAGACCGGAAAAAAGAAGATTCAGAGAGTTTTCAGGGACCAGGAAGAGCTTCCTATCGGAAGCGACCTTAACGACAATATCGCGGGGGCTTTAAAGGAGTCCGAGTGGCTTATAGTGATCTGTTCCCCCAATACTCCGGAATCCTACTGGGTTCAAAAGGAGATAGAGACCTTTATCTCCATGCACGGAAGGGACCATATTCTTGCCGTTCTCATTGAGGGCGAGCCGGATGATAGCTTCCCCGAGCTTCTTTTAAAGGATGAAAACGGAAAGCCCGTGGAGCCTCTCGCCGCTGATGTTCGCGGAGAGAATTCCAAAGAGAGGAACAAAAAGTTTAAGACAGAGATCTTAAGACTTGCAGCCCCTGTTCTCGGCTGCTCTTACGACGATCTGAGACAGCGCCACAGAGAGCGTATTATAAGGAGAACAATTTCCCTCGTTTCTTCAGGCGCGGCGGTCGTTGCCCTTGCGGGAGCCGCTTTCGGTGTATACAACGCGAATGTTGCCGCCAAGATGAAGGCTCTTGCGGATGAAAAGGCGCTTCTTGCCGAAGAAAAAACTCAGCTTGCGGATGAAAAGACAAAGCTGGCAGAAGATATATTAAAAGAATACCGCGAAAAACAGGAAAACCAGGCAAGATTTTACGCCGAGAAATCCCTTTCCCTTTTAGCCGAGGGAAAGAGACAGGACGCGGCTCTTGTTGCTATGGAGGCCCTTCCTTCGGAGGAAAACGACAGACCTTATGTAGGTGAGGCGGAGTACGCCCTTGCCAGATCACTTTATGCCTACGCTTATGATGATTTTTATTCATACGACCGCTCGCTTTCCGTTGACCAGAGGATCAGCCTCGCAAAACGAAATGCGGATAAGTCGGTATTTCTTGTTCTTGATGTTGGACAGAATGTGTATGCATGGGATACGGAGACCTTTGAACTTAAAGCAAAGATCCCCTATGTCGTAGGCGAAGACAATTCAGTTCAAACCGTTATCGCTTTCAACGCAGACAGCGAGGGAATATATGTCTGTACCAAAGATGCGTTTTATAAATACGCTTACGACGGAAGCCTAATCTACAGCTTAGAGCCCGGAGATGAGTTAAAGGACAGGGGAAATATACGTTCCTGCGCCATTGATACCGAGAGGGGCAGAGCAGCTCTTGTAACCGATGTATATATGTATTACGAGGATGTTTACGAGAGGATTACTGCTGCATATGGGGATAAAACCTATGTTGTTGATGTGGTAGATATTAAGAGTGGAGAACTTACCGGAACCATTGACAATCCTTCTGAGTTAACGCCCGGCTCCACCAGTATGTTCTCTTTTGACGGAAGATATCTGTACGTAGACACATATACTCTTAATGCAGATGAATATAAGCCCGGAGCCCTTCTTTTTGATATGGATGAAATGTCGGGTAAAAAAATCGATGTTCCCGATGAAAATATCAAGGAGATGGTAGCTCTTGAATCAGGTGATTTTGCACTGGTGCTTACTCCTCCTTATGGGGTTGATTCAGGCAGGACTACTGTCTGCGTACTTGACCCGGAGGAAGCCAAGATGAAGTGGACCAGGTCCGCAGACGTGGATGAATACGCGGCTTTTTGGTACGGCGCTGCATTAAAAGCCCGCCCTTACGAAGAAGACGGGGTAATGCACAGCGATATCATTTTCTCACATGGAATGGAAACCTACACTTACGATGAGTTTACCGGAGAGGTTTTATGTGTTATTCCTTTTCCGAGTGAAGTTACCCAGATCATGCCTTACCTTAACAGCAGCCGGGGCTTCGTTACATTAGCGGACGGAACGATAACAGAGGTGGATTTCCACACAGGTGAATATACGAGCCGTGGGCTTTCAACCCAGAAAACAATAGAAGATGCAATAGGCCTTAATTATTACATAGCATTTTACGAACCCCGCGGTTCTGAGATCTATCTTTTAAAGAGGCACATTGCCGAAGACTACGAGATAATCCATACTTCGGAAGCAGATAACTATCTGAATGAGATAACGGAAGACGGAGAGTATCTCATATATAAGTGTTACGACAATGATACATATACCGTTGGCGATAAGGATGGAAATGATCTCTATACAATAGACAGCTTTGATTCCGTAATACCAAGGGCATTCGCACTTTACGGACATAAGCTGTTAGACGTTGATACCAAGTCATTTAGAGTCTTTGATCTTGATACAAAGGAAGAAAAGTTTTTTGTATACGAAGATTATATGGACTATTTCTCTGCCTCGAACGGATATATTACCAAAAACAGAAAGTATGCAATTGTTTGGAATTTCCATCAGATCATGCTTCTGGATACAGAAAAGTGCGAGCCGGCGTTTATCGTTAACAAACCAGAAGAGATAGACGGTAACTCCATAATCAACGCCTGCGTTTCCGAGGATGGAAAGTATATTTATTTTTCAGCTTCAAATCGAAATGTTTTCAGGGTCGATGTTGAAAACAAGACTATGACTGAGTATGAAAACGAGCTACTCAGGCAGAATGACAGCGCAATTTCGCCTGATACCATTGCGATAAGCTCTGACGGAACGAAACTGGCAGTTGGATGTTTTGACGGATTCTTAAGGGTATTTGATACTAAGACCGGAGAAATAATCGATGAGCAGATCCTTGAGATGGGATCTTCAGGTTTTGTCACATTTATAAAGAACGACGAGTATATCATTGCCCAGGGCGCAGATTACATCTTGAAGGTAAGAAACTACAAGGAACATAAAAACGAGGGAAGTCTGGGACTCAATGGCAAGATCAAGAGTGTGTCCGAGGAAGACGGACTGATAGGTATCTGTGCAAGTTTAAGCTCAGCTGTTTTGGATGATGAATCTTTTGCGCTTTTAGCCGGTGTAGCGGCAAATAATACAGTTCTTTTTTCTGTGGCAAACAGAGCGTTTTATCTGCCTGATACATACAGTACCGGAAGGATCTACTACAAGGATTACAAGACTCTTGTGGAAATGGCAAAGAAAGAGTTTGCCGGAGTAAGCCTTACCGAGGAACAAAGACATTTCTATAACATGGATTGATGCCTTTAGAAGAAAGTATTTTTAACGTGGACCTTCGTTTTTTGCTTTTGCCGTAGGTGAAAATATGAAAAAAAGAATCCTGTCCGCAATTATCATATTGTTAGTATTATCTGCATCCTTAACGGGATGCGGATTAGTGGGAGAGTTTACGACCGCATCTTCGGATGACGGCCTAAAAAGAGGCACCGGACTTATAATTGGCGAAGTAGTTGCCTTAGAGGACCCGGACCCAAATCCGAAAAGGTCTGTATCTGTTAAGCCTCAGACTCTCGGCATAAGCTATGAGGGAAAGGCACTCGGCTCTGATTTTTACATCTACAGAAATACGCTTCCCGAAGCCGGAGTCGGTATATATGATACGATCCACGCGGGACTTGCTGCCGGGTATACAAACATCGCCCTTCCTATGGCCATAACTCCCTCAGACCTTGATACGATCTATTACTGCGTCCTTTACGATCACCCGGATCTTTTCTGGGTTAATCCGGGATACTCGTATTATTACGATGCCAATGGTTATGTTACATCTTTTATCCCGTTGTACAATTATCTTGTAAATGATATTGCGGGAACAAAGGCGGCGGTTGAATCTGTGACAAAGCCTGTACTGGCTGAAATGAGCAAGCTGCCCAACGACATCGAGATGTCTAAATATGCGCATGACTATCTCATCGAATACACTACGTATCAGGCGAACAGCCTTGATCAGGATGCATACAGCGCGTTTGTCTTAAGGCAGACGGTATGTGCCGGATATTCACAGGCTTTTTCATACCTTATGCAGAAAATGGGTATTCCATGCGCTATGGTAGTCGGTTATGCGGGAGAACTTCACGCATGGAATCTTGTGTATCTTAGCGGAGAGTACTACCTTGATGACTGCACCTGGGACGATCCTTATGGTAATCCTCCCGGAGTTTATTACTACGACTATTTTAATGTGACCGATGAATATATGTCACAGACAAGGTACAGACTTGCGATTTCAAACAGAATACCCATGGCTTACGGAACCTATGCGAGCTATTACGGATATTTTGGCGGCGACCGGTATGGTACGGATTTTGGAGGCGTTGACGATTATGAGCCTGAGCCGCAGCCTTCTCCCGAGCCCGAACCTGAGCCTACGCCCACACCTGAACCTACTCCGGAACCTGAGCCGACGCCAGAGCCTGAACCTACTCCGGAACCTGAGCCCACACCAACGCCTACTCCTACTCCGGATCCGACACCTACTCCGACACCTGAGCCTACGCCCACGCCAACTCCGACGCCGACACCAACTCCAACACCAACGCCTACACCGGTTCCCAATCCGCCGGATGATAATAGCGGGGGAAGCTATGATTACGATCACGATGAATCCCAGGGAGGCACGTCGACTTCAACATCAACATCCACTTCCACGGATGGAAACGCTTCGGCGAGCGCAACGGCAACTGCCTCGGGGGACGGATCGACGAGTACATCAACCCAGACCTGGGTTTCCGGTGACGGAAGCGCGTCAAGCTCCAGTTCATCAAGCTCGAGTTCAAGCTCTTCGAGTTCTAGTTCGAGCTCCTCGTCGAGTTCGAGCTCAAGCTCAAGTTCGTCTTGGGGATGGCCTTAAGAAAAGCGCTGCAAGGCTTTACTTTTTTAGCATAGCGTATTAAAATGAAGATTACTGATTTTTTGATTATATTTAACTTGTACAGTACATGTATTTAGGAGGAATTACTGATGAAGGTTGTTTACAATAACGGCACTAACGGTGAGTGCAGCCCCGAAGAAGAGCTTCATATCATCCGTCACAGTGCAGCGCATATTTTGGCGCAGGCGGTTAAGAGACTATATCCGGAGGCACATTTCGCATACGGACCCGCCACAGAAAAAGGATTTTATTACGATATCGACCTTGGAGATACAGTAATTTCAGACGAAGATTTTCCCAAGATCGAAGCTGAAATGCAGAAGATCGTTAAAGAGAATCTTCCATTTAAGTCATTTATCCTTTCCCGCGAAGAGTCCGTTAAGCTTATGCAGGAAAGAGGAGAGCTCTACAAGGTTGAGCATATCGGAGATCTTCCTGAGGATGCTGTTATCAGCTTCTATCAGCAGGGCGAGTACATCGATATGTGCGTAGGCCCCCATATCTGCTACACAAAGGCTTTAAAGGCATTTAAGCTTACCGGTATCTCCGGAGCTTACTGGAAGAACAATTCCGAGAACAAGATGCTCACCAGAATTAACGGTGTTGCTTTTTCCTCCAAGGAAGAGCTTGAGCAGTACGAAAAGGAGATGGAGGAAGCCAGAGCAAGAGACCATCGTAAGATCGGTAAGGAGATGGGTCTTTTCATGACCGATAATCTTGTAGGTCGCGGACTTCCTATGTTCCTTCCCAAGGGATACACCGTTTGGCAGGAGCTTGAAAATTACATCAAAGAAAAAGAGCGTAAGCTCGGATATCAGCATGTTATGACTCCCTGCGTAGGAAGCGTTGAGCTTTACAAGACTTCCGGCCACTGGGATCATTACAAGGACAATATGTTCCCCGCTATGGAAGTTGAGGGAGAGTCTTTCGTACTTCGTCCCATGAACTGCCCTCATCATATGATGATCTACGCTAACAAGCCCCGTTCATATCGTCAGCTTCCCATCAGAATCGGTGAGATCGCGCACGACTTCAGATTCGAGGCCAGCGGAACATTAAAGGGAATCGAGAGAGGTCGTCACTTCTGCCAGAACGATGCCCACCTTTTCGTTACTCCCGATCAGATTGAGGCTGAGGTTAAGTCTGTAGTTGACCTTATCTTTGATGTATACAAGGACTTTAATATTACCGATTATCGTTGCGTACTTTCACTCCGCGACCCCGCTGACAAAAAGAAGTACCACGACGATGACGAGATGTGGAACAAGGCTGAGGACGCTTTAAGACAGGTTCTTGGCGATCTTCATATCGACTACACTGAGGAAATCGGTGAGGCTGCATTCTACGGACCTAAGCTTGATGTTAACGTTAAGCCCGCTGTAGGTGCTGAGTACACCCTTTCAACCTGTCAGCTTGACTTCTGTCTCCCTATGAAGTTTGACCTTAAGTATATCGATTCAAACTCTAACGAGCAGACACCTGTCGTTCTTCACAGAGCAATCCTTGGATCACTCGACAGATTCATGGCATACCTTATCGAAGAGACAAAGGGTAAGTTCCCCTTCTGGGTGGCTCCCGTACAGGTAAAGGTTATCCCCGTATCCGAGAAGCATCTTGACTATGCAAACAAGGTATACGAGGCTCTTGATGCAGCCGGAATCCGTACCGAGGTCGACGCTTCCAATGAGAAGGTTGGTTACAAGATCCGTGCAGCCCGTCAGGAGGACAGAGTTCCTTATATGCTCATCCTTGGCGAGAAGGAGACCGAGGCCGGAACTGTTTCTGCTCGTGACCGTGATACCGATGAGACAACCGAGATGACTCTTGATGAGTTTATCGCAAAGTGTAACGATCTTAAGGCTAACCACAGATAATTTTCATTATGATTTTTCAGCGCGTCCTTTATTGAAAGGGCGCGTTTTTTATATTTAAGTGAAAGGAAACGATTGTCCGCAGAGCGCTGTCTATATATAATTAAAGAGTAATTTTTATGGACTTATTTCTTTGGTTTACCCGGAAACTGTTGATATGTTTTAAAGTGTAAGAATCTTGGAAACCTTGGATTCATAGATAGGGAGGCTTTAGTGGATAAAAAGATTAAATGGGGCGTAATGGGTACAGCAAGCATAGCCGCGGGATGCACAATACCCGGAATGCAAAAGGCGGAAAACTGCGAGCTTTATGCCATCGCCGGAAGAAGCCTAAAAAAGGCGGAGGAGTTTAAAGAGCGCTTCGGTTTTGAAAAGGCCTACGAGGGATACGATGCTCTTTTAAATGACCCCGAGGTACAGGCGGTTTATGTTCCCCTTCCCAATGATATTCATCTTGAATGGGTAGTTAAGGCGCTTAATGCCGGAAAGCATGTTCTTTGCGAAAAGCCCATAGCTTTAAACGAGATTGAACTTAGAAAGATGTTTAAGGCGGCAAAGGATAACGGCGTGTATCTCATGGAGGCTTACGCTTATCTGCACAGCCCTTTTATTGCCGAGCTTAAAAGGATCATCGTCTCCGGCGAAATAGGAGAGGTGGATTATATCGATACGGCTTTCCTTATCCAGGATTTTACAAGTGATTTCAGGCTTCATAAAGAGCTTGGCGGCGGAGGAATTTACGATGTGGGCTGTTACAGCTCTACTATGATCCTTAGCCTTGTAGATTCCGAGATTGATTATATCAAGGCGGATGCTGAATTTTACGAAGATAAGGTTGACCATCTGGCGTCTGTCCTTTTGAAATTTAAAAACGGCGTAAGAGCTTCTTTTCACGCGGGAATGCTCCTGGGAAAAGACTCGGCAGACCGTTACGACAGGCTTTATATCCACGGCTCTAAAGGCTATATTCGCGCGGATTACGAGTACAACCAGGAAGGCGAGATTTCCTATAAGCTTACTACGAAACCTTCCAACTATGAATGGAATACAAAAGAGCTGAAGGTAACCGCAGCTTCTAACTATACTCTTGAAGTTGAGCAGATGGGCAGAGCAGTAATGGGGCTTGAAAAGCCTTTTATTACAGAGGAATTTTCCTTAAAGAATATGAGGCTCCTTGACAGGATCCTTGATAAAGTCGGGTACGCCGATTCGAGATGCGAGTACATCCTGGATAACGGAGTTGCCCTTCCTTCGGTGGGCTTTGGTTCATTTAAGTCTACGGATGAAAGAGGCGAGGATGTAATTGTCGACGCCCTTCGTGCAGGATATAAATATATTGACACTGCCGCCTTTTACGACAATGAAGAGCAGATAGGAAGTGCGATCAATAAGTACGCAGAGGAGCTTGGAAAGAATTACGGCGAGGTTAGAAGCGAAATATTCCTAAGCAGCAAGGTCTGGCCCTCCGAGCTTGGAAGAGAAAAGACTCTTAAATCCTTTGAGGAGTCCTGTAAAAGGCTTGGAACAGATTATCTTGATATGTTCCTTATCCACTGGCCTAAAGAGGATCATACAGGGGGTGTATTTGACGGGGATAACCGTTGGATAGAAAAGGTTAAAGAATCCTGGGCTCTTATGGAAGAGCTCTACGAAGCCGGTAAGATTAAAGTAATAGGACTTTCGAACTTCCTGCCGCACCATATCCGTCCCCTTTTAAAGAGCGCAAAGATTAAACCTATGACAGATCAGCTTGAGCTGCATGTGGGATATATGCAGGAGTATGCGTTAAGTTATCTAAAGGATGAAGGAATCCTTCCGATCGCCTGGAGCCCCTTGGGAAGGGGAAGCCTTTTGGGAGATGAAAGTATTTCAAAAATGTCCGCAAAATATGGTAGATCTAATGCGCAGATTCTGTTAAAATACTTATTGCAGCGCGGAATTCCCGTTGTTGCCAAGGCTTCGAAGATAGAGCGTATGAAGGAAAACCTCGATATCTTCGGATTTGAGATCGGTGAAGACGATATGTCCTTCCTTTCCTGTCTCCCTGAGAGAGGCTGGTCGGGAGAGCATCCGGATCTTCCGAATTTATATTAAAAAAAGTTGTTGACAAGTCTGTAAAGATATGTTAATTTAATCAAGTGTGTAAAACACGGACATCAAGCAGAGTATCCACTCTCACCTTACGGCCTTAGCTGAGCTGGTAAGTGTACCGGTCCATTTATAACTCCTAACGGAGATATCGATGTGATTTCAGTGGATAGATTTGATGTCTATCCACTTTTTTTGTTTTTGTGCGAGGAACGCACTATAGGAGGTATACCCATTAGCGACTTAATGATTAATGAGCAGATTCGCGACAAGGAAGTTCGCGTTATCGGTGTTAACGGTGAACAGCTTGGAGTTATGTCATCAAGAGAAGCGCAGGCTCTCGCTGATGAAGCCGAGCTTGATCTTGTAAAGGTTGCGCCTACAGCACAGCCCCCGGTCTGCAGAATTGTTGATTACGGTAAGTACAAGTACGAACAGCTCCGTAAAGAGAAAGAGAACAAAAAGAAACAGCATCAGGTTGAAATCAAAGAGATCCGTCTTTCACCCAACATTGACACTAACGATCTCAATACTAAAGTAGGTGCTGCGAGAAAGTTCCTTACAAAGGGAGACAAGGTAAAAGTTACCCTTCGTTTCCGCGGTCGTGAGATGGCTCACATGAATACCACCAAGCACGTTTTGGATGATTTTGCCGAGGCACTTGCCGATGTGGCTGTTATCGATAAGCCCGCCAAGGTTGAAGGCAGAAGCATGAGTTTGTTTTTAACTGCAAAGAAGTAATGCTTCGTTTTATTACAGTTAATTATATTTAATTTCAGGAGGAATTAGTTATGCCCAAGATGAAGACAAGCAGAGCAGCTGCAAAGCGCTTTAAAGTAACCGGAACCGGAAAGCTTAAGAGAAACAAGGCTTACAAGCGTCATATCCTTACAAAGAAGAGCACCAAGACCAAGAGAAATCTTAGAAAGCCCGCTATGACTGATGCTACTAATGTAAAGAATATGAAGAAGATCCTTCCTTACCTGTAAGATTTGGATCTGCCAATTTACTATTCATTAATTTAAACATTTCGAAACGCTTTACAGCGTTGTTTCAGAAGGAGAAAATACAATGGCAAGAATTAAGGGTGGCTTAAACGCCAAGAAAAAGCATAATCGTGTCCTTAAGCTCGCAAAGGGTTACAGAGGAGCAAGAAGTAATCAGTACAGAGTAGCAAAGCAGTCAGTTATGAGAGCACTTGCTACATCATTCTCAGGACGTCGTGAGAAGAAGCGTCAGTTCAGACAGCTTTGGATCGCTCGTATCAATGCAGCAGCTAGACTTAACGGACTTTCATACAGCAAGTTCATGTATGGTCTTAAGCAGGCTGACATCGATCTTAACCGTAAGGTACTTGCAGACCTCGCAGTAAACGATGCAGAGGGATTTGCAGAGCTTGCAAAGATCGCTAAGAGCAAGGTTAGCTAATAATATTTGATTAATCAGGCCCTGTGCCTTACAGTAAAAGGAGCTATGTGTTTCATGGCTCCTTTATATTTAATCAGAAATTCTTTTTGTATTTGCAAGCGCAGATTCTGCGTATATATCATCATAGTTATCAGTATTTGGAGACGATGTAATGGTATTCAGTTCGATTCTTTTTTTGGAATATTTTCTGCCGATCGTTTTATTACTTTATTACCTGGTTCTTTTATTACCAATAAAAAACAAAATTACAAAAAGACGATTCAGTAACGCAGTACTGCTTGCGGCGTCTCTGTTATTTTATGCCTCGGGAGGATTTAGCTATATACTTATCCTTGCGGGTGTGCTGGCCCTAAACTACCTGGGCGGAGCCTTGATCTCAAATCTAAAAAACAAAAGAAAATTGCTTTTGTGGATAACGGTTTTGGCTGATTTTGGAATACTGTTTTTCTTCAAATACTTAAATCTTTTTGTTACGATTTACGAGAATCTTATTACAAGAGATTTGATGCCAAGCGAAATGGTTTCAAATATTATCACTTTGACACGGACGGGAAAACTATCGTTTGTTGATATTGTGCTTCCGATAGGAATTTCTTTTTATATTTTCCAAGCCGTTTCATACGTAATTGATATTTACAGGGGCGATGCAAAACCGCAAAAGAATTTTTTTGATTTTGCACTATATATATCCTTCTTTCCGCAGCTGATAGCCGGACCAATCGTAAAATACACCGATATTGAAAAGCAGTTATTTGAAAGAACTGAGAGCGTCTCGCTGTTTTACGAGGGAGTTACCAAATTCATATACGGACTTGCCAAAAAAGTTCTCATAGCGAATACCCTTGCACAGGTCATAGATTCTATTATGGAGCTTGAGATAAAGGGACTGGGAGCCGGAGTTACCTGGCTCGGAGCCATTTGCTACACCCTACAGATATATTACGATTTTTCGGGATATTCCGATATGGCTATTGGCCTCGGAAAAATGTTTGGCTTTAATTTTATGGATAACTTTAATTATCCGTATATAGCAAAGTCTGTTCAGGACTTTTGGAGAAGATGGCATATTTCATTATCATCATGGTTTAAGCAGTACGTTTATATTCCTCTCGGAGGAAGCCGGGTGGAAACAGGGAAAATAGTCAGGAACATTTTCATTGTTTTCCTGTTTACAGGTATATGGCACGGAGCCAATTTTACATTCGTTGTTTGGGGACTTGTCTATGCAGTACTTCTTGTAGCAGAGAGGCTTTTCCTTGGAAAACTTCTTAATAAATCCAAGGTAATAAGCAGAATCTACACACTGTTTTTTGTTATACTTTTATGGGTGGTTTTCAGATGCGACAATATTCTTCAGGCAGGTGTGTATATAAGGGAAATGTTTACGAAGGGAACGGGAGAGTATACCGTACTTTCATTCCTCTCGGTGAAGAGTATAGCAGCACTACTTGCCGGCCTACTGTTTAGCATGCCTATATATAAAAAGATTGGTGACAGAGTTAAGAAGAGTGTGCCTGCCGTTATTTTCCGCACGGTACTTCTTGCTGCCTCGATGCTGGTTGTATTAAACGGTTCTTACAATCCGTTTTTGTATTTTCAATTCTAACATAGATTGAAAAGTGGAAAGAGATAATGAAAAAGAATAAATTAGGTATAATACTTTTTTTGACGGTTCTGATAGCACCGACGGTTATTTGGCTCTTGATTGGACTTATTAGCCCCGGAACTAAAGAATCTCTTGATTTTGAACTTGGAGAAAAAAGAGAAAAAACTCAAATTGAATCAATTAATCAGATAGCAAAGGACGGAAATCTGTTATCTGATTATGTATCCGATCGCGCCCCTTTCAGAAGCGTGGCAATAAGCTTTTGCCAGCGAGTGTCCAATGCAGTCGAGGGTAATTTCGAGAAAAAAATCGTACCCAAAGTTGCGGGCCTGCTTTATGGAAAGGGCGCTGAGGCAGGAACAAAAGAGGTATCGAGCGATGCCTTTGCTTCCCTGTTTGACGATGGGGAAAAGCTGCAAGCAGAAATGGAGCAAAGCGGAGAGCAGTCTCCGGATAATGAGCAGGAACAGACACATATCCATGATTATAAGACAGTTTCTGAAATCCTGCCTACCTGTACTGAAGATGGAGAAAGAAAACTATACTGTGAAGAGTGTGGAGATGAATTCACCGAGGTGCTACCCGCAACAGGCCATACTCTTGAAGTGATTTCCGTAACGGAGGCATCATATACAAGCTACGGCTACACGGATTATGAATGCTCGGTCTGCGGAGCTAAAATCCGGGACGATTTTGTAGACAAGCTGATAGATAACAGCTATTTTGCGCCGAATCATCATGGCGAGGCGACTATTATCGGAAGGTATAATTGGCTTTTCCTTGATGGATACGGAAATCTCCCGTATTATAAAGCAACGAATATTCTTTCCGAAGAGGATATGCAGGCATATCTTGATAAGCTGGAGGAAATACAAACGCTTTGCGATGAAAAGGGCATTGAGTTTGCGGTTATCATTGCGCCGAACAAGGATCAGGTTTATTCGGAATACATGCCCAGTTACACTGTTGAAGATGAGTACAAGAGAACTGAGCGCTTTGTGGATTTTGTTAAAGCAAATTCGGATATTGCCATAACCTACCCTATTGATGAGTTAAAATATGCCGACAGATATTGGCAGACGTATTACCGGTATGACACCCATTGGAATAAAATGGGAGGATTTATCGGAACTATGGCTCTTTACAGTGCTTTGGGGATGGAGGTGACCAACCCTCTTGACCTAAATATTGAGGCTGAAAATGTAGCTCAAAAAGGAGATCTGTTTGCGCTTGGTGCAATTGATCCCGCCGGGTATCCCGATGATTATGATTTTAATGTGTCATATAAGGACGAGATCTCAATGATCAAGGAAAACGGTGGTGTCTACACATGGTTTTCCGAGTCGGACAACGAAAATGGAAAAAGTCTTGTGCTGCTGGGAGATTCCTACAGAGATCAGATGACTCCGTATCTGAAAAAAGACTTTACCAAATGCGCGATAGTTCACAGAGATTACATAGAAACTGTAGTGAATGATATTAAGAATGCGGATGTCTTGGTTTTACAGGCGGTGGAGCGATATGACAAAAGATTGTTCCAGTACCATGACAGACTTATCGAAATACTGGGACAGATAGAAGTGGAATGATTCAGAGAGGTTAACATGATTAAGAATGTTATTTTCGATATCGGAAAAGTGCTTACCGCCTTTGAGTGGCTTAAGTTTATGGATGAGATCTTTACGGATGAGACGGTAAAGAAAGAAATTACAAAAGCAGTCTGGGAAAGCGGCTGGTGGAAAGAGCTTGACAGGGGCGTTATTCCTGAGGAAGAGGTACTTGCCAATCTTCGTAAAGCGGTAGGTGAGTACGTGGAGTATATGGACTATGCCTTTGATCACCTTGATAAGTGCTTTCTTAGAACGGAGTACTCTGCAAATTGGGTAAAAGAGTTAAAGGGAATGGGGTACAACGTATATTTCCTTTCCAATTATTCAAGATTTGTTATGAGACAGGCCCCTGACAGTAGGGATTTCCTGGAGTTTATGGATGGAGGCGTATTTTCATGCGACGTAGGTCTTATAAAGCCCGACCCTGCCATATACAAAGCTCTTACGGATAAATATAATCTTGTCCCTGAAGAATGCTTATTTACCGACGATGCGCAGATGAATATTGACGAGGCGAGACGCCTTGGCTTCAGGGCGATAAGATTTGATGGATATGAGAAGACTTATCCTGTTATAATGAATTATCTTAAAAGTTCAGACAACGGAAAGCAGCTGACTGACCTTCCCGGAGACGGTCTTGCGTACGACGGCATGAATTGGAACGATTGGAACGAGAATAAATAGCTGAGGGCAGATAAAGAATGCATATTTCAAAGAGATTAGGTTCAAAAGTAGCGGAAGAGGTAATATCTTATATATTCATAATCGTAGGAGCGCTATTGGCTTCATTTTCGGTTGTTTGTATACTGCTTCCCAATGACGCCATAGATTACGGCACAGCAGGCATAGCGATCATTATAAACAAGCTGACGGATATTAACCTATCGGTTTGCGTTATTATGGTATTTGCGCCTTTCCTTATCCTCGGAACGATAATCATGGGCTGGGCCTTTGGTCTTAAAGCGATTGTAGGATCCGCTGTCTACACTCTTGGTATCGCTATATTTGAGAAGATTCCTTTTGAACTCGATACGGAGCATTTTATCGCGGTAGCCTTCGGAGGTGCGCTGCTTGGACTGGGACTGTCGCTGATACTTAAATTCGGAGGCTGTATCGATGGCTCCGAGATATTCGCCAACATCGTTACCAAGAAGCTTTCCGAAAAGACCGGGCGGAACTTTTCTATGACTCCGATCCTTATCGGGTTTAACGCCTGTGTTTATATAGCCGTATTTCTTCTTATCAACCGCAGCGCCGCGCTTATGAGCCTTCTTGTCTATGTCATCGCAACATCTATCATCAACAGATTTACCGACCACTACGAGGCTATAAAGCAGGTCCGTATTATTACCAAGGAACCCGACGAGCTTGTAAAAGCAATAAAGGATGAGCTTGGAAAAACCTGTACGATGATGAATTCCTTTGGTGCCATCGCCGGAGAGAACACGACTCTTATCTGCTACGTCAACTATTTCGAACTTCCGAAGCTAAAGCAGATAATTGGGCGCGCCGGCGGCTCCTATACCACCGTCTCCACCATCGACGAAATCATTAAATCATAAAATGCCACATAATGACACAGGGGGACGGGGTTGGGTAATGACACAGGGGGACGGAGTTGGGGGTTCATAGTCAGATAATTTAAAGATTATTCTGATTATGACCCCCCAACCCCGTCCCCCTGTGTCATTTTTTGTTGTGATTATAGACAAAGATTTTTGTTGTTTAGGAGTGGTCGTCGACCTCTTTGGTTATTTTTTCAAGTGATTTTTTTTGTAATTTCCAGGCTTTGACATAGTTTTGTAAGTATTGACGAAGGAAATCTTTGTGCAGGTTGACGGATTTTTTGTTTCTTGTTGAATTTCGGAAATTGCAGGATATAATAAAGCCTGTTCTTTACTCGCGAGAAAGAATTCTTTTATTTGAAAAAATCTATATTTTTGGAGGGGAAAATGAATCTTAAAACAGAGATCAGCGTAAACGCTGCAAGGGCCTACGGCGAAAAATACGACGAATCGGCCAAACAGTTATTCTTAAATCCGGAGATAATCGCTCCGATAATCCAGATGTCTGTACCTGAATATAAGAAATATTCAGTGGAACAAGTTATTAAAATGATAGACCGCTCAAGTATCGAGAGTACTCCTGTGGACAGCGCTTCGGCAATGGCGGACAGACTTCCTACGGAAATGAACTCCATCGGAGAAAAACTCATACGGTACGATAGTCATTTCAAAGCTATCAATCCTGCACTTTCTGATAAGAATATCAAGTTTTATCTACACATTGACCTTGAAGTTCAAAATGATTACAGGCCAAGCTCGCCAAAGTATCCTGTCGTCAAAAGAGGAATCTACTACGGCGCAAGAGAGATCAGCTCGCAGCTGGGTATTATTACGGAAGAGACTGATTACTCAAAGCTTGAAAAGGTATACAGCATCTGGATATGCAATGAGAACGTGCCGCCAAGACTTCGGAATACTGTGACTTCTTATACTATTACAAAAAAGGACGAAATCGGTATCACGGATGAACCTGTTTCGGACTATGATCTGATGTCTGTCATCATAATCAGGCGCGGCGAAGAAGCTTCCGAAGGAATCTTTGATTATCTCGAAGGAATTTTCAAATCCAATATTGACAGAATCGAAAAATACGTGGATATTAAAGATAACGAGAGTATCAAGGAAGGGGTGAAACGCATGACCGGACTTGGAGAAAGTATCTATAATAAAGCGTATAAAGAGGGGGAGAATAGTGGTATATCCCAGGGAGAGGCAAGTGCAATGTTCAAACTTGTTCAAAAAGGAATGCTTACCCTTGAAGAAGGGGCTTCTGAACTTGGGATGACACCTGAGGAATTCAAGGAGAATATGACGAAGGCTGATTTTAAGGTGCCTGAAACGGTTTAACTAATGTTTTATTTTTTACACCCCGTCCCCCTGTGTCATTCTTTTAGTTTGCCTTGACATGTAGTCAGCGCGTGCGATATAATTAGCTAAGCATACACAGTGACTACACGGAGAGGAGAAAAGAATATGGAAGTTATAACATACAATGTAGAAGGTATTGAAATTGAGTTTGTTAAAAAGTCTGAGGACGATTCGGAAGCTGATCGTCAAAAAATGGCACTCGCCTTTAAAGCAATTAGGGAAAAGTCTGGAATGAATCGAAAAGACTTTGCGGAGTGGCTTGGAATTCCATATAGGACTATGCAAGAGTGGGAACTGGGGCGCAGGGTGATGCCGGAGTATGTGCTTCGTCTGATTGCGTATAAAGTACTTAACGAAAAGAGAAAGAAAAGGGATTGACAATATGGCATATACGCCATATAATAAATACAAGTAAAAATGAATAATTATACTGTTATTGCATATGAAAAAGAGAATGGTCAGGTTCCGATTGAGGAATTCTTAGATTCGCTTGATATTAAGATGCGAGCTAAGGTTTATGGAATGATTGGACTTCTTCAAGAAAAAGGAAACCAACTTAGAGAACCATATAGTAAGCATGTTGATGACGGAATATTTGAACTGCGCTGTAAATTGGGAACCAATATTACCAGAGTATTGTATTTCTTTTACTATGATAATCAAATTATTCTTACAAATGGATTTGTTAAGAAAACTCAAAAGACTCCCAGGCAGGAAATTAAACTAGCAAAAGAGCGAAGAGCAGATTATTTGGAAAGGGTGAAAGCTGATGAGAACATTTGATGATATGCTGGATAAGCAGCTGCAAGATGAAGAATTTAGAAAAGAATATGAGGCTATTCAACCTGAAATGGATGTAATCAGGGCAATTGTTGATGCAAGGGTTTCTCAAAACCTTACACAAAAGGAATTGGCTGAACGGACAGGTATAAATCAGGCGGATATCAGTAAGATAGAGAATGGGACAAGAAATCCATCACTTAATCTTTTAAAGAGATTAGCTGATGGAATGGGAATGATGCTCCGAATAGAATTTATCCCTAAACAGAAAGCATAAGCCGACTTAAAGAGTATGTTTACCTTGACCAAAAAGGTGAATTTTATTAAAATATCATTGGATAAAGATGCAGGGCTAGTACATCGGTAGTACATCGGCTTCCCAAGCCGAGGAGGCGGGTTCGATTCCCGTGCTCTGCTCTGTTTTTATGCAAAAAGACATTTGCCAGGAGAGAATTTAATGGATATTTCAGAAGTAATAGCAAAAGAACTGTCAGTCAAAAAGACCCAGGTTGAGGCGGCTGTTAAGCTTATTGATGAGGGATGCACAATTCCCTTTATCGCAAGATACCGTAAAGAGGCAACAGGGGCTCTTAATGATGAACAGCTTCGTACCCTCGGAGAGAGACTTGAGTACTTAAGAAATCTTGAAGAAAAGAAGGCTCAGGTTTTATCCAGCATCGAGGAGCAGGGACAGCTTACAGATGAACTTAAAGCAAAAATCATCGCGGCGGAGACCGTTACAGCAGTAGATGACCTCTATCGTCCCTACAGACCCAAGAGAAAGACAAGAGCAAGCGTAGCAAAAGAAAAGGGACTTGGACCTCTCGCTCTTTATATCAGACTCCAAAATGCCAAGGAGCCCCTTGAAAAAACTGCCGAAGAATACGTAAGCGAGGAAAAAGAGGTCAAGACTCCGCAGGATGCTATCGCAGGGGCTATGGATATCATCGCTGAAGAGATTTCAGATGATGCCGATTACAGAACATATATCAGAGATATCACCGCAAAACAGGGTAATCTCATATCTGAGGCAAAGGATGATAAGTCAGAGAGCGTATATGAGAATTACTACCATTTCTCCGAGCCCGTGGCGAAGATGGCAGGACACCGCGTTCTTGCAGTGAACAGAGGAGAGGCGGAGAAAATTCTGGGAGTAACTATTGAAGCGCCTGTAGAGCAGATAATCCGTTACCTTGAAAAGCAGATAATCGTTAATGATAATCCTATAACCACGCCTATCTTAAAGGAAACAATAGAAGACAGCTACAACAGACTGATTGCTCCTTCAATTGAGCGCGAGATCAGAAATATGCTGACTGAAAAGGCCGAAGATGGCGCGATCAGTGTATTTGGAAAGAATCTTCGCCAGCTTCTTATGCAGCCCCCCATCGCAGGTAAAGTCGTTCTTGGATGGGACCCCGCTTTCAGAACAGGATGCAAGCTTGCTATCGTTGATCCTACCGGAAAGGTGCTTGATACAAAGGTTATTTATCCTACGGCGCCTCAGTTTAAGGTAAACGAAGCAAAGGCGGAATTAAAAAAGCTCATTGACAAGTACAACGTTGGACTTATCTCCGTTGGAAACGGAACCGCATCAAGAGAATCTGAAGCAGTTATTGTAGAACTCCTTAAAGAGATAAATAAGCCCGTTCAGTATATTATAGTTAACGAGGCGGGAGCTTCGGTATATTCTGCAAGTAAGCTTGCTACCGAAGAGTTTCCTAATTTCGATGTGGGACAGCGTAGCGCTGCATCAATCGCAAGGCGTCTTCAGGATCCTCTTGCAGAGCTTGTTAAGATCGACCCCAAGTCAATCGGAGTCGGCCAGTATCAGCACGACATGAACCAGAAAAAGCTGGGAGAAACCCTTGGGGGCGTAGTTGAAGACTGCGTTAACTCAGTTGGCGTAGATCTTAATACCGCATCGGTATCTCTACTTGAATATATTTCAGGTATCAGCAAGACCATTGCGAAAAATATAGTTGAATATCGCGAAGCAAACGGAAAGTTCACATCCAGAGCTCAGCTTTTAAAGGTTCCAAAGCTCGGACCTAAGGCGTACGAACAGTGCGCAGGATTTATGCGTATTCTTGATGGTAAGAATCCTCTTGACGCTACCAGCGTACACCCCGAGAGCTATAAGGCAGCGGAAGAGCTTATAAAGAAACTTGGATTTGACAAGAGCCAGATTGTAAATATCCGCAAAGCCGGTACCAATGAAAATGCTATGTTTAAGCTTATGGCGAGTAAGCTGGATAAGGCTAAGACTGCGAAAGAGCTTGAAATCGGTGAGCTTACCTTGAAGGATATCCTTAAGGAATTTGAAAAGCCCGCCCGTGACCCCAGAGAGGATATGCCTAAGCCCATCCTTAGAAGCGACATCCTTGAGATGAAGGACTTAAAGCCCGGTATGATATTAAAGGGTACCGTAAGAAACGTTATCGACTTTGGCGTATTTGTAGATATCGGCGTTCACCAGGACGGTCTCGTACATATTTCACAGATCTGCGACCGCTACATCAAGCATCCCCTTGAAGCTGTAAGCGTCGGCGATGTGGTAGATGTTCAGGTAATAAGTGTCGAGCCCGCAAAGAAGCGCATTGCACTTACCATGAAGATTCAGAAGGCATAGGCTGCAGTGTAGAGTAATGTAATATTTATGTAGCAAAAATAATAGGCTTGGAAGTTTGATGCTTCCAAACCTTATTTACTGTTTACTTTTTTGTTTATTATTCTTGTTTATTTCCTTCGAGATACGGGCTCAAAACAGTGGTTTTGTCTTTTATTTCCTCTAAACAGGTTTTGCAGAAAGCTTTTGAAAGTCTTGCATCCTGACCTGTTTTGATCAGATCACTGTCTAAAATACCTATACCTTTGCCGTTTACTGAAGTTGTCTGCTCCCCCCAATAGGTGTCACTGTAGGTAAGGTCGTAGGCCGGAGCGAGTCTCCAACCATAGTCGTTTGTATAGAGGAAAGAGAAATTCTTTGTGTGATCGTCTCTATTGTGGGTGAGACTGTTAAAACACATGACGCGGTACATCTGTTCTTTGTCGAAAGTATTGTCTTTAGTCAGCATTTGAACGAGTTTAAAGTAGGTAGAATAGTCACAGGCAGGCGCGCGAAAATCCGCTTCAAGAAGACCTGCAAACGTAATGCTGAATATTTTATTTCCTTCATGGCGGTCGAACCGTTCTGTCTTAAAGTATCCTTCGCATATAGAAGAATTTATCAGGTCCGTATCTGTCATGACGATGCCGCAGTCCTTTGCACAAAGCGAATAGTCATATTCTCGTTTTCCGCAATATGACGGGTCCTGGTTTGAGGGAAACTTTACTATCCACTCTTTGCCATTTTCGGACAGCAGAATCTTAGGCCTTGTTCCGCCACTTGAACCTCCTAACTGAAAGAGAACATCCAATTGGTCTGAATCCTTTGACGACAATATATTTTCGCATTCTTTGGCAATCTGGTCATAATTTAGCCCCAATGTATCTATGCGAAAATCTGACTCCTTAGTCGGATAGTATTCGAGAGCACCCATACCGGACTTCCCGATAAATGCAAGCCTGTCAAGGGTTGACATATCACTCCTGTTAATACCTATAGAGGCAAGATGATTATCTAAAAGGAGCTGTCCCCAGTTGTCAGGGAGGCTGTCCGCAAATACTCCGAATAAACCGCGAAATCGATCTCGGCATTTTTCAGGAGGTACAAATACATCGCTGTTTAAGGGAAGAGACAACGGGCTGATTGAGAAACCGTTTCTGAGCCATGAATCTGCATATTGAAAAGCAATCATATGATCCGGAGTTTCAGCCAAAAATCCGACGAGTTCTCCGTAACAATAGACTTCCAGTTTCTTAGTGCGAGTCATTTATTACCTCCTCTATGCTTGCGTAAACGGGTTTGGTGAAAAGATCTCTTACATCACCCGCTACACCAAGTTCCATAGTTATTTTTATGAACGATTCAAGTGATATGAGACCGGTTTGTTCAAATCTGCAGAGGGAGGCGTAACTCATATTGCATCTCAGTGCAAGCTGCTTTTGAGTTATTTTTTTTCTTTTTCGTATTCTTTTTAGGCGCTCCGCCAATTCTTTGGCAACATCTGATGGACCCATTAGTAAATTATCAAAGTTTTCCATATTCATTTTACCCGCGTACTTATTTGTGGTTATTGTCTCGTGCTACTGCCATCAAAATATTTACTAATATTTTAACAATTATCACATAAAACGTCAAGAAATCCTAATATATTAGCAGTATCAACGTGATCTTGATTTCAAGAAAATTTTTGTAACGCAGTCGCGCTTCGCACGACTGATATACTACGTCTGTCAGTCTGTAAGGTGTATTGACATACACCTTACAGAACAATACCTAAAGGTAAGATTTGGAGGAAGGAGAGGCGCGGAGAGATGAAAAAAGCAAAATGGATTCCTGAAGTGATTTTTTGTGCTGCGTCAGTTCTGGTTTGTCTATATACGTGTGACGTCCCGGGATATAGATTGCTTCATTCAGGAGTGATAGGAATAGTTTTTTTAGGATTTGGTATATGGAAATACAGTGGACAAGAGTTAAAGCTTATTATCTTTGATCTGCTTAAAGAGATTGGAACTTCTTTAATCGTTGCGATATTCTGCATGTATTTTTCAGAAATAAATTCAGGTGAAAACTTTATAGTAAAGTGTGCCTATTTACTCGTACACTATCTGATTCTATGGCTATACTTATGTGTAGAGAATAAATTAAAGCGAAAAAAGAAAGGCGGCATAAACAAATGATTGCAAGTATAGTAATGGTAATTATTCTTTTGGTAAGTATTTTAGTTACAATTATAGTTTCTATAATAGTACTAAAAAGAATAAAAAAGGTAAAAACAGAGCCTCAGCAAACAGAACTCTTGGATAGTGATAAAAAGAAAATGGCTGAGCTTTTTGTAAGCGCAGAAGAGAAGTATATATCCTCATTGGGAAATGGTTACTTTTTGAATTTTTTATCCGATGGAGCTGTAAAAAAAGCATTTGCTTTTATTTCTGATAAACGTGTTTATTTCAGGGGAAATTGTTATACGGGACGAGGAAAGGCTTTATTAATTTCTGAGGAGAATCGTACCGTAGACATAAAAGACGTTACCGGAAGTGGGTTTATTTACAAGAGAAGGATTGGAGTGCTGGTTGGGATATTTGCGGCACTATTAATATCATTAGGTGGATTAGTAAGTTCGCTAGTTGGTATTTTCTATGATCCTTTTTGGCATTATAGAGAACAATATTTGGACACAATAGAAAGCAAAGAGTTATACGGTATAATAAAGGAATCTGATTTAAGATTGAGAAAAGAAGCAATATATGCTTTACGTGATGGTTATGAGGTTCCCCAAAAGTTAGAAGATTACGAAATAGACACAATTAATCAGCTGGTTAACTTAGGGATTATTGGAGAGTTGGATCCAAATACAAATACGTATACTATTCGTGGTGAGGCATATAAAAAAGCTGTGTGGCATCTTACTTCGATAGTTTCTAATGATGAGGTTGAAAAGAATTATTCATTTAAATTGCTTATCTTGGATCATATACCGACGTGGTCATATGGTTATGCTAAATATCAATCATTCGGAGATGAAATAGGACGGGAATTGCTCGGTGCTGTGTGTCTTCCTCTATTTATTTCATGCTTGATTGTTTTTATCAATTATTTAAAGAAACGTAAAACATTTTTCCAGGTTCAGTACGCCGGTGGTTCTATAGCTTTTGATGTTTCATATTATGCAAAAGCGGAAATAGAGGATTTCCAGAAACAGTTAAGAAGGGTAAAAGACCTGATTGAAGAAGCAAGCGCTAAAAGTGATTCTGTTCCTGTAACTGTGCGAAGCCAGCCGGTAGCGGGTAACAATGGTACGGCTGATGAACTCCGTAAGTACGCTGATCTTCTGAAGGATGGTCTGATATCTCAGGAAGATTATGATGCAATGAAGAAAAAGCTTCTGGGATTATAAAGAGAAATGGATTTGATAAAACTAGACGGCAGCTACGGGAAAAAGAAATGCCGGATAACTGTTTCGGAAGATCAGTTCCTGATTGAGGGCGATTTTTATTACTTAAAAAATAAAGAGTTCTACAAGGTCAACGGGGGAAAAGGAGAATGCAGCATCAAAGAGTACCTTGGACTTGGAAAACTAAAGAAACGGTCACCTAAGAAACTGATACAATTTGTGGTAATAGGATGTGTTTTGGAATTGTTCAATACAGTAGCCGGAAAACTCTCGGATTATTTGTTTTTCATCGATACGTCCTGGACCTCATATTTTGTAAATGCTGCTGCAATTCTTTGTCTTGTTGCAGGACTTATTCTGTTCTTTTCAAAAAAGAAGGTGTATGAGATATCGTTCGTATCGAAACGATTTTGCGTTGACATGGGAATGTATGGTGAGGAAGATATTCTAAAACTTGATCATGTCTTAAGCAAACTCCGGTAAAGCAGCAGGGGGTAAAATTCAACAAATTAATATTGCAATTATATGGCGAAATAGAGATTTCTATTTCGCCTTTTTTGTGATTTAATAAAAGAAGCGGCCGTGCTATCCTTTGGTTACAGGCAAGCGAAAACAGGTCGCTGCAGAAGGAGGGTAATATGCTAAAATACATTTTAATCGGAATTGCTGCAATCATTCTTTTGATCATCATGCTGGCAGGCTATGTGAAAGCTTCGACAGACGAAGCGTTTATCATCACAGGACTTCACAAACAGCCCAGGATCCTCATCGGACGAAGCGGAGTTAAGATTCCTTTCCTTGAGAAAAAGGACGTCTTAAAGCTTCAGCTCATTCCCATCGATGTTAAGACATCAAGCGCGGTTCCTACAGCGGACTACATCAATATCAATGTTGATGCTACCGTAAACGTACAGGTTGGACATACGCCGGATCTTATCAAGCTGGCTGCAAAGAACTTCCTTAACAAGAAGCCTGAGTACATCGCAGCCGTAGCAAGAGAAGTACTCGAAGGTAATGTGCGTGAGATCGTCGGAAAGATGAGACTCGAGGAAATGGTTTCAGACCGCCAGAAATTTGCGCTTCTCGTTAAGGAGAATGCGGATCCCGATCTTGCGGCTATGGGACTTGTGATCACATCCTTCAACGTACAGAACTTCACTGACAACAATCACGTTATTGAAAACCTCGGTGTTGACAACGTGGTTCGTATCCAGAAGGCAGCCGCTATTTCAAGAGCTGAGTCCGAGAGAGATATCAAGGTTGCTCAGGCGCAGGCTGACAAGGATGCCAACGATGCAGAGGTTCTTTCCCAGACAGAGATAGCCAAGAAGCAAAACGACCTCGCTATTCAGAAGGCTGAACTTAAGAGAGAGTCGGATACCAAGAAGGCTGCTGCGGACGCTGCATACGAGATTCAGCAGGAAGAGCAGAGAAAGACAATCGAGGTTACCCGTACCAATGCTGACATCGCTCGTCAGGAGCGCGAAGTTGAGCTGAAGGCTAAGGAAGCGCAGGTTGCTGAGCAGGCTCTTACCGCTGAGATCAGAAAGAAAGCAGAAGCTGAGAAGTATCGTCGTCAGCAGGAAGCTGAAGCTGCCATGATCGAGAGACAGCGTGAAGCAGATGCTGCTAAGTACGAGCAGGAAAAGAAAGCTGAGGCTGTTAAGGCACAGGCAGACGCTGCAATCTATGCAAAGCAGAAAGAGGCAGAAGGTATCGCAGCCGTAGGACGTGCGGAAGCGGAAGCTATCGAAGCAAAGGGTATTGCGGAAGCGCAGGCTATGGAAAAGAAGGCTGAGGCGTATGCAAAGTACAACAACGCCGCTATTACAGAGATGATCATTAATCAGCTTCCTGAGATTGCAAAGGCTATCGCACAGCCCATCTCCGCTATCGACAAGGTTACAGTTATTGATTCCGGAAACGGAGAAGGCGGCGTATCAAGCGTAGGCGGATATACCCCCGCTGTACTTGCAAAGGTTATTGAGTCCGTAAAAGAGACTACCGGATTTGACCTCACCGAGGTTATGAAGGCACAGACCTATGATGCAAAGGTAAATCACAATGTTAACGTAACCGGCCTTGACGGAGCTGCAGCAAAGGAAGCAGTTGCTCAGAAAGTAGCTGAAGCAGTTACAGAATAACCAAATAATTAAATATGAGGGCCGGAAATGTGGTAGCAAACCCACTGTCACATAAATGAGAATGAGAGTCATGCTTTGAAAAAGGCGTGGCTCTTTTTTGATACAGATACAAGCTGCACTTATGAAGTTTGAAGATTAACTCCAAATATAAAATTTGTGGTATAATGACATAAAGTTCTTGTAGCATATACGAGGGAGCAGATCTTATCCCCCGTTCAACTGAGCATTACGATTAAAGGAATGATAAGTTGGCTGAAGAAAATCTTAAAAAATCCCAAATCTATGATGAATTTGGCAGTTTATCCGAGGAGTTTTCTTTTGTAAAAGAGGGCGCGGATACAGGGCATGAGTATGTCCCGCCAAAGGAAAAAGAACATATAAATAAAAAGAGCAAATCCGGAAAGAAGTTTATTCAGCGTCATGGCGTCAAGATAATGCAGACTGCGGCAGTCTGTCTTGCGGTTATTATGGTTAAAGATGCCTTCGGGTATGATTTGTTGGCAGAAGATCCATTTAACGATGCTTTTGACAATCATCACATGGATATAGCCTATCCGGAGCCCCTTGAGGATAATACAGACATACCGGTTCAGGAACCGATTGAAGAGAAAGTATCCGATGTGAGTAGCATAGAACCCGACATAGACGAAGAGAAGGCTCCTATCGACGGACCGGATGATGCTTTCCCTGTTCTTACGAACCTCGAGCCTAACGGATATGTGCCAGGTTTCGGTGTCCTGGATGAGCAATACGTTATGGTGGAATATTCCGCCAAGGAACCGGATTACATTTACAGGTCAGTCAAGCAATTCCTGATAGATGACAACGGGCTCCATTTGGAAAACGGAGAAGTAATATCGGACTATTATTATATGCCGGATGCGGTTTTGGAAGATATGTACGATTTCAATCAGGGGGATAAATATCCTGCCATGACCTGGCTTGAAGGTGCGGGACTTGTTGCATACAGAAACTCGCAGGATTTGGCAGATGGTAGTGTCCCTCAACCTTTGATGACAGCCAAAATTGTCAATGAATCCATTCCGGGTGCATATTACAACGAAGCCACCAATACGCTGACGCTGGACAATTATTCCGGCGAATATTTAAACATTAACCTAATGGGCAACGGCTTCAAATTGCGTCTCGTGGGCGAAAATAAACTAAAAGGAATTGTTGCTTGGGGCTTTATGTACGGCGGAAGCCTTACGATTACAGGTGATGGATATCTGGCCATTGAAAACAATACCAATCCTTGTATAAGACTTGAATGTGAAGGCAGTCCCAGCTGCCTCATGATAGACAGCGGTGTTACCATTGAAACTAACGGTGGAGCAATTGAGGTAAGAGATTCAACCCTTGAAAAAGGTATTTATTACTTGAAACCATTGGAAGTTACAGGCTCAAATGATAAACAATTAATGCGCTACTTCCAAAACATAAACAATCACAATATATGGGGATTCAGATTTGAAGATGGATCGAGTTCGACCATCATTAAAATATCACCAAAGGAGGATTGATATGAGCGAAGAGATTAAGAAAAAGGAAAGAAAGCCCGTTAATGTAGGGAGAATTGTGGGACTGATTATTGCATTCTTGTTATTCCTGATAATCACAAATCCCGCGATAATACCCTTTCTTCCCGCTGAAGTCAAAGAAAGCATTCAGGGCACTTGGAGCAGAATCTTTGGCGATGTAAGCAAAATTTCAAAGACCTTTAAGTTTGATTTTGCAACGCTTTTCCAGATTATTGCCATTATTCTTCTGATGGTGACCATTTCAACTATAGTGGTATTTATTGCTGACAGGTTAAAACCTAAGAGCTCAAAAGCAAAAAGTTTTTTAACGCTTTTAAAGAGTGCTATCAGCTACATCACATTCATTGTCGGCTTTTTCTGGTGCCTTGCAGCAATGGGAGTGAACGTAAGCACAATTTTTGCCAGCGTCGGAATCTTAACACTTGTTGTAGGCTTTGGAGCCCAGAGCCTTGTGGAAGACCTTATAACAGGCATATTCCTGGTATTTGAAGACCAGTTTAATGTAGGCGATATTATCGAGGTCGGCGGATATAGAGGAACTGTCGAAAGCATCGGTATTCGAACCACTGCCATTAAAGATGTGGGCGGGAACATTAAACTTATCAATAACTCCGACCTCAGAAATATCCTTAATCGCTCGGCTATCGACAGCGTTGCGGTTACTGCCGTAAGCGTATCCTACGGAACAGACATTGAGAAACTTGAAGAAGTATTTGAAACGCTTCTTCCCGCCATCAAAGAAAAGTATCCGGACGTTTTCCTTGAAGATCCCAAGTATTTAGGAGTTCAGGCCCTCGGCGAAAGCGGTGTAGAGCTTAAAGTTATCGGAAAAGTAAACGAAAAAGATATCTTCTCAGCCGCAAGATTACTTAATCGTGAAATCAAAATAGGTTTCGACAAAGCAGGTATCGAAATACCCTTCAACCAGGTTGTCGTACATCAAGCTAAAATGTAGTAAAAATGGCTTTTTTCCGCGGGGAAGATATGATATACTTTTTGAGATGGGCGTTTTAGCTCGTTAAATAGTTTTACTTGAAGGAGAAATAATACGATGGAAACAGAAAAGAAAATCATGCTCTCGGGAATCCAGCCAAGCGGAGACCTTCATCTTGGAAATTATCTTGGAGCGATTAAAAACTGGGCCGATCGTGTTAATGAATTTGACTGCTATTACTTTATGGCAGACTTGCATACAATTACCGTAAGACAAAATCCCAAAGAGCTTAGAAGACGCTCGATTGAGATGCTTGCTCTTTATATTGCCTGTGGACTTGATCCCGAAAAGAATACACTTTTCCTTCAGTCCCATGTACCCGCTCATGCACAGCTCGGATGGGTTCTCGACTGCTATACCATGTTCGGTGAGCTCAGCCGTATGACGCAGTTCAAGGATAAGTCCGAGAAGCATAAGGATAATATCAATGCAGGACTTTTTACATATCCTTCTCTTATGGCAGCGGACATTCTTCTTTACCAGCCTCACTACGTACCCGTTGGTGAGGACCAGAAGCAGCACGTTGAGCTTTGCAGAAATATCGCCGAGAGATTCAACAACATCTACGGAGATGTATTCCGTATTCCGGAGCCCTATATCAGCAAGGTAGGAGCTCGCATTTACGGTCTTAATACTCCCGGAAGCAAGATGTCTAAGTCTGATCCTAACGGATGCGTATTCCTTATGGACAGCCCTGATGATATCCGCCGTAAGTTCAAGCGTGCCGTAACCGATTCCGATATGGAAAGATGCGTGCATTTCGATAAAGAGAACAAGCCCGGAGTAGCTAACCTTATGAACATCTACGCTACTATTACCGGCAAGAGCTACGACGAGATTGAGAAAGAGTTCGAAGGCCAGGGATACGGCGTATTTAAGCCCGCTGTAGGAGATGCGGTTGTCGAGGCTCTTACTCCCATCAGAGAAGAAGCAAACCGTCTTATTGCCGACAAGGCATACTTAGAGGATGTTTATAGGAAAGGTGCAGAAAAGGCTTCATATATTGCAAACAAGACACTTCGCAAGGTATACAAGAAAGTAGGCTTTTATCAGATTTAATCCCGGGGGGTATAATTATGGGTTCAGATTTTCTGTTTTTCTTACCTTTTATCGTTTTTATTGCATGGTTTGTAGTTGCCCTTGTACTTTACCTTACAAGGGATAAGAGCAATGCGAAAATGACCATCAGAAGAAGAATACATCTTATTGTTGCCGGCGCTGTATCGGGAACTTTCATTTTGACTGTTCTGGGCTTATTTATTCTTGTGTTGCTTGCCGTAGCAAATATGTAAAAGAGCGCATGATCAGAGGTTGAAATGTATGAAAGATAAGGTTTTTTACAGGGTACTGGGAATAGTAACCTGTCTTGGAATCCTTAGTATGCTCCTGCTTCTTGCTTTTACTGTTTATTTATACAAGGATTGTTCGATAATTTCGTATATCGCAAACAGGGGGTAAGAGGATGAAATTGATTAAACAGCTTGCCATGCTATTTGGCCTGGCAGGCTTTTTTATTCTTATCGATATATTTTTGTTTAATATATTCACGTCAAGATATATAGACAGACGAAGCGCTGAGATGAAAGGGCAGTCCATCGAGGTTTCGAAGTTTCTGCCTTTTGACGAAGGATCGCAGTTGTTCCATGCAGATTCCGAGATAAAGATTGATGAAAACATCCCTGTCCTTGACGGAGCAGCGGCGCTTTTGCCTGTATTTTCATCTGTAGCGGAGGCTCTGTATCCTGAGGAAAGCATCCTATTTGATGGAAACGAGTACGCTGATGGCAGCAGCCTTAGATACACAAACACAAGAGGTTCCTACAAGGCGCTTGTGGACGGAGATGCGGATATCATCTTTTGCGCAAAGCCGTCTGAGGAACAGCTTCAGTACGCGAAGGATGCAGGGAAAGAATTCGTGATGGTACCCGTTGGTTACGAAGCTTTTGTGTTCATCGTAGGAAAAGATAACCCCGTAACTGATTTATCCGCGGAGGAAATACGGGGAATTTATACGGGAAAATATACCAATTGGTCGCAGCTTGGAGGAGAAGATGCGCCCATCGATGCGGTTCAAAGAAACAAAGGAAGCGGAAGTCAGACTACTTTCCTCGGATTTATGGGAGATGAAAAGCCTGTAAAAAAGCTTTACGGGACTCTTTTCGGTAAAGCGATAGGTTTTTCCTTCAGATATTACGTTGACGGGATAAATAAAAATCCTGATGTTAAAATGCTTTCAGTTGGCGGATATTATCCGGATGCCGAAAACATCGCAAACGGCAATTATCCTTTAAGCAGCTGCTTTTATGCAATCTATTTAAAGGACAACGAAAACCCGAATATTCAGTCTGTGATAGATTTTTGTCTCTCCGAAAAAGGACAGGAGATCGTCGAAAAAAGCGGCTATATCCCACTATAAATTTTGACACAGGGGGACGGGGTTGGGGGTTCATTTTTTTGCAGTATAAAGGACATAAATTACAATGCTTAATCAGTTTTCAAGAACACAATTATTATACGGCGAGGAGGCTATGAAAAAGCTTGCTTCGGCCCGGGTTGCAGTATTTGGAATAGGCGGTGTCGGCGGGTATGTTGTAGAGGCCCTGGCAAGAAGCGGGATCGGCGCCCTTGATTTAATTGATGACGATAAGGTATGCCTTACCAATATTAATCGTCAGATCATCGCTACAAGGAAAACAATCGGACAGTATAAGGTAGATGTTGCAGCAGAACGCGTTCATGATATTAACCCTGACTGCCTTGTTACGGCTCATAAAACCTTCTTTTTGCCGGAGACTCAGGATCAGTTTGATTTTAATGAGTATGATTATGTGGTGGACGCTATTGATACTGTAACCGGTAAACTTGCGATCATAGAAAAGGCAAAAGAAGCGGGAGTACCCGTTATATCTTCTATGGGAGCGGGAAACAAGCTTAATCCTGCGATGTTTGAAGTGGCTGATATATACAAGACATCGGTTTGCCCTCTTGCAAAGGTGATGAGACACGAATGTAAGAAAAGGGGGATAAAATCTTTAAAGGTTGTTTATTCTAAAGAAAAGCCAATAAGACCTTACGAAGATCTATCGATCAGTTGCAGAACAAATTGCGTATGCCCGCCGGGAACAGCAAGAAAGTGTACCCAGCGCAGGGATATCCCCGGATCCGTGGCGTTTGTGCCTTCGGTTGTTGGCCTTATCATAGCAGGAGAAGTTTTAAACGAACTTGCGGGTGTATAAAAAGTGACACAGGGGAATGACACAGGGGGACGGGGTTGGGGGTTCATTATGAACCCCCAACCCCGTCCCCCTGTGTCAAAATATATGCTTGACATTGGATAGAGAACAGTGTACACTAATGGACGTTAGAGAACATTGTTCTCTTTTGCATGTTAATTCCATTGATCCGATTTGGGAGGCCATATGCCAAAAGATAAGACTGACAGCCATAATCGAATAATAGAAGCTGCAAAAGCGGAATTTATGGAGTATGGCTACAGCGATGCATCTCTTCGCCGGATTGCGTCAAATGCTGGGATTCAGGTCAGCGGTCTCTACAAGCATTTTAAAAACAAGGATGAAATGTTTTCATCCCTCGTAGAACCTGCTATGAACGGTTTCTACGATCTGTATCATATGATCGAGAGTGAGTATTTTGATAATACTGATCCATCCGAGCTTCAAGGTGAGCGCTTTGACTGGGAGAGTAAGAGTGAAGCAGTTCGTGCCGTGACATATATTTATGATCATCTCGATGAGTTTAAGCTTATTATTCTAAAAGCTTCGGGAACGCGATATGAAGACTTTGTCCATCGGGTTGCCAAGCTCGAAGAAGACGTTACATACAGATATATGGATCTTCTTAAGGAAAAAGGCTATAAGATAAAAAAGACCAATCCCAGGGATTTCCACCTGCTTTTGACCTCATTTGTTGAAGCGATGTTTATGCCGATAACACACGGTCTAAACAGAGAAGAGGCACTTCAATATGCAGAAACCATGGAGGAATTCTACAATCCTGCCTGGAAAGAATGGTTTGGCATTTAATTCACTGCCCCTCAAGGGAGGGGCATAATTTAAAACTTGCGATTAGGCAAAACTAACCAAGGATAGATAAAACTAAAACACGGCGGGATAAAATTGCTGCAGTAAAGGTGCAATAATGTGAAAAAATGACACAGCAACCCCGTCCCCCTGTGTCAAAAATAAAGGAGAGAGATATGAAGAAGAAAGGAATTTTACAATGGGTGCTGGAATTTGCCGGAAGAAAGAAAAACTATTTCGGCGGAAGCGTAACGCTGGCGCTTTTCGGCGTAGCGGCATCCTTCATTCCCTACCTTATCATAGCGGATATGGTAGGAAAACTGATTGATGGAGTTAAAGCCCCCAAATACTACGTAACGCAGCTTGTAATGATGGCGCTTGTCTGGATTATAAGAATCGTTTTGCATAACCTTTCAACTACGCTTTCGCACGTTGCGACTTTTAATGTTCTCGGAGGGATAAGAACACAGGTCTGCGATAAGCTTTCAAAGATTCCTCTGGGATCGGTGCTTGATGACAACAGCGGAAGCTACAAGAACATAATCGTAGAGCGAATCGATTCTATGGAAACAACTCTGGCACACATTATCCCGGAGTTTACCGCAAATATAATCCTGCCTATCGTTATGTTTGTTTATATAATGACCGTCGACTGGAGGCTGGGGCTTGCCAATCTTATTTCCGCTGTAATCGGACTTGTTTTTGCATCGGGCATGATGGCACGGAGTAAGGGTGAGTTTGAAGTAACGATTCAAAAAACAAAATACCTTAACGATACCGCAGTTGAGTATATCAATGGAATTGAGGTTATAAAGGCTTTCGGAAAAACTGGAAGTTCCTACGAAAAGTTTGTAAACGCCGCCAGAGAGGGCGCGGACTGTTTTATAAAGTGGATGAGAAAGTGCATCTGGTTCCAGGCGGGAATGATGTCCTTTATGCCTGCAACATTCCTTGGCGTTTTGCCGATTGGACTGGTCCTTGTAAAAAACGGCAGCATTTCGCCTGAAAGCTTTATTACATGTATCATCCTCTCAGCCGGACTCATTGCACCTCTTCTTGTAGCCTTTTCATATGTTGATGATATGGCAAAGATGAAAACTATATTTGGAGAGGTGACGGAAATCCTTGAGAGAGAGGATATGGAAAGACCCTCGGAAATTAAAGAAAAACCTCAGGGATCAGATATCGTTTTAAAGGACGTCAGGTTTACCTACAAGGATAAAGAGGTTCTCCATGGTATCAATATGGAGATAAAGCAGGGAGAAGTAAATGCGATTGTTGGTCCTTCCGGCTCAGGAAAGAGTACGATCGCAAGGCTTATCGATTCGCTTTGGGATGTTAATGAGGGACAGATTACATACGGCGGTGTGGATATACGAAAGCTTCCCCTTGATTATTATATGGGTCAGATCGCGTATGTTGCACAGGATAATTTCCTCTTTGATATGTCTGTTATGGAAAATATCAGACTTGGAAAAGAAGGGGCAAGCGATGAGGACGTAATAAATGCCGCAAAAGCCTGCGGCTGCCACGAATTTATCATGGGACTTGAAAATGGATATGATACTCAGGTAGGAGGCGCCGGAGGACACTTATCAGGCGGTGAAAGACAGAGAATCTGTATTGCAAGAGCTATGCTTAAAGACGCACCGGTGGTTATTATGGACGAGGCTACCGCGTACACAGATCCGGAAAATGAGGCTCTGGTACAGGAAAGCGTAGCGCGCCTTATACAGGGAAGGACGCTTATTGTTATTGCCCACAGGCTCTCGACGATTCAGACCGCGGACAGGATATTTGTTATAAATGACGGTAATCTCGAAGCAAGCGGAACCCATGAAGAGTTACTTTCCGGCTGCCTACTTTATAAGAAAATGTGGGAAGCTCATAAAATGTCAAAAGATGAAGCGGAAGATAAAGCAGAAACGGTTACCGCAAAGGAGGCAAAATATGCTTAAGATGTTAAAAAAGTTCTTTGACTTTTGCAACGAAAAGAACAGAAAAAAGTTCTACGGCGCGGTAGCACTCGGTGTTTTGGATGCGCTTTTCGGAAGCTTTAAAATACCGGCAGCTTTCTTTGCAATCACAGCGGTTTTAAACGGGGAGATAAATGCAAAAACCTTTATAACCGTGATCGGATTTATGCTCGTAAGTACTATCGGAAAGATGGTCGTAAACCGATTCTCACACATGAAACAGACAGAGGGTGGATATGATACCTGCGCTCAAAAACGTATTGAAATAGGTGAGCACCTAAGATATCTTCCTATGGGATATTTCAACGATACAAGCCTCGGACACATCACATCTGTTACAACCAATACCCTTGAACAGATGAGTGATATTGCAACAAGAGCAATCATGATGGTGCTTCAGGGCAGTATTACAACAGCTGTGATTGCGGTGGGAATGTTTGTATTTGACTATCGAATCGGCCTTATCAGTCTTGCATGCATAGCTGTGTTTATGGTCGTAAATACAATCACTAACCGACGGATATCAAAGGTGGCGAGCGAAAAGATTGAAGCAGATAAAGAGATGGTGGGCGTCATCCTTGAGTATATTCAGGGTATCGCCGAGATAAGGAATTACAATATTTTTGCGCGTAATGCATCAAAAGTTTCTTCAAGCGTTGAAAGAAAGAAAAATGCCGATATCAAAGCGGAAACCACAGCAATTCCCGCTGTCGGATTTCAGATGCTTGTCTGCAAAATGGCGGGCGTTGTAATCGCCGGAGCTTCACTACTTTTTTACTTTAACGGAAGTATGGAGCTTAACTACCTTATTACCATGCTTCTTTGCTCCTTTATGGTATTTGAATCCCTTGATTCAGCGGGAATTTACACGGCTCTTTTAAGAGTGATCGGTAAGGGAGTCGATCTCGCAAATGAGATTTTATCCGTACCTCAGATGGATATAGACGGAGCTGATATTAAGCCCCGAAACAGAGATATTCACCTTGAACATGTAAGCTTTGCATACGAAAACAGAAAGATCATTGACGATGTGACTCTTGATATCAAGGAGAATACAACAACGGCTATAGTCGGACCTTCCGGAGGAGGAAAGACTACCATCACTTCGCTTATAGCGAGATTTTGGGACGTGCAGGAGGGAGAGGTCACTTTAGGCGGAAAGAATGTAAAAGACTACAGTTTTGATTCGCTGATGGAGAATTTCAGTTTCGTGTTCCAGAGAGTGTACCTTTTTGAAGATACGATAGCCAACAATATAAGATTCGGAAAACCTGAAGCTACTATGGATGAGGTAATCGCAGCAGCAAAACTGGCAAGGTGTCACGAATTTATTGAAGCGCTTCCTGATGGATATGAAACCGTTGTAGGAGAAGGCGGTGCGTCGCTGAGCGGCGGTGAAAAGCAAAGAATCGCCATCGCAAGAGCGATTATGAAGGATGCGCCTATCATAATTCTTGACGAGGCTACAGCAAATATCGATCCTGAAAACGAGAAAGAACTTACCGAAGCGATTTCAAATCTTACGAAGGAAAAGACCATAATAATGATCGCTCACAGACTTAAGACCGTAAAAAATGCGGATCAGATCATTGTTATCGACAAGGGTAAGATTGTGCAGAAAGGTAAGCACGAAGACCTTATGAAAGAAGAAGGAATCTATAAAAACTTTGTCACCGGTCGAAAGAAAGCGGTAAGCTGGAAAATCGCCTAACCGCAAAAATGACTCAGGGGGACGGGGTTGGGGGTTCATAGTCAGAATAATCTCGAAATTGTCTAACTATGAACCCCCAACCCCGTCCCAATGTCATTTAGATAAGACTCGCTCCCGGGATTAAATATATAGTTTCTTTAATCAGAGGCAACCAGCCTCTGATTTTTTTGCGTTTTTTTATAAAAAACACTTGACATATCTACTAGAAAATGTTGCCCCCGCC
>JAFUFI010000030.1 GCA_017469945.1 Lachnospiraceae bacterium | reverse complement strand
GTAACCAATCCACGTATATCAGAGTGGCCAATGCCGGGAACTGATACCCCGAGGCTCTTTCCAGATGCCTTCAGCAACAATTTAATAAGTTTGTGGTGATCTCTGAAACTTTGTACTTGACAGGAGGTCATTACATATCAGTTAATCTATTCTTTCAGATTTACAAATCAAAGTCTGATATTTTTCTCAAATACCACACCTGCGTTTTTTCTGTCGTTGATCGCGCGGTACGCTTCTTTTTCCATCTTTTTGTAGCTTCTCGGCGTGCAGCTTGCGATCTCAACCATGCGTTTCGTTACCCCGTACATATCGGGAATTCGCTGCGCTTTGTCAAGGATCGTACAATCTTCGATAAGAAGCTCTAAGCTGTAACTTAAACCTTCGTCAAAATCCTGTAAAGGCAGGAATTTGTCGGCAGCTCCCTCGGAAAGAGGATTGATGCCCGTTAACATATAGTGGAAAAGCCTTCCGAAAGCGTATACATCCGAAGAAAGCCCCGCCACTTCGTCGAACTGCTCCGGCGCAGATACACCTACCGTACCGCTCACACTGCTTCCCGCATCCTCAAGATAGCAGGCCGATCCAAAGTCAAGAAGTCTTACATCCCCTTCAGGAGTAAGGACCATATTCTCAGCTTTAAGATCTCTGAAAACTATGGGTTTATCCTTTGTCTGAATCCATCCGAGGCCGTCCGCTACGGTAAGAGCCATCTTCATTGCTTCGCTTTGGGCAAAGCCCTTTCTCCTTGTAAGAACGTTGCTTAAGTTCTCCCCGAAGATATACTCCATGATGATATAATACTCGCCGTCGGACTCACCGGCATCTATAAATCTTGGAAATAGAGGATGATCGGCCTCTTTTAAAAGCGCAGTCTCAATCTCCCAGATCTTTTTATCCTTTATAACCTTTAAAGCGGCAAATTCACCGCTTTCTTTGTTTTTAATCCTGTATACGGTTCCGAAGCTTCCCTCTCCCACTTTAACGGGAGTATCATACTTTGCTGAAAAATCCATTAAAAACCTCTTGATCAAGTGATCATTTTACAAAAAAGATATTTCTTATATCGTTAAAGAAGACAAGTACGATCAAAACGATAAAGAAAACAACACCTATAAAATTAACAAGCGCCTCTTTGTCTCTTGGAACGGGCTTTCCCCTTATTATCTCAATAAGAATAAACATCAGCCTGCCGCCGTCAAGAGCGGGAATCGGTAAAAGATTAAGGATTCCGAGGTTGATGGTCAGCATTAATGCAATGTTTAACATATTTACCACAACTGTGGAGAATCCGTAGTCTTTTGTCTGTTCGTAGGTCTTGCCCACAACGTTAACCGCTATGCCCACAGGACCTGAAATATCGCTGGTCTTAACTTTACCCCTTACAAGCATAAAAAGGCTTCCGTAGGTCATCTTGAAATTATATCTGACCTCGTACCAGGTATACTTAAGGGCGTCGATGCCTTTAAGAGTTACGAAATCGGAATTCATTATTCCTATAAGATATCTGCCTTCCTCGCTGTCGAATACGGGAGTAAGGGTAGTCTTGTATTTTTCTCCGTCCCTCATATACTCAACATCAACATCCCCGCCGCTGTAAAGCGCATTAAAAAGAAGGATATCATCGTAAAGACAGATCTTTTGTCCGTTAAGGGAAAGAATCCTGTCACCGTCTTCAAGGCCTGCTGCCTGAGCGGCGCCGCCTTCAGCTACCTGGGTTGCCACAGGTTCTCTGATAGCAATAAGATTTACCATTATAAAGGCGATGATAAAACCAAGTATTATATTAAACGCAGGGCCGGCCAAAGTAACCGCAAGTCTTTTCCAGACATTTGCCTCTAAAAACGAGCCTCCGTACTTTCCGCCGGGATTGTCGATCTTTGGCGTGCCCTCTTTATAGGTGCCATCAGCCACATCATCCTGTCCTTCAAAAACGCAGGCGCCTCCAAGAGGCAAAAGCTTTATAGAGTACTTTGTCCCGCCCTTTGTCCAATGGATGATAGTAGGGCCAAATCCCACAAAGAACTCTACAACGTGAATCCCGTTAGCCCTTGCTATGATAAAATGTCCGAATTCATGGGATACTACAACCACGGAAAAAATAAGCAAAAACCAAAAAATGCTGACGAGAGTATTTAGCATACTTCAGATACCTCCCTCTCGGCCTCAAGTATCTGCTCTACGGTAGGATTTGCTATCAAGGTGTGGGCATCCATAGCCTTTTCGATGATCTCGTATATATCCAAAAAGCCTATCTTTTTATCAAGGAACCTAGAAACGGCAAGCTCATTTGCGGCGTTAAATACAGTCGGCATACTTCCGCCTTCAGCTGCCGCCCTAAGAGCGAGGGCAAGACCTCTAAACACTTCGGGATCGGGCTTTTCGAAGGTCATATCCTTAACCGCGAAAAGATCAAGCTTGTTTCCGGTCATAGGAAGTCTGTTGGGATAGAAAAGAGCGTACTGTATCGGAAGTTTCATATCCGGCACGCCCATCTGGCCTATAACAGCTCCGTCTTCGAATTCCACAGCGGAGTGAAGGATGCTCTGGGGATGAACCACAACTTCTATCTTTGAAACGGGAACATCAAAAAGCCATCCCGCCTCCATAACCTCCAGACCCTTATTTACAAGGCTTGCGGAGTCGATGGTAATCTTTCTTCCCATAGACCAATTGGGATGTTTTAATGCATCCTCAACCGTCTTTGTACGGAGCTGCTCTGTAGTCATATTTCTGAAAGGTCCTCCGCTCGCAGTAAGGAGGATCTTGGAAATCTTATTTCCTTTTTCTCCGTGAAGAGACTGGAAGATAGCTGAATGCTCGCTGTCAACAGGGAGAATCCTTACGCCTTTTTCAGCCGCGAGGGGCATGATGATATGTCCGGCGCAGACAAGCGTCTCTTTGTTTGCAAGAGCTATATCTTTACCCGCTTCGATTGCGGCGATGGTGGGCCTTATACCTATCATTCCCACAACGGCCGTAAGGACGATGTCCGCCTCCGCCATAGTAGCCGCTTCAATAAGTCCGTCCATTCCCGAAAGGATTTTTACGGGAAGATCGCTTACTTTTTCTTTAAGGTCTTTTGCCGCCTCCTCGGACCACATAACAGCCAAAAGAGGTTTAAACTTCCTTATCTGCTTTTCCATAAGGGCAACGTTGCTACCTGCGCAAAGTGCCACAACCGAAAGGTATTCGCTATAATTTTCTACTACTTCAAGAGTCTGGGTCCCGATAGAACCCGTTGAACCCAGAAGAACGATCTTTTTATTTTCCATACAAATATCCTATGCGGGGGGGCTAAAGTCAAACTCTTCTCCCACCGCTAAAAAAGATTTGTCGCCCCCAAAAGGGAGCGACATCTAAACTAATTTCAGAAATTGTTCAAGATCAGTAAAAGCGAAAGAACATATATCGCAGGGGCTGTGGAAATCATAGAGTCGAATCTGTCCATAACTCCGCCGTGCCCCGGAATAAGCTTTGCATAATCCTTGAATCCCTTGTTGCGCTTGATACCGGACGCCACGAGGTCGCCGAGCATTCCGATAACGCCTCCCACCATGCTGATAGCCGCAAGCACAAGATACAGATAAGGGATTTCAATTCCCATCTTCGCAAGACCGGGGGTAACGTAGAAGTATCCGTAAACTCCTCCGATAATACCGCTTGCAAGGATTCCTCCGATACATCCCGCCAATGATTTATTGGGCGACAAAACAGGGAAAACCTTTCTCTTTCCGAAGGCGCTTCCGATAAGGTAGGCGAAAGTGTCGCATCCCCAGGAGCCGATAAGTATCATCCAGATAAGGTACTTTCCGTAAGGCTCAGACTGCCTTGTCATATAGATGAAGGAAAGCATTACAGGGCAATAGAGGAAGGAAAAGCTGATGTCTGCGATCCTTCCGATCTCAACTTTCGGAAATCTGAAAACATAGACAAAAAGGATAGCAATTACAAAGCAGACAACCACCATAAACTGGTAAACGGGATCTCGGGCAAAAACCATAACTCCGTAATATAAAACTATTGTAATAAGTCCGATAATGTCAAGATAATCGATCTTTTTCTTGGCCGGAAGCGGAACTCTTTCGCCTCCCGGAACGACGCTTTTGCAGGCAAAGGCCTTTGAAAGCTCCCAAAAGCCGATGCATGAGATTACAAGGAGTACCCCCGCAAGAGCATATCCTCCGAATATAAAGAGCGCAACAATGCCCGCAAGCATTGTGATAGCACTGATCGATCTTGTTATAAATTTACGCATTAAGTCCTCCGAAACGGGTTTTACTTTAATCCGCCGAAACGGCGCTCTCTGTGATTATATGCATCTATAGCTTTTTCCAGCTCTGCCTCATTAAAATCGGGCCATGCCACATCAGTAAAATAAAACTCGGTATATGCAAGTTGCCAAAGAAGGAAATTCGAAATCCTCTGCTCTCCGCAGGTACGGATAAGGAGATCCGGATCGGGAATTCCCGCAGTATCGAGCTCTCCCGCTATGGTTTCTTCCGTAATATCTTCAGGCTTTATCTCCCCCGAAAGGACTTTATCTGACAGTTTTGAAACAGTGCGCCTTATCTCATCCCGTCCGCCGTAGTTGATGGCTATCTGGAAATGAAGACCGGTATTGGCAGCCGTATCGCGCTCAAGATCTTCGATACTCTTAACGATATCGGGATCAAGTCTTGTCCTGTCACCAATGACCTGTATGTGAACATTATTCTTTGCCGCCTTTCGCAGGCTTCCCACCATATACTTGCGAAGCAGTCCCATAAGAGCGGTAACCTCATCTCCCGGTCTGTTCCAGTTTTCTGTGGAAAAAGCATAGACCGTAAAGTACTTTATACCGACCTTATCAACTATGGTAAGCATGTCCTCGACAACCTGAGCTCCGCGAACATGACCGGCGTTTCTCGGCAATCCTTTTGCCTTTGCCCAGCGTCCGTTTCCGTCAAGGATAACAGCAACGTGACGGGGAATTTTTCTCTCATCAGGCATTATACTGTCATTAACTCCTTGGTCTTGACCTCTACAAGAGCATCAATATCCTTAACATACTTATCTGTAATCTTCTGAAGCTCATCCTCAAGAGTCTTGATCTCGTCCTCGGATACTTCACCCTTGCCGAGCTTCTTGAATGCGTCATTGCCGTCACGACGTACGTTTCTAACGGCAACCTTTGCGTCCTCAGCCTTTTTCTTGATATCCTTTACAAGCTCCTTACGACGGTCCTCGGTAAGCTCGGGGAATACGAGTCTTATAACATTACCGTCATTGGTAGGATTAATTCCGATATCGGATGTAAGGATTGCCTTTTCGATATCCTTTAAAAGGCTCTTCTCCCAGGGAGCGATCTGGATGATTCTCGCCTCGGGAACAGTAACATTACCTACCTGCTGAATAGGGGTAGGGGTTCCGTAATAGTCAACACGAAGCTTATCGAGAACATGGGGATTTGCTCTTCCCGCACGGATAGCGGCGAAGTCAGCCTCAAGATGCTCGATGGCTTTTGTCATTTTTTCGTCGTAGCTTTTAATTCTTTCGTCCATTATATTAAGTCTCCTATGACATTACACGGTAACCTTGGTTCCGTGGAATTCTCCTTTAAGCGTATTTACTATGCTGTTTTCCTCGTTAAGTCCGAATACCCACATAGGCATATGATTGTCTCTTGCGAGGATCGAAGCGGTCATATCAACAACCTGGAGGTTCTTTGCGATGACTTCGTCGATGGTAACCTCATCGTACTTAACAGCCGCGGGGTTCTTGGCAGGGTCTGAATCGTAAACTCCGTCGATTGACTTCGCAAGGAGTATAACATCCGCCTCAACCTCGATTGCTCTGAGAACAACTCCGGTATCGGTAGAAAAGTACGGATGTCCGGTGCCTCCGGCGAAGAATACTACCTGTCCGTGAGCAAAATACTTGTTTGCTCTGTCCTTTGAAAAGAGCTTGGTAAATGAACCGCACTCGAAGGGAGTAAGCACATTTGTCATCATGCCGACGCTTCTGAATATCTCGGAAACATAAATGCAGTTCATGATAGTCGCAAGCATTCCTATCTGGTCAGCCTTTGTACGGTCGATATTCTCGCTTGAGCGGCCGCGCCAGAAGTTTCCTCCTCCTGTTACGATACCCACCTCGATACCATCGTCAACAAGCTGCTTAACCTGAAGCGCTACTTTTCTGACGGTAGCCTCGTCAAATCCCGTTTTATTGGGGCCTGCAAGGGCTTCACCGCTTAATTTCAACAAAATACGCATATTTTTTCTCCAAAACTATTAATTACTTATCGCTCTTACTCTTCTTGTTGCCGATAGTCTCGGGCTTGTAATCGTCAAAGAAGGATGTAGGGCTGACATCAGCGTAGCACTGTGAGCACATACCTTCGATAGCCGCACCGTTGTTGATCTGTACGGACTTCGAACGGATATTACCCATAACGATCGCTGAAGAATCAAGGATAACAGGTCCGTGTACATCGATATCTCCCTTAACCGCACCTGCAACTGCTGCGGAGAAGCCTGTGATATTTCCTACGATAACGGTTCCTGCACCGATCTTGATCGAAGATTCGCTGGTTACATCGCCTGTGATCTTTGCGTTCTCAGCGAAGATTTCATGAGCCTTTGAATTTCCGGTAACATGTCCGGTGATGTTGAGCTTACCGTTAACGTCAATGTTTCCTTTAACGTTTCCGAGTATCTCGAGAGAGCCTTCGGTGCTGATATCACCGTTTACAGTCATACCCAGGGTGATTACTGATGTTTCATCTGAATAGTTTGCATTACTGTCCATTTTAAAATCTGCTCCTTTGAAATTATTATCTTCGAATTTATCTTCCTCATAAACAGGCTCTTCCTCGGTAACGGCCGAAGCTGAAGCAGCCTCCATATCGGCAAATACGGTGTCGAGTGCCGATTCGGCATCCGAGCTTTCGGTCTTTTCTGCGGCTTCTTCGCTTTCCCCTGCCTGTTCGAGAGAAATATCTCCGTTTAAAGCCTCGTTTAAAAGGTTCTCATAGTCTGCGTCGCTGAGCGTCTCCGGCTTTTCGTCTATTGCGTCAAGCATAGCGGATACATCGGGAAGATCTGTCTTTTCTTCTTTGGCCGAATCTGCGGCAGCTTCTAAAGCCGCATCGTCCAAAGTCTCGGTAGTTTCGTTCTTCTCTTCGGGGATAAGTTCATTTACCGCCTGAGATAAGTCCTGCTTAAGGTCTCCAAAAAAACCCATTTACGTAATTCCTCCTTTTTATTCTACATGCCGTACCGGTTCGGTATCGGATGTAATAGGTAATATTGCGGTTCCCTCGATCTTTTGTATCTTCTCGATGATCGCGGGTAATGCCATAACGGTGGTCGGCTTGTCGAGAGAGTCATGCATCAGTATTACAGATACTTCTCTGTTTTCTATTCCGCTCGTGGCGTTAAGGAGAATCTGCTCCGCGCTTAAAAGCTCTCCCGAAGCATCTCCCGATGAAACGTTCCAGTCGAAATAGGAAATCCCTCTGTCGTCCAGTATATTGATAAAACGGTGCATATCAAGAGAACTTACGCTGTTTGAGCTTCCTCCGGGGAAGCGGTAAAACTGCGGTTCTCTGCCCGTTGCGCTTTCAAGCAGCGTAGTGATATTGTCAAGATCCTCCGTGAAGTTTTCTTCACTTGAGTAGATTCTTGAATATACGTGGCTGTAGGAATGCATTCCAAGGGTGTGCCCCTCTTCCACGATTCTTTTGTAAGCCTCAAGATCGCTCTCGGATTCCTTTCCCACAACGAAAAATGTGGCCTTTACGCCGTAACTGTCCAAAATATCCAGAATATCATCCGTATATGCACTGGGGCCGTCGTCAAAAGTCAGATAGACTTTATGCGGCGCCTCGCTGACATCTCCTCCGCCGGAAAAAGTCCAGACTACATCATCCGACAAAAGCCCGGATTCTTTTTCGCTATCCGGCAAATCCGCCACAGCAGTTTCAGGGGCAGCCCCGTCCGGCACGTCATCAAGAAGAGCCTCCGCGATGGCCAGCCTGTCACCGCCGTCAAGCCTTCCCAAATGAGAGATTCCCTGAAGCTTCATATCTGCGACTTCTTTGGCAAGATAATCTACCCGCCTTTCGATAGAAGCCTGTTTTATAATAAGATAGATACCTGTGATATTGGGCAGGATAAGCAAAACGACCAGCGCGCCAATAATGAGTTTCTTAAGTCTTGCCACTCTTCCGGTACCGGCCTGTTTCTTACGTTCTTCCATAATCAACATCCCAAAAATATAGCTATTTCACACCTATTCAACAGTATAACATATTACCTAAAAAGCAAAAAGGATTTTTTGACATTTTTTTCGCCATATACTATAATTTGAAAGGTTTAAAATTTTTTACAGAAATGAGGACAGGCTAATGAGTTTCGAGTTCATAAAAAAGCTGCCTACTCCCGATGAAATCAGGGAACAGTATCCTGTTCCGGAAGATGTTTTAAAGATCAAGGCAAAAAGAGATGCCGAGATCAAAGATGTCATCACGGGAAAGAGCAACAAGTTTTTGGTTATTATCGGTCCCTGCTCTGCGGATAACGAGGAATCCGTTTGTGATTACGTTAATCGCCTTGCAAGGGTAAATGAGCAGGTTAAGGATAAGCTTATTCTTATCCCCAGGATCTACACCAACAAGCCCCGTACCAACGGCGGCGGTTACAAGGGAATGATCCATCAACCCGACCCGGAAAAAGGTGTAGACTTTTTAGCCGGTCTTATTGCCATCAGACATATGCATCTTCGTGCCGTTAAGGAAACAGGATTAAGCTCCGCAGACGAGATGCTTTATCCCGAAAACTGGAGATACCTCTCAGACCTCGTTTCCTATGTAGCCGTAGGAGCCCGTTCCGTTGAGGACCAGCAGCACAGACTTACAGTATCCGGATTTGATGTTCCCGCAGGTATGAAGAATCCTACAAGCGGTGACTTCTCCGTTATGCTCAACTCAGTATTTGCTGCCCAGCACCCCCATTCATTTATCTATCGCGGATGGGAAGTAAATACCAGCGGAAACGAATTTGCGCACACCATCCTTCGCGGCGCCACAAACAAGCACGGAAACAATACTCCCAACTATCACTACGAGGACCTTGTAAGACTCCTTGAGATGTATGGTAAGATGGAGCTTAAAAATCCTGCCTGCGTCGTTGACACAAACCACTCAAATTCCAACAAGCAGTTTGAGCAGCAGGTACGTATCGCCAAAGAGGTTATGCATAACCGCAAGCTCAATCCCGACCTCGGAAAGCTTGTAAAGGGACTTATGATCGAGAGCTATATCGAAGAGGGCAGCCAGAAGATCGGTGAACATATCTACGGAAAGTCCATCACTGATCCCTGCCTCGGATGGGAAGCTTCCGAAAGACTTATCTATGATATCGCAGATTCTGTTATCTAAGTTTTTAAGTTTAAGCAGTTTTTCAATGAAAAGATAAGGCAAGAGCCGATTCCAAAAGGAACCGGCTCTTTGTTTGCGTTAGTAAAAGTATTAAAAAACTCATTTTCGAAAAGGATCCGAAGCCCTACTCCGTAATCCCGATCATCTTGCAAGCCTCTTCGTCCATAATCTCTTCAAGGCTCTTGATACTTTCCACAAGCTGGATAAATCTGATATAGCCTATCCTCTTAACAACATTGTAAAAATAGTCGTTAAGGATTTCCTGCTGTTCCTGCATAAGTCTGTGACCTGTTTCGGAGAGTCTGATGTAAGTTCCCTTTCCGTCATGCTCCCAGTATATATAACCCTTCGTCTGGAGCCTCTTAACTGCATTTGATACCTGACTGATGGTCATATTAAACTGCTCTGAAAGCTGTGTAAGATAAATGGGCTCCGTGATGTGGTCTTCTGTAGTATTCCCATAAACCTTTTTTAAGGCCGTAAAATCAACCAGAGATATCTTTGAAAAAATCTTTTTCAAATGATCCGAGTCGATGGTGGACCTGATCTGTAGCATCTGATTCGCAAGTTTAACGAGGTCATCCTTTGTTACTTCATTTGTAGCCATATTTGCCCTCTCTTTCGCTTGTTTTGGATGTTATAGGTTTTATAAAAGTCAGCGGTAAGTTGTTCCCTTACGGATCATCCTCTGGGATGTGCCCCGCTGTATACCTTTCTGAGATCATTTTGACCGAGAGATGCATAAATCTGGGTTGTATATACATCTGAATGGCCAAGCATTTCGGAAACGCTGTGCACGTCTGCTCCGCCCGCCATCATATGAGCGGCGAAGGAATGACGAAGAGTATGAGGTGTGATCTCCATCTCGATACCGGCTTTCTTTCCGTAGGCCTTTATAAGCTTCCAGAACCCCTGACGACTCATAGGATCTCCAAGGCAACTGGGAAAAAGTATATCACTTTCATTGCCCTTAAGAAGGAGCTCTCTGCTCTCGGAAAGATAATTGACAAGGGCTTCTCTTGCGTTTGATCCGAAAGGTATTACCCTTCCCTTGCAGGAAAGAAGATCCTTCGCAAGATCGACATCGCTTACTTTAAGTCCGATAAGCTCGGAAACTCTGATGCCTGTGGCATACAAAAGTTCCAGCATAGCCTTGTCTCTTACCCCTTTGGGGTCAACACCCTTAGGCTGCGCAAGAAGCTTTTTAACTTCTTCCTCAGACATGATCTCAGGGATATGTTTTTCGATCTTAGGCGCTTGCAAGCACTCAGACACGTCTGTATCTACGATATGCTCGTTATACAAGTAATGGAAAAAAGCATGGATAGAAGCAACATTTCTGGAAATAGTTGCTGCCTTGAAACTGCCGGCTTCCAAGTATACGATGTAGGACTTGAGATTGGCTGCAGATACCTGTCTTGCATCATGAATGGCCAATCCATTGCAGTATTGCTGAAGTTTAACCAGATCGCGCTTGTATGATAAGCGAGTGTTTTCGGACATCTTCTTTTCATCTTCCAGGTAAGTCAAAAATGAGTCCAATTCGTCGTTCATCACATCTCTACTCCTTTGTCGCCCTAGTAATCCAAAGTTTGTAATAATTTCCCTCATTGGATAAAAGAGAAATTTTCAGGCGGCAAAGCCTATTATAAATATGATAATTTATAAAAGCAATGTGGCAATTTTCACTATAAAATTACTGAAATTTCTGCGATTTTTCTATCTCCACAAGATACTGACACAAGTCATTTTATGTAACCCAAGATATTGTTGAAACAAATGTTTGCGGGTGATAAATCTGCCACAAAAAAATTGATATATTAAAAAAGTATTACAAAAATATTTACAAACTTTCCAAACTATTTTCCGGTTTTATATGCATATAGCATAATGCCGCAAATAGTCTTTGAATCCTGAATCTTGTTCTCGTAGATCATGGACACCAGCTCGTCAAGATCGTATGCGTATACATCGACATACTCGTCTTCATCAAGATCCTGGCCTTCACGCTTTTTAAGGCCGGTGGCGAGGTAGATATCTATTTTTTCGTTGCAAAAGGCTACAGTTGTGTAGATGGATGTGAGAAATTCGATATTCTCGGCAATATATCCCGTCTCCTCCCTAAGCTCTCTCACGGCCGCTTCCAGAGTAGGCTCATCTCTTCCGTTCAAGCCTCCTGCGGGAATCTCTATCGTCTCTCTTTCAAGGGCATTTCTGTACTGCTTGACCATAATCAGCTTTCCGTCTTCCCTGACAGCCACAACAGCAGCAGCTCCCTTATGATCTATAAGATCCCACTTTGCCACATTTCCATTGGGAATCTGCATTGTATCCCTGTAATAGTCGATTATGGCTCCTTTAGCCACAAGCTCTCTTCCGATTCTTTTTATCTCTTCCATTTTATCCTCCAAAAAAGCGGCTCCCTTTAGGGAACCGCTTTAATTCTACTTGCTTTCCAATATTTTTTCAACACTGACCAGCTTCACGCAGAGTACAAACAGGTCCGTTGCCTGCGCCATCTCTTCAGGTGAAGGGAAGGAAGGAGCGATTCGAATGTTGCTGTCCTCGGGGTCCTTTCCATAGGGGAAAGTAGCTCCCGCTCCGGTGAGAACAACTCCGGCTTCCTTGCACTTTGCAACAATTTGCTTAGCGCATCCGGGAAGCGAATCAAATGAGATGAAGTATCCGCCGTTGGGATTTGTCCATGTTCCGATTCCGAGTCCTCCAAGTTCCTTCTCAAGAACGCCTTCAACGGCAAGGAACTTCGGTCTCATAGATTCGGCATGCTTCATCATATGCTTCTTTACTCCGTCAAAGTTCTTAAAGAACTTAACATGTCTGAGCTGGTTTACCTTATCATATCCGATAGTCTGAACAGTCATTGATTTCTTGATCCACGCAAGATTCTCGGGAGATGAAGCAACCGCAGAGATTCCTCCGCCGGCATAAGTAACCTTTGAAGTCGAAGCAAATTCATATACCATATTGGGATTGCCGCATTTAGCGCATTCATCAAGGATGTTAAGTATATTGTCCTGCCTGTCTGATTCCTCATAGAGATGGTGAATAGCGTAAGCATTGTCCCAAAAGATCCTAAAATCCTTAGCAGCGGGCTTTAAAGCCGCGAAGCGCTTTACAGTCGCATCACTATAGCTGTATCCCTGAGGGTTGGAGTACTTGGGCACACACCAGATTCCCTTAACGGATTCGTCGTTATTTACATACTTCTCGACCATATCCATATCGGGGCCTTCGGGAGACATGGGTACTGTGATCATCTCCACACCGAAAAACTCTGTGATGCGGAAATGCCTGTCGTATCCGGGAGCAGGGCAAAGGAACTTAACCTTATCAAGCTTGCACCAGGGGGTATTTCCGTTAACACCGTGTGTAAAAGATCTAGCCACGGTATCGTACATAATATTAAGACTTGCATTTCCGCAGACTATAACAGATTCAGGGCTTACGTCCATGATCTCAGCCATAAGCTCTTTAGCTTCGGGTATACCGTCGAGAACACCGTAGTTTCTCGTATCAGTACCATCCTGCGCCTTTAAAGTGTCTTCGGATGAAAGTGCATCAAGAAATCCTTTAGAAAGATCAAGCTGTGCCGGGCTGGGCTTTCCTCTTGACATATCAAGTTTCAGTCCCTTCCCCTTAGCATCCTCGTAAGCCTTTTCAAGCTCGGCCTTCAGGGTAAGCAGTTCTTCTCTGGTCATTTCTTTGTAAGCTTTCATTACAAATCTCCAATCCTTGTTGTCTCTCATTGTATACAATCATACAAATATACATCCTGCTTATAATACAATAAGTTAGCAAATCCTTCAATAGGCAATATTTAACAAAAAAATGCCACTACCCGAAGGTAATGGCATTTATTTTGCTTTAAGTAATGTTTTTCGAAACCGGAATTATGATTTATTTAGCGTAATCTGTCACGCGACTCTCGCGGATAACATTAACCTTAATCTGTCCGGGATACTTCATTTCAGCCTCAATCTGTTTAGAAATATCGTGAGCAAGTAGTACCATATCGGTATCTGAAATCTGCTCGGGGACAACCATAACTCGAACTTCTCGTCCTGCCTGAATAGCAAAAGACTTTTCTACCCCTTTGAAATTGTTGGAAATATCTTCCAGCTGTTTTAAACGGCTGGTGTAAATCTCGAGAGTCTCTCTGCGAGCTCCCGGTCTGGCTGCGGAGATTGTATCCGCTGCCTGAACGATGCATGCAATAAGTGAAGTAGCTTCTACATCGCCGTGATGTGATTCAACGGCATTAATGACAACTGCGTTTTCCTTATACTTACGGCACAGATCAGCTCCAAGCTGTACATGAGAACCTTCCATCTCATGGTCAACCGCTTTACCGATATCATGCAAGAGTCCGGCGCGTTTAGCAAGTCTGACATCAAGTCCCAGTTCGGAAGCAAGTAATCCTGAAAGGTGAGCTACTTCGATTGAATGCTTAAGAGCATTCTGACCGTAGCTTGTACGATACTTCATACGGCCAAGTAATTTGACGAGTTCAGGATGCAGGCCGTGTACTCCAACTTCCAGTACGGCTGCTTCGCCTTCTTCTTTAATGGTCTGGTCAACTTCCTTTTGAGCCTTCTCAACCATTTCTTCGATTCTCGCAGGATGGATTCTTCCATCCACAATGAGTTTCTCGAGGGCAATCCTTGCAACCTCGCGGCGCACAGGATCGAATGCGGAAAGTACGACTGCTTCGGGAGTATCGTCGATTATAAGCTCAACACCGGTCAAGGTTTCGAGCGTACGGATATTTCTACCCTCTCTACCGATAATACGTCCCTTCATCTCGTCGTTAGGAAGCTGGACTACTGAGATAGTTGTCTCTGAAACATGATCAGCTGCACATCTCTGAATTGCGGTAACAACATACTCTTTAGCCTTCTTGTCCGCCTCTTCCTTTGCCCTGTTCTCCATTTCCTTGATCATCAGGGCTTCGTCATGTCTGACTTCATCTTCAACAATTTTCAACAAGTACTCTTTTGCTTGTTCAGAGGTTAATCCGGAAATTCTTTCCAGTTCCTGTAGTCTCTGCTCGTTAAGCTTAGAGATTTCCTCCTTCATCTTAGAAAGATTCTCTTCTCTCGCTGCGAGGCTTTGCTCACGACGCTCGAGAGCGTCTGTTTTCTTATCAATCGCTTCTTCCTTCTGCTGAATCCTGTGCTCGCTCTTGGAAACTTCAGCGCGACGTTCTTTAACTTCGCGATCGGTTTCGTTCTTAATACGAATGGATTCCTCCTTCGCTTTAAGAGCAGCTTCTCTCTTGTCGGACTCCGCAGTTTTTAAGGCTTCATCAATTATCTCTCTGGCTTTGTCCTCAGCAGAACCGATTGTTTTCGCTGCTGATTTCTTGAGGGTGTTGGACGTTATAAGTACTGCCAAAACGGCGGTAATTAATATAGCACCAGCGAGGATCCCGATGAATGCGACCATAGGAATTGGTGGCATAGGCATTACAGGAGCACCTCCTTATTTAATTTTCATAGTACAACATTTATTATATTAATGTTTTGAGGGAATAATGTCAACCCCAAATAACTTGCGTAATATTATCGCTTTTTAAAAGGAATCCCACTCTCCAAGGGCTTTTCTGATGGTTTCTGAGGAATATCCTTTTGATGCAAGATACGAAAATTGTTTTGCGAATTCCTTTCTGTCGTTACACAAAGAAGGATCAAATCTCCTTTTTTTCAAGAGATTTTTGACCTGTTCGGTTTCATCCTGAATAAAGCCCTCTTCCGAACAGTTTTCAAAGGCCTCCCTTATAGTTTCGGAAGATATCCCTTTTCTTTTGAGGTCCATGCTGATACGCATCCTGCTCTTATCGGCAAGATGCCCCCTTATATACTCCTCGCATAGTCTTAAATCGTCAAGATATCCGTATGAAGATACGTATTGTATCGCTTCGGAGATGATTTCTTCGGGATAAAAGCCTTCTCTTAACTTATCTTCAAGCTGTTTAACCGAGTAGGTATGGCTCTTTAGAAGGTTCATAGCGCGTAGTTTAGCCCTTTTCGGAAGGAGGGTATGAACTATCTCAATATAATCTTTTTCGTTAAGTTCCCCGCCTTCGCGGATATTAAAACGGCGAAGTTCGCCCTTGTACAGAACAAAGGCGAACTCTTCGTCAAGCCAAACCCGGCTTCTTTTTTTATCCAGAGGCAGAATCTTTGTAACCTGCATCAGATCATTCCTCGGTATTCTTTTCCTTTGATGCTCTTCCGGAGGTCTTAGCGGGTGCCTCATCAGGAGCTTCAGCGGCAGCTGAGGCGCCATTTAATCCGTAATGAGCACGTACCTTAGCTTCTATCTCTCCGCAGATAGCGGGGTTATCCTTAAGGAACTGCTTTGCATTCTCACGTCCCTGTCCGATCTTGTCTCCGTTATAGGCATACCATGCACCTGATTTAACAATAATATCCGCATCGGCTGCTTTATCGAGGATGTCTCCGGCTACTGATATACCTTCGCCAAACATAATATCAAATTCAGCTTCTTTGAAAGGAGGCGCAACCTTGTTTTTAACTACTTTAACCCTTGTTCTGTTACCGATGACTTCACCGCCCTGCTTGATAGACTCGATACGTCTTACGTCAAGTCTTACAGAAGAGTAAAACTTAAGGGCACGTCCGCCCGTGGTTGTCTCGGGGTTACCGAACATTACGCCGACCTTCTCACGGAGCTGGTTGATAAATACAACGACGCAGTTTGACTTGCTGATAACGGCGGTAAGCTTTCTGAGGGCCTGTGACATAAGTCTCGCCTGGAGTCCCACGTGGGAATCACCCATATCGCCGTCAATCTCCGCCTTGGGAACAAGAGCGGCAACAGAGTCAACTACAACGATGTCAACCGCACCGGAGCGAACCATTGTCTCAGCGATCTCAAGAGCCTGTTCTCCGTTGTCGGGCTGCGAAATATAGAGGTTATCGATATCTACGCCGATATTCTTGGCATAAACGGGGTCGAGGGCATGCTCAGCGTCGATAAATCCGGCGATGCCGCCTCTCTTTTGTACTTCAGCTATCATATGAAGAGTAACCGTCGTCTTACCACTTGATTCGGGGCCGTATATCTCTACGATCCTTCCCTTGGGGATTCCTCCGAGTCCAAGAGCAATATCAAGACTGATGGAGCCTGTCGGAATAGTCTCAACGGACATCTGCGCATTGGGATCTCCGAGTCTCATAACCGTTCCTTTTCCGTACTGCTTCTCAATCTGGCTCAGAGCCGCTTCAAGTGCTTTTTTCTTCTCTTCGTTTTCCATTATATAATCTCCTTTTGAGAACGAATGTTCGCTTTCTTGTATCAGAATAAAACATCCGTTCGATTTTGTCAACCGAATTAATAAAAATTCGGACCTGTTTCAATCACATTTTTAATTTATCATATTTTGGGGGTAATAAAAGTCACTCTATTGGCTAAATAGCCGAAAATCTGAATTTTGAATTGTATGATTTCAAATATTGAATATTCTTCCGTATGGGTAAAATAACACAGAGGGCTCACAAACGCAAGCCCTCTGCAGATAATTTATATATTTTTTTGAAAAAAACGAAAACTCCGAAAGATTAATCCTCATCGGACCCGAAGGTGACTCTGCTGTAATACTCAAGCATATTGTTTCTCATAAACGCAAGAGCGGCAGCCGTAGCGGCTTCTCTTATTTCATTTCTCTCGCCGGTAAAGTGCGCCTCGGTAACAGCCACCTTTCCCTTGATACAGCATCCAATATACACAAGGCCCACAGGCTTATCCTCTGCCGCATCCGGGCCTGCGTTTCCGGTAACGCTGACACATATATCCGCTTTTGTAATGGCGGCAAGTCCTTTTGCCATGTCTTTCGCGGTTTCCGCGCTGATAACTCCGTATTTATCGATGACGGAGCGCCTAACGCCGAGTATTTTTCTCTTTGACTTGTTGGAATATGTAATATATCCGTATTTGTATACTTCCGATACTCCGGGTACATTTATAAGCCTTGCGCTCAGCATTCCTCCGGTACAGGACTCGGCGCAGGATACGGTAAGGTTATTCGCAAGTAAAAGGTCCACAACGGCCTGCTCGAGAGTAACGTTTTCTTCGGTTGAATAAATATAATTTCCGAATATTTCTTTTAATTCGCCGACGACAGGCTTGATAACTTTTCTCGCAGCCTTCTTATCTTCGGCCATTGTGGAAACAAGAATATGAACTTCTCCAACAACAGAAGAAATCTCAACCTTTGCTCCGCCGCTTTCTTCCATATCCGAAATAAGCTTCCTGACTTTATCTTCACCTATTCCGCAGATCTTAACGCATCTTGAATAAACACACTGTTTTCCGTTTTCGGATGCGGTTTCCTTTATCTTATCTAATTTCATGTTTTCTCCAATATCTATGCTCTGTTATCTTGTAAGCACTTTACGATTCTTGTAGATGTAATCCACAAGAGAGATCACGGTTAAAATAAGCGCCAGATACATAACTACGGTCATAAGGATTCCGTAAAAAGGAATATATGGGCTAAGATCCAAAATAGCCATAATAACAAGCGTCATTTGAAGTGTTGTTTTCCATTTACCCCAGTAACTTGCCGCTATTACGATACCTGCATCGGAGGCTACCAGTCTGAATCCGCTGATTATAAATTCACGCGCTATTATTATTATCACGATCCACGCGGGAACTCTTCCCATCTCAACAAGGCAGATAAGTCCCGAGCAAACAAGGACCTTGTCCGCAAGCGGGTCCATAAACTTTCCGAAATTGGTAACAAGATTGTATTTTCTGGCGATCTTTCCGTCAAAAAGATCCGTGAGGCTTGCTATGATAAAGATGGCATCCGCAACTATGCAGGCGGTAAAGAAATTGTTCTCTCCATACCAGCCGTGTGTTGCACCCAAAAGTGCGAGCACAAACGGGATGATCAGTATCACCCTGACGGTAGTCATTATATTAGGCACATTCCAGATTTTTGTCTTAGATTCACTCTTTTCCTCTGAATTACCCATTGTATATTTCTCCAATCAGATCATAATCATTTGTATCCGTAACGAGAACTTTTACAAAGTCACCCGTCATAAGATTAGCTGTTGTATTTAAAAACAGATATCCGTCAACCCCCGGTGCATCCCGGTAGGTTCTTGTAACGTAGGTATCCTCGTCGGCAACCTTTCCCTCCACCATAACGGTAAGCACAGTACCCGGCAACTGCTCATTCTTTTCAAAAACAATGGCTTGCTGGAGCTGCATCAGTTCATCTCGTCTGAAGTTTTTGACTTCATCGTCTATCTGATCCGCCATTTCACCGGCCACAGTATCCTCCTCGCGAGAGTAGGGAAATACCCCGAGCCTGTCAAATTCCATATCATTTACGAATCTGTAAAGCTCTTCGAAATCTTCCTGCGTCTCTCCGGGGAAACCGGATATAAGCGTTGTTCTGAGGGCTATATCGGGAATACGTTCTCTTAGTTTTCCTATCATATCCCGGAGTTGCTTTTGGTTCGTCCATCTGCCCATCCTGCGAAGAACGTCGTCAGACGCATGCTGCACAGGGATATCCAGATAGTGACAGATCTTTTTTTCGGTAGCAATTGTTTCTATAAGCTCGTCCGTGATCTCCTCGGGATAGCAATAAAGGATCCTTATCCAGTAAAGACCGGATATTTTGCAAAGTCTTCTGAGAAGTTCCGGCAGTGATTTCTTTCCATAGAGATCTTTACCGTAAAGAGTAGTCTCCTGCGCTACAAGGATCAGTTCCTTAACCCCATCTTCCGCAAGCTTTTCCGCTTCCGTGACAAGCTCTTCCATCGGAATAGAACGATAACCACCGCGAACCTTGGGAATAATGCAGTATGTACAGTTTTTGTCGCAGCCCTCCGCTATCTTGAGGTAGGCGAAATGCCCGCCGGTTGTAAGAACTCTTTTAGACCTTATCGTCGGGTCGCTTGTAAGCGGCCTGAAGGAGTTTGAAGGAGCGCCCTTAAGTACGCTGTCAAGAGTATCGGCAATATCCGGTACGGACATCGTTCCTATAAGCGCATCAACCTCGGGAATCTCTTTTTGTATTTCATTTTTGTATCTTTCGGACAGACATCCGGAGGCGATAAGAGCTTTTATCTTTCCGCTTTTTCTAAGTTCGCTCATCTCAAGAAGAGTATTAATACTCTCCTCCTTGGCATCACCTATAAAACAGCAGGTATTGACTATGACAGCTTCGGCCTCAGCTTCGTCGTCCGTAAACTCATAGCCCCTGGCGGATAAGAGTCCTATCATTTTCTCCGTATCAACGAGATTTTTGTCGCATCCGAGAGAAATAATCAGTATCTTCATATATTTCTTTCCATAAGCAAAAATACAGCCGAAATGCGGCTTGTCTCCCCATTCCGGCTCATTGTTTTGTACTGGATTAATCTTCGATATTAGGAAGAATCTTTACCTTTCCGTCGTAAATCTCCTTAACCGCAACCGAGAGAGGTTTTTCATCCTCCTGGCCGGCGAACTGGGGATCTCCGCTTACAAGCTGTCTTGCGCGCTTTGCGGATGCCATAACGATTGAATAACGGCTGCTTACTACGGGTTCTTCGTCTTCAGCAACATCTTTATTAACTACGTTCATAAGATCAACATAAGAAGGGTGTAACATTTTATTATCTCCTTTAACTATTTATCGTACACTTTAAGCTGTTCTTTCATCTCGCCGATAAAAGATTTCATCCTGAGGGGCTGGCGCCTTGCAAGATCGATTATGCGATGAACTTCATCAACACATTCTTCAAGTTCGTCATTGACAACTATATAATCATAGGTGTCCATTCCGTCCGATTCTTCGTAGGCACGCTTAAGCCTCTTTGCAATAACCTCATCCGTCTCCGTTCCGCGGCCTTTAAGTCTCTTTTCGAGCTCGGCGGCGCTGGGCGGCGTAATAAAGATAAGCAAACTCTCGGGGAATGCCTTTTTTATATTGGTTGCTCCCTGAATCTCTATCTCGAGTATAACATTTTTTCCGGCATTAAGCTGTTCCTCCACAAAAGCTCTGGGGGTTCCGTAATAATTGCCGCAATATTCAGCATACTCAAGAAGTCCGTTTTCTGCAATAGTTTTTTCAAATTTTTCTCTTGTAACGAAGAAATATGTCTCACCTTCCACATCCGTAGGACGAGGTTTTCTCGATGTCATAGAGATGGAAAGCGCGTATTCATCGTATTTCTCGCGAAGGCGGTTTACAACGGTGCCTTTTCCGGCCCCGGAAAAGCCGGATATCACAAGTAAAATACCCTTTTTATCCATAAAAAGTCCTCAAATCTATTCAATATTCTGTATCTGCTCACGGACCTTTTCTATTTCGGTCTTAAGCTCGATACCGCAGTTTGCGATCTCAAGGTCGGTAGACTTTGAAAGAATCGTATTTGCCTCTCTGTTAAGCTCCTGTGCAAGAAAATCCAGCTTACGTCCGATATTTTCTCCGCCTCCGAGTTCCTTTTTGACGGTATCAATATGGCTCTTTAATCTTACTATCTCTTCATCAACGCAGATCTTGTCGGCAAAGATCGTTACTTCGGTAAGGAGTCTGCCCTCATCAACCGTATTGTCTCCGAGTATCTCTCTTACCCTTGCATCGATCTTTGATCGGTATTCCTCGATGATCTTAGGAGACCTTTCCTCGATAAAAGAAACAAGCTCCGCCATATGGTCAAGTTTCTGAATCAGATCGTCTCTTAAATGTTCACCCTCGGTAATACGTGTTTTAACGAAAGTGTCACAAGCAGAATCAATGGCGGTCTGAAGGTCCTTCCAAAGCTCTTCCTCGTCGACGTCGTTTTCTTCCATAACAAATACATCGGGATACTTGGAAAGACTCGATACTCTGATATCGTTTTCAAGTCCGAATTCCTTGCTCATCTGCTCAAGATAAGCAAGATACTCGGCGGCAAGTTCTTTGTTGTATCTGACAGTACTTGTCGCCTCTCCGAGGTTTTCGTATGTGATGAACACATCAACCTTACCTCTTGAGATGTACTTCTTAAGTTCCTGCCTGATGGCTGAATCAAAGAAGTTAAGTGCCTTTGGCATACGGATGTTTACATCCAGGTAGCGATGGTTAACGCTTTTGAGTTCAACGGAAAACTTACGATCGTGAACTGTGATCTCGCTTCTTCCGAAGCCGGTCATACTCTTTATCATTTTAAACGTCCTTGTTTGATTTATTTATCCGCATCATAATCGGGGCAAAGCCACATATACATTTCCTGGTACTTTTTAGCGGATACCTCCCAGGAAAAATCTACCGCCATTGCGCGGTCGACCATCTTATTCCATTCACGCTTGCGATCATAGAAGATCTTTTCGGCGTATCTGATAGTGGAGAGCATTTCATGAGCATTGTAGTTGATAAATCCAAAGCCCGTTCCCGTACTCTCGTACTCGTTGTAAGGCTCTACCGTATCCTTAAGTCCTCCTGTCTGGCGAACAATAGGAATTGTTCCGTAGTGAAGCGCCATCAGCTGGCTCAGGCCGCAAGGCTCAAAGAGGGAAGGCATAAGGAAGGCATCGCAGGCCGCATATATTTTATGCGACAAAGCATCGGAATAGTAGATATTCGCAGATACCTTGTTATTGTACTTCCAGTCGAAGTGGCGGAACATATTCTCGTACCTTTCTTCGCCGGTTCCAAGTACAACAAGTTGAATATCATCCTGACAGAGCTCGTCCATAATATAAGCGATGAGGTCAAGTCCCTTCTGGTCGGTAAGTCTTGAGACGATACCGATCATCATCTTTTTGTCGTCGACTGTAAGCCCCAGCTCTTCCTGAAGAGCACGCTTATTCTTAACCTTTTCCTTTCGGAAATTCACGGCATTATATTTCTTAACGATATGCTTGTCAGTAGCGGGGTCGAAGTCCGTATAGTCGATTCCGTTTACGATTCCTCTTAAGGAATTGGCTCTTGCTCTCAAAAGAGGATCAAGCCCCTCGCCGAAGAAAGGAGTCTTTATCTCCTCGGCATATGTATCGGAAACAGTTGTTATTGCATCCGCAAAAACGATTCCTCCCTTAAGGAGGTTTGCGTCTTTGTACGATTCAAGCTTGTCCGGCGTAAAATAATAGTCGGGAAGGCCTGTAATATTTTGAACCGTTTTAACGTCCCATTTGCCCTGGAACTTAAGGTTATGGATTGTTATAACGCTCTTGATTCCCTGATAAAACTCGCTTCCGGCAAATCTTTCCTTTAGATAAACAGGAATAATACCGGTCTGCCAGTCATGGCAATGAATAAGGTCAGGTCTGAAATCTATAACGGGGAGTGCCGATAGAACGGCCTTGCAAAAATAGGTATATCTCTCTATCTCATATCTGGGATCATCATTGTAAACCTTCGCGCCCGACCAGTAGAACTCATTGTCAATAAAGTAATAATGAACTCCGTCAACTATGGCTTCAAAGATACCGACGTAAATATTCTGCCAGTTGAAATCCATATAAAAGTTGGTAACGTACTTAAGTTTGTCTTTCATTTCCTGCTTCATGCAGGCATACTTGGGAAGGAACACCTTCACGTCAAAGTATTTTTTGTCAATGTATTTCGGCAGCGACCCAACAACATCCGCCAATCCTCCGGTCTTGATAAAAGGAACACCTTCGGATGCGACAAAAAGAATTTTCTTCATCAGAATCCTCCAAATATATATGCTATCCCCTGTGCAAAATATCATCGCACACATAACTATAATAGCATAATTCCTTAAATAATAATAGCGGATTATTTCTATTCGTGTTAGACTTTATGGGAATAGATTTTACACTATTAATAAGGAAATATTTATAATGAGCAACGGAAAAAATGTCGCACCTGCAAAAAGCGGCGCTTTAAACAATTTTATAACCCAGGCCGGTATACTTGCCGCGGCCGGATTTATCAGCCGTATCATCGGCCTTTTATACACAAGCCCCTTATCGGCTATTATCGGAGATCTTGGTCTCGGTTACTATTCCTCCGCATATAACTACTATACAATAATCCTTTTGGTATCATCTTACAGCATCCCCTCCGCCATCTCCAAGGTTATGGCGGGTAAGCTCGGAGCCGGTGAATACAAAAATGCCCACAGACTCTTTATCGGTTCTCTGTTATATGTGCTTGTTATCGGCGGTATTGCCAGTATATTTCTCTACTTCGGCGCCGGACTCTTTGTTGAGCCGGATGCCATTCCCGTCCTTCGCACATTTGCTCCCACAATCTTTATCTACGGTATTCTCGGCGTCCTAAGGGGCTATTTCCAGGCCCATAAAAATATGGTGCCCACATCCGTATCCCAGATTCTGGAGCAGATTGCCAATGCCCTCGTGAGCGTAGGCGCGGCATACCTTTTTATAAGATATGCGCAGATGCACTCTTTCCTCGGAATGGCTCCTGTTTCAACCATTTCCTCAGAAGTAAAGGCAAAGATTGCCGAAGCCGTAAGCGGAGCAATAGGAAGCGCTCTCGGTACGGGAAGCGGCGTTGTCATTGCCCTTATATTTATGTTCTTTGCGTATATGAAGGTCCGTCCCGGATTTAAAAAGATGATACAAGCGGATACCCATAAAAACGTGGACAGCGCAGGATCCATCATCAAGATGATCACGCTTATCGTAACACCTTTTATTTTATCCACAGCCATGAGCAATCTCGCATCAACCGTTAACAATAAGCTGTTTACTTCTTTCTACCCTCTTATCCGTAATCTGGATATGGTTGAGGTAACAAGCCATTGGGGTATCTTTTCCGGAAAATCCATGAAGATATCCAATATCCCCATAGCATTCGCTTCAGCTATGGCCGCCGCTATGATTCCTCAGATAGCCCAGCTCATAGCAAAAAACGATATAGCAGAATCCAAGAACAAGATAGGACTTGCGGTAAAGGCGACTATGCTTATTTCAATACCCTGCGCAGTCGGACTCTTTGTTTTGGCAGCTCCGGTAACACTTCTTCTTTATCCCAATACGCTGCCAAATATTACGCTTGCAAAGCACTCGCTGATGGCTCTTTCTCTTTCGGTTATCTTTTATGCCTTAAGTACACTTAACAGCTCCGTCCTTCAGGGACTGGGAAAAGTTGTCACGCCTATCATAAACGCAGGTGTCGCTTTGTTGATACAGACCGGAGTCGGAGTAGCGCTTTTATTCCTTACGGACCTGGACGTTTTCTCCATCGCAATATCAAGCACCCTGTACTCAGCAATAATCGCTGTTCTTAACCAGCTTGCCGTCAGAAAACACATAGGCTACAAGCAGGAAATGCTCCGTACTTTTCTGCTTCCCTTTATTGCTTCCGGCATTATGGGAGGCGCCTCCTACGGCGTATACAGATTGATCCTGCACTTTACATCATCTCCAAGGCTCTCTGTAATACCGGCTATCATTGTAGCGATCCCCGTTTACTTTGTAGCCCTACTCCTTGTAAGGGCTGTAACCGCCGAGGAGCTTAAAGCTTTCCCTAAAGGAGCCGCTCTTGTAAGGATTGCAAAGAAGCTTCATCTGTTGACATAAGGCAATTTTCTTCGAATTATGTTTTCCTGCCCTCCGAGAGGCTTGGCAGTTATGTTAACCATTATGACGACGTCGTCGTTTTTAAATAATTGGCATATATGTCACAAAAAGCCGTCTGCAATTCATTGCAGGCGGCTTTTATGACACTGATTCCATTTTTTAACTTTAGTTTTAAAGGGCTTCTTTACACGTACCGGCTTCCCCATCAAGGTCCGCAGCATTTTACTGCTCGAATTGTCTGAGAGAGGAAATATCCGTATCCGTGGTCATAGAATAATTTGTGTAATATACAACAAATCCCGGTTTTGCTCCGCTTGGCTTTTTAACCTCTTTTTTACGAACGTAATCTATCTCTACCTTATCGTACTCTCTTCCAGAAGAGTAGAAAGCAGCAAGCTTTGCAGCCTCCTCAAAAGCTCTGTCCGGCACTTCTTCCCCCTGTTTTACTTTCAGCACGACATGTGAACCCGGAATCTTTTTCGCATGGAACCACCAGTCACCGCCGTTAGCAAACTTAAATGTCAGCTCATCGTTTTGGAAGTTATTCTTTCCAACGTAGATATCGTATCCGTCCGAAGAAATGTAGTGGAACGGTTTGCTTGTGATCTTTGCCTTTTTCCCCTTGGAGGAACTCTTTTTAACATATCCTCCCTCTTCCAGTTCAAGGCGGATCTGCACAAGGTCTTCCTCAGCCAGGGCAATATCAAGAGCGGTCTGTATGGATCTTAAATGCTCGATGTCGGCTTTAGCCTCTTCTATAAGATCGGTCAAATGCTCGAAGGTCCTTTTTTGCTTTCCGTACTTATCAAAATATCTCTTTGCGTTTTCCGATGGAGACAGGTTTTTATCCATTGGTATACGGATCTTTTCACCGGTGTAATAATTGTCTACTTCAGCAAAATCACATCCGTTATCTATCTGGTAGGCGTATGCGGTAAGCAGTTCACCGTAAAGCCTGTTTTTATCTCTGTCTTCTGTATCTTTGAGCTGTTTCATCTGAAGATCCAGCTTCTTAACATTTCTCTCCAAAGCTACTTGAACAAGATGCCTTAGATCTGCCGATCTTTGTCTGATCCTGACAGATATATTTTTCTCCCTGTAAAACTGCTCCAAAAGCGCGGAGATCGATGCTACAGGGCGTATATCGGCGCCACTTCCGTACATGGTAAGCCCTATAGCCGAATACTCTGCAGGAAGCTTATTCTCATATACGATACATGGAGAATACTCCCCTCGTTTAATCGCACCTGCCAATCCCATAAGGTTTTCTCTGAGGGCATCCTTCACCGCCCCGCTAAGCTCCGACAAAGGCATATCGGGATCAGCCCCCGCACGGAAACAGATTTCATTTGCCATAAGGGGAGAAATCCCTTTTAGGCCCCCATATATCGCCTTAAAGGCGGGCTTAGCAGGATTCAGCGCCTCGAGTACATCTCCTGCTGAAGTTCCTTTTTCTATAGCAGAACCATCACAAAAATCCAAAAGCTCCTCTTTATCCTGGGAGGGCGGTAAAACATAATCCCTTCCGGGAAGTACTTCTCTGACACTGCTGATGGCAAAAGATATTCTCTTGATACTGTCTATTATCTTGCCTTCGGAATCCGTAAAGATTATATTGCTGTGCTTGCCCATCAGCTCAAAGATCAGCTTTTTTCTGCAAAGATCTCCCATCTCGTCAAGATGCTCGATCTCCGTGATCATAATTCTCTCAAGTCCGGGCTGAGTTACCGAAACGATCCTTCCGCCCTGGATATGCTTACGAAGAAGCATACAAAAATTTGGAGCCGTAAGCGGACCCTGCTTGTTGTTTTCCGTAAGATAAGCCAGGGGTAATGAAGCGTCCGCAGATATAAGAAGCTTAAGGTTTCCCTCCCCGGTATGAATCGTAAGAATAAGCTCATCCGCTTCCGGCTGAGCTATTTTGCTAATCCTACCGTCTGTTATTTTATTGTCCAGCTCTTTTACAAGAGCCGCCATTGTTATTCCGTCAAAAGCCATCTTGCAATTTCCATTTCGTACTTATTTGCTCTTTCAAAAAACTCAGGATAAAAATCCCTATAGGGAGTCATGTAAAACTCATTAAGCAGCCCCATAACGATCTTTTTACGTTCGTCATCACCTGCTGCCGCGGATTTTGCTCCCGCTTTTTTTATTATTCCGTGCCACTTAAGGACAAATTCATCATGCTCCTTAAGACTGGGCGTATCAATCCATTTTTTAACCTTTACCTTGCTAAGCGCCTTGTCACACTGCCCCACCTGAAGGATATACGAGAAACCCTCATCCTCGTACAGCCTGCCCAGGGGAAATAGTCTGCAAAAGTCCGGACGCTCGCTGTGTATGGTACATCTTTTATCTTCCGACAAAAAATTGCACCCGTTTTTGTTTGCTTTTATATTGGGTAATATAAGGCCGTCAGCCATATTAAGTTCAATATGACCATCAAGCAGTTCATTGAAAGACTTGCCCGTCTGTCTTTCTATCCTATAAACATCGAGCGGGCTAAGAATAATGGTATTTGTCATGGTCTCACAGCATTTGCTACAGCCTTTGCATCCACCTGCATCAGCCCTAACCATATCATTTATACCATATCTTCGCCCGTCAGTTATTTCTTCAAGCTTTTCCTGTCTAAGCATATTTACTTACTGCTCTTTTCCTGATTGATCCGCTTTATTTCCTCCGAAATCTCGGCGGGAATCCTTTCTATTACCTCAAATGCGGGTCTGGCTGTGTAGTAGCCCTGAATCAGACCTACTCCAAGCTCTATGACACACTTAAGTTCCTCCGAAGTCTCAACTCCCTCGGCCAGCACCTGTATATTCGCATCCTTAGCAAACTCGATCAACGTTTTAACAAACATCTGCTTGTTTCTGTCATTTTGGATATTGCTTATAAGATACCTGTCAACCTTAACGATCTGAGGTCTGTACTCAAGGAGGTTAACGATATTGGAGTGTCCTGTTCCGTAGTCATCAACAGCTATATCATTTAAACAATCTTCCCCGGCAAAGTGCCTGATTGCCTCAATCTCTTTTTTGTCGGCTGTCTGAGATTCGGTAAGCTCGATCGTGACTCTCTTAAGGAGGTCTCCGAACTCCTCCCTTAGATTTCTGACTTCTACCTTTGTGAGGAAATGTCCGGGAATTGTGTTTATAAATATCTTCTTTCCGTCAAAATCATTTATCTGACTTCTGATGCGTCTGAGAATATGTGTAAACGTACAGCGCTCCATATCGGCGTACTTATCGAACATCTCCATTGCATTAAGCGCTTCAAGTGGGGTCATTCCGACAGTCTCATCAGTCCTCATAAGGGCTTCGTAGGCTACTATCTCACCGCTAATTGCACTGACAATGGGCTGGAAGTGATAGATGAAACGATCATCCTGTATAAGTGATATAAGCCTGCGTCTATAATCCAAAAGCGCTTTTCCTGCCCCGATTTTCTCTATCTGGGCAGTCTTTCTCTGAACTGCAGCGCGGTTTCTGTAAAGAGTCGCCAGAGCGGCATTGATATAGCCCTCAAAGCTGTCATTATCCTCAAGCTCGTCAGAGACATATCCGCAGCTGACCTCGAGGATATCCCAGTCGGGGCCTTCCGTTCTCTTGGTTTCAACCGCAGTAAAGAAGTTGTTGATGGTAACCTCTATCTCCCTTGATGAGTTATGTTCATTTTCGAAAATATAACCCACAACGAAGCTGTCCGAGGATATACGTGCGATCATCGTATTGTCCGGATTCATCTCTTTTAATGTCGAAGCCACATACTTAAGGCATGTCTCAAGGAAATCCGCACCGTATTCATTCAGGATCCTTGCGTAGGAAATAAGCGAGTACACCCCTATAAGCATATAGGACTGCTTCGCAATCTCATCACTGACATAGTTTTTGTACCAGCGGCTGGCACCGTCATAGTTTAGCATCTCGGTAAGAGGATCGGTGTAACGGCTCCTGTTTATCTTTTCGGCAAGGTACAGCTGCCTTTCTCCGCTTACAGCAATGGAGAGTCCTCTGTTAAGTGTGATGACAAATCTGTTTAAACGTCCGCCCTCGTTAAGCGGGTCAGATGTTCTGTCCACAGCGATTCCGTAAACTATGTTATGCACTGAGATAGCCGAAAAGACCACCATCTCATCTTCTTTGCAGGAAACAAGGCATTCTATCATAGAAGACTTTAAATTGCACTCCTTGATTGCCATTATTCCTTCGTCGTCATAAGCATACGAGATAACTCTCTCCGGCAGTTTTTCCGCCTCTTCTCCTCTGCTGAATTTCCAATATGCCTCCGGGCGCACAAGTACTTCCCTGCCCTTCACAAGGATTCTGGGAATAGAAGCATTCAAATGATCAAAATCCTGCTGAGAAAGCAGATTATCGATCCAGGCATTGCATGCTTCCTCATCTGAATCATCAAGCCTGAACCTCTTAAATATCTCCCCCGCAGAGGAATTTTCGCCGATTCCGTTTCCGTCAAATCCGGCCGAAGCGGCGTAAACCGGGAAGAAATCATAATTAAATGTTTTAGGAGCAATTTCCCTTCTAAGGGCCTTTTCTATAACCTCTACGGCAAGCCCTGAAACAATATCCATACTTTCGGCGCAGGTTGTAAGGGCAGGCGATGAAAATCTCGCGCTCTCAAGCCCGTCAAATCCCACAACCACGGTATCTCCCGGCACATCGTACCCTCTTTGCTTAAGTCTTTCTATAACAGCAAGCGCCATTATATCATTGGCGCAAAAAATGGCTCTCGGCGGCTTTCTGCCTCCCTCAAGTAATCCGTCAACGATTTTGTATGTAGGAACTTCGTAGTATTCTCCGTAACCTATTTTTGAATCGTCGAAGGCTATGTTTAATTCTTTGCAAACTTTTCGGAATATTTCAATTCGGCGCCTGGAATCAACTCCAGAATTACGGCGTCCTCCGATGTAGAACACATCGTCAATGCTGTTTTTCTTAAGAACCTCTGAAACGAGTTTCTCATACTCTTTTTCGTACGTCCCCACGAGGCCATAGCATCCGGGATACTCATCTCTGGCGATTATAACGGGCAGCCCTGCTTTTATCGCATTATGAATAATACGTGCCTTGAGTTCTTTGTCATAAATAGTATCATGCAAAATAATAAGTGCGCACAAATTCTCATAAGGAATTGCATCAAAAACAAAGGCTGCCCCTGATTCACCTTCCTCATCAAAGTCATACACACTCTGAAAGACGCAGACTCTGTAACCCGCTTTCTTTGCGCTCTTTAAGAGACTGCCGAGAAACGTTCTGCACATTTCTCCCTGTATTCTTGTAACACATACTCCAATGACATTACTCATAAAACAATTATAGGATTCCTATTCAATATAGTCAAACAAATTCTGCCGCCCGATTGCTCAGGCGGCAGATAAAATTTTTTATTGAGCTCCAAAGTATTGATTAAGCCAAAGCGGTCCGTACCAGGGAATATTTTCGTCGTATAATTCTGCCATTTTCTTACCCGTTACAACGACGAAATACTCTTTATCTTCGTAGATGAACCAAAACTCGAGTTTTGCGTTTGGATGTTTTGAAAGAGCCAGCATCACGTTCTGAGGTAATGCATTTCCCTCGTTAAACCTGATAACCGCATCGCTGTCTGCAGGTAGGCTGTCAAATACAGAAGCTACCGTATCAAGATCACCCTCATATGTATTGTTACCGCTATCCCCGCCGTCTGCGCCGTTGTCACTGTCATCGGGAGCAAAAAACAGCTCGGGAGTTCCATCCTTCATTGCTATCGCGTAATTTGAAAAGCTCGTTGTTTCAAATACGATCGCATTATCGCCGGGAATATATCTCGTCGGTATCGTCTCATATGTGCCGTCCGCACGCTCGTGTACGATCAATACAACTTTATTTGATACGTCTGCGTCAAGTCCGAAGGCTATGGTAGCAGGTCTTTCCAGATTGCTGACCTGTGTGATCCATGCATTATCGGCGCTTCCCTTGTTTATCTTGTTGTATAGGGAAATATCTACGTAGTTCTCTACAGTATAGTCACCGGCTGCCGCTTCGAAGGAAGCAGCCTGCTCTCCGCTAACGGCAACGTCCTCAACTTCGAGGAGCGCGCTACCCATTGTCATCGAATTATCCCCATCGCCGATCTGTACATCACCGGCATAAATACCCGTGGCTGTATCCGTGTTTACTTCATTGTTCACGGATTCAACGTTAGCACCGAGATGGAAATTCGCGGGAGTGATTGTAAATGTGAACTCCGCTATATTATTCTCAGGGCTGAATTGACCGGAGGCCAAAGGCGTTCCGTTAATAGTAAATTCATTGACCTGGAATCCAAACCTTGGTGCAACCCTCATAGTAACCTTACTTCCTACAGGAAGTACCATTTCACCCTGTCCGTTTTCAACGCCGTAAGTCAGATACTGGGCTGTTTTCTGATTTCTCTCAAGCCTCGATTCAGCGGCTATAATAGCTTCGCCAAACACCGTACTTCCAAGATAATCCGGATACTCCACTCTGATAAGACTAATTTCGCTGTCTCCGCTTCTGTCCTCCCACCAAAGGAAGTTTCCGATAAAGCACTCATCTATATCAATAGGACGGAGATTTGCAACTATATTAAGCGTTATATTTCCGTCTCCGTCAGGAGTAACCGCCACATCCGGTATAGTATATGATACATCCTGATCCCTGTACCTGAAAGAAAAATACTGAAGGAAAGTAGCTCTGTCAGAAACATTCGGAACACTGCTCGTATAATCAACGTTATTTATCCTAATGGAATCGACCTTATATGCCCAGTTGTGTGCGATCGTAACGTCTACATGGGTCGTATCATTCGGGTCCGGGTTAAACCTAACCGTTCCGGTAGCGCTATCAAAAAAGTCCGCTCTCTGGCCGTTATCGATTGAAACAATGCAATACCTGTAGGAATTATCTGTTTCGTAATCCCAATCGATGGTTTCTTCGTCTGCACGGTATCTGTATTCATTCACTCTTGCTGCAGGTTTGCCAATCCAAGATCCGGATGTGCTGCTCATATTAATGGTCGCAGTATTAGAGCCTCCGGGAGGATTTCCGCCGTTGCCTCCACCACCATTATTCTTATCCCTTATCGCAAAAGTAAGATTTTCGCTACTCGGGAAACCGTCGGCATCACAAGTAAAGGTTCCCGCATTATAGGTCAAATGACCCGTAAAACCATCGCTTGCAAATAATACCATTTCATGATCCGAAGAATTATAATTGGTCAGATCTATATTGGTGATCGCGCTCTGCAGCAATGTCATTACGGCACTAACCGAGTCGCCGGTAATAGCTACTGTTCCCGAGCTCGGATTTACCACAGGATTTTCACCGGATGTGTTAAGCGTTACAGCAACATTCTTTGTATTGTTATCAACCTGATAGGTAATTACCCCCGGATTGTTTAAGTCAAACCCGTCAAATGACAAGACCCGACTGACTGCAAACGAATTCAATGGACTGTAAACACTTAAAACCAGCCCTACCGTCATTGCCAATGTGGTAAAGAACGATAAAATCTTCCTTCTTAATCCCTTCATATTTTTCACCTCTTAATAATATAATGTTCCCATTTATGCACAAATTGCACCCTTATGCATAGGCTTATGTTAACATACGAGGCTGATTTGTTTTATTGTTTTTCCATTTTGGCATTGACATATCGGGAAATATCTATGATTCTTTTATTAAGGGTGTATTTTATTATTTGAAAGCGTACGTAAAGGGGATAAATATGGCTCTAAATGATAAAATTGAAGAATACTTGGAAATCTTAGATTGCAGCGGTCGTGATCTTTCTTCCGCCTCCGGACTTTCGGACGCAGCTATAAGCAGATACAAAAGCGGTAGCCGTATTCCCGCCTACGACAGTCAGGAGTTTAACGCTCTCGTCTCAGGCTTTGAAATGCTGTTTGATAAGTCCGGCGTAAAGCCGCCGGAAGATATAAGAGAGGGTTTAAAAAACGCTCTTCCCACCCCCGGACTCAATCGTGAAAAATATGCAGAAAGACTTGGCATCCTTACAAGTCTCTCTGAAATCAGCCGTACCAAAATAGCCGCAACCGCAGGTTACGATCCATCGTTCATAACGCGTGTTATAAGAGGAGAGAGAACTCCTTCGGACTACATCGGCTTTACAGACAAGATCAGTAAGTGTATCGCTTCAGGCTGCAATACTCTTAAGAGCATCAACCTTCTATCAGACGCAATTGGCATAGATACAAATCTTTTGGACACTCCCGAGACCCGTGCTTCATATATTTACGACTACCTTCTTTCCTCAGAGGGAAATACCCCGGAGTTAAATGTGGATTCCGCAAGGCAAAACAAAGAGAGTATAAGCAATTTTCTCTCTAAGCTTGACGAATTTGATCTGAATGATTATATGAAGAAAATTCATTTTGATAAGATCAAAGTATTAACATCACCTGTTATGCCATCCGGTTCTAAGCATTATTCCGGAGCCTCCGGTATGAAGAAAGCTGAAATAGCTTTTCTAAAAAGAACTGTTCTTTCTCCGTCAAAGGAAGATATCTGGGAGTATTCCGATTTACCCTTTGAGGAACTGGCTTCCGACGAGAAATTCTCAAGAAGCTGGATGATCGGACTTGCCATGATGTTAAAAAAGGGCTTACGCTTACATATAATACATGACCTCGGACGTCCCTTTCCCGAAATGATACTTGGTTTAGAGAGCTGGATACCCTTATATATGACAGGGCTCATCTCACCTTACTATTTAAAACATGAACCCGAGAGTTCCTTTTCACATCTCATCAGACTCTCAGGAAGCACAGCTCTAATCGGTGAATGCTCCGAAAAGGATCTTTCCACAGCCCTCTTTTACTTAAGCTCTGACCCTGCGGAGATCAAAGCTGCCGTAAAAAGGAAAGAAGCCCTGTTCTCCCATGCTCTTCCCTTGATGGAGATTTTCCACGACAACAGAAAAGACGAATACGAAAAGCTGGTAAAAAAAGAGACTGACGCTCTTCTGGAAGAAAAGGGCGAAGTCCCCGTAACGCTTTCCGCTAACTCGAACATCTACTTCAAAAATATAGAAATAACAAGATATGGCCATAAACTGATAATAATCGCAAAACAAGGAGATCCCGAGATAAACTTTGTTATCCGCTATCCCAAACTTGTAGATGCGATCATATCAATGTTTGACGTAGGCGAACCTGTGTGATACAATTTAGTAAGCGGCGAGTTGCCGAAGTAGGAGAGACAAATATGAATCTTTTAACCTTACTTTCAAACTCAGTTACAAATGAACAGGCGATGCTCTTTATGCTACTCGGAGGCGGCCTTATAATTATTATAGCTGTTGTTATTGTTGCTGTTGTTTCAGCTGTAACCTCTGCTGTAGCCGGTGAAGCCGAAGATAAAGAGGACTAAATACTACGCAAAACAATAAGCCCACGCAATTAGCGTGGGCATTTTTTCTTTTTATGGAGTTTAATCTTTTGATCTTACCTTCAGTTGTAAATTCAGTTTTTCAATCAAGGTCGTCAATTGCGCCATAGGTCGCAGCGCGGAGTTTTCTGACAGCAGGCATTGTTCCGGCGCCTCTTCTTTGGATAAAATACAATAACACAAGTTTCTTTTCGGGATCTACGAAAAAGTAGTTTCCTGTCCAGCCGTCCCAGCCGAATTCTCCGAGGCTGGCCTGAGAACCCGCTTTCCCCTGATTAACAAGTACTCTCATAAGACCGCCATAGCCATATCCTCTGTTACTGTCCCAGTCAAGGGCCCAAGTCTGTTCCTGCGTAAGATGATTTGTTGCAAGAAACTTTACAGAGGCAGAGCTGATGATCCTTGCCCCTTTGTATATTCCGCCATTCGCCAGCATCATAGCGAAATGAGAATAATCGTCGATTGTGGATACAAGCCCGCAGCCGCCCGCCTCATAAGCAACGTCTTCATGATAATACTCTCCGAGATAGCAGGCATCCGAAGCAACAAGCTCAAATTCATTATCACAGCCCTTCTTAGGCAGGTAATCGTAGCTCATAGCAAATCTGTCCTGTTTATCCTTCGGTACAAAAAATCCTGTATCCGGCATCTGAAGTGGATTAAATATCTCTTTTCTAAGAAATTCACTGTACTTAACTCCCGTAGCCTCTTCTATTACGGCAGCAAGAATATCCGCAGAAAGGCCATACATCCATCTTTCGCCCGGTTCAAAAGCAAGAGGATTCGTCGCAATCTTTCTTACGATTTCCCTTGTAGAGAGCCTCTTTCCTTTGTTTATTCCATCAACGATTTCGTCAAAGATAGCCTGCATTCTTCGTCCGGCTTCACTGCACCCCTCCCAGTTTTCACCATAAGGTATGCCCGATGTCATCGTAAGGAGATTCATTAAAGTAACAGATCTCGAAGCAGGCTCCTCACTATAAGTTACCTTTCCCTCAGAATCCTTTTCTTCCTTAAGAACCTTCATATTTGCATATTCGGGCAGATAATCTCCAACAGGGTCATTTAAGTCGATAAGGCCGCGCTCCTGCGCTATCATTACAGCTACAGCAGTTATCGGTTTTGTCATTGAAAAGAGTCTGATTATGGCATTCCTTTCCATAGGTCGCCCTTTTTCAAAATCCGCATACCCGAACTGTCCGTAATAAACCTCTTTTCCTTCGCGAAGGACAAGAGCGGAATTACCTCTTACTCTTCCTCCCTCAACCTCGGCCCTCATTATTCTGTCCATAATATCAGTGTAATTCTTCATTCAATAATCCCCAATGCATTACATTCTGTTTTTTATCTTTGTTCTTATAACGACAAATATTCCTCCGCCCAGAAGTACCCCCAGCAGGCAGTAGAACCAGATAGGAATTCTCTTAGCGTTAAAGCACCTTACGTTAATCCACATACGGTTTACCTTTGCGTTGGTGTCCGTATCAAAGTAGAGCATAACAGCGCTTCTGTCTATTACTTCCTTCGGAGGATACTGAGCGTAAAGCATACGCCTTGTCTGCTGCTCGCTGACAGTCAGTATATAATCCTCATCCTCGTAGTCTCCGGTAAAATAGAAGCCCAAGGGATATTCGACCGGTTCTTCTTCCTCTTCAGGGTCTGCCTCATAATTCCACTTAATGTATTCATAAACAGTATCATCATCCTCACCTCCGCTTATAACGGAGCTGTACCCGATATAATACATATTTCTGACGGCATTTTCCGGCATCGAAAGGAAATTAACAAAGCTCTCTGCCGCATGCTTTTTGGCAGCGTCCCCCTTTATTCCGTCTTTAAGCATAACCCATCCGTCAAACCAGAGGTTTGTGGACTCCTCGGGTACCGCAAACTCCAGAATAAAATCATCTTCTTCAGCCTGCTCCATAGCATATACGGCGTCACCGGACCACTGATAGTTTGCAGCCACTTTTCCTGTGATCATATCAGCCTTTCCGCTGTCGGTTTCAAAAGAGTAAAGATTATCTTTTGCAAGCTGAAGATAGTTTTGAACATCAGTAAGCGTCTCATCGGAAACATCATTCATTTCATCCATAAGCTTCTCGGAATAATCATCCGAACCAAGAAATCCGTCGCTTAAAAGATAATCCGACTTAACAGCACCGATAGCCGCGAACATTGCGTCACGCACGTTATCTTTTATTGTGATACGGCGATATACGTTCTTATTTGTAAATACATTCCAGGTCGAAGCTTCCTCGCGCGAAAGCATCTCGGGATTATAGATGATTCCCGTAACGCCCCACATATACCCGGCAGCGTACTTGCTCCACTTCTCGCCGCCGATCTCGTTTTCCTCAAAAACCTCCCTGATAAAAGGAGATACCCCGTTTATATAGTAGTTTTCTTCTTTTGTTTCATCAAAGAATTCTTCGGAAAAGGGTTCTGCCATACCCTCGCTCATAAGCTTCATGATCATATAATCGGAAGGGCATACAAGGTCGTATTCATCACCCATGGTAAGCATACTGTAAAGTTCTTCATTGGTACCGAAACAGCTGTACTGTACTTTTACCTTTTGTCCGTAGGTCTCGTAGTACCAATCTTCAAAATCCTCAACGAGAGAATTCTCTCCGAATATATCTCCGCTCTCTAGGTCTATCACTTCATCTTCGTCCCAATCGCCTTCATCGATATACTCCTCCCAGTTACATACCTTAAGAACGATCTCTCCCGGAGCGGCCTCACTCTCTTCCGAAGCAAAACTCTTTGCATCAAGGTTTATAAAGACAAGTGTTATCAAAAGAGCTGACGCTAAAAATCTTTTCATTACGCATCGCTCCTTTCTTCAGACTTTACTTTTCCTCTGTATAGATTCATAGATATCGCAACAACCAGCACAATAAGGAATATAACTGTGGAAAGCGCCCAAAGCGCAGTTTTAATCTCCGTATGCGATCCCCTTGTGGCGTTGACAACATACGTGCTTATGGTATCAAAGGTGGCAGGCTTTGTGTATGTGGCTATAAAATAATCATCGAGAGAAAGAGTTATCGCCATGGCAAATCCCGAAACGATACCGGAAAAAATCTGCGGTATTATGATCTTGCCGAGGGCCTGCGCGGGGGATGCTCCAAGATCCAAAGCAGCCTCATACAGGCTTGAATCCATCTGCTTTAGTTTAGGCGTAACCGAAAGATACACAAAAGGCGCCGATAACACAACATGCCCTATTATCAGCGGAATAAAAGTATCTTTACTTACTCCGAGGACAACCACCAGCAGTATACAGAGCGAGAACGCAGTAACTACGTCCGCATTTACAACGGGTATCTGGTTTGCGGCTCCAAAGATCTTTCCGATTCTCTTACCGGAGTAGAAAGATCCGATCGCTCCAACCGTTCCGAGTACCGTAGCCAGCACAGAACTCACAAGGGCAAGCGCCACCGTTCCCCAGATCATACTTCCGAGTTCCGGAGTAGTAAAAAGAGTAATGTAGTTCGAAAGAGAAAAGCCTCTGATCGCACCTATTGTAGTAGCGTCCGTAAAACTGTATATCGCAAGGATGAGGATAGGCGCGTAAACAAATATAAGTCCAAGAACAACTATAATGGGACCCGCAATCTTTTTCACAGCAGCGCACCTCCCCTCTTCTCCTCTTCCTCCGAGCCGGTAAGCAGGGTGAAGAGAACGATAATAAGTAAAAGAACAAGTGCTATCATTGAACCGTTATGCCAGTCGTAGGCGGAGAAGTAGCTTCCGATAAGGCTTCCCATGATATACGTACTGTTATAGAGCATATCCGGTACAACATAGTTTGTCATAGCAGGTAAGAACACCATCGCGGTACCGCTTACTATTCCGGGCATCGACAATGGAAGGGTAACCTTTAAAAAGACCTGTATATCTCCCGCTCCAAGGTCTCTCGCAGCCTCCAAAAGACTTCCGTCCAGCTTTGATATCGTATTGTATAAAGGCAATATCATAAAAGGAAGGAAATCGTAAGTCATACCGATGACCGTATTGATAAAAGGATGAAAAGCAAGGTTTCCTTCAACAGCGGTAAGTATCTCCTTAAGCGCGGTCAGCCTTAATGTGAAGTTTATCCACATCGGCATAACAAAAAGCATAATAACAACGCCCTTGGAGTTAAATCTGCTCCTTGCAAGGACGTAAGCTATAGGATATGCGATTACGAGGCACACCAAAGTAACCACAAGCGCGAGGGCAAGTGAATAAAGAAGCGTACCGATTGTATTGGAATCTGTGAAAAATCCGATAAGATTTTCAACAGTAAAATGCCCTGTGGCATTTGTAAAAGCATAATAAAAAAGTACCAGGAGAGGCGCGATGACAAACAAAACAAGGAAAATCGCGTAGGGAATTCCCAGATACTTTCTGGCAAAAGTCTTTTTCATTCCCATTCTCCTATTTCTTTACTGAAAACGTCATTTTATCTTCAGGCATTACAAGCCCGACCATATCGTCCATATTCCAGAGGTATTCATCATCTACGATAAGATCGTGTCCGTGGATCGTTCTGACAACATAGCTGTAATGGTCGCCTTTATATATAAGGTTGATGATCTTTCCGCTGGTAAGACCTGCCTCAACATCATCGCTCAATTGAATATCACCCGGTTGTATAGAAACCAAAACCTTGATTTCCGAAGTATCAATCTTTTCTCCGGAAGCATCAAACAACTCTCCGTCCTTTATCCTTGACCCCGGAAATACCTTTGTCACATCACAGGGAATTGTCCGGTCGGAGTAAACCAGATTAAGGTCATCTCCAACCTCCGCTTCAAACCTTGTAGTATGGTCCTCGGCGATCATAATGTGAATTCCTTCGGGCTCAAGACTCATTCCGATGGTATCACCGACCTTGGCGGACTTGATAGACTGTATGACCATCTCATACTTTCCGCTTTCTACCGTTATCTCATAGTGAATTCCTTTAAAGATAACAGATGTAACTACTCCGGTAATGATACCGTCCTCAGGCTTTGTGATTATAACATCCTCAGGGCGAACTACAACGTCAACAAGAGTACCCTCCGGCACATCATCCATACAGTCAAACTCTCCGCCGGCGAATCTCGCCTTAAGATGTCCTGTCATAATTCCCTTGAAGATATTGCTCTGTCCTATAAAGTCCGCTACAAAAGCATTCTTCGGCTCATTATAAATATCTTCGGGAGTTCCTATCTGCTGAGTACGACCATTGTTCATAACAACGATCTTGTCAGACATGGTAAGCGCTTCTTCCTGGTCATGAGTAACGTAGATAAAAGTTATTCCCAGCTTTGCGTGCATATTCTTAAGCTCAAGCTGCATTTCCTTACGCATCTTGAGATCCAGGGCTCCGAGAGGCTCGTCAAGGAGAAGAATCTTGGGCTCGTTGACAAGGGCCCTTGCTATAGCGATCCTTTGCTGCTGACCGCCGGAAAGAGTGGAAACCTTTCGCTTTTCAAATCCCTCAAGATCAACCATCTCAAGTACATGAGACACCTTCTTTTTAATAAGCTCCGGTTTCATCTTCTTGAGCTTTAAGCCAAAGGCGATGTTGTCATATATATTCATATGAGGGAAAAGAGCATACCGCTGAAACACAGTATTGATCGGCCTTTTATTTGGAGGAAACTGCGCGATATCCTGACCGTCCAAAAGAATCTGTCCCGAAGAAGGAAGTTCAAATCCGGCAATCATACGTAGAGTTGTTGTTTTGCCGCAGCCTGAGGGACCTAAAAAAGTGACAAACTCCCCCTGCTTCACCTTAAGATTAAAGTCTTCCACCGCCGTAAATCCGTTGTCTTCATATGTTTTGGTGATGGAATTAAGCTCAATTATGTAACGATCAGACAATTCAAATCCTCCTCGGGCAAAAATTTATTCTATGCCCATCAGCCCGTCGAGTTCTTCCTGCGCAAGGATAAGCCCATCCTCGATGCTGATTTCTTTTTTCATAATATTTCTCATCTGGTTTCCCAGAATAGTGTAAAATCTTGACCATTCCCTGATATCCGGTCTGTATATACCGTTCTCAAGAGCGGTACATATAACCCTAAGATGCGGGTTTTCCTTACCAAGTTCGGGATCTTGCAAAGAAGAGTACCTGCAAGGCACACCGCCGATCTCTACCGTGCTCTTTTGAACATCCCTGTCCATAAGATACGTAAGGAGCCTGGCGGCCATATCTTTATTTGCGGAGTTCTGCGGGATTCCCAAAGTCCATATTCCATAAATATTTGAATTATAGGACTGTGCTTCATCTGTAGCCTTTCCCGGGAAAGCCATATAATCCGTATCTGCGCCGGTCTCTGCATTGTACCAACCCGGCCAGCCCACTGCCACCGCCTGCTTTCCGGCGGCCAGGGACCCGATAAGCTCATCCTTCGGGTAAGAGCCTCCCGTTTCCGAAATGTCAAGATAAAATCTCAAAGCCTCCGCAAACTCCGGCGTATTGACCGTAGGTCTGTCGTTTTCATCCACGACCCATCCTCCGAAAGCGCATAAAACCGGCAAAAAATCAACAACAATGTTGTTCTCCGTATCTCCCCTCAGTACAAAGCCGCCCTTTCCGGATTTTGCAGCTTCTTCACAAAACTTCTTCATATCTTCAAGCGAATCGAAATCCTCCGGTTTGTATCCCAGAGCATCCGCCGTTTTTGTGTTCAGCATCATTACCGTAACGTTTCCGTAGTAAGGTACAAGATATGTCTTACCATTTTGAACGCATATCGTTGTAGTCGCGGGAATTATATCATCATCTAAGCTGTACCCGAGCTCCCCAAGGTCTGAAAGCACACCCTCATCTACGTATTCCGAAACCCAGGAAGAATCCACCATGCAAAGGTCGTAGCTTCCCTTTTTCCGAACCGAATCGTTAAGTATATAGCTGTGAAGATCGTCCTCCGACATCTCCACTATTTCGCATTTTATTCCGTTCTTTGTTTCAAATTCACCAATGCAAGCCTTGATTACTTCAGAATACGTTCCGGCACGAAGCGCCAGAACGAGTTTATTTGCGCGCGTGCCATCGCTGCATCCCGTTCCTAACAGCAGCATGCATACCGTGAGAAATAAGCAGATAATCTTCTTTTTCATACCACAAATCCTCAAATTGCAGTTAACGAAACTCAATAATTAGTTTATCAGCAACCCGATAATGTTGCAATCTCAAAATGTAGTATGATAATATTAATTAAACGTTCATAAGTAGGGAGATTTTATGCTTTCATTCGAAAAAAAATTCACAACATTTATCGAGAATAATATAGACAAACTTTTCTTTCCTCTATGCATCATTTTTTCATTAATTTTGAGAATTGCTGCATTTGATTTCGTAAGTTCTGATATGGAAGGTTATCTTCTCGGCTGGTTTGGACAGATTGAGCAGCTTGGCCGCATTCACGCGTTAAATACGCAAGTCGGCAATTACAGCGTTGCATACCAGACGCTCATCGCCATAATGACCTATATTAAAATCAATCCTTTGTATCAATACAAAATGCTTTCGGTTTTATTTGATTATGCCCTTGCTTTCGGAGTTTATTCCCTTGTAAAAGAGCTCTCTTCAAAAAAGATACTTGCATACGTCGCCTTCGCCGTTACGATTTTTTCTCCCTTAGTATTTATCAATTCCGCAGTATGGGGACAGTGTGACGCAATTTATACAGCTTTTGCCGTGTGGTCCCTGTATGCTTTCATCAAAAAGAAATATCCGGTTTCGATGGTTCTTTTCGGACTGTCCTTCGCCTTCAAGCTGCAGGCGATATTTTTGCTTCCTTTTTATCTTTTTGCGTACATAAGGGAAAAGGAGTTTTCAATCTTCAATTTCCTGATCGTACCTGCGACCATGGAATTTGTCTGCATCCCTGCTATGATAATGGGACGCAGTTTCAAAGGCGCCTTCAGCCCCTACTATTACCAGACAGGCTCCTGCGACAAGATGTACTTCAGCTACCCTTCGTTTTGGTCAATATTCGGTATTAACGATTCAGGTACCAGGCTCAAGTTCATCGAAGGATTCAAGCTGCCTGCCGTCATCATGGCCTTTTCCGTACTGATGCTTATGATGATATTCCTCTTTGCAAAAAAGACTGAGCTAAACGCAAGAAATACTGTCTTTATATCTTTCATCTTTATTTATACCTGCGTTATGTTCCTTCCCGGAATGCACGAAAGATACGGATTCATGTACGAGATACTCGCTATCGTGATTGCGTTTTTAATCCCAAAGACTATCATTCCCGCCGTGTTGCTCCTTAGTCTGAGCCTTATTACTTATGGCTCTAACCTGATTTACAACCTTGAAATACACCCGGTTATGGGAATTGCAAACTTCGCTGTTTATTTGATTTATATTTACTTCTTTTATAAAGATATTTTCAAAACTGCAGAGCTTAATAAAGAATGAACAAAGCATTTAATATCAAAAAATATACAGATATACTTCTGATAATCTCTATTGTAATACTTGCCCTTACTCTGATTCCTATGATCGTTCTGGGCTTTTTCGCGCACCCTCTTGGGGATGATTTTTACTACGGCGTCCCGGCAAAGGAGGCTTTGGAATCAGGAAAAGGGATCATCGGAATTTTGACAGCAGCTTTTAACGGAACTATAGAGCAGTACAAAATCTGGCAGGGAACGTACTCTGCCATGTTTTTGATGCATCTTCCCCCTCAGCTTTTAAATACACGTCTGTACGGCTTATACCCCGCTTTTATAATCCTTTTTCTAACAGGAAGTATCTTCTACGCTACAAAGCCCTTATTTGTTACCGGAAGTGACAACAACTCAAAGCCCTGGCTGACTACGGCCGCTCTTCTTGCCGCGACATGTATACTTTTTGTCCCGGTTTGTGCAGAGACATTTTACTGGTATAACGGCTCTGTTTATTACACAGGCTTTTTGTCACTGACTCTTTTTTTCTTCGGGCTATTTTTCAGATACCGTTCCGACAAAAAAAAGTACAAGCTTGTCATATGCATCTTGCTTGCTCTTTTTATCGCGGGAGGCAACTATGCATCATTGCTTCCCACAGTTCTAATTCTTATCCTTTTAACTTTTAATGATATTATCTCAAAAAAGAAAAAGCTTATAATCCCTGATGCTTTGATCATCGCGTCTTTTCTTTTCGGATTCGCTGTCAGCGTTCTCGCCCCCGGCAACGCCCTTCGCCAGTCAACAAGCTACGGACTTCCCGCCATAAAAGCAATCGCAAAGTCCATACTGCAATGTCTTGGCTATCTGCTTAACTGGACAACACCTTTTTACTTTCTTGTCCTAATTGCCCTTACACCGATTTTTATCGGCGTTATCAAAAAGAGCTCCTTTACCTTCAAATGCCCATACCTGGTATGTCCGGTAGTATTTGGCGTATTCTGTTCATCCGAAACACCTACCTTTTATGCCCAAAGTAACGGCGGAGCCGCCAGAGTATTTGACATCTGCTTCTATATGCTGATACTTACAATAACCTTCATTTATTACTATATCCTCGGAGCTATCGTAAGATTAAATGAAAAGAAAAAAGCCGGCGATGCAAGAGTATTTATCCCATGCACAGCCGTACTTTTGGTCATCTGTATTATATTTTCAATTATAAGGCCCGCCCTCTATACCTTTATGAAGCCCAATTCCGTAACCGCCGCTACTGCCCTTATAAGCGGTGACGCGGCCTACTACAACTCGCAGTACATAGAACGTTACAAGCTGATAGAATCTGCAAAGAAGGATAACGGTGATGCGCTGGTACCCGCAATCGATGTTCCTGAATCCCTTAAAGGCTTTATTAACTGCGGGGATATATCTGTCGATGCATCTGCAAACGATTTTGTTGCAAGATACTTTGGATTAAATTCCATTACCGCCAGGTAACATTTCTTCCGATTGTTATTTCACCCTTTTTCAACAGACAATATCTCGTAAACAAAGCCGTTTGAGGATACAAATTCATCGGCTTTGTTTATTTTTGTTCCGGGATAATGCTCTTCAAAATATTCATCAAGAAAATCTCTGCTTCCTGTATTATCAACCTGGTAGATGATATACAGATCATCTCTTTCTACGAGAGAAGCCGCCGGATCTTCTATACCGTGAGCTTTGAGCTTATCATTATACCAGGGACTGTTTGTGATCCAGCTTCCCATATATACATAGTTCTCATAAGCTGACTCTCCAAAGCCCAAAGTCCTTTCCTTGTAATGAAGGTTCGACATATCAAAGAAATAGAAATTGTCCGGATGATCCTCAAGGTAGTCCTCAAGCTCCGAAAAACAAACACTCATATTATCAAAGGCAATCGCTTCGTTTTTAGCATTTCTCATAACAGGTATACCAAACCTGAAGGAAATAAAGCAAATAACAAGAACTGAACCTATAAATACCGGAGATATTTTAAGGCGCGTAAACGGCTTTTTAAAAGCTCTCTCCCAAAGCCTGTACCTTATCGCTATGGCTACTAATAAGAATAGCTCTGCCACGTATATTATCTGAGTCACCCTAAAAGGATATCTGCCGTTATAAACAAGGTAGATCCAGTCAAACATTCTTGACACAACAAGAAATCCAACATCCCTTAGTGCCTTAAATCTCTTGGACAAAACAGCTAAAACTACCACCGCAACGTACATCCAAAACACAAATACGTTGATAGGTCTATCCGTGTAATCCTTTATATTTCTTTCTACGATAGACGAAAAGACTTCTTTTAATCGGCCTAAAAGATCCGCATTATTCTTACTTCTGTTTTCTCTCGTAATCTCATCTAAAGCAGCAAAACTCTCTTCATTTATATTTTTATCAAGGATAAGATTGTAATGCTCTGTAAGAGCTCTGTAAGAGGACTCCTTTATGCCATACTTTTCATATACATCCCGATAGGTCTCATAATCCGGGAATCCTTCATAATCAACCATATCGGCATGCGACTCATTATACCTGTCGTAGGACTTCCAGTCATCCGAAGAATACGCTATCTTGCCCGCCAGTATATTAATAACCATCGAAAGGACAATAACTCCGGCAGCCAAGACAAGTACGGAGAAGTGACCTTCTTTTTTATTTCCAAGATAATCTATAAATTTATCTAGAAGAATCATTCCAAGAAAAGGGATGATCATATAAAATGCGCTGCTTCTGACCGAGAAAGACAAAAGTGCAAAAACAAAAAGCATGATCAGGTTTGCTCTGTTTTCTTTTACAGTTTTATCTATCTGCACCAGCGCCAACGCAAGAGCGGCTCCAGCCCCAAGAAATCCTCCAATGATCGTATACTGAGTCTGGACGAAATACCGGAAAAAAATTGACGATACTACAAGTAATCCTACTGCCAGGCAACAAAGTGACATATACCATTTCTTGCAAGCTGCGGCCAGATTATAAAGCACATACCAGATCACGATTCCTGCGTAAAGGCATAGGATTATCCCAAACCACGGAACGTAGTTTCCAGTCAACTTATAAAGCGACGACATTATAAAACCGGAGATTACTCCCAGATAATACCCTCTCATCTCCGGAGTACCTGTCATTTCCCCGGATACAACGGTTTTAAGGTATATATTGTCATTGTCTATCAAAAATGGCGCTATGCGATTCGATATCACTATAAACAAAACAACCGATACTGCGCATACCATCGCCCATATTAAACTATTTTTCTTAACTTCCATAACTATCCTTCAGTAATCAGAGAAAATAATAAGCTCTGTCATGACCCGTCATCGCAATATAGGCCTCATGAGTTTCTACTCTCAAATAGATATTCGTCTTAATTTACTGTAAGGCGAATATTTAAACGTGTTATGACGAATTATTGTGCCGCAAAAGCGAACTAATTTCCTATTCTGCTGTTATACCTTCCATGACATGGACATACATTTTTGCTACATCTTCATTCATATTTATTGGTATTAGCTGTATATCCGGGTGTTCTCTTGAAAAGATAACAAAGATTTGATGGGCAAATCCTTGTCCCATCCATTGTATTCCATCAAAATCTATTACTATCTCCTTAAATTTTTCTAAGCGATTGCATACCCTCTTGGCTTGAGATCGTGAAACCGGAGAAGTATCAAATATATTTTTCAATGGTATTTTTGTCTTAACAAAACCACCATCTATATTAGCATAAAGATCAAACACTTCTTGAGGATTTTTATTAGAAAAGTTTGATAAGCTCATGAATACTCCTGTTCCCTTTATATTCTTCTCTGCTAAATTAATAATTCTACTATTTCCGTATTTATTATTTGTAAAAATCTTTCCACTAGATACAATAAAAAAATCATCCATCATTTTAGAACTAAAAAAAATACCTTCTCCGGAATGATTTTCCACATCTGTAGTCAGTTTTCCTTTAAACAATTCACAAATAGCTTCATCTAATGTACTAAAGCCAAAGTGTTCTTTTATTTTTTTAAAAATTCCAATCCCATCATCTAAAATGGCAACATGCGTATTAATGTAGTCTTGTTCCACTAGTATTTTAACATTTTCAGCCTGCGAATGATCCATTACGTTATTAATCATTTCACTAAATGAATAACTCCAAATAGATTCGATATTTTGCCCAAATCCCTTTACTAATTCGAATAAGCAATGCTCATAAGCGTAAGTATCCGTTTCCAATTCTCCTTTTGAGCGCTTAAGAACATATTCATACTCTTTTTTTACTAATTCATATTTGCCCCTTTTTACACGTTTAATAATATTGTTATCTACCAATTCATTTATATATGTATGTATTGTATTCTGATTTACGTCAAAAGCATCAGACACAGCCTTGGATATTCTATCATCATTTTGCTCTATTTTTTCAAGCATATATATTATAATAGACTGTTTTTTTTCCTCATTAAATTTCATAGCGGCTTCTCCTTTCAATACTAATACTATCCTTTTTTTCGTCTTATGTCAATTTTTATTCGTTTTAACTATATATTTATTCGCTTTAGCAAATTTTAAAACGAATAACTATAAAATTATTGTGTATGGTTTCTTTAAATCCATATATTCTCCATAAAGTAAAAAAGCCAAGCTCAACGCTCGGCTTGGTCCCAAGTGTTATTCGCACCTGGCAACTCTGTTAAGGTTATAATACCATATTTTACCGTTTTTCAAGCTCTATTTTCTATTCTTGACGATAACATCAAAGTAAAGAAAAAGATTTGTTGGACAAACTATAATCCAAATACGAAATCATCTCCGTCAAGTTCTTGTAACTTTTTAAATCCAATCGATATATATAATTTCTGTGCCCTAACATTAAACTCTTCTGTTGCAAGTTTAATCATCTTATCCGGATTTGCCGATTTCAGAATTTGTACTGCTATATTGGCCGCGCTTTTTCCGTACCCTTGTCCCTGGTAATTCTTATCAACATAAAAACTCCATGAATAAGCATCTCCCTTGCCTAGCCATTTACACAAACTAATAAATCCCACCGGCTTCTTCTCAATATTATAGATTAAGCATGGATAGTTATCTTCTCTTGCCAAATATGCCCTACCTATAGAAAATCCGGCAGGATTCACACATTCTTGCTGCTCTGCTGTAAGCTGGCACTCAAAAATAGCATATGCTAGTTCAGCCTCAGTTCGTATTGGTTTTATAATTACTTTCCCGTCAGACCACAGGTTCTCATTTACAAGTTCTATTTCATCTCGAAGCATTTCTTTTACTGCCCCTCCAATTCCTCAAGAATAGGGATCATATCCTTGATAGATTAGCCATTCTATACAAATGACTTTATTCTTTAAAATTATTTTATCTTCAGTTCTATACTCTTCATAAAAGCCTTCCGACTTATTCTCCTACTGGCATTTCATAAATCCACAACATCCTATTTCTGACATTTCTTTAAATCCCATTGATTTGTAGAATGCCATGGTTTTATGAGTATTGTCAGTTGCCAGCTCTATTTGGCGCACATTGGGGTAACGTTCCAGGATTGCCCTAAGAAGGGCAGTTCCAATTCCCTGTCTTTGTTTGTCAGGGAAAACAAATATATCTTGAACAAATATTATTGTTGCGCCATCACCAACCGTTCTTATAACACCAAGAAGTTCTTCTCCGTCATATGCTGCCAAAACCAACATTGAGTTCTTGAAACCTTCTCGTAAAACGGGCATATTGTCGGTATATGCTGTCCAGCCAACCGCAGTATAAAGGCAGGCTATTTCTTCCTCGTATTATATAGTCATACCAATTCTTTACCTTTTCTATAGGTATAGGGTATGCTGTTAAAGATGCTGTGGATTGGTTCATTCTTCCTACCGCATAGACGGTTTTAGTGAGGCTCCAACCACAGTCTCTTTGTC
>JAFUFI010000029.1 GCA_017469945.1 Lachnospiraceae bacterium | reverse complement strand
TCTAGTAGATATGTCAAGTGTTTTTTATAAAAAAACGCAAAAAAATCAGAGGCTGGTTGCCTCTGATTAAAGAAACTATATATTTAATCCCGGGAGCGAGTCTTATCTAAATGACATTGCCCCCGTCCCCCTGTGTCATTTAAATGACCCCCCGGGACGGGGGTGCTGTGTCATAGTAACAGGTTTTTTACTTCATCAAGTCTTGGCGGATTTAAGGGAAGTGGGAATCGCGTTATCGCAACAGCAGAACAAGCTGAGGCAAAGCGCACCAATTCTTCATCGCTCATGCCATGCAACAGCCCGTACACGCATCCGGCCTTAAAAGTGTCTCCCGCGCCAAGTGTACTTCTCACCTTCACTTTAAAAGGAGACATTCTGCGGATTTCCTCGCCACGTCTTGCAAATAGCATATCGCCTGAACCTTGTGTGATTATCGTTAGTCCATCCGCTTCTGCCTGCATCAGTTTCATTATTTCTTCAGCAGGCATCCCTGAATAATGCTCAGAAACGCATTCCTTTGAAACAACATTTATAGCCGCCTTTTTATGAAGCAACGAATCGTGCCTGCTGTCTATGGTTACATATGGGATATCAAGTTTTTTACAGATTTCTGCCGCTTTGAGCGTCTCTTCTCCGAAAAAAGGATCTATGGCAGCAACCTTGCACCCTGATATATCTCCCTCCTTGGGGATGTTCCACCATCTTTTACCGGATGCAAAAAGAGTCTGAAATCTACCCATTGGTGACCTGACCAAATCTGCAATAACAACATAATCCATGATCCCGGGATCATCTTCCATAAAATGAAGCAGCGACAGGTCAACCTTCTTATCCTGATAAAATGACTTTAACATCGGTGCAACTTCAGTTCCAATCCATGTGCCGTCCATCTTGACCGAAACTCCAAGAGAATCAAGTACTGTAGCTGCCGTTCCCGTTTCACCACCGGGAAGGAAATACTTTTCTGCGATTTCCGAATACTCATCCGGCTTAAGAAATCCGTCCTTAAGCAAAAATGAGTGCGTCCCAAGTATCTGTCCAAAAAGATATACTTCTGCTTTAAGTCCCATTTGCTTTTACCTCCTCGCAAAATAAACAAACTCCCTAATAAAAGGCTAAGCGAATTAATATATTTTTTCAAGCTAAATCTTATATTTCTTTGGGTTTCAGTGTATAATGTTCATGTGAATAACCAATGGTCATCCCAAAAGGAGAAACCGAAGAAAAGCGCAGAGTCTTTATATTAAAAAAATGACCCCCGGGGACGGGGTTGCTGTGTCATAGTCAGACTAAATCCAAACTTTTCTGAAAATGACCCCCCAACCCCGTCCCCCTGTGTCATTTTTCATTTACCTCTTGATTTTTTGATAAAGCATGTGTATAATGCACTCTGCAACTTGGTTGCAAAACAAACTAATATTTATGGGGGAGAATATATGCCTAGAAAATCTAGAACTCTAAGTTCAACGGGCATATATCATATCGTTCTTCGATCTGTTAATAAGCAGATCATCTTTGAGGAAGAATCTGATTATAAAAAATTCCTATACGTTTTGTCAGATTACAAAAAGAATTACGATATCGAGATATATGCTTACTGTCTAATGGACAACCACATTCACATTTTACTTAATTCTGCACCGGATAAGCTTTCGCTTTTTTTCCTAAGTTTAGAAACGAAATTCGTGAAATGGTACAATAATAAATACAGACGGTCGGGACATCTTTTTCAGGACCGATTCCACAGCTTTGTTATCGAGGATAACGACGCTTTTCTTTCGGTGCTCTTTTACATCCACAACAATCCTGTAAAGGCAAACATTTGCAAATTTCAAACTGATTATCGTTGGAGCAGTGCGAATGCATATTATGGTCAGGAAAATCCAATCGTCAACACATCTTTTGCTTACGAAATCGTAGGAATAAAGGAGTCGCTCTTTAGATATTTTGCTACTCAAAACGGTTCAGCAGGCGACAGATTCTTTGAAAATGATCACAAAGAAAGATTGTTTTATTTAACAGATGAAAAAGCGCTTGAGGTATATCATGCCGTAACAGGACTGCCTTCAACGTCTGCTGCCGATAATCTTCCGAGAACTTTGCGCAATAACTTTATCCGCAAGCTGAGAAGAAAAGGTTTATCGTCAAAACAAGTTTCAAGACTTATGGGTGTTTCAGAATCCACTGTAAAAAGGATCAGCAGATCGGCTAAATGACCCACCATCTCCGTCCCCCTGTGTCCTCATCGCCTATACTCTTCGTGATAATGGTCGTATACTTTTTATACTCCTCAAAACTTAGCAGAAAAACCTTATCAATGGTTACTTCTCCGCCCTGTCCCTTCCATGATCTTAATATCAACAAAGATCATAAAGGAATGCATTGTAAAAAGGGTGAAATGGACTTGACTTAATATATATATATATATAATTTTTATGTCTTTTTTTCTAGTTTTCCGAAGGAGAATAACTCATGGCAAATAACCTGCAAGTATTCAAAGAGCTTAAAAAAAATATACTTTCTTTTCCGATATGGTCACTTCTTTCCATATTTATTGTTGCTTTCATTGCACATGGCAGTATGATCTTTTCGAATGTAATTGGAATCGATACCGAAGCAGCAATTTTAGGAATTGAAGCCTATGACGGACAAGGAAGGCAAGGTATCCTGTGGATCAGAAATCTTTTGGGGATGACCAAATTTAATCTCTGGCTTACTAATTCTCTGACCTTCTTTCTGTTAATTTTTGTGCCCCTTTTCTTTTTTGCAGCCATAATGATTCAGAAAAAAGAACTTAAAAATCTCCTGTTCCCATTTTGTATTATATTCATAGTATCACCTTACTGGGCATGCCAGTTGTACTTCTTAAGTCAAAGTGTCCCGGTACTTATTTCTTTATTATTAATCCCTTTGATTGATATCTTGATAAGTTTATCAATAAACAGCAAAGTACCCGTAAAAATATGCCTGTTGCTTTTAAGTTCAGCACTGTTTCAGTTGGTAGTAAGCACTTATCAGCTTAACATGATCATTTATGTGACATATGTATGCTGCACATTTGCGATTGCTTCTCTTCATGAAAAAGAATCCTTTAAGAAACAGATCATATTTCTTGCTACCCAGGCTGTATTTGTTATAGCAGGCTTTGTTATATACGAGGTCATTACAGCATTATTCTATTCTCAATACTCCTCTTACCTCACAGAACAGATCATTTGGCCACAAGTAGGGATCAAGATGGGAATCCTGAATATTTTGCGCGTGATCAAAGCTGTTTTAAAAGGATCAGAGTTATATAGTTTTCTGTATGTGCCGCTATGTCTGATTACCTTTGCCCTTACTGTCATCAACTGCTTTAAAACGCGAAAAAAAATATCTCAGTATTTACTACCTGTTTTATGCGAATTATTTGTATTTGCTTCACCGTTTTTCTTTGTCCTTTTATTCGGAAGCGAAGTAAGCCCACGAATGAGATATATTTTTCCAATTGCTGAAGCACTTGTATTTCTATTTTGTTATTCGGAATTTATCTTCTTTTTTGATAAATGTCGTAGTATAAAACGAGTAACGATCTTTAAGTCGGTTCTCATAATAGCTTCCTGCATCCTGTTGTTTATTGACTCCATGAAGGGACTCAATTACACGACACGTTTGTACTACACCAATGAATATAGATTTGATCAAGAAAAACTTATTGCCAAAGATCTGAAAAAAGATCTCAATCAGTTCTTTATAGATAACAATCTTCCCGAGGACGAAAGAAACCAAGTTGTATTTCTTGGGGATGTAAATATAACTTACAACGATATGTGTCTACCCGGCTATGCCACCATAGGAAGTTCCTCTATAAACTGGGACTCAAACAGAATCCTAAGAGGACGTTTATATAAGTTTTTAAAGACCTGCGGATATCCTATCGGAGATACACCATACTTCTCCGATGGCGCTACCATTGCCTTCAGATACTACTTTGACGAATACTTCGGTGCAAAAGTTGATGCAATGCCTGCATACCCTTATGATGGATATATCTCAGAAGTACGCGATGATGAACTGGGGCTATATTATTACATAGTTAAACTTGGTAATAACTGGAGGAAGCCTGAACTACTCCCTCCTGAATAAGGATAAATGACACCTGTGTCAAAATTACTTTCTTTTATAGGTTCTGCTGGACCCCCGGGGACGGGGGTGCTGTGTCATTTTTCTAGAATATACACTTCGGATTCGAAGGTTTCGCTGCCATCGCTCTTGCTGTAGAAAGAATCGTGGTCATACTTCATTCCCAGTTTTTTCATTACAGCGGCGCTCCCGGCATTTGCCTTTGCGCATTCCCCTTCAAATGAATGCGCTCCGTAAGTCCTTACCGCGTGATCCATCAGCGCTTTTATTCCTTCCGTCGTATACCCCTTTCCCCAGTCCTCGTATCTGTTGACATAGGAAAGCGTCCATACATCCCTTAATTTATCATGATTTAAAGCGTAGATCCCAACTGCATGACCGTCGTTTTTTGCCGTAACAAGCATCAATATATTGACCCTTGAATTGGGATCCTTTTTCGGCAGCCAGGAAAGCGTTTCTTCCGGGTTTTTACACGCTGATCCCATAAGATACTTATAAACTCTCTCATCCATATCCCAGGCAGCCATCGCCTTGTAATCGTTCGGCATCAGCCGCCTTAAGATCAGCCTTTCTGTCTCTACCGTTTCTTCGTTTAACGTTATCCAGTACCGCTTTTCCTTCGCACCGGTTTCCGAGGCGACCTCCGACTCAAAAACGCCGCCATTATTAATTATGGACTTTTCACTTCCATAATTATCCGCATCGCAGACCATCAAAACCTTATTAAGTCCCAGCTTTTTGCACTCTTCCAGTGCAAGCCCGATCATAGCCGTTGCGTATCCTTTTCGTCTTTCAGAGGGTCTTATTCCGTCGCCTATATGACCGCCTGTCAGACAATTATTTCCGTTCAGATAATGCCGTATATTAACAGCCCCGACCAGCCTGTCACGGTCTAAATCCAGACAAAAAAAGGTAGAGTCCGGCACCAATCCATCTTTTTCTTCCTTTACTTCAAGCTCCTCAAGGTATTTATCAAAATCATGATGATCATTCTTAAAAATTGCCCAGGGTGAAGGGTTCGTATTATTTACTTCGATATCTGTCTTCCATTCATCAAGCATCTCGATGAGCTTATCCTTATATTCATAACTCATCTTGACGAGCTTTACATTAAGCTTTTTCCTATTCAAAACCGGTCTCCTTTTTTATCCCCTAAAATGACCCCCGGGGACGGAGGTACTGTGTCATTATCAGACTATATCCAAACTTTTCTGAAAATGAACCCCCAACCCCGTCCCCCTGTGTCAAAATTATAGGCAGTTGATTTCGACAGAGTCGCTTTTGCCGAGCTTCGGGGCTTCCACCGAAAGAGTAACATCCCCGTTTTCGTATCCCGATCTTACTATGGCCATAGCTCGTCCCCTGTATGTCTTTGTTTTACCCTCTTTGTAATTCTCGTCCGTGATGGGATTTCCCGAGCCGAAACCTGAAAGAATCGCCACATCACACCGCTTTCCTTCACCTATAACCTTTTCGATTTCCAGGCATCCCTCAAGTTCTACCTCCGCATCGGGCACAAAGCGTCCTTCGGAATCCACAACTTCAATTCCCACATAAACCGCATCATGTCCGTCCGCCTTAAGGCGCGTCTTTTCGGGTACAAGCCTTATTCCGGCGGCATCACCGGCGGTTACAAGTTCATCTCTCGATACTTCCCGTCCACTGCAGTAGCTTATTGCCTCAACTTTTCCCGCTTCATATACAGTCTCAAATCTTGCGCAGAACGGCATCGGCATTCTTTTTCCGGGATAATCAAACTGATTCTTCCTCTCAAATTCAACCGCTTTTTTGCCGAGGCTCTTTCCGTTTACAAGTACTTCGACCTCTTCAGCTCCGGATACCACGATGATCTCTATATTTTTACCCTCATACCCCTTGTAACTCCAGCTTCTCCTAAAATCGGGAAATCCCCACATAGAAGTCAATTCATTTTTATCAAATACATCGGGATGCATCGTAAATAGCTTCGTTTCCCCGTTTCCAAAAACAACGCTCCTGTACTCTCCCTGAGCTTTTACATTTCCGTTTATATCAAAATCAGCATCATTCGCCAGTCTCCATGGAAAATGCGTAGCCTTCCAGGGCATAAGTTCCCAATGATCCTTAGGTGCCTCGGGATCTCCGGCTTTATGATAAACTGATTTTCCGATTCCGGCTTCGCCGATATAATCCCATGCCGTCCAGGTAAACTCGCCAATACAGTAATCTCTCTTCAAAACCTCCGGCCAGCGAAATCCCACTTCTCTCGGGAAGTTCTCGCTTCCGAGAATTACCCTCTCCGGGTACAGCTCATGGTCTCTCTCGTAGAGATCTTCCATATAATTGTATCCGACAACATCAAGAGAATTCGCAAAGGCTTCCGTATTTTTTTCCCAGAAATCCGCACCTGAATTGTCCGATGCGTTCTGATTTTGGTTTTGTCCCTTTGCCAATAAATCGTCAAGTCCGGCCCAAAGAGAACAGATACCGTTACTTACAGGCCTCGACGGGTCAAGGTCTTTTATCTTGCGGGCAAGTTTATCCGCCAGCATATATCCGTCACCCACGCCGCCTCTTTCGGGAATTTCATTACCCGTAGACCACATGATAACCGATGGATGCAACCGATCTCTTTTTACAAAAGCTGTTATATCCTTCTCCCAGTCCGTATCAAAGAACTGATGATAATCTCCGCCTCTCTTTCCGATGCCCCAAGCATCAAAGGCTTCATCAAAAATATACATTCCTTCTCTGTCACAGGCTTCTACCAATGCGGAAGAAGGCGGATTGTGAGCCGTGCGAATTGCGTTAAATCCAACCTCTTTAAGCTTTCTTATTTTTCTCGCTTCGGACTCATATAATGAAACCGCGCCAAGAAGTCCATTGTCATGATGCACGCAGCCGCCTTTAAGCTTTACTGTCTTTTTATTTATCAATAGGCCGCGAATTGAATCCGCTGTGATGGTTCGGATTCCGAAAAGTACAGTCTCCTCATCTGTAAGCAAAGAAGCGTACCTTTCTTCATTACGAACAAGGTGCGTCCTGAATACGCCAAGATCCTTTGCAGAAACCTTTACCTGATATAAGTTGGGTTCATCGACATCCCAAAGTTTCGGATTCTTTACATTTAGCACAACCTTCGCAAAGGCCGTTTTGCAGCCTCCGACCTGAAGGATCTGCTTTGTAAAAGCCACGGGCTCACCTTCACAGGCGGCGCTTCCAAAACTTTCTCTTCCCTTATCCTCAAACAAAGATACCGTAACTTCTGCCATATGGTTAAGGGTGGTATCATTTTGAATCTCTACTTCTCCCTCAATAAATGCATATCCACCTGTTACCTCTTTTGTTCTTAAATATATGCCGTCCGGCACAATATGAACCTTCGGTCCATTGAGGATGCTGACGCTTCTGTACAGTCCCGATCCCGTATACCATCTTGAGGCAGGCTGCATTGAAGTATTAAGGTTTACCGTAATCCTGTTTTCTTCACCAAAGGTTACGTAATTGGAAATATCAACAGTAAAGGGTGCATACCCGTAATGGCATCCGCCGACCCTGCTTCCGTTAATATCTACGACAGCATTCATCATCGCACCGTCAAACGAAAGGATTACACTGTCATTTTCCCACTCCTTGGGGATAAACAAAAACTTTGTATAATTTGTCTCTCCGCCCGTAAAATATCCGGAGTCCGAGCCTGCAGGCGCGTTTTCGGATACTGCCGTATCGATCATTCCGTCATGAGGCAGGTTTACTACCTCACCCGGATTACTGTCCAGAATCCCTGCAGAATCCAAAAGTCCCCTTCTAAAAGTCCAATTTTCATCAATTACTGTTTTTCTCATATCTGCCCTTCCCTAAAATGACCCCCCGGGACGGGGTTGCTGTGTCATTATCAGACTATATCCAAACTATTCTGAAAATGAACCCCTAACCCCGTCCCCCTGTGTCAAAATTATAGGTATATTATAAGCCCCACACACCGGATTGTAAAAATGAATCTGATGCATGGGGCTATATAAATATATCTATTCTTTTTAGGCCTCTTTACGAAGTAATCTTGCCGCCTCTACCATATTTACCAGGCTGTGCCTTGTTTCCTCCTCGCCTCTCGTCTTCAAACCGCAGTCCGGATTTACCCAGAGCTTTTCTGCCGGTACTTTCTCAAGCATCTTTCTAAGCGCTCCCAGGATTTCCTGCGTTGAAGGAATTCTTGGAGAGTGGATATCGTACACTCCGGGACCTGTCTCAGTCTCAAATTTACACTCTTTCAGCGCATCTAAAATAAGCAGATCTGACCTCGATGCCTCAAATGTGATAACATCAGCATCCATATTGTCAATGGCAGGAATAATATCCGTGAATTCGCTGTAGCACATATGTGTATGGATCTGAGTCTCTTTCTTTACACCGCTGTGCACCAAGCGGAATGCAGGAATGACGAAATCAAGATACTCCCTGTTCCAGTCGGACTTCCTCAAAGGAAGCTTCTCCCTAAGAGCGGCCTCATCGATCTGGATGATCTTAATTCCGTTTGCCTCAAGATCAAGCGCTTCATCTCTGATAGCCAAAGCAATCTGCGTCATGGACTCCTTGATACTGATATCCTCTCTCGGGAAAGACCAGTTAAGTATAGTCACAGGGCCGGTCAGCATCCCCTTTACAGGAAGCTCCGTCAGCGACTGGGCATAAACGGACCACTCAACAGTAATGGGTTTCTTTCTGCTTACATCCCCCCAGATGATTGGCGGCTTAACGCATCTTGTTCCATAAGACTGAACCCAGGCTTTTTCCGTAAAAAGATATCCTGACAGGGACTCTCCGAAGTACTCAACCATATCGTTTCGCTCGTACTCTCCGTGAACGAGAACATCCAGTCCTATGCTTTCCTGCCACTCGATGGCTCGCTTTATCTTTTCGCGGTTAAACTCCTTATACTGCTGAGAATTAATCTCCCCTTTTCGAAAAGCGGCACGATTCTTTTTGACATCCGAAGTCTGTGGAAACGAACCAATGGTTGTCGTCGGAAACTTTGGAAGTTTAAGAGCTTCTTTCTGATTCTGCTGTCTTACTTTCCTCTCGGGAAGTCTCACATAATCGCTTTCCTTTATCTTTGAAAGTCGCTCCTGCACCTCTTCATCTCTGCAGTCTCTCCCCTCATTAAAGAGGCTGACGTTTTTGACGTAGCTTTCATCCTTTTTTCTGTTTTCTTCGCCTTCTTCTGCGAGAAGAGCCAGTTCCTTAAGTTCTTCAAGTTTTTCAACTGCATAAGCAAAATGCTTTTTGTACTCGCCTGATAGCTTACTTTCAGCTGCCAAAGTATAGGGCACATGAAGCAGTGAGCAGGAGGTTGATAAAACCGTATCTATTCCTTCACCCTTTAACCGATCCAATACCTCCAAAGTCTCGAAATAGCGGTTTTTCCAGATATTCTTTCCGTTTACAAGCCCGGCAAATAGCTTTTTCCCCTTCGGAAATCCGTGCTTTTTAATCAGGTTAAGGGTCTGCTTTCCCTCTATAAAATCAAGTCCTATTCCGTCAAAATCAAGTTCCGTGATCACCTCATACGCGTCCCTGACATCCCCGAAATAGGTCTGAAGCAGGATCTTCACATCTCCCTTTGCGGGCAGAATCTTCTGATAGAGCCGCTTAAAGAAATCCAGATCTTCGCCGCTAAGGTCACGGACCAAAGAAGGCTCGTCAAACTGGATCCACTTAGCTCCCTTCTTTTTTAATCCTTCTATAACCTCAGCGTATACCTCTCCTGCATCTTCAAGATAATCATCTCTTTTCTTTGTACCTGTGTATCTGCAAAGTGACAAAAGAGTAAAAGCACCTGTAAGTACCGGCTTTGTCTCGCTTCCGCTTGCCAAGGCCTCTTCATACTCATCAAATACCTTGGTCGAAGAAAGCTTAATCTGTGTATCATCCTCTAACTCCGGCACAATATAATGATAATTTGTATTAAACCATTTCTTCATTGCCAAAGCCTTTACGTCCCTGCCATCTTTTTGGTAGCCTCTTGCCATGGCAAAATATGTGTCTTTTTCATTAAGAGAAAGTTCCCTGTATCTTGCGGGTACAATACCACACATAACCGCTGTATCTAAAAGGCAATCATAATATGAAAAATCATTGGAAGAAAGGAAGTCTATTCCTGCTTCTTTCTGGTATGAAAGATGCTGCGAGCGGAGTTTCTTTGCCAGGGCGTCCAGCTCTTTTTCCTCTATCTCCCCCCTAAAATACTTTTCCAATGCAAATTTTAACTCTCTGTTAGCTCCGATTCTGGGAAATCCGATTACTGATGTCAGCATAAATGTCTCCTCCTTTTAAGTTTTCCCTTTTAAACCTACTATAAAGCCAATCATCCCGGTGGGTAAAATACTTAAAATTAAGTGTTTTCCATAGATTTTATCTATGGTATATGGTATTATCATTTTGATTTCTATGGGATAGCAGTTTGCCTTCCGGGGTTCGCTCGTTAGGCAGCATATGTGTTTAACATCAAAAGCGGAGAACAACTATGACTTTAAAGCAACTACAGTACATATCAGCAATTGCAGATACCGGGAATATCACCGAAGCGGCAAAAAAACTCTTTATCGCACAGCCCAGTCTGACCTCTGCGCTTCATGAACTGGAAAAGGAATACGGGATTACCATATTTACCCGCGGCAGCAAGGGCGCTCGTCTAACTCCGGAAGGGGATGAATTCTTAGGATATGCAAGACAGATCTTAGAACAGGCAGGCCTGATGGATGAACGCTATACCGGAAAGCAAAGGGGAAAAATGCGCTTCTGCGTCTCTGCACAGCACTACTCCTTCGCTGTAGAGGCATTTGTGGAGCTTTTAAAAGAGTGCGGCGGAGATAAATACGAGTTTCATATGCGAGAAACGCAGACATACGAAATCATAAGTGATGTCGCACATCTGCGCAGTGAAATAGGAATTCTTTATTTAAACCCTTTTAATGAAACGATCATAAAAAAAGCACTTAAAGATAACGAGCTCACATTTTACAAACTCTTTACCGCAAAGCCCCATGTCTTTATCGGGAAAGACTCGCCTTTAGCTAAAAAGCGCTCCCTTACTCTTGAAGACTTAAAGCCCTATCCCAGACTTTCTTACGAGCAGGGCAGCCACAATTCCTTTTATTTTTCCGAGGAAATCCTCAGCACAGTGGATTGCGATAAAGAGATTGTTGTCTGCGACCGCGCCTCACTTTTTAATATGCTCATCGGTTTAAACGGCTACACCATCTGCAGCGGTGTAATAAACGAGGAGTTAAACGGCCCTAATATCATCGCAAAGCCCCTCAAGGTAGATGATCACATGGAAATCGGCTATATATTGCCTGCTACCCTTCCCGCCGGCCACCTTACCGAAAAATACATTAGCATCTTAAAGCGCCTCTTAAAATGACACAGGGGGACGGGGGTGCTGTGTCATTTAATAATTGTCAAGGAAGTGGTGTCTTACACCGTTTTGCTTGTATTCGATGACAGTGTCGAGGTTAACATTTTCTACACTTCTAAAGATATTGGACTCCACAAAAGGATTGGTCTTTTTAAGCTCAGCAATAAGTTTCTTCGTCTCAAGCCTTTTCGAAGATGTTGTTCCGTCTTCATGGCAGGTTGAGCAAGTCTCTGTAAAGTGGCACGCGCACTGCAAAAAGTGCAGATTGTTGTAATCTCTCCATGCGCAGATATCGCTCTCTCTTACGAGATAAAGAGGTCTTATAAGCTCCATTCCCTCAAAATTGGTACTGTGAAGCTTCGGCATCATCGTCTGGATCTGGGCTCCCTGAAGCATTCCCATAAGGATCGTCTCGATAACATCGTCATAATGATGCCCAAGAGCGATCTTGTTGCAACCAAGTTCCTTTGCCTTACTGTACAGATAGCCGCGTCTCATCCTCGCGCAAAGATAGCAGGGATTCTTATCTATCGTATCGACGGCATCAAAAATATCGCTCTCAAAAATCGTAATCGGGATTCCCAGAGCCTTGGCATTACTCTCTATCAGCTTACGATTGTCGTCATTATATCCGGGATCCATGACAAGAAATTTCAGCTCAAAATTGCACTGTCTGTGTCTTTGAATTTCCTGAAAAAGCTTAGCCATAAGCATCGAGTCTTTTCCACCGGAAATACAAACGGCGATCCTGTCCCCTTCTTCTATGAGTTTATATGTCTTACAAGCTTTCGCAAAGGGCGTGAAAATAGGCTTGTGAAACTTCTTTCGGATACTCTCTTCAGCCTTGTGCTGCTTATCCTCACCCTCGTCCGCAAGAGAGGATCTTACATACCCGATATACCCTCCGGCAAGGCTGTAGCAATCCCTTCCTTCAAAGCAAGGTCGTCCATCTAACCACTGGGTCTTCCGGCCCACCTCGCAATACAAAATAAGCTTCTTCTCCCCCTGAATCCTCTCTATAACCCGGTAAGCACCCTCTTCATCATTCTCAAAATCCGCAGAGATTGCCCCGGTAATCATCCCATAGGCTCTAAGCCCCTCGTCCCTGATATCGATCAGTTCAAAGGAGCCGGGCTCTAGTTTTTTCAGTTCTTCGTAAGTAATTTCTTTCATTCTGTAATGTCTTTCTATGCTTTCAATCTTGGTCCGGAAAATGAACCCCCAACCCCGTCCCCCTGTGTCATTGTCAGAATATTCTGAAAATGACACCCTAACCCCGTCCCCGGGGGTCAAAATCAGTCGGGGGTGCTTTCCTGGGTGGGGTCGTACTCGAGGATGTCACCGGGCTGGCAGGAAAGTTCCTCACAAATGGCTTCAAGAGTAGAGAAGCGTATCGCGCTGATCTTGCCGGTCTTCATCTTGGAGAGATTGACATTGCTGACCCCAACCTTCTCCGATAGCTCCTTAAGGGATATTTTCCTGTCCGCCATCACGCGGTCAAGTCTTAAAATGATCTTACCCATACAGCCACCCCCTTAAAGAGTCTCGTCGGACTGAGTCTGAAGAAGTCTTCCGTAGTCCATAATAGTGTAAAGCGCCCATGTAACAAGACCCGCAATAGCGGCCGTTCCGAGGCCGGATGTAAACGCGATAACAATATCGATCACAATAAGCGCAAAGAGAAGCTTCTTAAGAACTCTCGGCGTAAATGGACTGTCTTCCTTTCCGATTATATCAAATACAGAATAAAGCTGAAACATCGCTATAGCAAGTAAAACTACATTTAATCCCGCTGAAAGAAGAGTAAACCCAAGGGTTAAGCTGTAAGGCGTATCGCTTAAAGCCTTTTCAAGCGCCGGTATTGATGATTCGATTTTTTGATACTTCGTAATATCAAGCGAATCCTTTGAGAATCTCAATAGATGAACATTTACGGGGCCGACCTTTTTAGTGACATCGACGTCATTGGCACCTTCAATGCCCGCCTTGATCTGCTCGTTCATATTCGTCCTGTCAGCGATCATAACTATTGATGTGACGATAAGGATCATAGATGCCACTACGCAAAGAATAAATACAATACGTGTTACTATCCCTGCCACATGACTGCTCTTTTTAATTCTATTAAGTTTAATGTTTTCCTGATTCATTTTTGTCTCCTTTTAATAATACCTGTTATTCGTTTACATAATGCCCGGTATTTCAGATTATGTATACCAATTCGCACTATATGTCGTAAAATAAAACTCCGATATCATCTCCGGGCCGCCCTTTTTCTATCCAAGAAATACTCCCGCCCAGACCGTGATCATCGCGTCGTAGACTCCGTGCGCGATGATAAGAGAAAGGGTTGAGCAGTTCCTGATCCTAAGCTTAAAGAAACAAAAGAGCGCTCCGATAAGTCCGGTCAAAACAATCTGTATCAGGCTTCCTCCGAAGATATGGAAAAGTCCGAATAAAGCTGAACTGCAGATCACGGCAAGGAAATCCTTTCCAAAGAGGTTCTTGAATCTCTTATAGATAAATCCGCGGAAAGCAAATTCCTCAACAAGACCGACGCCAAGTATGCAGTAAAGGAACTCCCAGACGTACTGCCATACATAAAGATATCCCTTTCCGTTATTTACATACGCGCCCAGACCCAGAAGATGCGGAGCAAGGGTAAGAACCACCGACATCAAAAGTCCAAGTCCGATGCCTAAAATAATCTGCAGTCCCACCTTTTCCTTCGAAAAGCCAAGATCCGCCGGCTTTTCTTTATTAACGATCACCAAAACCACAGGTGCTATAGCAACGATCCAGTAGGCCGCGATAAAGGTAAACATCCTAACTCCCACAGGCAGTCCCATCATCGCCATATTTAAGAATCTTGTGCATAAGACTCCGACCATAATCCCCGCGAAGCCTATGACCAAACTTACAATTTCTCTTTTTTTGCTCATCTTTACTCTCCGGTACGTTCCCCGCCGTAAAAAACTCCTGCGGCAGCTTGGAACATAAAACAAAACCAAAAGTTACATCTCAGCTGATGAGCAAAGTATATCTCTCAGAAAAACATTTGTCAATAATTATTTTACGTTTATCGTTAATTTATTTATATTTATATTATATTATTTAACGTTTAAATCTTTAAATCCCCCTCTTTAACCCATCCGATCTTTTTAAATATCATATGGAAAATAAGGGATAAAACGGCAGGAAGTACAAAAGATACAAGCACAAGACCCAGCCAGTCAAATGCCGTGATAGAGGCCTTTGCCCCTGATGCCACGTCGTTAACCCATCCCGTGTAGACACCAATCTGGCCTACAAGTCCGCAGGTTCCCATTCCCGAGGAGATAGCTGCGCCGTTCATCTTCAGCTTAAAGATGCAGGTTGCGACAGGTCCTGTAATTGCCGAAGCAAGAGTGGGTGCGATCCAGACTCTTGGATTCTTTACGATATTTCCCATCTGGAGCATAGAGGTTCCAAGTCCCTGTGAGATGAGACCTCCGAATCTGTTTTCCTTAAAGGAGATCACGGCAAATCCGATCATCTGTGCCGAGCAGCCCGCTACAGCAGCGCCTCCGGCAAGTCCGGTAAGTCCAAGTGCTGCGCAGATAGCAGCGGAAGATATAGGGAGAGTAAGGGCCATACCTACGATCACAGAAACCAGTATTCCCATCAGGAATGGCTGAAGCTCCGTTGCCCACATTATAACCTTTCCAAGCCACATAGCTGCTTTTCCGAGTGGCGGAGCAATCAGCCAGGACAGCCCGATTCCGACTCCGATCGTTACAAGTGGCGTTACAAGAATATCAACCTTCGTTTCCTTTGAAACCAGCTTTCCTATCTCAGCTGAAAGGATAGCGATTATAAGTACTGCTAAGGGTCCGCCGGCATCTCCCAGCGCATTAGCCGCGAATCCAACGGTTATCATAGAAAAAAGAACAAGGGGCGGACATTTAAGCGCCGATCCGATTGCTACCGCCATAGCGGGTCCGCTCATAGCCATTGCAAGTCCGCCAACAGTATATTCCTTCCCGCTTACCGTGGCCACGGTCTGCATCAAAAACGGTATCTTAAACTGTGTACCGATGGTGTTTATGATCGTTCCGATAAGCAGCGAGCAAAACAGTCCCTGCGCCATAGCCCCGAGGGCATCGATCCCGTATCTTTTAAGGGAAATCTCAATGTCTTTTTTCTTTAAAAATGCCTTAACCTTGTTCATGCCTTTCTTTCAAATCTCCTTTTTTAATCCTGTAACTTCCTGCGTATGCCCGGATACGTCCTTTTCTTAACAGACCTTTTCCGGCCCAGGAAAACAATGCACCTCCTATATAGTAACAAAAGGGACCTTCTTTCGAAAGTCCCTTAAACAAATTATTCAGCTTACTTTGCTTCTTGGTATTACATACGGATCTCCAGTTTCCGGATCGTACAAAATAGAGCTGTCCATTCCGTATATTGTCTTCATAAGCTCCGGGGTAATTATATCCCTCGGCTTTCCCTCAGCCACCAGCTCTCCGCTCTTCATCGCGAAGATATGATCTGCATATCTTATGGAAAGATTAATATCATGAAGGATTGCAACAACTGTCGTTTTCCTTGTCCGATTCAAAAGAGCCAGACAATCCAATATCTCCACCTGATAAGCGATATCAAGATAGGTTGTGGGCTCGTCAAGAAGCAGTATATCCGTATCTTGCGCAAGTACAAGGGCTATCCATACTCTCTGCCTCTGACCTCCGGAGAGGGAATCAACAGGCTTATCTGCCAGCTCCGTTATTCCCATCGCCTCCATTGCACAGGAAATCGCCTCGTAATCCTCTTTTTTCAGCTGTCCAAAGAGAGACCGGTAAGGGTGCCTTCCTCTTGATACAAGATCGGCAACGGTTATTCCCGCCGGAACAGTCGGTGACTGGGGCAAAAGGCCGATGTTTTTTGCAAGATGCTGGGTCGGAAGCTCATATATAGACTTTCCGTCAAGGAATACGCACCCTTTCTTAGGCTTTAAGAGCCTTGAAAAGCTTTTTAAAAGCGTAGATTTTCCACAGCCGTTGGGTCCGATGATGACGCTGAATTTCCCTGCCGGTACATTTATACACAGATCCTTTAAGATCAGCTTTTCTTCATAACCTGTGCATATCTTGTCAGCGCAAAAATCATGGCTTATCGCAAATTCACTCATCAGATCTTATCTCCCTTCTTGTTTATATTGAAAAGTAAAAACAGTAAATAAGGCGCTCCGAGAAGCCCTGTCACAACGCCAACGGGATAGTTTGTCGTAAAAAGATTCTTACTTACAATTTCCGCGCCGTAAACAAGGATAACTCCCACAAGTCCCGAAAGAGCCATAGTCCCCTTTCCTCCCTTTAAAAGCCTTCCGGCTATAGGTCCCGACAGGAAGGCTACGGAGGCGATAGGTCCGGTTACTGCGGTGGATGTAGCGCTAAGGATCAGTCCGCAGACAAGGCAGCAGACCCTTGTTAATCCAATCGGCACCCCAAGAGCCGTCGCGTATTCGTCACCAAGCTGCATAATCCTCAGATTTTTATTACAGATAAAAAGGAGGGTGCAGGCAATTACGCTGACCGCAAATGTAACCGGAACATCGCTCATCCTGACCATATTAAGACTGCCTCTCAGCCAGCGAAGGGCTGTTCCCACATCATACTCTGACCCCACAAGGAGCATCCATGAAATAAGGGCATTTAATAAAGCCTGAAATCCGATACCTATAAGTATCATTCTGCCTCCGAAGGCCTTTCCCCTGCCTGAAATAAGAAGTATCAGTCCCGTAACAAGAAGCCCCGCCGCAACAGCAAATACAGATGAGACGGGTCCGCTGATCCCCAAGATCAATATGCAAAAGACCGCAGCAGCCGATGAACCGGCGGTTACTCCGATGATATCCGGGGAAGCGAGTGGATTCTTAAGAAGGCTCTGGAAGGTGTATCCCGAAACTCCGAAGGAAAACCCGCTTATGGCCCCGATTAAAAGCTTGGGAAGCCTGATCGTCCGGACTGCGTAAACAGCCGCTTTACTTCCGCCGTGTATAAGAATGTCCAGAACCTGCGCAGGGGTATAATTCGTATTTCCGAGGCACATAAGTACTACCCCCAGTGCAAGGGCAATGACCACAAACAATCCCACACAGATAAAAGTCCTTCTCTTTTCAAGAGCATATATTCTTTTTATTTTCTGTTCCGTGTTAACTAAAGTCATATACTTTTCGCTTTTGTCTTCCAAACTATCCAAATAAATACAGGTGCTCCGAGGATTGCGGTGATGATACCGACCTCCAGTTCTCCCGGCCTTCCGAGGATTCTTCCGAGAATATCGGAATAGGTTAAAAGTCCGGCTCCTCCTATTGCAGACATGGGCAAGATTATCCTTAGATCATTTCCGAAAAGCTGCCTGATGATATGTGGAAGCATCAGTCCGACGAAGCCTATAGGCCCTGCAAGAGCCGTTACCGAAGCGCAGAGAAGTACGCCGCAAAGGGCCGCCAAAAGCTTTGTTCTCGTAACCTTTACTCCCAAAGAAACTGCCATCTCATCCCCAAGGGACAGAGCGTTTAAAGGAGATGCCAGACAAAGAGACGCAATAAAAGCCACGCCGAAAAACGGAAGTAAAAGCTTTACATCCTCCCAGCCGGCGCCGCCGATGCTTCCAACCTGCCAAAAGCGGAATTCTTTCATCACCTGTGAATCCGGGAGCATTATGGTATTTACCAAAGCTCCGAGAGCTGTGGACACTGCCGCCCCCGCCAGAGCAAGCTTTATAGAACTTGCTCCTTTGTATCCCACCGAAGCGATTCCATAGACAAAGGCCGCGGTAAGAAGAGCGCCTACAAAAGAAAGTCCTATCAGCTTTATACCCGAAGATATATGAAAGAATGCCATCCCAATGACAACAGCAAGGGACGCCCCCATATTTACTCCAAGTATGCCGGGATCGGCTATGGGGTTTCTTGTGATGGACTGCATCAGCGCGCCTGAAACCGATAACGAAGCTCCGGCCAGAAGCCCAAAGACAGTCCTTGGTATTCTGGCCGAAATAACTGCGGCCCAAAAAGCATCATCGGTTGTTCCCATAAAGAAACCTGCAATATCTTTAAGCGGAATATTCTTGCTTCCGGTAGAAACAGAAAGAAATACTCCAAGAATAACCAATGTCACTTCTATGATCAGGCCAAGTATTAACTTATTTTTTTCGGATCTATTCTGTAAACTCATTAGTTGCTGTTATTTTCTGTACTTTAAAAGCTTACTCAGCCTTTGTCGCTGCCTCGTTAAGAGCAAGAAGATAGTCATCGATGCAATAAGGAATGGATAAAACGGTAGGTGTGCTTGCAGCCGCAAGAACGTCGTTTGAATCAAGAAGTACGAAGGCTTCATTCTCTACTGCGGGAATCTTTGAAAATCTTCCGTCAGCCTTAATGGCGCTGACAAGGCTCTCTGTTCCGTAGGTAATGATAATATCGATATCATCAAGAAGATCCGCATTCTCAGCGCTTACTGTGATCGAAAACTGGGTAGGATCGTCGATGAGTGAAGTCACGCTCTCCGGAGTTACAAATCCGAGATCTCCGAGGAATGCTGCTCTCGGGTCGTTGTTTGTGTAGATGTAAAATGTTCCGAGGTCATCCTCCGAAAGCCAGAAGAAAGCAACATTCTTGCCCTCAAGTAAAGGATAAGCGGAAAGTTTTTCTGCGATAAGAGCTTCAGTCTCTTCAACGAGCGCTCTACCCTCGGCCTCAAGTCCCATTGCTATAGCGTCATTAACAGTCTCTTCCTGCCAGGTTGTAGTCCAGGCGATCTCGGGATAAGCAACAACGGGAGCAATCTCGCTTAAGTTGTCATACTCTTCCTTGCTGAGTCCCGAATAAGCCGCAAGAATAACATCGGGATTGCAATCGGCGATTGCTTCATAATCCCATCCGTCGGTATCGTCAAATACGTTTGGAGTTACTCCGAGGTCTTCAAAAGCCTTTGCGGTCCAGGCAAGAAGTCCTCTCTCATCTCTGGGGCCAAAGTTTGCCTCTGAAATTCCAACGGGTACAACTCCGAGAGCAAGAGGAACATCGGGGTTACCCCAGGCGATGGCAACGATATTTTCCGGCTTCTCCTCGATCACAACTTCTCCGAGTCCATGAGTGATGGTAAGAGGGAACTGTCCTTCCTCTGCATTTTCTGCGGTTTCGGAACTTTCTTCTTCCGCATTCGCTTTATCTGCATTTGTATCAGCGCCATCAGCTTCTGCGCTGACATTTGTCTCCGAAGCGGCGCTGTCTGTCTTTTCAGCTCCCGCGCATCCTGCAAGGCTAAAAGCTAAAACTGATGAAATCATCAGTGCAACAATTCTGTTTTTCATATAAAAAATCTCCTCAAAATACAAATTAGAGTTAGGTTTGTGTAACGCTAAGTAGGCCTATTATTCTTGCGTTAGAAATTACTAACTTCCACATATTCTCACATTTATCCCTGTATGTCAATGAAAAATATATAAAACCGGCCTTATCGATAAGACTTTATCAATAGCAGGATGTCGGGCCTACAGTATGCCCACCTCATGCAAAACTTAAAATAAAAGCAATACAAAAAAGGGACCTTCAACCGAAAGTCCCTTTGACAAAATGCTTTAATTTACTGATTTCTTTTTCTGATCACTTTATGCCTTCTTCTTTCCCCTTCTGCTAAGGACGATACTCTGAAGCAGAATAAAGAAGCAAAGCATGCCGCCCGTTGTGATACTCTGCCACCAGGGATCGTTGAAACCGCTTGATACTACGATCTTCTTGATGGTCGTAAGAGTAAGGGTTCCGAAAAGGGTTCCGATTACATTTCCGACACCGCCCGTAAGAGGGGTTCCTCCGATGATGGAAGAAGCGATGGCGTTCATCTCCATTCCCGCTGCGTTTGTAGCGTTTCCGGCGCCCGTATGCATTAGAAATACATATCCGGAGATACCGCTTAAAAGGCCGCTTAAAAGATAGCTCATAAACCTTGTACGCTTAACGTTGATACCCAGCATCAGAGCACTTGTCTGGTTACCGCCCATTGCGTAGAAGTGGCGTCCTAAGGGCATAAACTTAAGGATAACGAAGATTACCGCTACGCAGACAAAAGCCACGATAACGCCAAGCTCAATTCTCGCGGGGACAAGATTTCCGTTCTTGGCCACATATCCAAGCCAGGGGATCTCAATCTTGGTATCCTTCAAAGCGTTAAAGACTGCATGATCCGCCTTTTGAGGATTTACGGAAAGGATCGTTGTCATTCCTCTTGCAAAGAACATTCCGGCTAAAGTTACGATAAAGGGCTGGATGTCCAAGAAGCTTATAAGAAATCCCTGTACAAGTCCGAAAGCAAGTCCGATACCCAGGGCTAAAAGCATCGATACAAAAAGGTTTCCACCCCTGTTAAGGTATAGTACGCAGCTCATTACAACAAGGGATGTTACCGCGCCTACGCTTATATCGATCCCGCCGCCTATCATTACGATGGTCAGACCGCAGGATACGATGAGAAGGCTGGCGTTGTCGTTAAGCATATCGAATATCTGCTGCGCATGTAAGAAGCCACCCTGCAAAAAAACAATCGCAAACAGGTACATAACAAGGAAAATGCAGATTGTTATGGACATAAGCAGCTGTGTATCTGTAAGAGGCTCTTTACGTTTAAAAATGTTTTTACCCATATTATTCCGCCCCCTTTACAACTGCTTTTTTCTCTTTGTTAAATACTTTAGAAGCAAATTTACTAAACTTCGCCTTAACCACCGGTGATCCGATGACAACGAGAAGTATTATAACGATTGCCTTGTATGCCTTTACATCCGTCGAAGAAACCTTCATCGCGTAAAGCGTAATGGTAAGCATCTGGATCACGTACGCTCCGATGATACTTCCGCCGATCTTGAACTTACCTCCTCCTAAGCTGTTTCCTCCGATAGCTACCGCAAGAATGGTATCCATTTCAACATCAAGAAGAAGGGTTTCATGGTTTATAAGTCCCAATCTGCTTACACCGATGCTTCCCGCTACTGCCACGCAAACTCCGAGGATCACAAAGGAAAGGAGCTTTATAAATGTCGAATTGATTCCGTTAAGTCTTGCGGCGCTTCCGTTTATTCCAACCGACTGTGTAAAGAGCTCCAGGGATGTGAAGTGGAAAAGGAGCCTGAAAAGGATCGCCATAAGTACAACAATGAGTACCGGTGTGGGAATCGGGATTCCGGGAATAAAGCTTCCGATGGCGTTTATTACAGGACTTGAAACCGTAGGGGTCGCGCCGCCGTTTATCCAGTATGCGATGGATCGTCCGCAGGTATAAAGGATCAGGGTTGCGATCATGGGCTGGATCTTAAATACCGCAACCAAGGTTCCGTTAAAGGAAGCAAAAAGCATTGCCACAATGCAGGCCGCAACAAACGCTGCCACAACAAGTCCACCGTGGATATTTCCCCCCGAGGACTTTAGTACTTTTACAAATACGCTTCCGGCGATGGCTGCTGCCGCACCGACTGAAATATCCTGTCCTCCGCAGGCCGCGGTTACAAGGGTCATACCCATTGCAAGGATTGCCAGCTCGCTGGCTCCGTTTATGATACTGATAAGGTTTCCGGCAAGTACCATATTGCCGTCACTGTTATGAGCGATTCCGATACTGAAAAAGCTCGGATCTCTAATAAGGTTAAATATTACCAGCAGCAGGATCGCTATAATAGGAATTGTAAGCTGTCCGAGACCACCGGAAAAAAATCTTTTTACATTTTTCTTCATCTTAAGCCTCTCCTCCCGCTATGGTCTTCATTACCTGGGCCTGGTTTAAATCCTTGCCCTTAAGTTCTCCCACAACGTGTCTGTCTCGCATTACGATAAGTCTTGAGCAGGTTCTGAGCATCTCCTCGACTTCAGAAGAAATAAAGGTTACGCTTACACCTTCCTCCGCCAGCTTAAGCACAAGCTTTTGGATCTCAAGCTTCGTACCTACGTCGATACCTCTTGTGGGCTCGTCTAAGATAAGATAATCGGGATGAGTAAGAAGCCACCTTGCAAGGATAACCTTTTGCTGGTTTCCTCCGCTTAAGGATCCTACGGGAGTCTCGCGGCTTGCGGTCTTTATGTTGAGCGCCTTTATATACTCGTCCGCAAAAGCCTCCTGCTCGCTGCGGCTGATGGGCTTAAAGATTCCGTTCATAACCTGTAGCGCAAGGATTATGTTTTCCCTTACGGACAGCTCGGCGATTATTCCGTCACGCTTTCTGTCCTCCGCAAGATATCCGATGCCGTGTTTCATAGCGTCTATGGGATGGGTGATCTTAACGTTTTGTCCCTTTACTTTTACGTTTCCGCCATTTACCTTATCCGCTCCGAAGATAGCTCTAACGCTCTCGCTTCGTCCGGATCCGAGAAGCCCCGTAAAACCGTTTACCTCGCCGCGTCTTATGGAGAAATCAAAAGGTTTCGCATCGCTGCTGGAGAGATTTTCGGCTTCGTAGAGAACCTCGTTGTAGTTTTCTTCATGAACATCGCCTTCCGAAAGGTCTGAAAGCTCATCAAGTTCCTTACCTATCATCTTCGCAACAAGGTCAACCTGAGGAAGATCCTTTGTCAGGTATTCACCTACAAGCTCGCCGTTTCGAAGAACCGTTATCCTGTCGCTGACCTCGTAAACCTGCTCAAGGAAGTGGGTTACAAAGATTATTCCTACTCCTCTGCTCTTTAGATCTCTCATCAGCGCAAAGAGCATGTTTACTTCTTTATCGTCAAGAGATGAGGTGGGCTCATCGAGTATAAGAACCTTACAGTTCATATCTACGGCTCTTGCGATAGCGACCATCTGCTGAACCGCAAGGGAACAGCTTCCGAGCTGCTGAGAGCTTCTTGCGGGTATTCCGAGTTTCGTAAGGATCTCGTCCGCGCGCTTTTCAAGCGCTTTATGTTTAACCCATGCCCCTTTTCCGCGTCCGATGAACATATTCTCGGAAACCGTAAGGTTGGGACACAGGGTTATTTCCTGATATACTGTGCTTATTCCCTTATTTTGCGCATCCTGAGGAGAACGGATGCTTACCTTTTCCCCTTCTACGCTTATCTCCCCGCCGTCCATTTGATATACGCCGGTCAGTATCTTAATAAGAGTTGATTTACCGGCACCGTTCTCTCCCATAAGAGCGTGGATCTCGCCTTTTCTCAAGGTAAAGTCAACATCATTCAGCGCCCTTACACCCGGGAATCTTTTATCTATATGTCGCATCTGCAGCAAAGTATCTTCCTGCATCTTCATTTACCTCCTAAAAAGGCGCAGCCCGAGCTGCTTACATACAGCCAAGCTGCGCCATTTGGTCAGTTTGTTTAATTATTCACCCAAACCATAGGTGTCGATATCAGCCTGAGTAAGAGTCTTTGCGTCAAATCCCTTCTCTTCGTTGATGATCTTCTTTGCTGAGTTGCTGGTCTTTCCCTGGATAAGGTCTGAGATGATCTGTGCCTGGAAAGGTGAGCACTGTCCATCGTAGTTCCACTTGCCTGCAAGGAGCTCTCTTAATGCCCACTTGTTGCAGTCAAATCCCATAACGATAACCTTGCCGTCTACACCATGGGTGATACCTGCTTCGTCAAGAGCTGCAACAGCACCCTTAGCCATACCGTCGTTCTCTGCGTAGATTACGTTGAAGTCCTCGCCTGAGTTGATAACTGATTCTACGATCTTCTTAGCTTCTGCCTCGTCCCAGGTAGCGGTCTGCTGAACAACCTTGTTCATGGTTCCTGCTGCGAACTGAGCGTCAAGAGCACCGGTACGTCCGATCTGTGCGTCAGATCCCATAGCACCCTGGATGTGGATTACGTTGTAAGTGTCAAGCTTCTGGTCAAGGAGCCAGTTAACTGCGGTCTCACCTTCCTTAGCCATGTCAGATACAACTGCTGCCTCGTAGAGACTCTCGTCAACATCGATCATACGGTCAAAGAGATAAACCTTGATTCCGGCTTCCTGTGCCTTCTTTAAAACTTCATCCCAACCGGTGGTCTCTGCTGCAGAGATAAGTAAGTAGTCAACTCCTTCTGTGATGAATCCCTGTGCTGCCTGGAGCTGCTCGTCATTCTTTAAGCTGTAGGATGTCTTAAGATCGTATCCGTTCTCAGCTGAGAAAACAGCTTCCATGTCTTTAACGTTTGCTTCACGGTATCCGGACTCTGAAGGGGGGTTGTTTACAACTCCGACCTTGATGGTTCCGGAACTCTTTCCTCCTGTTTTAGCTCCACATCCGCCGAGCAGACATGAGAAAGCCAAAACACCCACAAGTAACAATGCACCAAACTTTTTCATTACCTTGCTATCCTCCTTTTTGCAGCCGTTATCGGCTTATACATAAAGGATAGACTATTTGGTTTTTCAGGTAAATAAAGGCATATTTTATGTTGGTTGAATATTTTACTCTTTTTATTTTACATAATTTAAATCGGTTAAAAATTATTTTATACAGGTTGATTTTGATTTTGCGCCCTGTACTCGGAGGGTGTCATTCCCACATTTTTCTTAAAGATATAACTGAAATAATGGGCGTCGTTATATCCCACCTCTCCCGCTATCTGCGAGCTTTTAAGTCCCGTACTCTTAAGCATCTCCTTAGCCTTTCCGAGCCTTAAATACATAAGATACTCGGTAAAGGTCTTACCCGTTTGCTGGGAAAAGACAGTTGAAAATCTGCTGTTACTCATGCCAACCGCCCTCGCAACATCCTGCAGCATCAGATTGGGATCTGAAAACTTTGAGGACATAAAAAGCTTTGCCTCATTAACGACTCCGGGGGTCTGCTCGTCCGCTTTTTCTCCCATCTCCCTGACGCCGAGTATAAGGGACTTTTCATCCTTCCTCTCCGTCAAAAGATGCCTTATGTGCCTGGCGCTTTTAAAACTCTTATAAATATCCTCGGGACGGCTTACGATATCTCCGATTCCGACTTTGGTTTCAGGCGCTCCTTCCGGATTTACATCATCCTCCAGTCTTTCTATCTCTCTTGTCATAGATGTGGCAAAGGCGTATGCCCTCTCCTCAACATCCTCCGGCGTATCTCCCAAAACAAGAAATCTTGTACCCGTTCTACCCGGGCAGGCGAGAACCATCCCGCCGCTTCGCTCCGATAGCTGCCCTGCCGCCTGCTGCCCCTTTTCCGTCGGGTTAAAAAGGGCGTCTATAACAGCGTAGTGCTCAGCGGGAACCGGGCATCCCATAGACTGAAGCTGAGCTATCACCTCCCCCGCTTCTTCCTCTTTGGCCTCATCCGAAAAAAGTGACGCGATCAGCTTTTCCTTTACAAGCTTACCGCCCATCTCCATCCGGGCTCTTAAGCTTGCTGCGTGAAGAGAAGCCTTTTTCTCCTCCGCTATCTGGGCGCTTACCTTATCGAGGACTTTTTTCAGCTCCTCGGCATTTATGGGTTTTAAAAGATATTCCCTTACCCCGAGAGCGATGCACTGTCTCGCATATTCAAACTCGTCATATCCGCTTAAGACAACGATCCCTATCCAGGGCATCTGCGCCCTTAAGGTCTTGCAAAGCTCGATCCCGTCCATAAAGGGCATCTTGATATCCGTTATGACTATATCCGGGTTTGTATCTCTGATCATAGGAAGGGCCATCTCCCCGTCGGGAGCTTCACCCACAAGAACGTAGGGAGTTTCTTCCCAGGGGAAGGATTCTCTTATACCCTCTCTGATAACGATTTCATCATCAGCCAGAAACACTTTCATTTTCGTAAATCTCCTCTCTCGTCCTTAAAGGCACTCTGAATGAAACAAGCGTACCTTCACTGCTGCTTTCGATCTCAAGGCCGTCGGCCTGATTGTAATAAAGCCTGATACGTAAGTTTACGTTTACAAGTCCGAAGCCACCGCCACCCTCGCTTACCGTGGGCCGGCCGTTTTTCATCCTCTCGTTTAGATCAAGCAGCTGCTCCTTAGTCATTCCGCAGCCCGTATCCTTAACGCAAAACAAGAGGCTGTCTCCCTCTTTCTTTCCGCTGACGCTGATCTTTCCGCCCCCTCTTTTTATCTTTATTCCGTGGTAGAGCGCATTCTCGACAAGGGGCTGTAAAAGGAGCTTCAGTATATATATCTCTCCTAAATCGTCGGGAATATCTATCTCGTAGCTCATAATATCCCGGTATCTTGTCTGCTGTATCTTTAAGTATCCTTCGATATGCTTTTTCTCCTGGCTTATGGGGATCCAGTCGGCTCCCGAGGATAAGCTTATTCTGAAAAAGTTTGAAAGAGCGCTGGTAAGCTGAATAACCTCATCCTTCTCCCCCGCTTCCGCCTTCCAGACTATGGCATCAAGAGTATTGTAGAGAAAATGGGGATTTATCTGAGCCTGAAGGGTACGCAGCTCTGCTTTTCTAAGGCTTTTCGCATCCCGGTTACTTTTTTCCATCATGCTCTTAAGCCTGTCCGCCATAATATTAACCTGAGTCGTAAGGTTCCGAAGCTCCGCTATATCCGTATCCGCAATTCTTCCCTCAAGGCTTCCTCCGGCTATGGACTTGGCAGCTTCCTCGAGCCTTTCGATGGGCTGTCTTACTGAAAGAGCCGTCGTCCTAACAGCCCGGTTTCTGATGATGAGGGCAACTATAACGGTAAGGACCTCAAACGCCGCGGTACAGATGACGATTATCCTCATACTTACGCTCATCCTTGCGGTAGATGTAATCTCCCCGGAAATGTATTCCTCCAGCATACTCGCAACAAGATTTGCTACATCCCGTACCTCCTCGAGCTGCTCCTCGCTTTGGACAACGGGAAGCTGTGCCTCGAAATTGTCCCTGATCCGGTCGACATAGTTTTCAAGAGTCCCCATAGTCCTCTCTGCAACGATGAGCGAAAGCCTGTTTTCCTCCCCGGTCTGGGATGAGATGGTCTCTATAGTCTCCTCGACGCTGCTGATAGTGACGTAGATATTGCTGCCGGCAAAGGTCTCCCTTCCGCTTACGATATTCCAGACCGTTCCGGGAATCTGCACCGAAACGACATTTTTAAGGCTTGTGATAGTCTCCATACGAAGGATGGAGCTGTGATATTTCCAGGCATAAACAAGCATCAAAACAAGGCTGATGATGATCGGTACCACAAGTACCAGCACCAGCCTGTGAGACAGAACGCTTATCTGCCCCAGAATACTTTTCTCTTTTTTAAGCTTCCCCATAGGCTCTGTCCCCGTAAGAGTCGTACAAAACTAATATCCCCTTGGCATTATCTGCGAAGTATCCTGTTCATCCGAAAAATAAACCTCCTCCGGATGGATCAGCTTTTCAACTTCTTCTCCGCTCTTTAGCTTAAGGGCTGTTTCCATTAAAGCTTTTCCTAATTTGGGAGTACATTCAACGACGCAGTTTATCTTGCCCTGTTTAAGAATATCGATGGCCTCCTGACCTCCGTCGATGGAAATGATGATAATATCCTTTCCCGGCTCAAAGCCCGCCTTTTCGATCTCCGGCAGGGCTCCGATGGTCATCTCGTCGTTGTGAGAAAATACCACGTCGATGGAATCTCCGTAGGTATCTATAAGATACCGCATGCACTCGGCACCGCGACTTTTTAGAAAGTCCCCGTCTATACTCTCAAGCACGTTCATCCTCTCATCGGCTCCAATGGTGTCAAAAAAGCCCGCCTGTCTTTGCATCATAGGCGTAGAGTTTTCCGTGCCCGTAATCTCAACTATGTTTATCTGCTCAAGCCCCAGCTCGTCGGCCTTGCGAAGAAGATATTCCCCCGCCATCACGCCTTCGTTGTAAAAGTCAGCCCCTATAAGGCACGTGGTAAGATCCGACTTATCAGTGCTGATATCCCTGTCCACAAGTATCACGGGAATCCCGGCGTCCTTTGCCTCCTTAAGCACATTGTCCCAGCCATCCTCAACTATAGGCGAAAAGGCGATAACATCAACCTTATAGGCAATAAACCGCCTAATAGCCGCTATCTGGTTTTCCTGCTTTTGGTTAGCGTTTTCAAGCATCAGTCCAACCCCATAGTTTTCGGCCTGCTGCTCAATATCAAGCGTATTTCCTATACGCCAGGCGCTCTCCGTGCCTATCTGGCTAAATCCAAGCAAAAGCTTCGGATCCTTTGAGTCCTTTTCCGTGTTCCCGCAGCCTGTTATCCCCATAACAAGAAGCGCGGTAAAAAGAAGGACAGACATTTTTTTAATAAACATAGTTTTACCCCAAGAAAAGCCTTCTTTTACTACTATAAATCCGTTTTACTTTTTTTCTTTTTTCTTAAATATCTTTGATCTAAAGAGGATCAGGTTAAATACCAAAAATATACCAAATACCGCTGCCATACAGATAAACACCGCCTTATCGGAGGTGGGTGCGTAGGAAGCAAGGAGCATTATCGGAAATCCGCAGATGATGGCGGGGAAATTTTGGTAAACAATGTTTTCCGACACCGGAGTCTCGAATTCCGGGTCCACCTCTCTGAGAAGGATGATACCGGTACTTGCAGTACCCGTAAGCATTCCAAACATCGCAAGGAACTGCTCATTTGCATACTCGGGGAACAGTCTGTCGCTGATAAACTTGATATAGAGAAATGTGACAAAAGCTCCCACAACACAAAGTATGCAAAGAACCCCGATATAGTTTGCGATAAGGTCTATCTGGATCGCTCCGATTCCCGCAACGATCATAATATCAAAAGCAAATCCGGAAATACGGTTTAAGAGGAAGTTGTTTATATAATCCCTCTTCATGATCTTCTTTTTACGAAGAAGCCCGATGATAGCCTTAAGCACAACACCCATAAGGGCGCCGAAAAGGAAGTTAAAGCCGTAAACCGTGGACTTAAGTCCCCCTACAAGATTGCCCAAAACAAACATTATTCCGTATGCGCCTGCGTAGCAGATAGCGATAAGTGCGATTTCCATTGTGATCTTGTCGATGGACTCGATCATAGGGATCTCGCCCTCTTCCTCAACAACCTCTCTGTTCAGCTCGTTAAGCTCCGTTCTGACAACGAGGTCACCCTTTCTTCTCTTGTAGTTAAGATAGATGACTCCCACGATACTTGCGCTTAAGAATCCGAAAGCCGCAATGGTAAGTCCGAAGCTCTTTCCGCCGGTTAAGCCATAGGTTTCATAGATGCTTCCGTAGTTGAGGGCCTGACCTGTTCCCTGGCCGTAACCAAAGCAAAGAAGTAGTCCCGATGCTTTTAAAAGCTTAGGCAAAAAGATGGCGGCAACAGTTGTAATAACAAGTCCCACAAAAGCCTGTACTAAATAAGTGTTAACCGTAGTAAGGCCGGTATTTATGACATCTCTGGTTCGGGTTTTGCTTTTACCCTTTGTCTTTCGAAGGGTCATAGCGATAAATCCAACCGCAAGACAGTGGTAAGTTAAGATCTCCAGGATCTCCATTCCGCTCTTATCGCTTCCCGCGCTGAATATCTCGTGGTTAAAAAGATATTCTCCCGTGATGGCCTTGACGATGACAGAGATTATAAGAAGGATAATTCCGCCCAAAACCGAAACCGGCACAAGGGACTTACTTAAAAACTTAACCTTTCTCTTTATAACGCTGGCAACTATCATACTTCCCAAGATTGCTGCCGCAAGGAGTATAAATGACCATACTCCGCCATCACTGAAACTGCTTCCGCTTGACATTTTTGCATCCTCCTTAAGCCTTGTATCTTTTTATAAGCAAATAATACAAAAATCCGGCAAATTTTCTATCGCTGTTGTGTATCTCATAATGGGTTCCGTCCTTTGTGGAAAAAAGGAGATAACCCTGAAGTATTATATCATAAAGGGATATTTCGGATAAGGGAATCTCCGTATTTCCGACCTTTATACGCGCAGACGTAATAGAGAGCCTTCCTCTGTCCACCAGCTCGGTTTTATGCTCTGCATCAAAACGGTTTAGTATCTGGTCATCATCGAAAGCCAGCTCTTTTTCAGGATCCTCATCGGGGAGATTTTCAATAAACTCTCTCTCCCACTTATCCCAGTCTCTTACATTATCAAAGGGAAGGTCCTCCCCTATAAGCATTCCGTACTCGTCGTATCTGCCGCAAAGTCCGCAGCTGCAAAAGAACTTATCTCCCTTAGTCCTTAAGCTGTTAAGAGCTTTGCATTTCGGACAGGCGACCAGCTCAAACTCCAGTCCCTCGGCAAGCCTTTTTCCTTTATAGGCGATATGCCTTTTGCTGTTCCACTCGTATGCATCTTCGAAAAGGTCACGGTTTATGGCGTCATTAAACTCTTCAACGCTCATCTTTTTTAAGTCTTCAGGCTTGTAGATATTTACGATCTCACCCTCCATATAACCTTTTCGCATAGTATAACCCCAGCGGGGATGGGAAAAATATCCTCCGTGGAGTCTGTATGTGATAACGGGAACGTTAAATATCTTGAAAACCTTTGCGGTCGCGGGTTTTATGGAATCCGTAAGGCCGTTTCCGCATCTTAAGCCCTCGGCGAAGATACCGATACTGTGCCCTGCCTTAAGGCGGCGCCCCATTTCCATTACTGTACTCGCCGCAACAGACGCTTTTGTTCTTCCGATTGGATCGAAAACGGCCCGAAGGAGCCATGAAGAAAAGCCCGCTCTAAAGGTATGTTCACTCGCAACGTAGTAAATATACTCTTTAAAGCTGCAGCTTAAAAAAAGAAAATCAAGATTTGTGACATGATTGCACACGATTATAAAGGGGCCTTTAATATCGTGCATTTTGCCCCTTTTAAAGTTAAACCTTAACTTGATAAAAAGATGTGCTAACGGCTTTATGATCTCGTATAAAAATTTATGCCTTCTGTATCCCGAATTCATGCTGTCCCCGAGTCCCCTTAAACTTCACTTACGCCGCTACATTTTTCCACCACATCAATGGATCCGTCTGCGTTGTAGTCAAACTCCGCCACGCAAACGCTTCTGTGGAAAAGACTTCCCCCGGGAAGTTCTCCCGTATGGTAGAAAAGATAGTTATGTCCCTTAAATTCACAAATACCCGGGTGATTTGTGAAAATATCTCCCTCTCCGGTTGCCATAAGTACTCCGCCGTATTTCCAGGGTCCCGTAGGTCCTTTTGAGGTGGAGTAGGCAAGGTGTTCGTTTTGCTGTCCAAGTGCAAAAGCGGCATAAACCATATAGTAGAGGTCTCCCCTTTTATAAAACCAGGGTCCTTCTCCGTATGATGTGCCGGTATCGTGGCTTCCCTTATTGAAGGCCTCTTCCGTCATAGGCACTTTGCAAACTCCCACTTTCTCATCGTAGGAGATCATATCCTCGTTAAGGAGAACATATCGAAGCTCCGGATTTCCGAAGTAAAGATATGCCTGTCCGTCATCGTCAATAAATACGGTGGGATCGATATCATTCCAATCGGGCTCATCGACAAGGGGATGTCCGAGATCCTTGAAAGGTCCCGTCGGGCTGTCTGAAATGCCGACGGCTATAGACATTCCGCCATCTTTTTTATGTACGGGGCAGTAAAGGTAGAACTTTCCGTTTCTTTCGATGCACTGAGGCGCCCAGGCTCTTGCATCCGCCCATTCAATATCATCAAGTGAAAAGATCTTGCCGTGGTCCGTCCAATTCACCATATCCTTCGTAGAAAAGCATCTCCAGTCGTTCATGGTGTAGAAATCGTTAACAAGCTCATCCTCATCATGGGTTGTGTACAAATATAATGTATCCCCATATACCATAGGTGCGGGATCCGCCGTGTAGATAGAATCGGTGATCGGATTCTTAGAATACTTCATTTTTAAATTACCCTCTCAAAAAAAACTAAAATTTGTAAAAAAGTTTTTAAAAAACTCTTGACTTGGGGGTTACCCCCGGGTTTATAACATAATTGTAGAGATAAGAACCCTACTACTCTTATTCAATACAGTTCCCAGAAAACTGGTACCCCTATATTCTCTTAAACGCGAAGAAGTATTGGTGGTACCTTTTTTCATTGTCATAAAACCTGCTGAGCAGCACAACCGTCGTATCTTTCTCTGCATTCGGATACTTCTCCGCCACCTCTTTTTCAAAGTTCCTAAAAGCCGCCGCGCTTACTCTGGTCTTTCCTTGAAGATCGATTACCGCACCCACTACCTTTGAAGCCGGGAAAACAACTCCGCCTTGTAGTCCTAGGAAGTCAAAATAAACTTTTTCGGTAAAAAGCGCCGCCCCTTCCGGAGGAATCTCGGGATTGTCCGTAAACATCCAGGAGCTTGTAAAATACTGGGTCATGGTCAGGGATTCACGAAGGAGTTCGTAGTATTTGCTCTTTCTGTCAACCACAAACGGCACCATTACCGTCTCGCCCACGTATGTCTCTGTAATCTCCCCCAGATGTTTCTCGGCATACCTTAAATGTATATACTCCGATCTTGTCATTGCAAGAAGCATCTGATATGCCTTTATCTTTTGCTCGTAGTACGCAAGCTGGATCTCCATTCCGTCCACAAGCTGGGGGAAATCCAAATCAAAGATTGCCTTCCTGGAATCTGACAAAGACAACCCTAAAGACTTATACTTCAAAATATCGATAATAAGTCCGACATCCCAATAGCCGTATTCTCTGTATCCGTTATGCGGATTGATTCTCGGGGTTATAAGTCCGATATTCTCGTAATGCCTTAAAGTATCTCTTCCGATATTGAACATATCACATATGTCTTTTGTATTGAAATAATCTAAGATTTCTTTCACAAAAACCACCTGATAATTTACTTTAAAAATCCGTTAATTATCTGTTCTTCCGCTTCCTCTTCCGTAAGTCCCAATGTCATCAGCTTTATAAGCTGATCACCGGCGATCTTTCCGATGGCCGCCTCGTGCACAAGAGCGGCATCAACGCTGTTCGCCTCGAGTCCGGGTACGGCAAGGATAGTTCCCTTGTCCATTATTATGGCATCGCACTCGGTGTGTCCGGAGCATTCTGCATTTCCCGTAAGTACCGCATCAAATTTCTGGTAGGAAGTATCTCTTGCGACAGATCTCGATACGACGTCCGCGCTGGATCCGTCTCCGTTTAAAGCCACTTTGTATATGCTGACAGCCTTCTGGTCACCATGGGTCATAAGCCTCTCTCTTACTACAAGGCTTGCCCCTGCAGCGAGCTCAGCTTTTGTAGTACGGGTGGTGTCGTCCACACCCTTTATCTGAACCATCTCCATCTCCATGGAGCTGTCTTCTTCCATGTAAACCTCGGTTCCGGGGTTTAGGATTCTCTTTCCGGAGCCGCCCCCGGAGCCGTAATGCTTTTCGACATACTTTACTTTTGCGCCCTTGCCTACGAAGAATCTGTGTATTCCATCATGCTCGGAGTCGCCGGGTCCGCAATTGTCGATGCCGCATCCTGCTACAATGACAACATCTGCGCCCTCCCCAATATGGAAATCGTTGTAGACCATTTCCTTAAGGCCGCTCTGTGTCATGACAACCGGGATATGCACGCTCTCGTTTTTCGTACCGGGTTTAATATTTATATCTATCCCGCTGACATCTGTCTTGGGAACGATCTCGATATTTGCGGTTGAGACTCTTCCCAAAGCTTCTCCGTTTGAACGGATATTGTAAGCTCCTTCCGGAACGGAATGAAGGTCCGCAACTTCCTTTAAAAGTCTTTTTTGTATCTCATCAAGCTGGATCATTTTCCGTCACCTCCCGCGGTTGCTCCTTTGTAACATGAAGGTATGGCAGAGTCCGTCCCGCTTAATGTGGGGATTATCTCGTCCTTGGGTCCCTGTGCAAAAAGCTCTCCGTTTTTAATAACAATAAGCTCGTCGGCAATGCTCAGTATGCGCTCCTGGTGAGAGATGATGAGGATCGAACTGTCCGCGATATTCTTTCGCATACCCTCAAAAACCTTTATAAGGTTCTGGAAGCTCCAAAGGTCGATTCCCGCTTCAGGCTCATCAAAGATTGAAAGCTTGGAGCCCCTGGCAAGGACTGTGGCTATCTCGATGCGCTTAAGCTCTCCACCGGAGAGGCTCGCATTTACCTCTCTGCCTATATAGTCTTTTGCACAAAGACCGACAGCCGAAAGATACTCGCAGGCATCCGCCATAGAGATTTTCTTTCCGCTGGCAAGTCTGATAAGGTCAAAGACCTGTATTCCTTTAAATCTGACAGGCTGCTGAAAAGCGAAACTGATGCCGCTCTTAGCTCTGTCTGTTATTGACATATCGGTTATGTCCTGTCCGTCAAAAAGTATCTTTCCGGATGTGGGGCGTTCGATTCCTGCGATAAGCTTCGCAAGCGTAGATTTTCCGCCTCCGTTGGGTCCTGTGATGACAACAAGCTTTTTATCGGGGATCACAAGACTGATATCTTTGATGATATCTTTATCTTTGTTTTGCCCGTCGTCTTTTACTTCAAAAGATATGTTTTTAAGTTCCAGCATATCTGTTAATACCTCTTTCCTACAGGTCCTTTCGATAAGCGTTTTCTCCAAAGGCTGTAAATCCTGCCTTTTCGAAAATATGCCTTGCAACCTCGTTGCCCGGCTCAACATCCTTAAGGATGATCTCGGCAATGCCTTTACTCTCGGCTATCTTAAGGCAATTATTTAAAAGGTCCTGTCCTATTTTCTGTCCTCTGCTGGGTTTTCTTACAACAAAAACAGCCTCAGCACTCTTTTCGTTGTCTTCGCAGGCCTTAAGTCCGTATAAGCCGTGAATATTCCCACCAAAATCAACAGCAACTCCGCAGTAAGTCTGAGATGTAAAGAATTCGTCACCTGAATTGGCGTTAAAGAGCTCGCGACCATTAAAAACTTCGCCCTCTTCGAGCATTTCGTTCCATGTTTCGATCATAACGGGTATGTCTCTGTTAGCGTTTTTTCTAACTCTCATGTTCCATCACTCCTTATCTTGCGTATTTAGATGTCTTTTCATTATACCAAAGAGAAAGGATTTTTAAAAGTAATGAAATAACCGGCATAAAAGTCAAAAAGCGTACCGCCAAAGGATACGCTTTTAACAGGTACAAAATACTGACAGACCTTTATTTCAGGAAATACCCAGTTCTTTATGGGCTCTTTCCTTTTCTTCATACATAGACTCGTCCGCTTCTCTTATATAATCGTCGATGGTTCCCTCTTTGTCGGGTCCGATAAGGCAATCTCCGACGCTGGCTGATAATCTGAAGGAAACCTTTAGGCCGTCCATGATCTTCTTAAGAGCTTTTCCGAAGCTTTTTCTGTACTCATCCACGTTTCTGCTTCCGTCCCAACAGCCTACGGCGATAAACTCATCGCCGCCGTATCTTCCGAGAAGAAAGTTTGAAGGAAGGGAATCCCTCATCGCATTGGCCGTAGCCTTGATGGCAAGATCTCCGTTAAGATGTCCGTATTTATCGTTTATTACCTTCATACAGTTTATATCGTAGAAAAGAAGTACGGTCTGCTGTCCGGCTTTTTTCTTTTCCTCGATAAATTTATACAGCACTGTCTCACAGCCTGTACGGTTGTACATATCCGTGAGGAAGTCCGTCATATAGATCTGGCGGAGCTTTTCGTTTATCCTCTTAAGGAAAATATTGTGCCTTACGTTAAGGAAAAGGGTATCAAGGTTGTTTACCCATCTCTTAAACTGCAGAGTGTAAAGTATTCTCGGATTGTTCTTGATGGCAACATATCCGATAAGGTGCTTTAGATTCGCAAGAGTGGAAAATACAAATATATTTGACTTATCGGGCTCTTCCTTATATCCCGGATAGAAACCGTGGATATCGTACTGTCTAAGCTCTAAGCTCTTTCCGTCTCTTCTTTCGTAGATGATATCCATTCGGTCGCTGAATTTAGTATCCTTTTCGAAGTATTCTTCATCCTCAAGGTCGAAGAATTCAGGCTCGGTTATGATACAGTAATCTTTTCCGAAAAACTCCTCATGGCCCCACTGCCACTTCGCTCTCTCCGGAAACTCTTCCTTACTTCCGATGGAAGACATTTCGATATGGACTCTCTGGAAGAAAAAGTCCACCATATCCGTCTCGGTAGATTCGGTGTAAATATTTCGCATCCTCTCAAGCCTTGCTTCGTAGGCATCCTGCTCCGGCTTACAGCCGCAGCTCTCGGAAGGAATGAACTCAGAAGGATAGATTATCTCCTTGGAAGGGTCGGGATTTACGATCTGATTGTTTAACTCATCGTATAGGAACTTGCCCATATTGTCCCACTGTCTTGATACCGTAGCAACAAGAGGATAGGAAGTACGGCTTTCATGTACATGGTCAAATCCGGTGACAATGACATCCTCGGGAACGCGCTTTCCGTATTGATGGAGCTTACTGATAACGCCAAGGGCCATAAGGTCGTTGGCACAGACAAATGCATCGGGGATCGGTTTATTTTTCTTAATGTACTCCTCAATATTGTAGGAAGCCATATAGAATCCGAAATCGCCCGTAACCGTATCCATCAAAACAAGTCCGTGCTCCTCAAGGGCATCCTCAAGAGCACGCCTTCTTTCGGCACACTCCGTATTGCCTTCGTTTCCTTCAACAAAGACTACTTTTCTAACGCCGTGTTCTTCTATCAAATGGTTGGTAAGGTCGTAGATTCCGCGGTAATTGTCCGTTCCCACCATAGGCAGTCCCGGAATCTTTATCTCGGTTGTAACCGTCGGTATCTTGAAATTCTTGACCAGTGAACAGACTTTATCAAGTTCGGTTGATGTGTTGAAAGTATGAGCTAAGATTATAGCTCCGTCGAAATCATTAGGATTAGGCAAGTCGTAGATCTTAAGCTGGTTTACACGCATCTCCTCAGATTCGTTGGGAAGTACAAAAGTCGTGTATACGAAAATATCAGCACAGTCTTTTGCGGCTTCCTTTTGAAGTCCGTCAATAACCATGCCGAGGTATTCTGCGCTCCATCCGTTAGCGAAAACCGCAATTTTCTTCTTAGCCGTAATTTTATTGTCAGTACCCATCAAAAACCCCCGGTGCGATCAAAACGATCGTGATAAGTTCCTTTACTTCACCATCATTTTAATACGAACCGGGGGCGGCTGTAAATTAAAAACTGTCAAATATTTAACATTAGCAATTATTAATAAATATATGCTTTTTTGACAGATTATTTCCTGAAAATTGCGAAGATCACATCCGCTACATAGACAAGGATCATAATGATTCCCTCGGCACGGATGATCTTCTTTTTGCTTATTGAGAAAACAAATACAATAAGGCTTACGATGATAAGGATTCCCATATCAAATACCGATGCCACATTCGATCCTACGGGGTGGATAGCTGAAGATGTACCAAGGATAAGCATCAGATTAAAGATATTTGAACCCACAACATTTCCGATGGCAAGTCCCGTCTCGCCCTTTCTTGCGGCTACTACGGAGGTTACAAGCTCGGGGAGTGAGGTTCCGACAGCTACTATGGTAAGTCCGATAAGAGTCTCGGTCATGCCTGCCGCCCTTGCGATATACTTGGCGCTCTGAACAACAGCCTGTCCGCCGCCTACGATAAGGGCAATACCGAGTACGATAAAGAGGAAACACTTCCAGTAAGGTTTTTTGGCCTCATCTGTCTCCGGCTCGGGATGACGCTTTGCATCGATTATAAGGTAAACAATATAGGCTATAAAGAATACAAGGAGGACAATTCCGGTCCATCTGTAAACCGTTCCGGCCTCATTTGCCATGGCGCTCTTAAAGAGGCTTCCGCTTAAAACAGCCTTCGCTCCGACAACAGCAAAGATGAAAACAGTAACGATTATGGAGATGGGAAAATCTCTCTTAAGAACAATCTTGTCAACGGGAACCGGGCAAAAGAGAGCACAGGCTCCAAGTACAACAAGAAGATTGAACATATTTGAACCCACAACGTTACTTAAAGCTATTTCGTTCGCTCCCGCGATGGCTGCGGATGTGGATACCGCAAGCTCCGGGGCGCTTGTTCCCATAGCGACAATGGTAAGTCCGATGATAAGTGAAGGAACCTTTAAGTTCCTCGCAAGTCCCGCGCTACCGTCTACAAAAAGGTCTGCTCCCTTAATAAGGGCAACAAATCCAACCAGCAAAAGTACAATAAATAAAAAGATCATTTTTCCTCCTTGCGCTTTGTGAAGGGCTTATTCCAAAAGCCATAACCGATGGCACCCGTCGGGCAATGTTTAATACAGTCGCCGCAGTGTACACATTCCATATCACAAACCTTTTTTACATCCATTTTGCATGCCTTTACGCACGCATCGCAGCCTATGCACTTGTCTGTGCTAACCTTAATCCCGAAAAAAGCTATGGGATTAAAGAAGGAGTAAATCGCTCCCAAGGGACATATAAATCTGCAAAATGCTCTGTGAACGAACATGCAAGATATAATTATAAAGCAAAAAACAAAAACTTTCCACGAAAAAAGTAATCCCAGCATCGCTCTGACGTTTTCATTTGTGATGGCAAGAAGGAACCCGCCTTCCGCTGTTCCCACAGGGCATATCCATTTGCAGAACCCCGGAACGCCTTTAAAGACAGGGATCAGGATAACAAGCCCCAGAAGTATCACATACTTAAGATAGGATAAGGCCTTTGTTACTTTATTCTTTTTAAGCTTCGGTACCGGTATCTTTGAAAGCAGCTCCTGTGCCAGTCCGAAGGGGCATAAAAAGCCACAGATAAATCTTCCCATAAAAAGTCCGAAAAGAAGGAGCGTACCAATTACATAAAAGGGGATCTTATAGGATGCGTTTACAAGTCCGGATTGAAGGCTTCCGAGAGGGCAGGCTCCTATTGCTCCCGGACAGGAATAGCAGTTAAGGCCGGGCACACAGGCTCCTTTTATATTCCCCCTGAATATCTTTCCCGTGAAGAACCCTTTGAAATTGCTGTTGTAGAGTACCGCGGCCAAAAGCTGGGTGTATCTTCTTGCGGACAGATGAAATCTTTTCTTTCCTTCCATAGCTTCACCCCAGCCCTATGCACTCATTACAGATGATAACGGCTTTTTGCCAAACATCTTTAAATCCTCCCGTAAGCGATCCGTAGATGACTGCTCCCGTTCCAATGGTTAATATGCAAATTGCCGTAATTGTTTTCAGCCTGTTTTTTTTCATATTTTTTTACCGCTTTAGTCGCCTTGTTTTTGCAATAATTTACAGAAATTTTATATACATAAATACTATCATAATACGGCTAAATATGATATAATATCATAACCAATTAAATAGCAATTGCTCTTACATAATTGCCAAGTATCTTATTTAGTTTTGTTGTCTTTTCGTTTTATCAGTTCAGAAAGATCTTACTTAAATATAGGAGGACACACTATATGAAGAAAAAGACTCTCACAGTAACAGCTGCTCTTTTTGGATCAGTAGCCGTCTTGATCTTAATGCTCATAGCCAGTGTTGGCATCTTCAGCGGACAGATAGTCGGCACCTTCAACCAGGACGAAGATCTTTATTACGACCATCTTTACACCATTAGTTCCGACATTATTAACGCTGATCGTGACTTTTATCAGTCAATGATCGCTGCCGTTCAGTATCACGATTTACAGTTAGCACCGCCCGATGTTCCCCCGGAATTATTAAAAGAGCTCATTGACGGCTATTATAACGACTATGTCGATAACCGTCAGCAGGTTATGGACAGGACCGATCATGCCCATACTATAGCCTCGGATAAGGCCGCACTTTTCTCCGGTATAAAAATCGACGAAAAGTCCTTTGACGACTATTACAATGAGTTCATTGCAAACTTTATAACCTGGGATACTACTTATGATGTGGCTTCCGGAGAAGGCGATTACACTCTTTTCATCCAATACTTCGAAAGTACCCGCGGATCTCTTTCAAACATGACTGATATCGCCGAAGAATGGGCGATCCAGGAGAAGGCAAGCCGTTTCGCTCAGATGAAAAGGAGCCTGTTCATTACTGCCGCCACATTCACCGTACTTATCATCATTGTACTTTGCGCAAGCATTTTCATTATCCTTGCTATGCGAAAGAGTCTCAAACAGATCGTTGCCTCCGTCACAAGCATGGCAGAGGGCGATTTCGCCACCGAGGTCGTTCCCGATAGTATGTTTAATGAGTTTTATGCTGTCCAGTACTCAACCGAGGACATGCGCTCACGTCTCCAGGAGTCTTTGAAACTTGTTGTTGCTTCTGCCGATACCGTAAACGGAAAGGCTCAGAATACAAAACAGTCCATTACCGATTCCGAGGATAATACAAACAATATCTCCGTTGCCGTAAGCGAGCTTGCAGAAGGCGCCATGACCATGGCAGAAGATGTTCAGACAACAGCTCAGATAACCGTTGACATGGGCGAATCCATAGATAAGGTTAACGCCGCTGCAGGAAACAACCTCGAAAAGGTTAAGGCTCTCTATGAGGAATCAATCGATCTTCAGAAACAGCTCGATGAGATCCGTAAAGCCGATGAGGTTACCGACGAAAAAGCAGGTCTTGTTGCCGATTCAGTCGGAAAGACAGCTGAAGTTGTTGAAGAGATCAGCAAAGCTGCTGAAGGCATCATCTCAATCGCAAGCCAGACCAACCTTCTTGCTCTCAACGCTTCCATCGAGGCAGCAAGAGCAGGTGAAGCAGGTAAAGGCTTTGCAGTTGTTGCCGATAACATCAAGGGCCTTGCCGAAGAATCCAACCAGATGGCAGGTCAGATCACAAACATGCTGAGCACCATTACTCAGTACTCCAACGAGAACAAGAATCTTACCTCCAGCATCAAAGAAGCTACCACCAACGAAGCTGCCGCTCTTGAGCAGATGAGTGACGCCTTCGACAAGATGCTTGCGCTTCTTAAGGAAACAGAGGAAGGAAACAAAGAAATCGCTTCTCTTGCTGCTGACATGACAGACGGTAAAGATAAGATCATGGGATCTGTCGACTCCCTGTCCAGTCTTTCCGAAGAGTATGCCGCATCTACCCAGGAGACCAGCGCCTCAATCACACAGCTCACATCGACCATGGGCGGCATCGTTACAGAGGCAGACGAGCTGGGCGATATCTCCGATACTCTTAAGAAGAACGTTGAATTCTTCAAAGTGTAAGGTTTTAGTTAAAAGTTTCATGTACTATAAAACGGCTATCCAAATGGGTAGCCGTTTTTGTATGTTTTATTGTTTATTTTATTATCTTAAATATTCAGTTCTTTAAGAGTCTTTCAACAACCATCTTGTAGGTATCGTACGCTCCTTTACTCGGCACCCCATCATACATATCGTAAATGATTCCGTCCTTGATGATCAAGGTATAAGGGATAAACTGTGTCGGATAGTAATTGCCGATGGCGTAGTCTGCATCGTAGGCAATATTCATACCAAATTTGTTCTTCTCGACAAATTGGTCAACGATACCGGTTTCTTCGCCGCAGTTTACGCAGATAAGCTCAAAGTTTTCAATTCCCTCATCGGAAAGCTGCTGAAGTTCAGGCATCTCACCGACGCAGGGACCGCACCATGTGGCCCAGAAATTGATAAGAACTACGTCGCTTTTATGATCCGATAAAGTAAAGGTTTCCCCGTTTGTAAGAGTTGCCGTAAAGTCGGGGGCGGGGTCGCCTATAGAAAGAACTTTTATCTGGTATGTGGACATATCTACGGGCCAGGTATCGTCCGTATTTTCTGTATCCGCAGCGCTTTCTCCTTCGCTTACGCTGCCTGCATCCTCGGCTTGCGTCTCTGCCGTTTCTGTGCTTTCTTCATTTTGCGTCTCACCTTCCCCTACGTCCTCATTTTCATCAAGCAGGTTTTCTAATGCATCAGAGAAAGTATCAAGCCCTTCCTGAATTGCCTCCTGTGTCTGCTCCGATCCCGTATCTTCCACGAGTTCTCCAAGCTCGCCGCATCCTGTAAGGGACGAAGCCAGAAGCGCTACTGAAAAAAATGCCGCTACAATTTTCTTTTTCATATTTTTTGCCTTTCTTTTAACCAAGTGCAACGTCAAGTGCCATCATCAGCGTAAAGCCTAAGGCGAACATGATCGTTCCGATATTTGAGTGTTCTCCCTCCGCCATCTCGGGTACAAGCTCCTCTACAACAACATACATCATTCCGCCGGCCGCAAAGCTCAAAAGGTAGGGCAGTATCGGAACAAAGAACTGCGCCGCAAGGATCGTAAGAAGAGCTCCGATGGGTTCTACCGCGCCGGATAAAGTTCCGTAAAGGAAAGCCTTTCCTTTGCTGACTCCTTCCGCCTTTAGCGGCATAGATATTATAGCCCCCTCGGGGAAATTCTGAATTGCTATTCCGAGAGAAAGTGCCAATGCTCCGAGCGCCGTAATGCCCGTATTGCCGGACAAAAATCCCGCGTAAACAACTCCGACCGCCATTCCCTCGGGAAGGTTGTGAAGTGTAACGGCAAGAACAAGCATGGTTGTCTTGGGAAGCCTGCTTTTTACACCTTCCTCGCTATGGTCAAGATGCATATGAGGGATAAGTCTGTCGAGAAGGAGCAAAAAGAGTATTCCGATCCAAAAACCCGCAACTGCCGGCACAAATGAAAATTTACCCATTCCCGCCGACTGCTCCATAGCCGGCATTATAAGGCTCCAGATTGATGCGGCCACCATTACGCCCGCCGCAAATCCGGTAAGTGCTCTCTGAAGTTTTGCGTTTAGCTTATCTTTCATAAAAAGGACGAGAGCCGATCCGAGAGTTGTTCCTATAAAAGGTATAAGTATTCCCTGTGCTGTCTGAAGATACATAGCTGTCACCTCTTTCCAACGTTTATATAATGCTTTTCCTTAGCTTCTTTTGCAAAAGAAAATGCACAAAAGACGTTAATATATTTTAGTTAGTTGTTACTAACTTTGATTAGATTATAACATCTTTTGTGCAACAGTCAATATAACTTCAGTAATTATTTATGCAATTTTAACAATTACTCCGAAAAGGTGTAAGTATTACCTTTTGTCTTTTTGCTGACGTAAACGCAGCTGTCCACTTTTTTATAGAGCTTCTCGAAATCCTTATCTTCTTTGCCAAAGAGCCCAATACCTACACTTGTAAAGAATCTTGCGCCCTTAAGGTCTTCTATGGTATGTTCCTGCGTAATCTCAAAGAACTTATTTATATAGCCCTCAGCTTCTTCCTTTGTAGAAACGTCCTTTTTAAGTACCGCGAACTCGTCGCCTCCGAGCCTAAAGACGATGCTTCCCTCGCCAAAGGCCTCCTCTAGGGACGCTGCAACCTTTTTGATCACCTTGTCGCCTGTATTGTGTCCATAGGTGTCGTTTACGCTCTTGAAATCATCGATATCAAGAATACAGAACATTCCCTTGTTTTCTCCGAGAAGAACCTGTGTCGCTGTCTTTTCGCCAAAGCCTCTGTTTAATACTCCGGTCATTGAATCTCTCTCGGAAAGTTCCTTTAAGAGAGCTCTCTCTTTTGCGGATTCAACGATTCCGTCAATGTTCTTAAATCCGGCAATAACCTTTTCATCGCCTTCGTCCGTCTCCAGCTTCAGATAAGTGAACTGATAATAGTGAATCTCGCCCTTATCGACAGCTCTGTAGCTCATCACATACTCGCTGTTATCTGTGAGCATCTCCTTTACCTTTTCAAGAGACATGGCCTTTGTAAGGGCATCTCTGTCCTCTTCATAAACTCTGTCCTTGATATACTGAGTCGCAAAAGGCTCATAAGGGTAGCTCTTCTTTTGCTTGTCGCCGAAGCCTTCCGTTACATATCCGTCCAGCTTAAGGATGGTTGCCGTTTTACCGTGGATATCAACCATGAATACATTTAAGTAATCACGGCTTAAAGCCTCAACTATCTCATACTGTTCCTTAAGTCCGCTGAGGCTTCTGTGGTTAAGGGTATCGTCGTAGGATAAGCCGATAAAACTGTTGGAAGACTTGTTATCATGAAGCCGCACAACTCCGGCAGTACGGAAATACTTGATACTTCCATCCTTCTTTCGGCCCCTGTATCTGACATCAAATCTTGTCTGCCCTGTGGGATCCTTTATGGCTGCCCAGAATTTCTCCAGCACCATTTCCTTGTCCTCTTCGACGATGATCCCGATCCAGGAATCAATGGTATTGGGGAAATCGTTCTCATCCTCAAAGCCCAGCTTTTTCCGGTAGTTATCACTCCACTCACAGCGAATGATATTTCCCCGATCGTCAAAATCAATATACCAGGGCTTTGCGCCCATGATATCATATACTGCCTCGATAGCTTCCATCTCCTTTTGATAAATATCAAGAAGTCTGTTTATTTCAAGTACAAGGCTTTTGTGTCCTTCCGAGCATTTCTCTATATCCGGTCTTAATCTGCTGATATCTCTCATAAGTCCATCCTATCACAATAGTTTTCTTTACACTTGCTAAAGTTTTTCCTCATATCCTATGACCAAACCTGCTGCCTGTAAATATACGATTAGATGATCTTCGGAACAACTATACGATTAATATGATCATAATTACCGCATATCATAATGCCGTAATTATTCTCTCGTTCGATATAAACAACTTCTCCGGGAATGTAGACGGGAACGACTTCCGAAGGATCGTAGAGCATGATCTCTTCACCCATCTTCAGAGGAATATCGGTTGTGATATTCACTCCTGTATAAGAAATATTATTTAGCTTAACCCGCTCATGGTGGTGCTTGTTCATCAGTACCAGATCCGTAGAGATTCCGTAGCGGTAAAACATTCTTTTATCGCTCTCTGAAACCGACAGATCATCGGACTTTATAAATACTTTATCGGTATTGATGAGTGCACCCTTGTTGAAAACATAGACATGGTTAGAAGACAACTCTTCATAGACGAGGCAGAAAAGGTTTCTGTCCGCCATAGTTTCTATATTCTCATTAAGTAAAACAATGGTATCATCACTAACAACTTCAGGATAACAAACCCTGGATACCAGTTCATCCTGCAAGTCGTACCAGTAAAGAACGAAGACTCCTTCTTTCTGGCTTATGAGTTCAGTCAGTGTCATAAGGATCCCCCTTTAGTTTCACTAAACAAAATTATAAAAAAATTTAGTGCATTTTTCAAGTCTTTTGGACTCTTTGGTTGTCAAAATATGGTTATTTTCAACAAATCGTGATATAATTTCCCCATGAAATTATTATATTTTGATTTTTGTGCATTAATAGTTCTGGCGATTCTGATATTTACCCGCTATGTTCGCGGTCTCACAAAAGGACGTGCAGGCGGATGCTTCATGAATCTCCTTCTTGTAACCGGGATTTGTATAATTGCGGACATCTTTTCTGTTGCCTTCGACGGCAACCCGCTTGTTCCGCCTTTTCTCCGCTATATTGCCAATTCCTCATATATCATCATCCACAATCTTTCTACCCCGCTCTACACTATCTACCTGATGATATTGACCGATACCGATTACTTTCTGCGCGGTTACAGGCGAGCCCTTTTTGCGGCACCTTTGACCATAATAATTGTCCTGACTCTTTTAAACCCTTTAACAAACTGGATATTCTACTTTGACTCGAATTATATGTATACCCGCGGTCCCCTGTTTTTTACCCTTTATATCTCGGCCGCCTTTTACGTTGCTCACATCATCAGACTGACCATAAAATACGGCAGGTCCCTTGGATTAAAAAGCAGCCTCGCTATTTCAAGTCTCATACCTCTTATGCTTATTGCCGTTGTTGTACAGTTCTTCTTCCCGGAATTGCTTGTCGAGATGTTTGCCAACGCTATGTCCCTGCTTCTTTGTTCAACCCTTGTAAGCCGGCCGGAAGACATCTTGGACACAGAAACGGGCCTTAGCAATAAAAAAGCCTGCGCCGACGTTTTAAAGCGCTGTCTGAAAAACGGAAAACCCTTGGAGCTTATCCTTATATGCATTACCAATTACGCGCTTCTCGAGAATATTGTGGGTTACGAGGGAATCGTCAAGATACTTCACACCATTTCCGGACGTATCCTTTCCGCCAATCATATCAATGATTATTTCGCGGAATGCTATTACGCAGGCGAGGGAAAGTTCTGTCTTGAGATGGACTATCGGAAATTAGACAAAACCACCTTTATTGCCCACTTTTTAAACAATATGCTGACCGTTCCCCTAGAGTTTAGCGGAATCGAGCTTAACCTTGACGCCATCACATGCGTTGCCAAGCTTCCCGAGGACATTCCTGATGTTGAATCCCTTTTTGCTTTCCAAAACGATCTTGAATCCAGCTACTTTACCGGAGAGGTTGTCTACGCTTCGGAGCTTTATGCCAAGAACCATTACAATCTTATAAGGCAAGTTGACACAATTATAGAAAACGCTATTAATACCAGGGGATTTGAGGTTTATTACCAGCCCATCTATTCCATCCGAGAAGATAAGTTCAATTCAGCCGAGGCTCTTATAAGACTCTATGATGAACATTTCGGGTATATCTCACCGGAATTTTTCATCCCCGCAGCGGAAAAAAGCGGAGCCATTCACCGTATCGGGGCTTTTGTACTCGAGGAGGTTTGCTCCTTTATCGCAAGCCCCGAATTTGCCGCCCTCGGCGTTGACTATATCGAAGTCAACCTCTCCGCTGTTCAGTGTATGCGAGGTGACCTTTACAACGAGATAATCGAAACAATGAAAAAATACAATGTCGATCCGTCAAAGATCAATCTCGAAATAACAGAGACCGCTGCCGTAAATTCACAGGATTCATTGCTCGAAAACATGAAATCCCTCGAATCCTACGGTATTTCCTTCTCTCTCGATGATTTCGGAACCGGTTATTCAAATATGGACAGGGTTTCAAGCATGAATTTCAATATAATAAAGCTGGACAAATCTTTCGTAAATGTCCAGCGCAGTCTGAGGAGAGATATTGTCCTTGACAACACGGTCAAGATGATCAAATCCCTCGGTATGAAGATTGTTGTTGAAGGAGTGGAAAGCGCCGAGATCCTTCAAAGATTCGCGGATCTGCGCTGTGATTTTATTCAGGGATTCTTTTTCTCAAAGCCCCTGCCTAAGGATGAATTTATTTTCTATATTAAAAATCACAATCATATCGGTAACCCATAAGCATCAGCCCGCAGGCGGGAAGTGTAGGGCCCGCGTTTCTTCTTTCAAGAGATCTCAAAACATCCGGAATATCCTCCGGGTGTTTTTTTTCGCATCCGACATCCATAAGGGTTCCTGCGATTATCCGGACCATATTATACAAAAATCCGTTTCCCGTAACTCTTATTACAACTTCCCCTTCGGTAAGGATGAAATCCTCTGATTTTGAGGCTTTTTCACAAGACTCTCCCTTTTCCCCGGAGCTGTCATTTGTTCCGGAGGCGATCACTTCAAGATCATAAATAGTCCTTATCATGCTCTCAGCCTGGGAGCCGGCGGCACAAAAAGCTGAAAAGTCATGCTCTCCGATAAACGCAGTGCAAGCCTTCTGCATTGCCGTAATATTAAGAGGTTTGTATATAAAATGCGAATAAAGTCTCTTTGTGGGGAGCTGCACCTTACCCGTTGAAACACGGTATTCGTAAGTCTTTTTACAGTCCTGCTTTCTTGGGTGCCAGTTTTCGTCCACCTCATCGGACTTTAAGACTCTTATATCTTCCGGAAGCCTTGCATTTATCGCTCCTGCGAATTTCTCCGCGGGGATTTTGCTATCGCAGTCAAACACGGCAACATTGCCCATTGCATGTACGCCGGCATCGGTTCGGCTGGCTCCGATGACGTTTATTTCCGCAGAGAGAAGATTCGAGATAGCCTCGTTTAACTTACCTTCGATCGTTATTTGGTTTTTCTGTATCTGCCATCCGTGGTATGCGGTACCGTCATAGGCTACTTTTAATCTTATACGTCTCATGATAATAATATCGCTACGATTTATGCAAATCGGTTTACATAATATCGAAAATCCATAGTCTTCCAAGGAAGATGCTTACCAAAAGATATACTGCAAGTATTACATAAGCTACAGCATCCCTTTTTTGGTACTTTAAAGGCTTCATTTTGGTCCTTCCGTCCCCGCCATGGTAACATCTTGCCTCCATAGCGGTTGCAAGGTCATTTGCGCGTCTGAAGGCGGATATAAAGAGAGGAACCAATATAGGAACCATTGCCTTTACTCTTTTAAAAACATTTCCGCTCTCAAGGTCTGCTCCTCTGGCGAGCTGTGCCTTCATGATCTTGTCCGTCTCCTCAAGAAGGATCGGAATAAATCTGAGGGCGATAGACATCATCATCGCAATCTCGTGTACAGGTACCTTTATAACCTTAAGGAATCTAAGGCCCTTTTCCATTCCGTCTGTTAAGTGGTTCGGTGTTGTCGTAAGGGTCATTATTGATGATCCGATGATAAGAAGGCTGATACGCACAGCAATTGTAATTGCCATGATTATACCCTGTCTTGTTATCGTTATCTTCCAAAACGACAGCACCGCATCTCCCTTTGTCGCAAAAAGGTTTACCAAGGAAGTAAAGACCATCAAAAATATGATTGCTTTCATTCCCCTGACCATAAAAAGGAAGGGCACTTTTGACAAAAATATGACCACGGCAAGAAAAATAATTGCAATAGCATAACCCACCGGGTTTTTAAAACAAAAAAGCGAAATAAAGAAAAGGATCGTTCCGAGGAGCTTTACTCTCGGATCTAATCTGTGTATAACGCTTTCGGTCTGATAATACTGACCTAATGTGATATCTCGTAACATGTCTTTTTGTATTTCCTAATTATTCTTAAGGCAGGCAGCTATTTCGTCGGCCGCTTCCTGTATTGTGGTTACGTCGCATTTTACCGGAAATCCCTGCTCCGAAAGGGCATGCATAATATACGTGACCTGGGGCGCGGATAAGCCGATCTCTTCAAGTTCTTTATAGTGTGAAAAGACTACCTGGGGCGAGTTATCCAGAAAGATGCTTCCGTGGTTCATTACAACGATCCTGTCGACATACTCGGCAACATCATCCATAGAATGGGATACAAGGATAATGGTCATCTTTTCCTTTTGCTGAAGTTCTTTAATCATTCCAAGGATTTCGTCCCTTCCCTTGGGGTCGAGTCCGGCTGTGGGCTCATCAAGTATAAGGATCTCAGGCTTCATGGCAAGCACACCGGCTATGGCCACTCTGCGCTTTTGCCCGCCGGAAAGGTCGAAGGGGGAAGTAAAAATAAGTTCTTCAGGAAAGCCTACTTTCCTTAAAGCATCGTATGCCCTAAGCTCGCAGTCCTTCTTATCAAGGCCCAGATTTCCGGGTCCGTAACAGACATCCGCAAAGACTGTCTCTGCAAAAAGCTGATGCTCAGGGTACTGAAATACAAGTCCTACCTTACTGCGCAGCTTTTTTAAGTCGTATCCTTTATCGTAAATGTCCTCACCATTGAAATAAATAGATCCCTCAGTGGCTTTTATAAGTCCGTTCAGGTGCTGCATCAGTGTAGATTTACCGGAGCCGGTATGTCCTATCACACCGATGAACTGACCGTCGGGGATGCTTAAACTGACATCCTTTAAGCCAACAGTAGGAAGCCCCGAATCCTTGTCATATATATATGAAATGTGATCAACTATCAGTGACATGCTTTTCCTCAATTTCTTTTCAGGGATAAAAGATTCTCTACAAGTTCATCCGTAGTAAGAATTCCATCCGGGAGATTTACGCCTCTTTTTTTAAGTTCATAGGCAAGGAGCGTAACCTGCGGTACATCAAGTCTCAGACTCTTTAAATCGTCAACAAGGGAAAAAATCTGTCTCGGGGTTCCCTGCATAACGACCTTACCCGCATCCATAACAAATACTTTATCCGCGTCTATTACTTCTTCCATATAGTGCGTGATAAGTATTACGGTAACCCCTTCTTTTTTATTGAGCTCGTGTACGGCTTCAAGGACTTCCTTTCTGCCCTTGGGATCGAGCATCGCAGTAGGCTCGTCAAGTATAATGCACTTTGGCTTCATCGCAAGTACGCCCGCTATGGATATGCGTTGTTTCTGACCGCCGGATAGTCTGTTGGGCGAATTCTTGCGAAATTCATACATTCCTACAGCCTTCAGGCTCTTTTCCACCCTCTCCCATATTTCTTCTGTGGGTACGCCAATATTCTCCGGCCCAAATCCAACGTCTTCCTCTACCACCTGTCCGATTATCTGGTTGTCCGGGTTTTGGAATACCATTCCGGCGTTCTGTCTTATATCCCATATTCTTTCGGATTCGGCTGTATCGATACCGTCAACTATAACGCTTCCTTCTTCGGGGACAAGGATTGCATTAAAATGCTTGGCAAGGGTAGATTTTCCGGACCCGTTATGTCCGAGTATGGCGATAAAATCACCTTTTTCTATGCCAAGATTTACGTGGTCTACCGCGGTAGTTATACCGACTACTTCACCCTCATCATCCCGCCTTATATATTCAAATACAACATCTTTAGCTTTAACTATTTCCATCTTAAAACCTGTTAATTACAATTTATCAAAAAATTCCTGCAGCTTGGATACATCCTCAAATATATGTTCCGCTTTGTAAAGATCGTAACAGATCTCAAGCGCATTGTACGGATCCTCCGGGGATGCGACAATCTCTGCGGTACATACTTCCTTTGTACTGTTATAGTAAAGGATGTGGAATTTGTAGCCATCTTCTAGATCTGTGTAGTAAAATGCATCTGCATCATCGTTAGGCTTATCTGCACCCGCGTCTTCTGAGCCTTTAGCGTCCTCTTTGCCGCTTTCTTTGCCGCTCTGTGTTATCGTATCCTTGCTGCCTTCTTTGGTACTGTCCAAGCTGCTCTCTTCGCTGTTTTCCTTAGAGCTATCCAGGCTTGCATCCTCGGTTTTGCTTTCTTCGGAATTCTCACTTTGCGCAAGGGCAATCTCCGGATTCTTAACGGCGTAATCCGATAAGCTCGTCTGGTTTTTTTGCATTATCCTTGTGAAGACGCCGACAAATATGCACAGCACTCCAATAACAGCAACCATCTGTATTATTTTTTTCCAATCGTATTTATCACCCATAGATTTTAATATACCATTTAAAAGCGCATATTACAATTAAAGAACTTTAAAGAAGATAAAAAGAACTTTGAAGTAGATAAAAAGGACCTTAAAGTAAAAAAATCCGAGTCGGTTTCCCGACTCGGATCAATAATCATTAATAGATTAAACAAGCTCAAGAACAACCTCAAGAGCACCGTCGCCCTTTCTCTGGCCGATCTTGATGATTCTGGTGTAACCACCATTACGGTTAACATACTTAGGAGCGATCTCATCAAAGAGCTTTGCAACAAGATCAACTTCCTTGGTAGCCTTCTTCTTTCCCTTGTTCTCGGTAGGAACCTCAGTTACAGGGTAAAGAACCTTAAGCATCTGACGTCTTGCGTGAAGTCTTGAAGGCATATCCTTCTTGATTTCCTTCTCTACTTCGTCATAAACGGTAACGGTAACACCGTTCTCGATGCGAACGATCTTGCCATCCTTGTCACGATGTGACTCAGCAAGAACCTTTGAAGGATCGTTCTTGTCAACGATCTGCTTTACGCGCTTTCCGTCCTTGTCCTTACGAGCAACCTTTGCGGTTACCTTTACGGTTTCGAAGTTATCCTTCTCTTTAACTGCAAGAGCGATAAGACCTTCAGCGATCTTTCTAACTTCCTTAGCCTTAGCTTCGGTAGTAACGATCTTTCCGTTGTTAAGAAGTGCGGTTACCTGGTTTCTGAGCAGAGCCTTCCTCTGTGAAGAGGTTCTGCCAAGCTTTCTGTACTTAGCCATTTTAATATCTCCTTTACATGGTACATCCGGCCACGCTCATTGGACTTACTTACCGAATGTTTTTTATGCCATACAGGATTTCGCAAACGGAACACATTGGAATTACCCTTTCGCGAAAACACAAATATGTGCTGCCTTTAACTACTCCTCGGCATTCTTAAGTGAGAGTCCGAGGTCACTGAGCTTCTGAAGAACTTCCTCAAGAGACTTTCTTCCAAGGTTACGAACCTTGATCATCTCATCGGGGGTCTTCTCGCAAAGCTCACGAACAGTATTGATGTTTGCTCTCTTTAAGCAGTTGAAAGAACGAACTGAAAGCTCGAGCTCTTCAATGCTCATTTCAATAACCTTATCTGAGTTGTTCTCAGGAAGTTCCTGCATAAAGGAAGCGTTCTGAGCGCTCTCGGAAAGATTGATGAAGAGGCTTAAGTGCTCTGAAAGCACCTTAGCGGCAAGGCTTACAGCCTCATCGGGAGCAAGTGCCCCATTGGTGTATACATCAATAGTAAGTTTATCAAAATCTGTGCTCTGACCTACACGGGTATTCTCGATTGAAACGTTTACACGCTCAACGGGAGTGTAGATGGAGTCGATTGAGATAACACCGATAGAGGTGTTCTCATTCTTATTCTTGTCGGAGCTTACATAACCTCTTCCGGAGGTAACGGTCATCTCAATGTAGAGCTTTGCATGCTTACCGCAAAGAGTAGCAATGGTCTGCTCGGGATTAAGAATCTCGATCTCGGGATCGTGCTGAATATCAGCAGCGGTTACAACACCCTCACCTTCGTAATCGATAGTGATGGTAACGGGCTCCTGGCTCTCGCTGGTATTTCTGATAGCGATGCTCTTGATGTTCATGATGATTTCAGTAACATCTTCCTTCACATCCGGAATAGTAGAGAACTCATGCTGAACGCCATCAATCTTAACCTGGCTTACAGCTGCTCCGGGAAGTGAAGAGAGCATAATTCTGCGAAGTGAATTACCAAGCGTGATACCATATCCTCTTTCAAGAGGCTTAATGACAAATTTGCCATACTTCTTATCTTCCGAAATCTCCACAATCTCAATATTGGGTCTTTCAAAATCAAACACGCTAATACCCTCCTTTTGGGAACAAATCGTGAACAAGTTGCTTTATAAGACTTAAAAGTTATTATTTTGAATACAACTCGACGATAAGCATCTCGTTTACAGGAACATCAATCTGCTCTCTGGTGGGAAGATTCTTGACGGTTCCCTTAAGTGCGTCGATATCAACGTCAATCCAATCGGGAGTAAGTCTTCCGCCGGTAACCTCGACGATTTCCTTATAACGGTTAAGAGACTTTGACTTCTCTCTGATTTCTATAACATCTCCTGCCTTAACGAGATATGAAGGTACATTAACCTGCTTTCCGTTAACAAGAACATGCTTGTGACCTACAACCTGTCTTGCTTCCTTACGGGTTCTTGCAAATCCCATACGGAATACAACGTTGTCAAGTCTTGACTCAAGAAGGACCATAAGGTTTTCACCGGTCATTCCCTTCATCATATCAGCCTTGTCGTAGTAGTTACGGAAAGGCTTCTCAAGAACGCCGTAGATAAACTTTGCCTTCTGCTTCTCACGGAGCTGAAGTCCATACTCACTTACCTTTCTTCCGGCGTTGTGAGGCTGTCTGTTTGATTTCTTGTCATAACCGAGAACAGCGGGCTCAATACCAAGAGCTCTGCATCTCTTAAGGACGGGGGTACGATTAACTGCCATTTTAGTTTTCCTTTCAATGTTTGTTTACAGCACCGATAATCGGTGTCTTCTTCCAACAATTTCTAGTTACAAATTAATAATCGGATACGATTATACACGACGACGCTTAGGAGGTCTGCATCCGTTGTGAGGAACAGGGGTAACATCCTTAATGGAAAGAACCTGAAGTCCTGCTGCTGCGAGAGCGCGGATAGCTGCTTCACGTCCTGAGCCGGGTCCCTTAACAAATACATCAACGGTCTTAAGGCCATGAATGGTAGCTGCCTTGGTAGCGGTCTCTGCTGCAACCTGAGCTGCGTAAGGGGTAGACTTTCTGGATCCTCTGAATCCAAGTCCGCCTGCACTTGCCCAGCTGAGAGCGTTGCCTTCTGCGTCAGTAATAGTTACGATAGTGTTGTTGAATGAAGCCTGGATATGTGCCTGGCCGTGATCAACGTTCTTCTTTACACGTCTTTTTGTAGCCTTCTTGGCTGCTGCTGCTTTAGTTGCCATTTAAACTAACCTACTTTCTAACGGATCATCCGTTTTTTCGATTTATGTGCCCTTAAATGTATTTGGGCACCGTTTAATATTAGTTACTTATTGCTATAGAAAAATTACTTCTTCTTGTTAGCAACGGTACGCTTGGGTCCCTTACGGGTACGAGCGTTGTTCTTTGTGTTCTGTCCACGAACGGGAAGTCCCTTTCTGTGACGGATTCCACGATAGCATCCAATCTCCTGAAGAGTCTTGATATTAAGAGCGATCTCTCTTCTGAGGTCACCTTCTACCATTACTCCGAGCTTGTCGATTGCTTCGGTAATCTTCTTAACTTCGTCATCGGTGATATCTCTTACTCTGGTATCGGGATTAACGCCACACTCAGCAAGGATTCTGTTTGAGGTTGCTCTTCCAATACCATAAATGTAGGTAAGACCGATCTCGATTCTTTTCTCTCTGGGTAAATCTACACCTTCGATACGAGCCATTTTTCTTTTTCCTCCATTTGTTACATTTGCATGATTTTCATGCGGTTACTAGATGATTGGGACCTATTTTAGGTCCAACCGGACGCTTTTGCGATTCCGATCCGTCTTAATGTTTTCTATATTATAAGTAGAAAACAAAAAGTATCAGGAAGTAACTTACAATTACGGAAGTCTTTATCACTCCCGAGGTGTAAGATTATCCCTGTCTCTGCTTATGTTTCGGATTCTCGCAGATGATCATAATGCGTCCTTTTCTCTTGATGACTTTGCACTTTTCGCAAATCGGTTTTACTGAACTTCTAACCTTCATCTTCAAAGCCCTCCTTTCAAAAAAGACCGTTTAACATATTATCATAGTGCAAACAATATTGCAAGCACTTTTTTACTTATCTCTCCAGATGATTCTTCCTTTGGTAAGGTCATAGGGAGAAAGCTCCATTGTTACCTTATCTCCGGGAAGTATTCTGATGAAATTCTGGCGAAGCTTTCCGCTGATAGTAGCGAGGACCTGATGTCCGTTCTCAAGTTCAACCTTGAACATAGTGTTGGGAAGCTTCTCAACAACAACTCCTTCAATTTCAATTACATCACTCTTTGACATTTCATTCTCCTAGTGACGCATTCGCGTCTTCTTCAGCAGATTGCATCTTGGCAATCGATCATTTTTTCATATTTATACCGGTTCGAGGGTCAACACCTCGGGTTCACCATCTGTAATGAGGATGGTGTTTTCGTAATGGGATGCCCATGACCCGTCAGCCGTAACAACCGTCCAGTTATCATCAAGCCACTCAACATCATCTGTGCCAAGTGTGACCATCGGCTCAATAGCCAAGGTCATTCCCTGTTTTAATTTCGGACCTCTTCTTCTCATCTCGAAATTGGGGATTGAAGGATCCTCATGTAAATGCGTCCCTATTCCGTGTCCCGTAAGGTCTCTGACTATTCCGTACCCTCCGTCTAACAGACTTTCTGCAATGGCATTGGAAATATCATACAGATGATTTCCGGCCTTAGCCATTTTGATTCCGTCCCAAAAGCTCTTTTCGGTATCTCTGATCAAAGCCTTTACATTATCGGAAACATCTCCAACAGCATGGGTCCTTGCTGCATCCGAGTGGTAGCCCTTATAAATAAGTCCGCAGTCAAGACTTACGATATCTCCGTCTCTGATGATCCTTTCGGCTTTTGGAATTCCGTGAACCACTTCATCATTTATCGAGACACAAATTGCGGCGGGAAAACCGTTATAGTTCTTGAAATTGGGTATCCCGCCAAGTTTCCTTATCAAGGATTCGCCAAAAGAGTCCACGTCCAGGGTGGATACCCCCGGACGCAAGAACTCTTTAAGCTCTTTATGCACTATTCCGAGAAGCCTGCAGGATTCTCTCATAAGCGCTATTTGTTCTTCATTTTTAATGGTTATCATAAAAACTTTTATCCAAGTATACTTACGATGGCATTAAATACATCCTTCATATCAACGGTTCCGTCTACAGTCTTTAATACCCCTTTTGCTGTATAGAAATCGATAAGAGGCTGTGTCTGATCGTGGTATACTTTAAGTCTGCTGAGAACAGTCTCGGGCTTATCATCATCTCTGAGTACGAGCTCGCTTCCGCAAGTGTCGCAGATGCCTTCCTTCTTGGGGGGAATGTGCTCGATGTGATAAGTAGCACCACACTTTAAGCAAGCGCGTCTTCCGGACATTCTCTTAACAATATTCTCATCGGGAACATCAACATTGATAGCAAAGTCGATTTTTTCTCCAAGTTTTGTAAGAGCCTCGTCAAGTACCTCAGCCTGAGGAATTGTGCGGGGGAATCCGTCAAGAACATATCCTTCCGAACAATCAGCCTGAGCTACTCTGTCAAGAAGGATCTTAACCGTAAGCTCATCGGGAACAAGAAGTCCCTTGTCCATATATTCTTTAGCCTGCCTACCAAGCTCGGTTCCGTTCTTAATGTTTGCTCTGAAAATGTCGCCGGTAGAAATGTGAGGAATCTTATATTTCTCGGCAAGCATCTTAGCCTGAGTACCCTTACCTGCTCCGGGTGCACCTAACATAATAATCTTCATCTGTACCTCCTGGCGACGTGCCTTGCATCTTTTGCAATCACGCCTTACCTCATTTGTTTTTAAATACCACGGAAAGCCACGCATAAAGCGTGGCTTCGTGATAACCAATACCTTAATTCTCTAAAAATCCCTTATAATTTCTTACAAGCATCATTGACTCGATCTGTTTAACAGTCTCGATAACAACGCTTACGATAATGATAAGGCTCGTACCGGTAGTAGCGACATCAGCTCCGAATACTCCGCTGAAAATATAGGGGAGTATGCAGATGATGATAAGTCCGATTGCTCCAACGAATACGATATAATTAAGTACTTTATTCAAATAATCGCTGGTAGGCTTTCCGGGACGAATACCGGGGATGAATCCTCCCTGTCTCTTCAGGTTATCAGATACCATCAAAGGATTGAAGGTAATTGATGTGTAGAAGTAAGCAAAGAAGATTACCATTGCGATATAAAGCAACATACCTGCAGTATATTTAATCTGTCCGGGTACGCACCACTTATTTGAGTTAAAGTAGTTTAAAATCTCAGCCCATACACTATTAGTACCTGTCGGCTTAGCGAACTGTGTAATAATAAGAGGAAGTGTGAGAATTGATTGTGCAAAGATGATGGGAATAACACCCGAGGTGTTAACCTTAAGAGGAATGTTAGAGGATGCTCCTCCTACATTTCTTCTACCCTGCATTTTCTTTGCATACTGTACGGGGATATTGCGCACTGCATCGTTAAGGATGATAACCAATACTACCATTCCAATGAAGATAGCAAGGATAATAAGTGCGGCAAGAATCGCCGTTGCAGGAGCCTTTCCTTTTACGAACTGATCATAAAGACCTTTAAGATCCTGCGGCAAACGAGAAATGATATTGATAGTAAGTACTACTGAAATACCATTTCCAACACCATGCTCAGTGATTTGTTCACCCACCCACATGAGGAAAGCACTGCCCGCGGTAAGCGCTACGATACAGGTAATGATGTTAAGGGGATTCATATCGGGGATAAGTCCCTGACGTCCGAATCCGATTGCCATAAAGCTTGCCTGTACGAGTGCAAGACCAACGGTAAGATATCTGGTGATTGTAACAATCTTTTTTCTTCCCTCTTCACCATCTCTCTGCATTTCCTCAAGCTTAGGAATAGCTATTGTGAGGAGCTGCATGATAATGGATGAAGTGATGTAAGGGTTAATGTTAAGTGCCAAAACCGACATGTTAAGGAACGAACCACCGGTAACGGCATCAAAGAAGCTAACGGCGCTGTTTGTCTGCTGAGCAAACCATTCGGAAAAGAAATTCCTGTCAACACCCGGCACGGGAAGCTGTGATCCTATACGGATCACAACTAACATTGCCAGTGTGAAAAATAATCTGTTACGGATTTCTTTAATTTTGAATGCGTTCTTCAGAGTTGTGAGCATTAAATCACCTCAGCACTTCCGCCAGCGGCTTCGATTTTTTCCTTAGCAGATGCAGAATATGCATTTACCTTAACATCGAGTTTCTTGCTAAGCTCTCCATTTCCGAGTATCTTAACTCCATCTCTGGGATTCTTGATAACGCCGGCTTCAACAAGAGCAGCTACATCTACGGTAGTGCCTGCTTCGAAGCGCTCAAGATCACTAACATTGATTGCAACGATCTCAAGAGTGTTACGATTGTTAAATCCTCTCTTGGGAAGACGTCTGTATAAAGGCATCTGGCCACCTTCGAAACCGGGTCTGGGTGCACCTGAACGAGCCTTCTGGCCCTTGTGACCCTTACCTGCGGTCTTGCCATTGCCTGAGCCGTGTCCACGGCCTCTTCTAAAATTATCGCTCTGCTTTGAACCATCAGCAGGTCTTAAGTTGGATAATTCCATGGTAAGAACACCTCCTATTATACTTCTTCAACCTTTACAAGGTGATTGATCAGGCGAATCTGGCCCTTTGTTGCATCGTTATCGGGAAGAACAACGGTCTTACCGATCTTACGAAGACCCATAGACTCAGCAATCGCTCTGTTTTTAGGAACCTGACCGATCAGGGACTTGGTCAGAGTAATCTTTAACTTTTTATCTGCCATCTCTTTACTCCTCCTTATGCCTGAACTTCTGAAACCTGCTTACCGCGCTTTGCAGCTACTTCTTCAGGGCGCTTAAGCTCTGAAAGTCCGGTAAGGGTTGCAAGAACAACGTTCTGCTTGTTGTTTGAGCCAAGAGACTTTGTACGGATGTTCTTGATACCTGCAAGTTCACAAACGATACGAGCGGGACCACCTGCGATGATACCGGTACCTTCGGGAGCTCTCTTAAGAAGAACATTTGAAGAGCCATACTGACCGATAAAATCATGAGTAATGGAATTGTTCTCATCAAGTGCGATCTCAACAACGTGCTTGATAGCATCTTCCTTACCCTTACGGATAGCTTCGGGAACTTCCTTAGCCTTTCCAAGTCCTACTCCAACGTGTCCGTTCTTGTCACCAACTACTACAAGAGCAGTAAAACGTGAATTGCTACCACCCTTTACTACCTTGGTAACTCTTTTGATTGTGACAACCTTATCTTCTAATTCCAACTGGCTTGCATCTACGATTGTACGTTTCATGAATTTCCTCTTCCTTTCCTAGAATTCCAGGCCAGCTTCTCTGGCTGCCTCAGCTAATGCTGCAATTTTACCCTGGTAGATAAAACCGCCTCTGTCGAAGACAACCTCTTTGATTCCCTTCTCAAGTGCACGCTTTGCGATAACGGTGCCTACATATGCTGCTGCGTCGACATTGTTAGTCTTTTCAAGCTCAGCCTTTACTTCCTTTTCCATGGTGGAAGCGGCTACAAGTGTCTTACCTTCAACATCATCGATAATCTGAGCATACATATGATTGTTGCTTCTGAATACTGCAAGACGGGGTCTTGAAGCAGTACCGCTGAAGCGGTTACGAATTCTCATGTGCTTTTTAGCACGAATTTCCGATCTAGATTCTTTTTTAACCATCTTCATACTCTCCTTATCGATTACTTCTTACCGGTCTTACCAACCTTGCGGCGGATAATCTCATCAGCATACTTGATACCCTTGCCCTTATAAGGTTCAGGTCCTCTCTTGGAGCGGATCTCAGCTGCGAACTGACCAACCTTCTCCTTGTCGATGCCTTTTACGATGATAATGTTCTGACCATCAACGGTAGTTTCAATTCCTTCGGGATCTTCCATCTCAACGGGATGTGAATAACCGAGGTTAAGTGTAAGCTTCTTTCCCTGCTTTGCAGCTCTGTAACCAACACCGTTTACCTCAAGCTTCTTCTCGTAGCCATCGGTTACACCAACTACCATGTTGTTAATAAGAGTTCTGGTAAGACCATGAAGAGATTTATTTCTCTTAAGGTCGTTAGGTCTGGATACAACTACTTCTGCACCCTCAACCTTGATATCCATCTCTGCGGGTAAAACTCTCTCAAGAGTTCCCTTAGGTCCCTTAACGGTAACCTTGTTTCCTTCTGCTACAGTCACAGTTACACCTGCGGGTATAGCAACGGGCATTCTGCCAATTCTTGACATGCCTTTTTCCTCCTTATATGTTTTCAGGATTATATCGGACGATATCCGTCCGAATATTCAGTCACAATCCGGGGAAGAATCGTCTCCCCCATTACCTTGCGACTAGTTACTAAAAAATATTACCAAACGAAAGCGAGTACTTCACCACCGATGTTAAGCTCACGAGCCTTCTTATCGGTAATGATGCCCTGGTTGGTAGAAACGATTGCAACACCGAGTCCGCCAAGAACCTTAGGCATATTGTCACTTCCTGCGTAAACGCGAAGACCGGGCTTAGAGATTCTCTTGATTCCGGAGATTACTCTCTCAGTCTTGTTAGCGTTATACTTTAAGGTGATGCGGATATCCTGGTGGCTTCCGCAATCAACCATCTCATACTTCTCGATATATCCCTCATCTACAAGGATATCAGCAATTGCAAGCTTCATCTTGGAGCTGGGAACATCAACAGTATCATGTTTTGCAGTGTTAGCGTTACGAATTCTTGTAAGCATATCTGCAATAGGATCACTCATAGTCATTTTGTTCTTTCCTCCTTACCAACTTGCCTTCTTTACTCCGGGAATCTCACCCTTGTAAGCGAGCTCACGGAAACATACTCTGCAGATACCATACTTCTTCAAAACTGAATGAGGACGGCCGCAAAGCTTGCAGCGAGTGTAAGCCTGAGTTGAAAACTTGGGCTTGCGCTGCTGTTTAATTTTCATGGATGTCTTTGCCATAATTTATTTCCTCCTGATTACTTCGCAAACGGCATGTTGAAGAGAGTAAGAAGCTCACGAGCTTCCTCATCGGTCTTAGCCGTAGTAACAAAGATGATGTCCATACCACGAGTCTTGTCGATCTTGTCGAACTCGATCTCGGGGAAAATGAACTGCTCCTTGATTCCTAAAGCGTAATTTCCCTTTCCGTCAAATGCGTTGGGGTTTACGCCTCTGAAGTCACGTACACGGGGAAGTGCAAGGTTCACAAGTCTGTCAAGGAACTCATACATCTTCTCTCCGCGGAGAGTGGTCTTACATCCAATATTCTGACCCTCACGGATCTTAAAGTTAGCAACTGAATTCTTTGCTTTGGTAAGAACTGCCTTCTGACCGGTAATGGTTTCCATATCTGAAACTGCATTCTCGAGAACCTTGGGATTATCCTTAGCTTCTCCAACGCCCATGTTGATAACGATCTTATCAAGCTTGGGAACCTGCATAACGTTCTTGTAACCAAACTTCTTGGTCATTGCAACAACGATCTCGTCGTTGTATAAGTCTTTTAATCTACTCAACGTTATTCTCCTTCCTATCAATCGATAACCTTGCCGGTAGCCTTTGCAACACGAACCTTCTTGCCGTCTTTGATTTCAAAGCCAACTCTGGTGGTCTTGCCGCCTACAACAAGCATAACGTTTGAAATATCAATAGGAGCTTCCTTCTCAACAATTCCGCCATTGGGATTTGCCTGTGAAGGCTTTGAATGCTTGGTTACCATGTTAAGGCCTTCAACTACAACCTTACCATTCTTAGGATCTACGGAAAGGATCTTTCCTTCCTGACCCTTATCTTTTCCTGCGATGATCTGTACGGTATCGCCTTTTTTAATCTTCTGCATCCTAGAGCACCTCCTTACAATACTTCGGGAGCGAGAGATACGATCTTCATAAACTGCTTGTCACGAAGCTCTCTTGCTACCGGTCCAAAAATACGAGTTCCTCTGGGTGTCTTGTCATCCTTAATGATGACTGCTGCGTTCTCATCGAACTTGATATAAGAGCCGTCCTTACGACGAGCGCCTTTAACGCTTCTTACTACAACGGCTTTAACAACATCGCCCTTCTTGACAACACCGCCGGGTGTTGCGTCTTTAACGGAAGCTACGATGATGTCACCAATCTGTGCATATCTTCTGGTTGAGCCGCCCATAACTCTGATGCAAAGAAGCTCTTTAGCACCGGTGTTATCAGCAACTTTCAGTCTAGTTTCCTGCTGAACCATATTTCCTCCTTTGTGCGATCTAAAGCACTAATTATTTTGCTCTCTCTACGATTTCAACCAGTCTCCATCTCTTGTCTTTTGAAAGAGGTCTGGTCTCCATAACCTTAACGGTGTCACCAATCTTGCACTCATTGTTCTCATCATGAGCCTTGAGCTTGTAGGTGCGCTTTACAACCTTGCCGTAAAGAGGATGCTTAACGTGCTCTTCAATTGCAACAACGATAGTCTTGTCCATCTTGTCACTGGTAACTTTACCAGTACGGGTTTTTCTTAAATTTCTTTCTTCCACGGCTTGTTCCTCCTTAAGCTCTGGCCTGCTGGCTGATTACAGTCTGGATTCTTGCGATGTTCTTGCGAACTTCCCTAATCCTTGCTGTGTTGTCAAGCTGATTAGTAGCGTTCTGGAATCTCAGATTGAAGAGCTCTTTCTTAGCCATGGCCAAATCCTGCTGAAGCTCGTCAGCGGATTTAGTCTTCAGTTCCTCAATGTACTTATTTGATTTCATTATACTGCACCGCCTTCCAAATCTTCCTTAGAAACGATCTTGCACTTGCAGGGAAGCTTGTGCATAGCAAGACGAAGTGCTTCTCTTGCCTGTTCCTCAGGAACTCCGCCGATCTCAAACATAACACGACCGGGCTTAACTACTGCTACCCAATACTCAAGTGAACCTTTTCCGGAACCCATTCGAGTCTCGGCAGGTTTTGCTGTAACGGGCTTGTCAGGGAAAATCTTGATCCATACTTTACCAACACGCTTGGTATAACGGGTAAGAGCGATACGTGCTGCCTCGATCTGGTTTGATTTAATCCAGCAAGGCTCGGTAGCTACGAGACCGAACTCACCATAACTGATAGTGTTTCCGCGAAGTGCTTTTCCGGCCATTGAGCCACGGAACTGCTTACGACGCTTTACTCTCTTAGGCATTAACATTATTTGTCGCTCCCTTCCGGCTGATTGTTCTTGGTAGGAAGAACTTCACCCTTGTAAATCCAAACTTTAACACCAACCTTACCGTAAGTGGTGTCTGCCTCTGCAAAACCGTAATCAATATCGGCTCTGAGAGTCTGAAGAGGAATTGTTCCCTCGCTGTAGAACTCAGTACGAGCGATATCAGCTCCGCCAAGACGGCCGCTGCATGCTGACTTGATTCCGAGAGCTCCTGCCTTCATGGTTCTTCCCATGCAAGACTTCATTGCTCTTCTGAATGAAATACGGTTCTCGAGCTGCTGAGCGATGTTCTCAGCAACAAGCTGTGCATCACGATCAGGTCTCTTGATCTCTTTGATGTCAACAAGAACCTTCTTACCACCGGTAAGCTTTGCAATCTCGTTCTTGGTAACTTCTATTTCAGTTCCGCCCTTTCCGATAATGAAACCGGGCTTTGCGGTGTAGATGATAACCTTTACTCTGTCGGATGCTCTTTCAATCTCAATCTTTGAAACTCCGGCACTTGCGAGCTTCTTCTTGAGAAACTTTCTGATTTTCTGATCCTCTACAAGGAAATCTGAGAAATCCTGGTCATTTGCATACCATCTGGAATTCCAATCCTTGATTACACCAACTCTGAGGCCATGAGGATTAACTTTCTGTCCCATATATTTTAAGCTCCTTTCCTTACTTCTTCTCGTCGAGCACGATGGTGATGTTGCTCATTCTCTTTTCGATTCTGTAAGCTCTGCCCTGTGCACGGGGTCTTACTCTCTTCATGATAGGACCCTGGTTAGCATAGCACTCTGCAATGTAGAGATTGTCGGGGTTCATTCCGTTGTTATTCTCTGCATTTGCAACAGCAGATGCAAGCAGCTTTTTAATGATGCTGGAAGCATATCTGGGGTTGTACTCCAAAATTGCAGCAGCAGTAGTTACATCCTTGCCTCTGATGGCATCAAGTACGAAGCAAGCCTTCTGTACTGATACTCTGGCGTAAGATAACTTTGCAGAAGGTCTGTTGTCTTTCTGCGCGTTTCTTTCTCTCTTTATTTGAGATCTATGTCCCTTAGCCATAGACTTACACTCCTTTCACTTATTGAACTTACTTAACCTTGGACTTCTTTTCGTCCTTACCATGTCCTCTGTAGGTTCTGGTTGCAACAAACTCACCGAGCTTGTGTCCTACCATATCTTCGGTAACATATACAGGCACGTGCTTGCGGCCATCATGTACTGCGATGGTGTGTCCTACGAAGGAAGGGAAAATTGTGGATCTGCGGGACCAAGTCTTGATAACTGACTTCTGTCCGGCTGCATTCTGTGCGTCCACCTTCTTAAGCAGCTCAGCGTCTGCGAAAGGTCCTTTTTTAAGTGATCTAGACATTTTTATTCCTCCTCGATTACTTGATTGCCTTGCCGTCGCGTCTTCTTACGATCAACTTGTTGGAAGCCTTCTTCTTGTTTCTGGTCTTAAGACCAAGAGCAGGCTTGCCCCAAGGAGTTGAAGGGCCGGGACGACCGATACCGGTCTTACCTTCACCACCGCCATGAGGGTGATCATTGGGGTTCATTACTGAACCGCGAACGGTAGGACGGATGCCCATGTGACGCTTACGTCCGGCTTTACCGATCTTAACGAGGCTGTGATCAACATTGCCTACGATACCAACGGTAGCACGGCAGTTAAGAGGAACCATTCTCATTTCGCCTGAGGGAAGTCTTAAAGTAGCATACTTGCCTTCCTTAGCCATAAGCTGAGCTCCGTTACCCGCACTGCGGACCATCTGGCCGCCCTTTCCGGGATAAAGCTCTACGTTATGTACCATAGTACCAACAGGAATGCACTCAAGAGGGAGGCAGTTGCCTACTCTTACTTCGGCTTCAGGTCCGTTCATAACCTTCATGCCGTCGGTAAGTCCTTCGGGAGCGATGATATATGCCTTCTCACCATCTGCATAGCAGATAAGTGCGATGTTAGCAGTTCTGTTAGGATCATACTCGATACCGATTACGGTAGCGGGGATGCTGTCCTTAAGTCTCTTGAAGTCGATGATACGATACTTCTGTCTGTTACCGCCACCCTGATGTCTAACGGTAATCTTGCCCTGGTTGTTACGTCCGGCATTTTTCTTCTTAGAAACAAGAAGGCTCTTTTCGGGAGTGGTCTTGGTGATCTCAGCGAAATCAGAACCGGTCATGTTTCTTCTGGAAGGGGTGTAGGGATTATATGTCTTAATTCCCATCTTTTTATTCTCCTTTGTTTTTTTAGCACGGCTGCCTTAGAGCCGTATACATCTACGCGGCTATGGATTACAGACCTGAGAAGATCTCGATATCCTTGCTGTCCTCGGTAAGCCATACGATAGCCTTCTTGGTCTTAGCGGTCTTACCGGTAACTGCTCCGCGTCTCTTGTTCTTGCCGTCAAGGTTCATGGTGTTAACCTTCTTAACCTTAGCGCCTTCGAACATTTTCTCTACAGCTTCCTTGATCTGAGATTTTGTGCTCTCAGTATGAACAAGGAAAGTGTACTTCTTGTCAGCATAGCCGTCCATACTCTTCTCAGTAACAACGGGCTTAAGGATTACGTCATAGTATTTAATGTCTGCCATTATGCGTACACCTCCTCGATCTTTGCAACTGATTCTTTGGTAAGAACCAAAGTCTTTGCGTTAAGTACATCGTATACATTGATGGTGTTAACAAGAGTGGTATCGATGTCTGCAACGTTTCTTGCACTGAGTACGATGTTCTCGTTGTTTTCAGCGATTACTACAAGTCCGCTTGAAACCTTGAGGTTATTCATAACTTCAGTGAACTTCTTTGTCTTGATCTCGTCAAGCTTAAGCTCATCAACAACAACGAGGTTGCCGTTTAATACCTTATCGGTAAGAACAGACTTAAGAGCTGCTCTCTTTTCTTTCTTGTTAAGCTTGAAAGAATAATCTCTGGGAACGGGTGCGAATACAACTCCGCCGCCTTTCCACTGAGGAGCTCTGATGGATCCCTGTCTTGCATGACCGGTTCCCTTCTGTCTCCAGGGTTTTCTTCCGCCGCCGGATACTTCAGAGCGGGTCTTTGCCTTCTGTGTACCCTGACGATTATTTGCAAGCTGCTGTACAACTGCCATGTGAACGAGATGCTCGTTAACGGGTGCTCCGAAAACTGCGTCATTCAGCTCGATTGTACCAACTTCCTTGCCTTCCATATTGTAAACAGATACGTTTGCCATTATAATTGGTCCTCCTTTCGCTCTGAATTAGCAATCTACCTTGGTAGTCTCTTTGATAGTAACAAGAGCTTTCTTGCATCCGGGTACTGCGCCCTTAACAAGAAGAAGATTCTTCTCACTGTCAACACGTACTACTTCAAGGTTGCGAACAGTAACTTTAACGCTTCCCATGTGTCCGGGCATTCCTTTTCCTTTAAACACACGGCTGGGTGATGAACATGCACCGTTTGAACCCTGATGACGGTGGAATTTTGAACCGTGCTTCATGGGTCCTCTGTGCTGGCCGAGACGCTTAACTGCGCCCTGGAATCCTTTACCCTTTGAGATTGCGGTAGCGTCTACCTTATCTCCTTCAGCAAAGATGTCAGCCTTGATCTCATCGCCGAGCTTGTACTCTTCTGCATTCTCAAAGCGAAACTCTCTGACATATTTCTTGGATGATGTTCCGGCCTTCTTGAAGTGTCCCTGCTCAGCCTTGCCTGCTGCATGGCGATTGTAGGTCTTCTTTGAACCCTTACCATCTTTGTTAACAACTCTGTCTTTGGAATCAACGAAGCCAACCTGAACTGCGCTGTATCCGTCATTCTCATCAGTCTTAACCTGAGTAACTACGCAGGGACCTGCCTGAAGTACGGTAACAGGGATAAGTGTTCCGTTCTCGCCAAAGATCTGGGTCATTCCAATCTTTGTTGTCAAAATTGCTTTTTTCATTTTAAAAATTTACCTCCTGATTTCTACATAGCGGACCGGTTTACTCGTTGCAGCTTACCGTTCTTGTCTAGTAGAGGTTTTTGTTTAAAAAGTTATAATATGAAGATTTATTTGTTCTTCATCTTGATGTCGATGTAAACACCGGCAGGCATTTCAAGACGCTGAAGTGATTCAACAGTCTTTGCACCAGCAGTAACAACGTCGATGAGTCTCTTGTGAGTTCTCTGCTCGAACTGTTCTCTGGAATCCTTATACTTATGAGTAGCTCTGAGGATAGTAACTACTTCCTTCTTAGTAGGAAGAGGAACGGGTCCGCTGACCTGGGCGCCGCTCTTCTTTAAAGTATCGATGATCTTTACTGCAGATGCATCGATGAGCTGATGATCATAAGCCTTAAGGGTAATTCTCATAATTTGACTTGCCATAAAAAAAGTCGCCTCCTTTTCGCATTTCGTATGCGACAAGCGGTGACTGTACACATTGCCGTGTGTATCCTAATCCGTTAGCAACGTTCCGGACCTTTTTGCCCCTTTCGGAGCAGATCACACGTAGTTTCTGCACTATTGCAGACTTAAATTCGGTACAGTGACTTGTCGTCAGTTTTCTGAACTTGACATTCGCTCCACGGAAAACCTGATGCCGATTACCCGGCAACAGCAACCTCACGCTTCACAGCTATCATGCCACAGCAAGGACTAATATAACATCTATTTGTAAATATTGCAAGAAGTTTTTTGAAATAATTTGTAAAAATTTTATGTATATCTTTTCGGTCGAAGGTATGACATATTTCAACGCTCACGCATACGGACATTTTTTCAAAAAAATGTCCTAAGCAGATACTCCGTATAAAATTGCGTTTAAATTCATAACGCAATTTTACGTTGCAGCAAAATACGCTGCTAACGTCTGCTTGAGCTACATGGTTCGCTCGTGAAATCTGTCGCAGCTTCTCCTTCTATGATCAGCAATTAAAGATCTCGTTTACTCCGCTTAATAACTCATCCATTGTATTCATCGTGTTAATCCTTCCTCTAAACCTAGATGAGTTCGGCATGCCGGCGGTGTACCAGGCGAGGTGTTTTCTCATTTCCTGAATAGCTATATGCTCACCTTTATACTTCAGCATCAGCTCAGCGTGACGGATTGCCAGAGCTTTCTTCTCAGCAGGTGAAGGCGGATCCAAAATTTCGCCGGTTTCTAGATAACTGACTACCTGTCTGAATATCCAGGGATTTCCTTCGGCGCCCCTTCCTATCATAATACCGTCACAGCCGGTTCTATCTATAAGCGCTTTAGCTTTTTCGGGAGAAGTAACATCTCCGTTTCCGATAACCGGTATCGATACCGCTTCTTTAACCTGTCTTATTATATCCCAGTCTGCTTCTCCGGAATAGTACTGCGCCCTTGTCCTTCCATGGACAGCTACTGCGTCCACCCCTGCTGCCTCTGCCGCCTTCGCGATTTCTACCGCATTAATATGTTCCGAGTCAAATCCTTTTCTGAATTTTACGGTAACGGGCTTGGTGGAATTTTTCACAAGCTGCTCCATGATCCTAAAGGCAAGGTCGGGATTTTTCATAAGAGCCGACCCTTCCCCGTTGTTAACTACCTTCGGAACCGGGCATCCCATATTAAAATCAAGGACATCATAATTACGATGATCGATTTTTTTAACAACTTCCCCTATAAGTTCCGGTTCGGATCCGAAAAGCTGAAGAGATGCGGGTCTTTCGCTCTCCTCTACCTTAAGGAGGTCGACCGTATTCTTATTATTATAGGAAATGGCTTTTGCGCTCACCATCTCCATGCAGACCATTCCCGCTCCCATCTCGCTGCATAAAATACGAAACGGCAGGTCTGTTACACCTGCCATTGGTGCCAATATACAATTGTTTTTAAGCTCCAAAGAGCCGATTCGCAATTTGCTCATATATAATAGAAGATTACTCTTCGTTTCCTTCAATTTCATCAAGAAGATCCGCAGGCTTTTCGCCAAGTATCGCCATGCGATAGTAAATGCTCAGCGACTCCAAAAGCTCAGCTCTCGTTCTTCTTATCTCGCCGGCAAGCAGCCCGGAAGATATCTCATCGTAATAAATATCATCGTCGTCCGCATTGGTCTCAAGGGACACGCCACCGTCCTCGTCAAATACTATATAGAAAAGTCCCCCGACTTCCTCCGTAAAAAGAACGCATATAATATGAAGTTCTTTTTGAATGGATTCGGGAAGCTTGGAAAACCTCTTATTAAAGTAGTACTTTTGCTCGTAGGCATTTGCTCCGCAAAGCACAACACGTCCGTCCTTCAAAACTCCCCTGTCATCATTTGTAAACATTGAATCCTTGCTCATTCCGTATATTTCCTTTATTAAACGTATCCGTAGATACCTCTTACAGATACCTCACCCGCGTATACCGCATTTCTCTCACCGTTTTCTTTTTCCACGATAAGCTCTCCGCCGTCATTGATTCCGAGAGCCTTTCCCGTATATTCTCCCTTGGGATCGAGGACACAGACATCACGGCCTTTATTTACCAAAAGATTCTCGTACCCAGCTTTTAATCCGCTGAGACTTTCCTCCTTCAGAAACTCTTTATAATACTTTTCAAAGTATCGCATTATGTCTGCGACAAGCTTGCATCTGACTGTTGTAATATTCCACTCCGCATCTATGGATGTAGCCTTATCCGCAATCTCTTTATCAAATTTTTGAGGCTTAATATTTAGCCCAACGCCGATTACAACATACTGGATATAATCATTCTCGGCACTCATCTCCGTAAGGATCCCGCAGATTTTTTTGCCGTTTATCAAAACATCATTGGGCCATTTGATCTTTACGGATTTATCCCGGGATTTGCCGGAGGCTTTATCGCCGTCAAGGCCTTCGCAGACTCCGCTCTCGTATACATCCTCAAGGGCGGAGGCAACAGCCAGCGCCATAACAAGAGTCAGCATCGGCGCTTTTTCAGGAGAGATGTCGGGCCTTAGAAGTAAAGTATAATACGCATTTTTCCCCGCGGGGCTGATCCAGCTTCTTCCTCTTCTCCCCTTGCCGGCAGTCTGTCTGTTTGCAACAAGCAAAAGCCCCTCATCTGCCCCTTCCTCAGCCCGTCTTTTTGCTTCGGTATTGGTAGAGCCGATTTCCTCAAAAAAGATCGCTTCTTTTATAAGCGAGATATCCGCTGTCCGATCGGTAAGTTCCCTTTGACAAAAGACATCGCTTTCGCCCTCAGAGAGTTTATACCCGCGATTTCTTACCGCCTCTATCTCGTATCCGTCCTTTTTAAGTCCGTCGATAGCCTTCCAGATGGCGGTTCTCGAGACGCCGAAGCGCTCGCAAAGCTCCTGCCCGGATATGTATTCATTTGTACTCTTTAGAAGCTTAAGTATCTCTGACTTCATTGCATACTCTTCTTTCAGATCCGGGCGCCCCCTACTTTTCTCAAACCCGTTTTTAAACCGTAGCGTCAATTACGGCTTTAATGGTGTGCATACGGTTTTCCGCTTCTTCGAACACGCGGCTTCTTGCCGACTCGAAGACTTCGTCCGTAACTTCCATCTCTGTTATTCCGAATTTCTTTCCTACTTCTGCGCCAATCTTTGTCTTAAGATCGTGGAATGCAGGAAGACAGTGCATGAAGATAGCCTTGTCTGAGGCGTTATTCATAATAGCGGAATTAACCTGATAAGCCTTAAGGTCTGCAATTCTCTCAGCCCAGATTTCATCGGGCTCTCCCATAGAAACCCAAACATCGGTGCAGACAACGTCCGCGCCCTTTGTTCCCTCCATAGGATCCTCGGTAAGGTTGATGCTTCCTCCCGTCTTAGCCGCTATTTCCTTGGCAGTCTTAACAAGCTCGTCATTCGGCCAGTACTTCTTCGGAGCGCATCCGTAAAAATGCATGCCCATCTTTGCACAGGCTACCATAAGAGAATTTCCGGTATTGTAGCGTGCGTCACCCATATATGCAAGCTTAATGCCTTCCAGATGTCCGAATTCCTCGATGATGGTAAGCATATCCGCAAGCATCTGTGTGGGATGGAATTCATTGGTAAGTCCGTTCCAAACGGGAACTTTTGAATACTTTGCAAGTTCTTCAACTATTTCCTGTCCGTATCCGCGATATTCGATACCGTCAAACATGCTTCCGAGAACTCTGGCCGTATCCGCGATTGATTCCTTTTTACCGATCTGGGATCCCGAAGGATCAAGGTAAGTTGTTCCCATTCCGAGGTCATGTGCAGCTACCTCGAAAGAACAGCGGGTTCTGGTACTTGTCTTTTCAAAAATGAGGGCAATATTCTTTCCCTTATGATGATCAACAAGTATGCCTTTTTTCTTCTTGTCCTTAAGATCCGCCGCAAGGTCGAGCAGATACTTTATCTCCTCAGGGGTGTAATCAAGAAGCTTTAAAAAATCCCTTCCGCGTAAGTCCATGTTTCCATCCTCCAATCATTTTTTCATTATTAAAAATCGTCCATTATTCCGGGGTCCAATCTGGCTTCGGATTTTCTTGACCTTAAGTTGTTGTCAACGGTATTGTCGGTATCGACTATCATCGTTTCCTCTCTGACATCCACCACAACAACGACAGTTCCGTGGGGAATCTCGACGCCGCGCTCTGCGCTCCTTGCGGCGTACTCCCTTCCTCCGATCCTCACTTCACCTATCCCTCTTAAATTGTCGATCTCGCTGGTGACCAGAGCTCTGGTCCCAATGAGTTTTCTAAGGCTCTGGCGCCATCTTTTCTTATCAAACTTTCTCTTAACCCCCGGTCTTATAAATGCAAAGCAAAGAAAAGACACAAGCGCGGATGCTATGATCTGGAGCCATACAGGAAGTCCCAGAGCGGCAAAAACCGCGCCCGCAAGGCAGCCTATTCCGATCCAGACCGCAGCAACCGCAGTTGTGATCATCTCTATGACGATAAGTATCAAAAACAGCACAAGCCAAATAATAAGATAAGTATAGTCCATAAGATCCCTATTCCCGTCTATCAGATATTTGCTCTTTTAATCCTGTCTACAGCCTCTACGGTATTTTCATATGTTCCGAATGCGGTAAGTCTGAAGTACCCTTCTCCGGAAGGACCGAATCCCGATCCGGGAGTTCCGACAACATTAACCTTTTCGAGAAGGAAATCGAAGAATTCCCAGCTTGTCATTTTGCCCGGGGTCTTAAGCCAGATATACGGAGCGTTCACGCCTCCCGATACAGTATAACCCGCGCTCTTTAATCCCTCGTAGATATACTTGGCATTGTTCATATAATAAGCAACCTGAGCTTTGAGCTGCTCTTTTCCTTCAGGGCTGTAAACCGCCTCTCCGGCACGCTGGATGATATAAGGAGCTCCGTTATACTTTGTTCCGTGGCGTCTCGCCCAAAGGGGATGAAGCGCCACATCTCCGGCTTTTAATTCCTTGGGGATAACGGTAAATCCAAGTCTTACTCCGGTAAATCCCGCATTTTTGGAAAAGGATCTAAGCTCAATGGCGCAAGTCCTCGCTCCTTCACATTCATATATTGAGTGCGGAACATCGCTCTCTGAAATATACGCCTCATAAGCCGCATCATAGAGAATGATCGCACCTACTTTATTCGCATAATCAACCCATTCCTGGAGCTGCGCCTTTTTTATAGTTGCTCCCGTAGGATTGTTGGGGAAACAAAGATAAATAAGATCCGGTGTCTTCTCGGGTATCTCGGGAGCAAATCCGTTATCCGCAGTACAGGGCATATAGATCACATCGCTCCAGGTCTCAGTCTTTGCATCGTAAGAACCTGTTCTTCCCGCCATAACATTTGAGTCGACATACACAGGATATACGGGATCGCAAACCGCAATCTTATTATCCAGACTGAAGATCTCCTGGATATTGGAACAATCGCATTTAGCACCGTCGGATACAAAGATCTCGTCTGCGGAAATATCGCATCCTCTTGCCCTGTAATCGTTCTCTGCTATAGCATTTCTTAAAAACTCATATCCAAGATCCGGTGCATACCCTCTAAAACTTTCCTTTACGCCCATCTCATCAACCGCGCTGTGAAGCGCAGAAATAATAGAAGGAGCAAGAGGCTGGGTAACATCTCCGATACCGAGTCTGATGATTTTTGCTTCAGGGTTTGCCTCGCCGAATTCCCTTACTTTCTTTCCTATTGTGGAAAATAAATAACTTCCCGGGAGTTTGAGGTAATTTTCGTTTGCCTTAACCATAGTAGTAATCCTCACATTTCTATATTAGTGCAAAAGCACATTTATACATTAACTTCACCCTCGAAAACGGTCTCCGCAGGGCCGGTCATATACACAAGATCCGCATCGCGGTCCCACTCGATATCAAGATCCCCACCAAGGAGGTGGACACGTACCTTGTTTTCGGTCTTTCCGTTAAGCACACAAGCCACCGCTGTAGCGCAGGCTCCTGTTCCGCAGGCCAGTGTCTCTCCGGTTCCTCTCTCCCAAACCCTCATATTTACGTTATTTTTATCGACAACTTCCACAAATTCCGTATTTGTTCTTCTGGGGAACAGCTTATGGTTTTCAAAATAAGGACCGACCGCCTCAAGGTTCATATCCTTAACGCCTTCCGAAAAGATTATGGCGTGGGGATTTCCCATTGAAACGCAGGTCATTTTGTATTTTTTTCCGAGGACTTCAATATCCGCATCAATGGCTCTCTCGCCGGATACCAGTACAGGAATGTTCTCCGGCTCCAGGATAGGACTTCCCATATTTACCTTAAGAGTAAGGGCTTCTTTACCCGAAGGAGTGTTCTCGCTTTTTCTCTCTGTTTCAACAGTGATTATCTTCACTTTGCCGGCGCTTACGATCTTTATCTCTTTGGAGGAAGTAAGTCCTTTATCGTAAACATACTTGGCAACGCATCTGATGCCGTTTCCGCACATTTCGCTTCTCGTACCGTCCGCATTGAACATCTCCATCTCAAAATCCGCCACGTCAGAAGGATTTATAAAGATAACTCCGTCTCCGCCGATTCCGAAATGTCTGTCGCTTAAGCGCCTTACGATCTCGGGCTTTTTATCGGCCGGGATTCTTTCCGCCGCGCCGTTTACATATATATAATCATTCCCGCATCCGTGCATTTTAGTAAATTTCATATCAGTATTCCTTTGCGTATCCGGGATCACCCGTTTTTATTTTTCATTAAGGTCAGGACTTTCTCGGCAGTCTCCACCAGTCCTGAACCGGTTTCCATACTGTTTTTCTGGATATATTTATGAGCCTGCTCTTCCGTCATATTGTTTCTCGACATCAAAAGAGCCTTCGCCTCATTAAGTATCCGCATATCTTCTTCACTTCTGGTCTTTGGCTTTAGTCTGTCCCTCTTTTTCCGTCTGATCTGTTCATCAACCATGGAGTTTAAAGTAGACATCAGGACATCGACCTTAAGTGGCATTGTTAAAGTCACTATTCCATTTCCGTCGCAATCATTAACATGCTTTTGCGATACCAGCAGCAACATATCAAATCCGTATCTCAGATTATCACGAAGCTGCGAGTACATCATATCTTGCAGTTTATACGCGCATATAACTATTCCATCGTCAAGGTCATCCATCTTTGAGATGGCCTGAGCGCCGTTGGCGCATATAAATACCGAGCGGTAACCGCATCTGGCAAGAACGCTTCGTATGCCCGTGGATTCCTCAGGTCCGGAAAGTGCAATTATGATGTTAGCCATCTGCACCTCCTATAGCCAAAACCTAGTAGCGATTCAAGTACTCTGAAAGTTCCCACTCGGATACGAATGTATTATAATCGTTCCATTCCTTTTCCTTCATCATGATATACTGATCAAAAGCTTCCCTGCCCAAAGTCTCGGCAATAAAAGGATCGGCTTTTGCAGCATCTATTGCTTCCTTTAAGGTACCGGGAAGTCTGTCTACGGAAAGCTTATTTCTTTCCTCTTCGCTTAAAGAAGCGATATTGACATCGATAGCCTCAGGAGCAGTAATCTTTTTCTCGATTCCGTCAAGTCCGGCCGCGATAACAAGCGCAAGAGCAAGATAGGGATTTGCCGCGGAATCGGTACTTCTTAGTTCAATTCTTGCATTATTACCGTTTAAAAGCGCTGGGATGCGAACCATCTGCTTTCTGTTTCTGGCACTCCACGCGATATATACAGGGGCATCAAATCCGCTGTTAAGTCTCTTATATGAATTTACAAGGGGATTTGTTATAACGCTCATTCCCTTTAAATGCTTCATAAGCCCCCCGAGGAAATAATATGCTTCCTTTGAAAGACCGTTTTTGTCCGATTCATCGCTGAAGATGTTCACCCCATCCTTTAAGATGGAAATATTGATATGCATTCCGGAGCCGTTAACATCATTCTTGGGCTTGGGCATAAACGTAGCGTGAAGTCCGTGTCTCTTGGCCATGGTCCTTACAGCCAGCTTAAAGGTCTGGATATTGTCCGCGGTAGAAAGAGCTTCACCGTGCGAAAGATCGATCTCATGCTGCGCCGGTGCAACCTCGTGATGGGAAGCATTGATCTCAAATCCCATATCCTCAAGGTTCATAACAATATCTCTGCGGGCATTCTCGCCTTCGTCCAAAGGTCCCACGTCAAAGTAACCCGCCTGTTCGTGTGTAACAACAGTGGGGTTTCCGTTTTCGTCTGTTTCAAAAAGGAAGAACTCGCACTCAGGTCCTACCTCTATCTTATATCCCATGCCTTCCGCCTTTTCGAGATTCTTTTTAAGTATCTGTCTCGAGCAAAGGTTAGAAGGGGTTCCTTCCGGCATATATACATCGCAAAGAAGTCTTGCCACCTTACCCTGCTGAGGTCTCCAAGGGAGGATCTCAAAAGTAGAAAAGTCGGGAATAAGCAATCTCTCGGAATCGATTGCTCTGGGGAATCCGTCTGCCGCGCTCGCATCAAAATGGCAGCCGTTTTCCAGTATACTGGCTATCCTTCCGGCTGTAACTGCAATGTTTTTTAATGTTCCGTGAAGGTCCGTGAACTGTAATCTTATAAACTCTACGTCCTCTTCTTCAAGTAATCTGAGTACATCCTCTTTAGTATAGCCTTTCATTTTAATCCCTTTCTGTCTTATAAACGAATTAATACAATTTTGAAAGCTCTTCCGGCGTAAATACGTACTTTGTATTGCAAAAACTGCATCCGACTTCTACGGGCTTTCCTTCTTTTACCATCTCGTCAAGTTCCTTCTTTCCGAGACTGAGCATAACCCTCTCAAGTCTTTCTCTGCTGCAATTGCATTTATACTGCGTCGGCATCTTGCCGGTAATCTCTACATCAAAGCCCTTAAGGACTTTCTTTAACATATCCTCGGGAGTATCTCCGCCATCAAGCATCTGCGTAACAGACTGGATGGACTTTAAGTTTTCCTCAAGAATAGAAATAACCTCGTCAGTTGCAAAGGGCATAAGCTGGATAATAAATCCTCCCGCCTGCCTTACGGTATTGTCCCTGTTCATCAGTACTCCAAGGCCTACCGATGAGGGAACCTGCTCGGAAACGGCGAAATAATACGTAAGGTCTTCCGCTATCTCCCCCGTCTGAAGCGCGACCTCACCGACATAGGGCTCTTTAAGTCCCATATCCTTTATCACCCTAAGGCTTCCGGGGCCGATGGCTCCCGATACATCCAGCTTTCCGTTAGGCTTTGCGGGAATGATCACCTCAGGGACATTGGCATACCCTTTAACATTTGCCAAAGAATCCGCGGTAACGGTAATACCGCCCGCAGGTCCCGCTCCCTTTATCTGAAGGGTAAGAAGATCCTTATCGCCCTTCATCATACTCCCCATCATAGCTGCGGCGCTGAGCATTCTGCCAAGGGCGGCGCTCATAACAGGGCTTGTGTTGTGTATACTTCTGGCATGCTCCACAAGATCTCTTGTGGTACAGGCAAAAGCTCGTATCTGCTCATTCGCAGACATTGCGCTTACAATATAATCACTCATTTTGATTCTTTTCCTTAGTCGATTTTGCCACAACAAATATTCTTTGTGTGACATCCGAGACATCTCCTCCGGTCTCGGAATCCGTCATTTTAACAATCTCAAATTTATTGTCCTCAAGGATCTTTTTAACTTCCGCGGGGTCGTATCCCTTTTGGTAGTGTGTCTCAAGGAATCTGTCAAATCTTCCGTCCTCGCCCTCTATAAAAAGCGTTAGGTCGTATTCGTTGATCTTTTTCTCGGAGTCATAAAGATTATCCCAGATAAAGCTGCAGTCTTCTCTGCTCTCGGCGATTGTCCTGTTGCCGATGATCTCGCGATATTTATAGTCCGTATTCAGATCAAAGATGAAAAGTCCTCCGGGATAAAGGTAATTTGAAACAAGAGAAAAGACCGTTTCAAGATCGCCGTCACCCACAAGATAATTCAAACTGTCGCAAACGCTTATCACTGTTCCCACAGTACTGAAAAGCTCCAGCTCCAGCATATCCTGATTAAGATACAAAATCTCGGATCCGCTCTCACACTTTTTCTCCATAGCGATCTCCAGCATTTCCTCGGAATTGTCGATTCCGATCATATCAAATCCCAAGGAGTAGAGCATCTCGGTCACCGTCCCCGTACCGCATCCAAGATCCACAACAAGATTTCTCTCAGACTCTAAGAGCTCTTCCTCCGTAGGCTCTGTAAGCTCTTCGCATTCCTCCTCGAAGGAATCTTCAGACTCCGGATCCCGAACTCTTTTTGTGATACCGTATGAATCGATGGCGTGGGCTATTCTCTCGCACCATTCCTCGTAGGGAACGGCGTCCATCAGTTCATCATACACATAGGCAAACTCGTTGTAACTATCCGCCATAAAAGGCCTCCGTTAAATAATGATTCCCAAAAGTCCGTAGGAAAGGATTGAAACTATCACGGTAGCGATCGCGATACCTACAAGTTCGGCTGTGATAGCCTTTTTAAAGTCAATCTCCAAAAGCGCGGCAATTAAAGATCCCATCCATGCTCCCGTTCCGGGGATAGGAATTCCGACAAAGAGCATAAGTCCCACAAACTCACCGTTGGATATTGCTGTGCTTTTTTTCATAGCTCTTGCCTCAAGTTTCTCAACAAGCTTATGAAAGAGCTTTGTCTTTCCGAGCCACTTGAATATCTTTTTGATAAAAAGAAGAATAAGCGGAATCGGGATTATGTTTCCCAAAATACATAAGGGAATAGCCTTAAGAAGCGGAAGGTTTAAAAACTTTGCAACAAACAGACCCGCTCTGAGCTCAAGGATAGGAAGCATCGATACAAATACAACGACCAATTCCGCGGGGATATACTTTCCGAGAGAGGTTGCAAACTTTGCAGCCACCTTTTCCGTAAATGAGAGCTTTTCTTCTCCCTCGGCGTTTTCAGAAGAAGCTGCTGTCTCCTCTCCCTGAAGCATTTCTTCGTCCTTTACCTCTTCTGAGGCTTCTTTAACAGGCTCACCCACAGTAGCCTCAGCGGCATAAGCTGTAGAAGCTCCGTAAATGCTCTTTGCGGGAAGCGCTACGGAAAAAAGGCATACAAGGAGCGACATTGCTATCGCTAAAGCGGGATTAAGCTTTTTGTTTTCGACCATTTTTTTCATTTTCTTTATTTATCTCCAATATATTCTTCCAATGCACCGATAAGAGTCTTCATCTGTTCATCCGTGCCAATGGTTATTCTAAGGCTGTTGTTTATCCTCGCCTTGTCCCAGTATCTTACAAAGATATTCCTTGTCCTTAAGTAGGTGTAAATATCCTTTGCGGGAATAGATTTATGCGAAGCAAAGATAAAGTTTGCCTTTGAGTCGGGGAATGTAAATCCGAGTCTTTTAAGCTCTATCTTTACCCACTCTCTTGTCTTTACTATCCTTCCGGTAATATCCTTGAAGTACGCATCATCAAGCACAGCCAAAGCGCCAAGCTCCTGGGCCGGACGGTTCATTGTGTACGAGTTGAACGAGAACTTTGCATCATTTAAATATCCGATAAGTTTTTCGTTTCCGATGCAAAATCCGATTCGCATACCCGCCATTGCTCTTGACTTGGAAAAAGTCTGAACAACAAGGAGGTTATCGTATTTGGAAGTAAGCGGTATAACGCTCTCGCCGCCGAAGTCTATATATGCTTCATCAACTATCACCACAACATCCGGGTTTGCGGAGACGATCTCCTCAACCGTAGATACATCCTCAAAAAGCCCCGTGGGCGCATTGGGATTGGGGAAGATAACTCCGCCGTTTTCCTGTTTAAATCCCTCTTTGTCTATAGACCAGTCATCCTTTAAAGGAACGGTCTTGTAGGGAATCCTGTAAAGATCGGCCCAAACATCATAAAAGGAATAGGTTACGTCGGGGAAAAGTATTGGCTTATCCGAGTTGAAAAAAGTAAGAAAAGCCATGCTGAGTACATCATCCGATCCGACTCCCACAAATACATTTTTTGTCGAAACATTGTAGTATTTCGCAAGAGCCTCCGTAATAGACGTCGTATCCGGATCCGGGTAAAGCCTGAAGGAATCAAAATCTATCTCCTTTAAGGCTTTTTCAACGGCCGGTGCCGGCGGATAAGGGCATTCATTTGTATTAAGCTTTATCACATCCTTTTGCTTAGGCTGTTCACCCGCAACATAAGGAACTACTTTTCTGACATTATTTTCCCAGTTCATCTATCATCCTCCTGCAGCCCGCTGCCTGTTCTTTTTCGCCAATTCCGTCATAAATATCTGCCATATGAGAAAGAGGCTCTATTGTCGAAGAAGAAAGCTTTATTATGGCTTCCGTCTCGTGGACTGCATTGTAAAACCAGATAAGCGCCTCTTCAAGGTCGCCCGTTTCCTCGTACCAAAGACCCATTTCAAGACAGCTCTCCGAGCATCCGTCCCCGGCTGCAAGAAGCTTCACGGCATACTTAAAGAATATACCGGCATCCTTTTTTATCCTTGCGGCTCTTACGATAACGCAGCAGATTACCTTATGGAGATCTCTGTCCATGGGCTGCTTTTCAAAATCGATAAAGCAGTCATATATCCTTTCGATATCTTCGTCGGTACCGGAGATGAAAAGCTCTTTGGCAAACATCTCCCAAAGGCGGGGCGATAGCATCTCTCCCTTTTTAAGGCGCCCTGTAAAGATATCGATATCTCTTGAAGCGTGATTTGAAAGGGGCTTGTGCGTAATAACGATCTCGCTGTCAAATACAACAGGGTCGAGGCGCACAGTCTCATGTACGGGTTCTATCCAGGTAAAGGTACGGACTCTCTTAAAAAGCTTAGGTCTGTACTCTTCGTCAAAATTGTATACGGTCCCGTTCTCAAGCTGGTTTCCGTACTTCATCTGAACGATCTCGATCTCGGGGAGCAGATTGTCTTTAAGGATCTTAAAGCGCATCCTGTTTTCTTCATCAAGGACTTCATCGGCGTCCGCGGAATAAATATACTCCATATTTGCTTTCGAAAAAGCAAAATTCCTGGCGGCGGAGAAATCGCTTATCCATTCAAAATCGTAGATTTTGTCGGTATACCGCGAAGCAATACTCTTCGTTTCATCGCAAGAGCCCGTATCCACGATGATAAGTTCATCGTAAAGGCCCGCCAGGCTGTCCAAGCATCTTGCAAGTACTTTCTCCTCATTTTTGACTATCATGCAAACCGAAATCGTCATCTCAAAATCCTCTTTTAAGCAGACTACCCCACAATCCGTTTCATTTTACCAAAATACTATTCAATTATCAAGGAACATATATAACCGAAACCGCGCATAAAGACGCAAAAATATAGGGTATCATGGGCACAGGTTTCTTTAATTTCATATTCCGGGAAATATTCCCGCTAAAAAGATTTTTAACAATAAGCAAAAACAGTACTATGCCAAGATGCAGCGCATAAACCGAAAGCCCGCATCCAAAATACGCCAAAAACAAGGCACAGCAGCAAAGCGCGTGACAATCCGCTTTGCCGTATGCCTTTTTCATAAAGACCTCCTGAGCAATAAAATATATTATCAGGCTAAGGAGTATACTTCCCGACAGTTCCCCCTTTATGAAGATAAAAATGCCGGGAAAAACTATTCCGAGGGCCCAGAGCATGTCATAAACCTGTTGCAGGAAAAGGTCCATTAATGCGCCCGCAAAAAGGATTGCCATAAACCCTGCCATAACCGCAATATCTGCCGGCGCTTCTCTGAGCGCGCTTGTAATCATATCCCCCATCATCTTAGTCCCGTACATATCTCGTTAAGTATTCCGTATTCATCTCCCGATACGGTCACAGAAAGAAGCTTTTCTATGCATTTATCCTGTTTGTATGCCTTTACGGTTATGCCAAAACGCCACTCTCCGTCAGGCAGCCCGTATATAGGGATTACAAAAGGCGCTTTATCCGTTCGGTTCTTTTTAAGGTTATCTTTGCAATCTATGGTCAGATTGTAGGCAGATAACTGCTCCGGAAATACTACTTCTATTTTCTCCGCATATCCTTTGGTTACTATACTCACATATCCGCTCTCGCCTCTTGCGAATATATCTTTTCCGTCTGTCGCTTTAAGATTTCTCTCTACCTTTGCCGTCATATCAAAAGCGACTTCCCAGACAGCATACAGATTTACAGAGCTTCCGTTTGCCATCTTTCCGGTTCCCAATACGCTCGAAACCTTAGCCCAGCTTTCTTTATCGGAAAATACCACGCCTCCCTGCGGACTTGTTGACCAGCCTTTAAAGATATACCCATCCCTTGTATATCCTATACCGCAAAGAGCTGCCGGAGAGGTGACCGCATCTCCCTCATACACCGTTGCGCCTCCCGCGTAGAAATACTCTCCCGGCATCGATCCTGCGGTTGCTCCGTTTGGATTATAATTTACCAGGTATCTGTTTGCGCTTACTCCGGTGCAGCTGTGCATGATGGCAGCACCCTGCTCGATACAGTTACTGTAGGGGCAGAGATAAAAATAATTTGAACAGCTCGTAGCCGAGGGAAGGAAGCTGATGGTAGAGGCAACACTCTCGCTTAGATATATAAGAAGCGGAATTCCTTCCCCACATACGGCGCAGTGCGCTATCCATCCCGGATTATAATATCCGTGACAGATATTTCTTGTAACTCCCCACTTGTGGAGGCCGTATACTGAAATATCCGTTATATACGCTCCGTGAATACACTCAGCCATCGGGTGTTTCAGTTCCCAGTAACCGATGGGTATCATTCCCTTTATAAGGCCGTGGTAATAATGTTCCCCTTCGCTTAATGGGCGGGGTCCCGTAATACCGTTTATGTATCGCTTGTAGCCCATGTATGCGTAATCATGTTTTTCAAATCCTCCGACACCTTTTGAAAAGGTAAATCCTGTTCCGTCGGGAGATATGCTAAGATGCGGATTGGAAAAGAATATGCTTTCCTCCGAGGCAAAACTCTTTACCCCCGTAAGACCAAAGGCCAAAAGAAGTATCCCCACAAGAAGCCCTATTCCGGCCGAAAAAACCTTAATTACATGCAAGAGCGACTCTAATGGACTTAGACTCCATCTTCTCATAGAACTCCTCCACATCCTTCTTTTCAAGATAAATATTGAATCTTACGGATTTTCCGTCGTTTCCCGGTATTATCTCCTCTCCGGAAGCGTCAAAGGCATCTGCCACATAAATATCGCTCCACCTCAGCGTAACTTCACCCTCTTCATCCTCCACATAAATATGGATTTTGTCGCCCTTGCCTATTTTTCCTCCGGCGGTCTGATAATAATCCTCCGCCTTAAAGCCTATAAGCACAGGATTAGCCAGTTTTCTCTTGTATTCGCTGCTTTCAGCGAGCATACTCTTCGTTAAAATGCTACCCTTGTTTATAACTCCCGCGGCGTAGAAGGAAGAAAGATCCCAGGTGTCAGCCGCTTCTTCGGGCACAATACTTTCGGGAACCGATCGGTACTCAACATTTTTCCCGGGCCCTTCTATATAAAGATCTCTTCCTTTTTTGATCTCTTCAGCGGCAACAGCCACAAGTCGTTCCGGTTCCTTTTCCAAAAGCTTTTTCTCGGTATAAATAAGTACGCCGTACACTACAGCTGCTGCCACAAACGCTGCGATTATTACCCCGGGAGCCACTCCCTTTACTTTTCTCTTTACCTTTTTTTCTTCGTCTTTCATTTCCCCTCCTGTTATTTAGCCCTGACTACAGTCAGCTTGTTCTTTTTGGCTATCCCGTCCCATTCCTCTTCGGACGAAAAGCCTCCGATTCTCAAAAGATTCTTTTTTATCGGGAAAGATATTTCACTGTATATTCCCGTTTCTTCAACGCATCTTCCGGCCGGATCTTTTATTTCTCCGATCTTACCTTTTCGGGAGACTCTTTCTCCCGCATCCGTCACGATTATCTCGGTGATCTCCCCGCCTTCTTTGTTGTAGATCCTAAAATCAGACAGACAAACCTCTCCGTCTATAAATGACAGATCCGAATATCCATCTGTCATTTTCAGGTTTATATTCAAAGTCTTCTTGTATTTTTCATAGCTCCCCGAAAAGTCGCTTATAACGATCGTATGATCCGTACCATACCTTTCAAGATCGACTATAGACGCCGCCAGAGAGCTAGCCGCAAGAGCATCCTCGAGCCTGTCAGACAGGGATTTATAAGCCCCGATCCTTATTACAAAAATCGGCATCAGCAAAAAGAAAGCAATTATAAATATCCCGTATACCGAATCCGCAAACCCCGGGGATTTTCTTAAAATACCTTTCCCGGAAACCTTAGTGAAATTTTTCAAAATTTATCCTTACCTTTCCGCGCACCTTTCCTCAGTACTTCGCCGTCGAGGCTCTTTCCTCGACTACCTCAAAAGGGCCTCCGAGTTTTGAAGTAACTTTTCCGCTTACCTTGACATTTATTAGATTTCCGTATCCGGCCCCGGTAAAAGTAGTACCCGTAAGATCGATATCAGTAAGTCCCGCCAGTTTTAGTTCCTCCGTCATCTTAAGCCTTTCGTCGCTTGATAGATAACCTTCCGTCTCGGCAACAAGTATGTAGCGTCTTACGATCTGACTTATCTCCTCCCTTGTTTTTAAAAGCCCGATGCAGTCGTAGAAAGCAAGCATTACCACGGTCATACCGACTATAAAGATAAACAGCGTAACTATATTTGTGACGCTCCCTCTGCTTTTTGAAAGAATCATTTCTTTTCTCATAATCTTACTAAAAACGCTCCGGTAAGTATCTGCTGAGCCTTAACGGACATCGCCCCCGTAATATTCTTAATCAGTTCAGCCAAAGCGTCTTTCATAACAACGCACAAAACAAGAGCAATGATGCACAAACCGATGGTTACAAGGATTCCGTCGATCCCTTCCTCCTTATTTGTTAATACTCTCTTTACCTGTAATAAAAACTTGTTCATTTTAAACCTCCGTAATTAACCTATATTTATTGCCGATCTCAGCATATATGAAAGGCAGGCGTATATCGCCACAGCCAGTACGCATACCAGCATTCCCAGCTGATAAAACGTTATTCTTCTGTCAAGTTTGCCCTTCTTTTTCTCTAAAACTATTTTTTCCATATCTTTCATCTGGTCCGATATATCCGTTAAAAGATCCGAAGCCTTTCCCGATTCGGACAACTGTAATACCGTGATGCAGAAAGAATCGATATATCTGTTGTTAAACTTTTTTTGAAAATCCTCCAAAGCCGCAAAGACATCAGAGTTCATTATTATGTCGCTTCCAAGAGCACAAAAGGCATCTCTTAGTCTTTTTAGCTTTACGCATGTATACATCTCCGAGAGCGCCTCCGATAAATGGACTCCGGCCTTCAGCTCAAGCGAAAGACTGTGATGGACGGTCTGAAGCTCCGGCAGCATCTTGTCGTTATCCTGCTTATTTAGTACGGGCAAAAGTATCCAGGGAAGCGCCCCGGAAAGTATTCCCGCTATGGGAGCTATCAAAAGGCTAAGCTTTGATAAAGCTAAAAAGACAAGCCCAAATAAAAGAATGCTCACGGTAAGCAGCTTTGCCACAGTAATGTTTTTCCCGTAATGGTATGACGCTCCGTTTTTTACCAAAAAGCTTTGAACTCTCGCAGAAAAAGGTCTTCCCAAAACTTTCGTCTTTAACAGCCCGGTAAAATCCCTGACTTTACCGTATACTTTCTTTGGAGGCAGTCTCCCGAAAAGCGACAGGATAAGCCATCCAAACAGCATTGCCGCCACAAGCGGCAGATATTTAATTATCATTCCCCTCATTTTGATCCCCCATTATTTATAGAGTGAAAAAATTTGATAGATAAAAAGAATAAAGATTACGATCATTCCTGTGATTGACAAATGACCGACAAACGTCCCCAAAAGGACCTGCATTATTCCTCCCCCGATCATCAAGTTAACAACTGCCAAAACTATCACCGACATGGCAAGAAGCAGTATCATATTTATCGCAGCTTCCGTCACCATACCTTTACGGTCCGCAGCCTGGCTTAAATATTCCCGTAGAGACTTACGACTTTCAGTTACCAAAAGATTAAAGTCTCCTCCGTATCTCGCCGTCACGGATATATTTCTTACAAGCAGTTTAAACTGCGGATGTTCGTTTTTCTCAGCCATTGATTCAAGCGCAAGATATGAATCTCCGGTAATCCTGGCTTCCATCTCACACTCTTGCATCACGCTTCTTAGCGGCTCATCCACATATCTGCTTATCTGCGAAAAGATTGATATAAGCTCGCTTCCCGTCAAACTGTAGTTCCCCAGAAAATCAAGAAGCCCCGGCAGCTGTTCTCCCGTCGCTTTCAGATTTTTGCTCTTAAGATACTCCGTAAAGACTACACCGGTAAGTGCATATCCGAGAGCCATAAAAAGACCTGCCTTAAATCCGAAAAGAAAGAGCCCTAATGCATAAAGCGCCGATGTTGGCACAACATTAAAAACTATCAGTTTTCCTGCAGTCAGGTTTTCAAATCTGCGCCGCAGTCCGCTGTACTCGATCTGCCTTTCCACCATCAGATAAAATGTATTTTTCTTTTCAAACTCACCAAGGTTCTTTCTCTGAAGGAGCTTCGTCTCTCTGTCCTTATCTTCGATGGATACTTTCGCTTTCATCAGCATAAGCTTTACGGCCTTAAGTATTTTAAGCCGAAGAAGCAACAGGAAAAAGCCGGTAAGCAGAAGCAGCGGCAATAGCAGGTACTTAAACAACTCTCTCATATTCAAGTTCCTTTCTTTCCTCATTCCAGCCAAGGCAGGAATAAACCTGATCTACTTTATAATCCTTCATAAAAACAACCAGTTTAAAGCAGTCCATCATCCTCATAAGTTCGTTTCTTGAATATCTGCTTTCGTACATAGCGTAGTCCACAAGTTTATCCGTTGCTCTGTCCGCGCTTGTAGAGTGGATGGTGGCAGCACAGATCTGTCCTGTGCAGGCTGCGTTTAAAAGATACAGCGCCTCTGCTCCCTTTACCTCGCCGATTATGAAATAATCAACATCCATGGTAAGTCCCGCTATGGATATGTTTTTAAGATCGTAATTTACTTTACTGTCCCCTCCTGAAGATAGGGAGTGCATAAACATTGTATCGGGATGAAACCTGCTTGTTAACTCATCCGCCTGCTGCGCGATAAGGATAGCAACGTCATCAGGTAATGTCTCCTTTAGAGCGTTTAAAAGAGTCGTTTTTCCGGATGAATTTCCTCCGCAGATCAGTATCGATCCCTCCCGGAAGCTTGTGACAAGCATTTCAGCAGTATCGCGCGAAAGCATTCCCTCTTCTACAAGCTCCGATATAAGCGGAAAATGTTTGGGAACTTTTCTGATGCAAAGATAAGGTGAATTCATAGAATTGACGAGCGGCATCGAAACCGTAAATCTCAAAATGAAATCCGGATGAGAATCCGCGTCCGTGAATCTTGCGATCGCATTAAGGTTTGAAATATTGGCCTGATTCTTCATAGCCACATATTCGACAAACTGCCTGTACTCTTTTTCATCCTCGAAAGCCACATCCGTATCACAGCGCTTTCCCTTTCGCTTTACGCGGATGCAGTCGTGCCTTATTACCCTGATATCGGATATTTCCGGATCATCAATGAGAACCGATAGTCTGGAGTATCCGAAGACATACTCTTCAAATCGCTTAAGAAGGCTTTCCTTCTCAGCAGGGCCTAAATGCATATTCTGTTCGATAAAGCTCTCGACTTCTTTCAAAAAGTCCTCTCTTGATAAAGAGCCGTTTCTTAGAGCCAGCAGTCTTGTCTGCTTTTGCGCCGTAAAATCCGAGACCAGCTTTTTAAGGCCGTCTTCAGACCCCGGCGTCTTAAACATTTCGTCTTTCAACTTTCTCCTCCCCCAATAGGAAATTTTACTTTTGTCCAAAGGCCTTGTTTTCACAAGACGATTGCCAATTTACTACAGCTAAAAAAACAAGTCAATACATTTTTTCAAAATAAAAAATCTTTGTAATTCTTGCATAAAAAAAGCTCTATGGCATTTTGACGAATGCTTTCAGAGCCTTTATTTATCAGTATTTCGCTTAAAAAAAGTTGCACAAAGACGTATTTATGACACGCGTGCTTTGTGAAAAATCACTACAGCTTTTTAGAGACGGATTTTAGGCTTTTTCTCCTCTGTCCGCCTCCGGAAATTTTACGCTAAGCCTTGTTTTTTGGCTTATCCAGTAACAGTTTTCTATTTTTGCGGTAACAAGCTCGTGCTTTCCGTGATGTCCCTTTTCTACAAGTACATCAACCGCCGAGTCAAGTACATCCGGAGTTTCGACAACAATGCCTTTACTGCGAACATAAAACCTGTCTCCGCCTGCCTCGACAAAACCTTCCACGTAGCATTTGACACCCGGTTTCATCTCTTTATTAAGTATTGCCATACTATTACCTCTAATTTCAAAAAGGCGGGAAACAAGTTCCCGCCTTTAAAACTTTAAAAAAATTACTTCTCAGCAATAGCCTTCTTTAATGCCTCGGTAAGCTGAGGAACGATCTTGTTGAGATCTCCTACGATACCGTAATCTGCTACATCGAAGATAGGAGCATCTTCATCCTTGTTGATAGCAACAATGATATCAGACTCTTCCATACCTGCAACGTGCTGAATAGCACCGGAAATACCGATTGCGAAGTAAAGGTGAGGACGAACGGTCTTACCGGTCTGTCCAACCTGAAGATCCTTGGGCTTCCAGCCTGAATCTACTACTGCACGAGAGCAGGAAACTTCTCCGCCGAGAACCTTTGCAAGATCCTCAAGAATCTTGAAGTTCTCAGGGCTTCCGACTCCACGTCCGCCGGATACAAGAACCTTAGCATCCATAATATCAACGGTATCACCTACAGCCTTAACAACTTCCTTAATGGTTACATATCTGTTGTTAGGTGTAAATCCGGGATTGTAGTTAACAACTTCAGCCTTAGCGCCTGCAACGGGCTCGATCTTCTGCATAACGCCGGGACGAACTGTTGCCATCTGAGGACGGTTGTCAGGGCAGGCGATGGTAGCGATTGTGTTTCCACCGAATGCAGGACGGGTCATAAGGAGCTGATTGTGCTTCTGAGTCTGGCCGGGGATTGCTACAAGAGGGAAATCTCCGATCTCAAGAACGGTACAGTCAGCGGTAAGTCCGGTAGCTACTCTTGCTGAAACGGTAGGACCAAGGTCACGTCCGATTGCAGTAGCACCTACGAGTACGATCTCAGGCTTGAACTCATTGATTACAGATGCAAGAGCATGTGCATAGGGCTCGGTGCGATACTCCTTAAGCTCAGGATCATCAACAACGATAACTCTGTCAGCACCATACTGTGCAAGACTGTCAACAAGATTAGCAACTCCGCTTCCGATGAGGACTGCGGTAACCTGTGCGTCAAGGGGCTGTGCAAGCTCCTTAGCTTTTCCCAGCAGTTCATAAGCGATACCGCTTACTTCATTGTCAACCTGCTGTGCGAATACGAATACGCCCTTGTACTGAGCGATCTGTTCTTCTGTCATTTTCATGATTATTTACCTCATTCTAATCTGTTTACTCTCTGATTCACGGATTGTTTCGCTGCTTTGCAGCTCTCACAATCCTGCAAACATTCGCAAATCGCTTTTATGATTTGCTCGGTTTGTATCAGATGACGTGCTTTTCAGCAAGCTTTCCAACGATGTATGCAACTGCGTCTTCGGGTGAATCGGGAGTAACCTTCTCACCTGCGCCCTTACGAACCTTGTCGGATGCCTTTGCGATCTTTGTAGGTGATCCGTTAAGACCAAGGTTTCCGTCCTCTACATCTACAAGATCTGCTCTTCCCATAGTAAGAACTTCTGCAGCACATGCATCGAAGATTCCGCCGGGAGTCATATAACGGGGCTCGTTTAACTCTGCAAGAGCGGTAATAAGGCAAGGCATCTGAGCCTCAAGAACATGATATCTGTCGTCATACTGACGCTGAACGATAACCTTGTCGCCCTCTACCTTGATGTCCTGAGCATAAGAGATTACAGGATATCCGAGGTGCTCGGCGATCTGAGGTCCTACCTGAGCGGTATCACCGTCGATAGCCTGACGTCCGGTAATGATGAGGTCATATTTATCAGTCTGCTGTAACTTTCTGATAGCACCGGCAATTGTGGTTGAAGTAGCCCATGTATCAGCACCGCCAAGTACTCTGTCTGTAACAAGAACAGCCTTGTCAGCTCCCATTGCAAGAGCCTCGCGGAGTACATCAGCAGCCTTGGGAAGACCCATGGTAAGTACAGTAACTTCGGCACCGTACTGATCCTTAAGACGAAGAGCAGCCTCAAGACCTGCCTTGTCATCAGGGTTCATGATAGCGAGCATCGCTGCTCTGTCAAGAGTTCCATCGGGATTGAACTTTACGCCACCCTTTGTATCAGGAACCTGTTTAATACAAACGATTATTTTCATTGTATGTTAACTCCTTTGTTATTCTAAAAATCCCGTTAATTACTTTAAGAGAGCAGCACTGATGACCATACGCTGAACCTCGCTGGTTCCTTCGTAGATCTCTGTGATCTTGGCATCTCTCATCATACGCTCTACTTCGTACTCTCTGATATATCCGTAACCGCCGTGAAGCTGTACAGCCTTGGTGGTAACTTCCATAGCAACCTCAGCCGCATAAAGCTTAGCCTGAGCTGCCTCTACTGAGTAAGAAACCTTGGGATTGGTCTGGAACTCTGCCTTCTTCATTGCTGCCTTGTAAACAAGCATCTTAGCTGCCTCTACCTTGGTAGCCATGTCAGCAAGCTGGAACTGAGTGTTCTGGAAAGCACTGATTGACTTGCCGAACTGCTTTCTTTCCTTGGTGTAAGCGATTGTTCTCTCAAGAGCTCCCTCAGCGATTCCGAGAGCCTGAGCAGCGATTCCGATACGTCCGCCGTCAAGGGTATGCATAGCGATGTTGAATCCCTTGCCCTGCTGTCCGAGGAGGTTAGCCTTGGGGATGCGGCAATCGGTGAAGATAAGCTCGTATGTGGATGAACCACGGATACCCATCTTATTTTCCTTGGTACCGAAGGTGAATCCGGGAGTGCCCTTCTCTACGATAAATGCAGAGATTTCCTTGAGCATCTTTCCGCGCTTTTCAACCTTACCGGTAACTGCGATAACAACGTAAATATCAGCTTCCTTACCGTTTGTGATGAAGCACTTGGATCCGTTTAATACCCACTCGTCTCCGTCAAGAACGGCCTTGGTCTGCTGACCCTGGGCGTCTGTACCTGCGCCGGGCTCGGTAAGTCCGAATGCACCGATCTTCTTTCCTGAAGCAAGGTCAGGAAGGTACTTTGCCTTCTGCTCGGGAGTTCCGTAGGTAAGAATAGGGTCAACGCAAAGTGAGGTGTGTGCTGAAACGATAACACCGGTAGTTGCGCAAACCTTTGAGAGCTCCTCTACGCACATAACATAGGTGAGAATATCTGCACCCTGTCCGCCGAACTCCTTGGGTACGGGAATTCCTAAGAAGCCGTATTTAGCCATTTTGTCTACTGTGCTTCTGGGGAACTGTTCATTTTCATCAGTCTCAATTGCAAGAGGCTTTGCTTCGTTCTCAGCAAACTCTTTGAACAGAGTCTGTGCCATTTCATGCTGCTTGCTAAGAGTAAAATCCATTATATTTTTCCTCCGAAAAAAAATTTATTTGTTCATCACATCTTATCTACAGGGGTCTTGGTGCGGTCTGCGTTATAAACGTAGAATCCCTTACCGCTCTTGCATCCAAGATTTCCGCCGCGAACCATCTTACGAAGAAGAGGGCATGCGCGATACTTGGAATCGCCTGTTTCCTTGTAAAGAACGTCCATGATCGCAAGGCAGATATCAAGTCCTACGAAATCGCCGAGCTCAAGGGGTCCCATGGGATGGTTGGCACCAAGCTTCATAGCGCTGTCGATTCCTTCGATATCGGATACACCTTCCATCTTGATGAATGCAGCTTCGTTGATCATAGGGATAAGGATACGGTTAACAACGAAACCTGCAGCCTCGTTAACCTGTACGGGCTCCTTGCCGATTTCCTTGGAGATCTCGATGATTCTGTCAACGGTAGCCTGAGGAGTGTTAACACCTGCGATAACTTCAACAAGCTTCATTCTGTCAGCAGGGTTGAAGAAATGCATACCGATCATGGGACGGGTAAGTCCGTTTCCGATCTCGGTAATAGAAAGTGAAGAAGTGTTAGATGCGAATACGCAAGACTCCTTGCAGATCTTGTCAAGCTCTGCAAAAGTGGTCTTCTTAACCTGCATATCTTCGAATGCAGCTTCTACGATAAGATCACAGTCTGCGCAAAGATCTTCCTTGAGACCGGGAGTGATTCTTGCAAGGATCGCATCAACGTTCTCCTGAGTCATCTTTCCTTTTTCAACAAGCTTTGCATATCCCTTAGCAATCTTGTCTTTTCCGCCTTCGGCCCACTCCTGCTTGATATCGCAGAGAGCTACCTGATAGCCGTCTACCAGAGCGAATGCCTTAGCAATTCCCTGGCCCATAGTTCCGGCACCGATTACGCCAACTTTCATGATAAATTCCTCCATAGTGAAATTAAAAAATTAATTGATTACTTATTCTGGAAAGGTACAACCTTAAGCTTCTTTTCCTTGTCTTTCTCAAGGAAGTTGCCCATGCCTGCCTTCTGGTCCTCGGTCTCGAAGCAGTCGCCGAAAAGCTTCTCTTCGATCACGATAGCCTTGTCCATATCTACCTGAAGGCCTTCGTTAATAGCCTTCTTGCAGTTGCGAACTGCGATGGGCGCGTTCTGAGCGATGGTGGTAGCCATCTTTTCAGCTGCGGCAATAAGGTTATCCTTTGCGGATACGGTAACATTTCCCGCTTCATCAACAGTTGCTGCGATAACATCGTTAACAAGTCCGATGCGGTAAGCTTCGGGAGCCTTGATGTTTCTAGCAGTGTAGATAAGCTGTTTAGCCATGCCTGCGCCTACAAGACGGGCAAGTCTCTGAGTTCCGCCGAATCCGGGAGTGATTCCGAGACCAACTTCAGGCTGACCGAACATAGCATTTTCAGAGCAGATACGGATATCACAGCTCATAGCGATCTCGCATCCGCCGCCGAGAGCAAATCCGTTAACTGCTGCGATTACAGGAATAGGGAAAGTCTCGAGCTTTCTGAATACATCATTTCCCTTCTTACCGAAAGCTTCGCCTTCAGCCTTTGTAAGGGTGCTCATCTCTCCGATATCGGCACCTGCAACAAAGCTCTTCTCGCCCGCACCGGTAAGAATGAGTGCACGAACCTCGTCAAGATTGACTGCATCTAAGGTCGCATTGAGTTCATCAAGCACCTGAGAATTAAGCGCGTTGAGCGCCTTCTCTCGGTTAATTGTTATGGTAGCGATACTACCTTTCTGCTCGTAAAGAACAAATTCCATTGTTTATTCTCCTAAGTGTAATTCTTGCGGGAGAGCGTGTGTAATAAATTTCCGGCAATGTGTCCGAGGCCGGTACTTATTGAGAACAAGCGCAAGCGCTGTTCGAAATTAGTTCCGCTGCCACGAGGACCCTATAGCGGAAGCGGTGCCGGAAATTTCGTTACACGCGCTAGGCCCGCAAGTCAGTATATTTGGTTTTTATTCGCGTGTTACGATAGTAGCGCAACCCATTCCACCACCGATGCAAAGGGTAGCAAGTCCGTTCTTAGCGCCCTTAGCTTCCATTTCGTGCAGAAGGGTAACAAGGATACGAGCTCCGGATGCTCCTACGGGATGTCCGAGAGCGATAGCGCCACCGTTGGGGTTGAGCTGCTTGTCAACATCGATTCCGAGATCCTTACCAACTGCAACTGACTGAGCAGCGAATGCCTCGTTAGCCTCGATGATGTCGAAGTCTTCGATCTTCATGCCGGCCTTAGCCATAACCTTCTTGGTAGCTGCAACGGGTCCGATACCCATAACCTCGGGACGAACACCTGCAAGAGCACCTGCTACGAAAGTAGCCATAGGCTTAACGCCAAGCTCCTTAGCCTTCTCTTCACTCATAACAACGATTGCTGCAGCACCGTCGTTGATTCCTGATGCGTTACCTGCGGTAACAACTCCGTCGGGATTAAGAGGACGAAGCTTTGCAAGTCCTTCGATGGTAGATCCTGCTCTGGGTCCTTCATCGGTATCAAATACAACTACTTCCTTCTTCTTTCTGATCTCAACGGGAACGATCTCCTTCTTGAAAGCGCCTGCTTCGATAGCTGCGCAAGCCTTCTGCTGAGACTTAAGAGCGAACTCATCGAGCTCTTCTCTTGTAAGGTTCCACTCCTTAGCTACGTTGTCAGCGGTTGTGATCATATGATAATCGTTGAATGCATCCCAAAGAGCATCCTTAACCATGGTGTCAACAAGAGCGCCCTGGCTCTGGCTGGGCCATGTCATTCTGTATCCGTAACGTCCCTGAGGAAGAGCGAAAGGAGCCATTGACATGTTCTCCATACCGCCGGCTACAACGATATCGGCATCGCCTGCCATGATCATCTGAGCAGCCTGGTTTACACAGTTAAGACCTGATCCGCAAACAACGTTAATGGTAACGGCGGGAACTTCGATGGGAAGTCCGGCCTTAATGGAAGCCTGACGAGCAACATTCTGTCCCTGACCTGCCTGGATAACGCAGCCCATGTATACCTGATCAACCTTCTCGGGAGCAACACCCGCACGGTTAAGAGCCTCCTTGATTACGATTGCACCCAGCTCTGCAGCGGGGATGGTGGAAAGAGAACCACCCATTGTACCGATAGCGGTACGACAAGCACCGGCCAAAACTACTTTTCTTGCCATCTTGAATTCCTCCGTTTTCTTTAATGAAAAAATTTATTAGTTTGATGTGATTGTTATTTTTTTCACACTCTTTGTAATTTTATCACAGAGCATATATATTTGCAATCCGAAAACAAATTCAAAACGGCTAAATTTGCAACAAATTTTTAACACTTTTTTGTAAAAAAATGAAGGTGCAACTCACAATTGCACCTTCACCGATTTTTAAAATATTAAGTTTAATGTCCCGCAGGCTTAGAACTCCGGCTCGATAAGGCCGTAGGTCTCGCCCTTTCTCTTGTAAACCACATTGACCTGATCGGTCTCTGCATTGATAAATACGAAGAAGTTATGTCCGAGCAGTTCCATCTGAACGCAGGCATCTTCGGGATACATAGGCTTGATCTCGAACTTCTTTGAACGGATGATCTTGATCTCCTCTTCCTCATCGGAATCATTCTCAACATATGCCTTTGAGAACGCTACCGCATCCTGCTGTTTCTCGATGATCTTGTTTTTATATTTCTTGAGCTGTCTCTCGATAATCTCCTCTACAAGGTCGATGGATACGTACATATCGCTTGAAACCTGCTCCGAACGGATAATACTTCCTTTTACAGGGATCGTAACCTCTATTTTCTGGCGCTCCTTCTCTACGCTTAGGGCTACGTGAACTTCAGTGTCTTCATTGAAATACTTTTCCAGCTTTCCGAGCTTGTCCTCGACTGCACTCTTAAGTCCGGGAGTAACATCAATGTTTCTGCCAATAATTACAAATTTCATATGCTTCACCCTTTGCATTGGAGTTTGATCACTGTATATTGCCGGATCATATACTCCAATCTCGCTTATTAAAAAAGCGAGTACCTTTCATATGGATTTCGTAAGAATATAGTAGCACAATATTTGGTATTTATCAACAATAATCTGACAATTTACCACTTTATTTCGTAAAAGTCGGGCTCTTCAAAATTATCTGAAAATTCAAAAATATGACAGACATCGGGCACTTTGCACAAAACGCCCGTTCGATTGGTTTACCATAAATTACCCCCGATTAACATAATTTTAAGTGGATAATGTGTATAAAATCGTGTATAAGCCCCATTTTTCGTTGTTTTTTATTTAACACTGTGGATAACTTTCACTTTTCCACAATCAAAAAGAAGTCATCTTTCAATTTCCTTTGTGCATATCTTACAAAAGAAAGTAGGATGACTTCTTTTTTCTCCCCTGTTCTAATGAACAATTATTCTCTTTTACTGTCAGAAAATTCGTCTTATGCCCAAAAGGGTCATAAAGTCAATTCCCGAAACAACGATTCCAAGCCTTGAGTTTGCGGCATGAACGATCTTTCCGTTGCCCATATAGATTGCCACATGTCCGGAGTAGATGATGATATCTCCCGGCTGAGCATTTTCGATTCCGTCGACGGCAACTCCCGCATATCTTTGAGCATCGGAAGCATGTGAAAGACTGATGCCGTAATGCTGATAAAGGGCCATGGTAAATCCGGAGCAGTCGCATCCGTTAGTAAGGCTTGTTCCGCCCCACTTATAGGGATTACCCACAAACTGCAGAGCATACTCAACAAGCTCTACTCCCTTTGCATAGCTCTCCTCGGCAAGTCTTATCGCTTCCTCTTCGTTGGACTCGGCGTAGGTAAACTGCCAGTTGATATCGGCGTACTCTTCCGCCATCCAGCCGTCCCCGCTTGCCGTCTCAACAAGAAGATAGCCGTCCTTTTTATCTTTTACGAGATACTCCTCGCCGTTTTTAACAACACATAAAACATCCGCATCCTTGTCGGCACCGGTTCTTACGTACAGCGTGGGAACGTTGACGCAGGCAAGCTCATATCCCACATCCGAAGCCATATCTTTTGCCTGCTTTCCGACTATGCAGTACTCCTCTTTAACGTAACCGGTAATGCTTCCGGATTCGATAAGAAGCCAGCCGTCTTCCCTGTCAAGGATCTTTCCGACGCTGTCATCATATATTTTTCCGACATACTCGGAATTTGAATCCGGCTCGGTACGCACATACAGATAATCCTTTGTATCCGCTATTGCGAGATTATCCACAAGATTTTCGTATTCTTCTTTCGCGTTTGCCTTAAGTCTGACCTTGATCTCTTCCTGAGAGTTTATAACATCCTCCACTCCGTTAAGAGATGCAGTCTTATCGCTTCCGCCGAGAGCTACAACCGCTCCTCCTCCGGGAAGCACTTCAGATGCGGTAGCCGCGTATGAATTCACAGCGGGGGCATTGCCTAACAAAAAAAGTAAAGCTGCCATACTCGTAGATGACAGCTTTACTACCATTTTAAGTATATTTCGATAACTAAGTTTCTTCATAACACCTGTATTATTTGTTACAAAATTATTAAATTTGTTAAATTTAATATATCATAGGTGTTACGGAGTGTCAACCCCGTGAGAATCCCAAAGTTACTCGTTCTTGCTTATCATATCGACAACAAGCCATTTTCCGTCCACTAAAGCGTAGTAATATGTATTGTGGGTACGGTCATTGGCTGTCATATTTCTCTTAGGCAGATACATTGTCTTAAGGTAAGACACCTCCACCGAATAGAAATTGTCGTTGTATCTGATATAATTTGAGGTTTCCTCTTCAGAGTACGTAGGGGCCGTATGTCCGCTGTACATCCAGAGGTCATGGTTAATATAATTCTCAAAAAGAGGTATCAGATATGAATCCGTAGGGAAGAGTCCTCTCATAGAGCCGAGAGTCCTGTCTCCCGCGTAAATATCCGAAATGTTTTTAGCATTGGTAAGAGCGCTCTGCGCAATATCGGCGGGCACCTCGCTTCCCGCAAACTCAGCGGTGTAAGTATTTCCCTCTACAGTAACCGAAACCGCATTACCTTGGGCGTCTTTTACTTCCACGCTGGGAACGCTCATAAGTCCCTCGGCGGCGTAGGTAAGCTTCTTGGGGACTTCGGTATAAGCTGCTGCAATCTCGAACTCTTTGTAATTCTCGGGTTCTCCCACAAGCTCTCTCTCATCTACAGGGATACCGTTGATGCTTGCGGTATAACTATCCGGAATCTGAATCACGATTCCCTCGTTACCGGTTTCGTAAATGGGAGATACGCTGGCAACTTCCCATTCCTGTACCGAGAGGATGAACATCAGCTGTTTTGATGAAACGGACTTTATATTTACCGTTGCGATATGCGCATCATCTGCGTATACCTCGTAAACAGGTGCCTGAGCATCATAGCTGGTTTCGTTTTCTTTAAAAGTGATAGTCTTTCCGGCTATAGCGTTTTCAAAAGCCTCTTTATAAATATCCGGAGATTCAAATCTTGAAGAACTCTCCGCAAAGTTCATGGAAGAAAGATCACCGCTCTGGATCTTTTCTACAACTTCCTCCATAACATATCCGGGCTGAGCCGCTTCATAAATATCAAGGTCCTTCTTGATGACGCCGTTTAAAAAGTAGATCCAGAATCCCACAAGCGCCAATATAAATATTATGTAAAAAGCCCAAAATCCGATTGAACTCTTTTCCTGTGTCTTTTTCATTTCGGTTATCTCCTTTCCACTACGAACGCAAGAGGAAGTCTCCATGATGCGTTTGAATAATACAGAGTAACCGATGTCATCTCGTACTCACCGTCATGATACATACATGATGAGCTTCCGCCATCAAGGTTTGCCGCGTTGACCGCACCGTATTCCTGCATAACTGAAATTACGTCTGCGGCGGTAGCGCCTAGGTGTCCGCCGGCTCCGCGTCCGTCGGTAACAAGGATAAGAACGGTTCCGTCAGCCTTCTGTCCGATAACGGTACGGGGGTTTGCACCGGATCCGCTTCCGTTTAAGGATACCGACTCGCCGTTGATTATAAGCTTCGTAAAGTGGTTGTCATCTCCGTCGGCGATGTCCTTGAATGTAACAGCGTCGCGGATCTGAAGTTCCTCCACAAGGTCCTTTACGGATGACGCGCTCATACCTCCTACATCTCTGATGATAAGGATGTTGTCGGTATTAAATCCAACCATTACGTCGCCTGCCTGAGGATTGTTGTACTGAATCTCGCCGTCGCAGACAACAAGTCCCTTGGGGGATCCGCCCTTGTTGGAGTCTGACTGATACTCACCGCCGTTTACTCCCGCAAGGAAATTGCCCTTGTCTACAAGAACGTCCAGTGTCTCTCCGTACTCTTTCCAGGAGCCGTCAAAAATCGTAGTAAGCTTAACTCTTGAAGGATCGTTGATGATCATAAGCTTTCCGAAGTAAGTTCTTCCGGATACTTCAACGATCTCGAATCCGTTTATGTCAAAATCGGAAACCTCTTCGGCATTCTCGCCCTCTCCGGAATTTTCCGTAGAGCCGCCGACGCTTATAAGTCCGGTATCAACCTCCGCGTCAAGCTTACCCATACTGTTGCGGTTGCTGATCTCGGCAATCTCCTCCTCCGAGAGGAAGATCTTGTTTACAAACTTAAGCTGACCGGTCTCCTGTATAGTGGACGCCATAAGGTTTTTAGCCGAATCCGGTCCTTTGTAAATGTTATACAAAACAAAATAAACGCCCGTAACATTTACGATAAGGAAAGTCAAAACAATAAGAGCTATCCTTCCGGGTATGTGGTTTACGCTGCTTCCGCAGGCTGCGCCGAAAGCCGCCCCAAGCAGCAGCGCTCCCAGAATACCGAAAACAACCGGTGACAATACAAACATAGCTCCGATAACAGCGCCGAGAGCGGCTCCGAAGGATCCGCCGATAAGTACGCCGATAACGGTGCAGATGATCGTCATACCCGAAAATCCGGACTTCTTTTTGCCCGAACTTTTAACGTAGGAAGTGCTGTATTTTTCGGCATTGTTGTATTCTCTCTTGATACTTCTTCCGGCAGGGATACTCATGTCCTCAAAACTAAGGTCGTCGGAATAATCGTTTGAATATGAATCATCAGCGGGCTCCTCATAGCCTTCGCTTTCATATCCCATCTCCTCGGGAGGATAGTAATTTCCTTCGGGATCGTAATACCCGCCTTCAGGGTCATAGCATCCGCCTTGGGCATCGTAGTAGTATCCGTCTTTGTCGTAATAACCGCCGTATTCATCGTACTGGATGTTATTATCGTCTCGGTTCTTCATCTGACCTAAATCTCCTTTATCTAAATACCCATCTTTGCTGTATCTGATAGCTGAACAAGAAAAGAAGTACATCTACAATGGGTTTGTATACAAGTCCCTCAAGGGCTTCTCCGCCTCCAAAGAGCGCGGAAAGTCCGAACACACCTGCTGCCGCCAGGATCATCTGCACGAAGCAAAGAAGGTAGTACTTCCATACCGACTTCTTTACGCTTGTTGCGGATTCAAAGACTGCATTACGGTTCAGGATATAATTTACTATAGAGGATATGATCCTCGCAACAACCGTGGCGATTAATACCTTAAGCGCTATAGTGTCGTTGCCGCCGGAGAAAACCCTCACAAAGAATCTTCCCAGCGCAGTCTTTATCTTGATGCCGTCAAGCAGCGTAGTCCTTGCAAGCAAAATATTCAGCAGATTAAAAAGTCCGATATCGATCACACAGCAGATAAGCGAGCTGAGTGTGTACTTAAATATGAACTTTAATATTATACGATATATTTTGATAGAATCAAGGAAAGGATTAAAGTGCGTCTCCGAATTGTCATCGATATAGACCGTGTCAATCTTTTCCTCGACCCAGGATATACGGTTTTTGTGGAGCGCGAAGAACATCTCCGTCTCGTACTCGAACCTCTCGCCCTTGGTCTTTACAAGGAGAGGTAAATACTCTCTCGGTATAGCGCGGAGACCGGTTTGGGTATCCGAAATCTTCATTCCGCAAAACATGGAAAAAACTCTGCTTGTAGTCTTGTTTCCGAAACGGCTCTTAGGGGGAACTCCCGGAGAGTCAAAATCCCTGCAGCCCAAAACAACCTTGTCTTTTTCGGCTATCATCCTCTCGGCGCAGGAGAATATGTCATGCGAAGTATGCTGTCCGTCGCCGTCTACCGTAACAACGCCCAAAGAATCGGGCCTTTTTTCCAGCACAAACTCAAATGCTGTCTTTAATCCTCTTCCCTTGCCCTTATTGACTTCATGAGTAAGCACGGTAACTTCGGGATGAAGCGCCGCCTTTTCAAAAGGTGCAAGATTCTCCGGCCTGCTTCCGTCATTAACGATCACGATATCCTTAAATCCCTGTGCGATCAATCCGTCAACAACACTATTTAATTTTTCATCCGGATTAAGGGAAGGTAAAACTATTGTAACATTCATAAGTACTCTCTCTTATCTGCGTCCCCTGCTGTTTTTCCTTGATGCCTTTGTTCCTGCGATCGCAAAAGTCGTAACAACGACCGCACCTACGCAGCATGCGATAACTATTAACAGCTTGTCTGTCTTTGAAAAACTCTTCTTTTCCTCTACGCTTCTTTCGGGAACTTCCTCTTCTACGGTTTCCGTCTCTTCAGGCTCCTCCTCTATAGTGGGGATGAGTACGGGGATAGCTTCCTCCATAACCTCTCCGCAAACCGTACAGGTATATGTCTTAACGCCCTCTGTTTCAAATGTGGGCTGCACTGTAACCGTTCCCTGATCGAAGGTGTGCTTGTGAAGCGTATAGTTTGCTCTGTAGGAATAACCTGTCTCGTCGTTTGTATAAGTAGTATATCCGAAGCTGTAGCAATCACCTTCGGTTACTTCCTCTCTGTATACGGGATTCTCGCTCATATCCGGATAGAGATCTTTGCTGTAATCGAATATCTCGTTTCGCTTAAAGGTCTCTGTATTTCCGGCATATTCAAACTCCCAGATCATAACCTCTCCAAAGATAGGCTCGCAGTAAGCTCTTCTGTTCGTATTGTCTTCAAAGAAAGTGATCTGGCCGCTTACGGTATTTCCCGTAAGAGATCCTCTGTAACCAATGTTTAGATTGGGATAGAAGATATACATTCCGACAATACCGCCGTTATGAACGTAACCGTGATCGGAATCGTATCCGTCTATATTAACGACGCAGTTGTCCACATCCAGGTATCCGGCGCCGAATACGCCGCCCATGTACTGCTCGTCTCTCTCCTCTTTATTTTTGTCGATACAGGTAAGGGTGGTATTGATAACACAGTTCTGTGCCTTGCCGCATCCGTATCCCACAAGTCCGGCAACACCGAACATCGGCGCATTTACCTTAAGCTGTATCCTTGCCTCCTCTACGGTGCAGTCGATGATCCTTGTATCTTCCGTATATCCGGCGATGCTTCCGATAAAGCAGCTTTCATCCGCGTCAACATCGGCGCTCATTCCGTACAGAGAAAGCTTCTTGATCGTAGCTCCCTGCGCCACATCAAACATACCCGCAAATTTAGTATCGTAAACCTTGAAGTTTCCGTCGTAGGTTGACTTAACGGTCTCTCCGAGCCTGTCTACATGCAGATTGAGGATGGCATGTCCGTTACCGTTAAGTATTCCGGTAAAGGTAAAGGGAACCCATTCGTATCCCGCCATATCGATATCCTTATCGAGCACGTAGCTTGCCGAAGGATCGTTTCTCATTTTGTCAAGATCTTCCGGCGTACTGATATGTATACGGTTGTCGACAGCTACGAAATCCGTAAGATTCTCGAACATATCATTGTCGCTGTCGTAACCGACGTTTGTTCTGTAGAGTCCCCATGCTGCGCTGTTGATCTCGGGATGCTTGTCATTGGGATCATCGGAAACATAAAACCAGCACCACTGCTGAGATACATGCTGTTTATAGGAAAGCGCCGCTATCTCAATAGGGCAAAGACCACCGCGCTCATCGATGGGCTGTCTGAGATCAAGGGTGATGGCGTTTTCCGAATAGTTGTGGAAATATGCCTTGGGAGTATCCCAGGCTTCGTAGGATGCGCTGTTTCCTTCAGCGTATGAAGGATCTGCCGCCGCATCAAGTGCGCTTGCAACCGAAGCGGCAACAAGCTTGTGGAAGCCGTGTCCGTACTCTCCGTTAAAGTCATGCGTAATAACGATAGAGGGCTTAAATCTTCTGATCTCGGAAGCCTCGTAAGCGATCATATCGTTTTCGTTATAAAGATTTCTTGCGCTATCGATACTGTCGGCATATACGTCCGGGAAATTTCCGCAAACGGGATAGTTTCTTACGCCCTCGCACCAAAGGCCGTCAAGCTTTTCATGTTCTCTGATGCTGTCTCCGGTCCAGTACTCCGTAAGATAAGAAAGCTGTACCTTTGCGCCCTTTTCGTAGATAGCCTTAGCGATAGCCGATCCGAAAAACAGGATCTCATCGTCGGAATGGCTTGAAAAGACGAGTATATCCGCCTTTTCGCAAGGGGGCTCCCAGATCTGAACATCATCGGGAATATCGTTCTTGGAAGTAAAAACCCTTACCTTTGAAAGCTTCTGAGCTGCGGACATTGTAAGGAGCGCAGAAGAAGAGCTTTCCGAAAGCTCGATATACTCATGCAAAAATCCGTACTCACCGCCGGTCAGCATATCGTTCTCCGTAGAGATCTGATACTGTGAAACCGGGCTGTGCCAGATAAGATAGATTGCCTCTATAGGCGCTCCGTCAGCGCTGCTTATTGTAACGGTATCTCCCGCATTAAGAGCGACAACGGATTTATAATCAGAATCGGTAACATTTCCGCTTCCGGATCCGTTAGAAAATGTGACGCTGGGCGCAACCTCACTTGAAGCATATGAATCAAGGGCTGTCCCTTTTACGGCAAAAGCAAAAACAGCGCCCAAAACCGCTAAAATTCCGTATTTAAGAATAGATTTCATAGTAAACTCACCTTTTTTTCACACAGTTACAAGAATTATAACATACCTTTACACCATGTACAATTTACATATTGCCTTTAAGGACGCCACTATTTTATAATAAATATAGTCACTTTTTCACTTTTTAAGAAAATTTAACCGGAAAGTGACCTTTAAAGCTTCGGAAATGAGAAAAAATAAATCAAATGTAAGAAAAAACCTCATACTGCTTTATGTGCATTATCTGCTTGTCGCTCTCTGGATAGGACTGATGATCGTAATCGTCTGGTTTTCCGGTCAAAGCGCCGATGAATCCACCGAGCAATCCCTTGCGGTGGGGAAATTTATCTGTCACCTTGTTGTCTCCGGCTTTGACAGTTTAAGCGAAGTATCTAAACTTGACTACGCTATGGCCCTTGATAAGATTGTAAGAAAAAGCGCCCACTTCTGCGAATATGCAGCCTTAGGCGCTCTGACTTTCAATGCTTCTTATGTTGTTTTCGGATTCCTCAGGATCTTCAAGAGAGTGAACTTAAAGAACAATTATATGATAATCTCTTCTCTTCTTTGGTGTATCCTCTTTGCGGCTTCCGACGAGATCCACCAGATCTTTGTTCCCGGAAGATACGGCTCTCCCTTCGACGTACTCCTTGATACCGCGGGAGCTGCCCTTGGTATCCTGGTAGTGATCCTTATAGGAAAGCTTTTTAATCGTTCAAAGTCACCTTCAAAGGCGGCAGATACTTGATACACATCTTTTCAAGATCGGCCCCTTTAACAGGCTTCGAGAGATAATCAACAAATCCTATCTCTTTATATTCCTTATCCACTCCGTTAAGGGCGTTTGCGGTCAGTACGACAACGGGAGTATTTCTGTTTGCCCCTTCCCTTTGAATCTCTTTGAATGCCTCAACGCCGTCGGGTGCAGGCATCATATGGTCCATAAATATCAGGTCAAATTTCTCATTTTGGCAAAGGTCGATGGCATCCCTGCCGCCGTTCGCAATCTTGACGTACACTTTCGTCTTTCCGAGGAGTGCCTTAACAACCTTAAGGTTCATGGGCACATCATCAACAACAAGGATTCTCGCCTCCGGAGCAAGAAACGACGCCTTGTATTCCTTGGAAGCCTTGTTTCCGTCATCAAAATTGAAAGGACCTATGGGCGATTCATCCACAACAGCCTGGGGGATTATTATGCTGAAGTTCGATCCCTTTCCGAGTTCGCTCTCCACATCAACTTCGCCGTGCATAAGAGCGGTGAGTTCCCTTGTGATCGTAAGTCCGAGTCCCGTTCCCTCGATATTTCTGTTTTTCGCTTCATCCACACGCTGAAATGCGTCGAAGAGAATAGCCTGGTTTTCCTTGGAGATTCCGATTCCCGTATCGATTACCGAGATCTTCAAAATTACTTGCTTTACTCCTACCGGCTTATATTCTACCTTAACGGTGACAGACCCTCTTGATGTATACTTAATGGCATTGGAAAGAAGATTTGAGAGCACCTGTCGTATTCTCATCTCATCGCCGTAAAGAGTCTTCGGTACATTGTAATCACACTCAATCCTATACTCCAGCCCCTTGTCCTTTGCTGAAGGTCCGAGAATATTGTAACAGTCCCTTAAGACTTTATGGATACTGTAATCCGCCTCAACGATGGACATTCGTCCCGCCTCGATCTTGGAAAAGTCCAGAATATCGTTAAGCAAGGACAAAAGGCTGTTTCCCGCTACCCTTATATTCTCCGCATACTCGATAAGTCTCTTGTCTTCGGCCTCTCTGATGATCATCTCATTCATACCGAGAAGCGAATTAAGCGGAGTCCTGATCTCATGAGACATATTGGCGAGGAAGTTGCTCTTTGCGGCATTGGCTCCGTCCGCCTCTTCCTTGGCGCTGGCAAGCTCTTCCATAACGTAATACTCTTCCGTTACGTCGTCCACCATAATATATGTTCCGAGGAAGCTTCCCTTTCCGTCCACGATCCTGTTTAAGCGAAGCCTGTAATGGCGATCACGGTTTTTGGGATTCTTCGCAGTCTTTACGTATGTATACACTCCGGGGAGCACCTCATTTAAAGGCTTACCGTCGGTAATGCTGTCAATGATCTCCGTCCCGGCTGTGCAGGTTTCCTCTCTGAGCTTAAAACGCATACAGATAAATTCATTGACATAAATACACTTTCCATCCGTATCGAAAAGTATAAATCCCTGATTCATCTCGCCGACCGATTTTTTAACAGCCTGGCTTGTGAGGATCTTTGGTACAAATTTCTCCGAAAAGTAGTACACAAGGCTGGCTGCAAATCCGTAGAATATAACGGAAAGATCAAGGGGAAAAGCCATAATGATATAAAGAGCATTCAGCAGTATAACCGTTAAAAGAATCGTCAGGATCGCAACATACTTGAACTTGTAAAAGCCCTTGGATTTAAGCATTCCGATGACCATATACACTATGCACATAAGTATTCCTAAATAATCAAGCGCAAGGTGTATATCATAAAGCGGAAGCGGTTTGGCAAGATAGTATACTGTGCCGCTCTTACCGACAAACTCGTCTATTGAGAAAACCTGGTTGAATAAAATATTAGAGAAAATAAACAGAGTATCGATCGAAACAAGAATGATCGTCGGAATCGTAAAATAATCGATCAGTTTCTGCTTTCCGATATACGCAACGCAAAATCCCGAAAGAGCAAGTATGATCCAGTCCAGGCTGGCAAAATAAACGCAATAAGCCACATTGGCCATAACCTCGCTTACCGAAAAGGTGATCACGATGTTAGCCACCATTGCAGCCACAGCCATATAAACTGTTCTGGTCAGATATTTTCCGTGTCTTTCTTTGATCCTGCTGACAGGTACCATAATGCCCACAAGGCTGGCGCTTGATACTATCAAAAGGATCACAAAAAGTATTTTCCAATACATTCGCTTATCCCCACAAAAGTTACTCTAATATGCTAGGCCCCGAATACTTTAAGTCCATCCGCCGTCTATTGTGATGATCTGTCCTGTAAGATAATCAGGCATACAGATCAGTCTGTAAACAGCTTCGGCAATCTCATCCGCGCTTCCCATCCTGTCGCAGGGTATCTCGCTTACCACCGCCTCAAGGTCTTCCTTTGAAAAGCAGGAATTCATCTTTGTGTCTATAAGTCCGAGAGAAAGTGCATTTACGCTTATCCCCGAAGGGGCAAGTTCCTTGGCAAGGCTCTTTGTAAAAGCGTTGACTCCGCCTTTTGAAGCAGAGTAAGCCACTTCCATTGAAGCCCCAACATTTCCCCAGACAGATGAAATATTGATGATATGTCCCGAATGTTTTTTCAGCATAAGCCTTGCGGCGTATTTTGAGTGGAAAAAAACGCTGCCAAGGTTCACTCTTATCAGCTCATCCCAGGCCTCGTCCTCCATCTCATGCATCAGTCCCACATAAGAGATTCCGGCGTTGTTTACAAGTACGTCAAGTCCCCTTTCTTCAAAAAAAGGGTCCTCAAAAAGTTTCCGAACCTCCGCCGCTTTTCCTGCATTCACAGTCTTGCATATACAGATTACATTATACTTTTCTTTTAGTTTCTGCGCAAGGTTACTCAGTTCTCCGAAGGAATTATGGCATGTGATCACAAGATCGTACCCACTTGAGGCCAGTTTTTCCGCGATTTTCTCGCCTATTCCTCTGGAGGCACCCGTTACAAGCGCTGTCTTTTTACTGTTCATTTACGATAAAACTCCTCGGCCTTTTCAAGGCTTTCATATCCGTACAGCCTGCAGCTGTTTTCCATTGTCATCTTCGCAAGATTTCCTCCCTCCCCGGCAAGATCCACAATAAACTTTGTATAAAGCTGAAGCATCTTATCGGAATATGTGGAAATCTCGCCCCGTAGATAGGTTTCGTATGACGTGTCATAGCTTTTATCATCCAGGGTTCTGACCGTTCTTGCCTTGGATGCAAGCAGAGGATACTCCTTTGAAAAGTCTTCCATCCAGGCTACCTGTATCTTGCAGATTTCTTCGATTATGGCTTTTTTCTCCTCCGAAAGAGGCGGGAAATTGTCCTTGATCTTCTCGTATTTTTCAGGCGCCGTACTCTCCATCATCCTGCCGTACTTTTCCGTAATAAGATTATGCCCCAGAGCGGACTCCCTCTTAAAGTCGTAGAGATACTGAAGGAGCATCGTACGGTTCCAGGTAAGGTACTGGCTTTTTCTCATGATCCCGAAAGTAGCCCAGTCGTTTTGGCACGAAGCTCTTCCGCCTTCATTTTGAACCTTGTCGAATTCCTCAAACTCCGTTCTGGCAATAAGCTCGGTAAGTTCCTCATCGCTGCTTTCGCTAAAGAAGCTCTTCATCATCAGCTCCTCGGTCTGATGGTCAAGATAGGGGTCTGTGTCGCTGATATAATCGCAGACGTACAGCTCCATAGCAAGAGATTCTCCGATCTTTTCAAGTACTTCCGGAACATATTTTTCATCGCAGACATCAAGCGTGTTGAGGGCTTCTTTTACGGCGCTTCCGCCCATTAATGAATCGAGTCCCTTATAAAGCCACTTGTCGTGGGGCGGAAATCTGTTTTCGATATAGTATGCGATCTTGCAGGCTGCGCGCATAGCATCCGCGAGCATGATTCTTGCGGTAATACCGTCATTACGCTTAAGACACCGAAGGTAATTGTACTGTCCCGCCTGGGAAAATTCCGCACATCCCTCCGCCAGTTTCTTAAAAAGAAAGCTTTCCGGATAACCGATGGCAACATTACTCCGAAGGCCCGTAATTATACCTTCTTCATCCATCCAAACCTCTCCGTTTACAAAAGCGGAAAGGGATGCATCCGTGGTCTGCGCCCAGTCTATATGGTCTCTGATATTAAAGTCTGACTGAGCTGCGGGGTCCCAAACGCCCAAAAGGCGTCTGCAAAATGAAGAGATCTTTATAACTCCTCTTCTGCCTTTGCCGCTAATGGCAGCCCCTCTCTTTATTCCGTTAAACTCCGCAGGGAGCTTTTCATACTCTTTTTCCAGTTCTTTTCCGATCTTGTCGTATGTCTCGTCCGTAACCCAGATGCAAAACTCCGGGCCCCAGTCATGATCTCTTGATAATTCATCGTCAAATCCGTAGCAGTCAGAGCCTTCTCCCGCAAGCCCCACAGCCATCTTTCCCAGATACTCGGGGAACTTTTCCTTAAGCATCGGAAGACCGACCTGCAAAAAATAATCTCTGCAGATTTCAATACCTTTTGCCTCTTTGGCCTTTTCTTCTCCGACTTTTCCGGGCGAATTCGCTGCTTTCCCCTGCTTTAATAGATTTTCTTCGTATGCCCTTTTGCACTCTTCGAAGTTTTCCTCCAAGCGCTTGTAATAAGCGTTCTTTCCGAGGGATTTTTCCATAGCGTCCATAGCCGTCTTATAGGCTTCCATCCCCTTTTCGAACTCGCCTTTTATATAAAAGTAGCTTCCAAGCGCGGAATATGCCGCCGCATAGTGACCATCGGTTACTCCGAGGGTCTCAAATATTTCCGCCGACTTAACAGCTTCCGTAAAGCCTTCTTCAAGCTCCCCGAGCTGCATACAGGTTCCTGCTATATTTGCTCTTGAAACAGCTTCCTCGTAGCTTTCGCCGTTTGCCGTAACGATCTTAAGTGCCTTTACCAAAAGCTCTTTAGCTTTGTCAAACTCTCCCGTTTCCTGATACAAAAGGGCCTCGTTGTTGTAAAGGCTCGCCTTTAAAAGACTATCCGGCTCTAAGACTGTATCGTATATCTCTTCAACCCTGCGGTACTGCGTCATAGCGTCCGCAAGCCTTCCTCCTGCCCTGTAAGCCGTAGCAATATTAAGTAGCGATGTGGCGTAAGGCACGCTCATCTCCGGCAAGATCCTTGAGGCAACTGATTCTATCTCCTCCGCCACCTTATATGCATCTTCAAACCTCGAAGACTCCCTGTAATATCCGATAAGCTCGTTTAGGAGCTGCAAAAGCGCACCTCCGTCCCCTTCGTCTAAAGCGACGCTTACAGCGCCCATTAAGAGCTCCTCCACTTCAGCGGCCCTGTTTTCGTTAAACAGCCTGTCTTCGGCTTCAAGAACACCTGAAATATCCATATCAAATCCTCGTTACAAATTCTTCTGCAGGCATAGGTTTTGCGTAATAGTATCCCTGTATCATATCGCACCCTTCCTTTGCAAGGAAGTCAACCTGCTCCTTTACTTCAACACCTTCCGCAACTGTGCGCATATTAAGGTTTTTGGCAAGCCTTATCGCTTCGGATACGACTATCTGAGCCCTGCCGTCCCCGCCGTCTCCCCGGAAAAACTCCGCATCAAGTTTAAGCACATCAAGCGGCATATCCTTAAGTGAATTAAGGGAAGAGTATCCGGAGCCGAAATCGTCCATAGATACGGCGAATCCACATTTCTTTAATCCGGCAATAACATTTAACATAGCCTTCTTGTCATCAAAAAATGCACTCTCCGTAAGCTCAATCTCTATAAGTTCGTGGGGAGCCCCCTCAGCGTCCACAAGCGCGCAGATCTGGTCCGCTAGGTCATCCTCCGCAAAATGCGCTCTTGAAACATTGACGGAAACAGGTACGCAGCTTTTTCCCTCATCAAGCCATTTCTTTTGATCCCTTGCAACATGCCTTATCATATAATGATCTATCTGCGTAATAAATCCGTTTTGCTCAAATATAGGGATAATGCGGCCCGGAGGAACAAGTCCGTATTCCGGCGACTGCCACCTGATAAGAGCCTCCGCCCCCGTAAGCTTATCCGTCCTCGGATCGTACTTCGGCTGGTAATAGACCACAAACTCTTCATTATCAAGGGCGGACTGCAGCTTTTCGCAAACTGTATCAACCCACTTTTGGTCCTCTATCATCTTATCGTCAAGAAGCGCTACTCCGCTCTCATCGGTTGAAGAAAGGGCTCCCGCAGCAACCTTGGCATAATTAAACTCTCTTTTAATATCCATATGGATACGTCCGTTTTTAAGGACTTCTCCTGTCTTAGACGGATCGACAATGGTTATTCCCGCCTGAAATCCGAATTTATGCTCTGCTGACAGCTTCTCAAGCTGAGAGATGATATGGGATACTCTCTTTTGGATTCTTGCTTCGTCCGTATATTTTAAGAGTAAAACAAATTCAGCGGAAGTCCCCCTCGCGCAAAGCTCTTTTTTCATAATGTTTTTTGAAAGACATTCGTTTATGGCTCTAAGGAGTTCTTCTCCCGCAGAGAGCGAATGGCAGACGCAATACAGGTTGTATTTTACAAGTTCAATGCTGACTACTGCGTACTTTCTGTCCCTGTTTTTCTTTTTCCGGATTATCTGATTTCCGTAGTAGATAAACCAGTTAATATTTTTTCCGCCTGTAACGGAGTCTCCGAAAAGTACGGCCAGAGTCCTTCTGTTTCGAACATGATTAACAATGGCAGCAATAATAAGAATGATGATAACAATAGCGATAAGGATCGATATCGTTAAGTAACTTACAAGCCAGATAAGTAAATCCTTTACCGTAAGATTGACGCTTGCTTTGGCATAAAAATGCGTCTGCCCGTCGCTAAGAAGAACCTCCTGCCAGATTGGCATGGTAACCATTGTTTCGTCGGATTCGATATTGAAATCCACCTCCGAGATCTTGCCTCTTACTTCCTTGAAAACATCCAGGAGATTGATGACCATACCGTCGCCTACACCGCTTTTAACAAATCCGATCTTGGAGTTGCTGTAGTATGTTACATTATCGTTAAACGATTGCCAGCTGATGGAGCCGTCCGAGTCAAAGGCTTCAATCTGTCCTTTGCTGTGGAGAATGCGTCCATCACCGTCGGTTATATAATACTCCCTTCCCTTTTTATCAAGCAGGGCGTAGACCTCATCCGCAGGAACGTTTCCCTCTTCATAAAGTGCCACCATATCCCTGATCGAATCAATCTCGCTCTGAATCTTTGACTCAGCGACATAGGTTAAAAGGATTGATGTGGCAAGCAAGAAAACAACGTGTATGCAGACTGCGGCAAAAAATGCCACTAGTCCGACCCACACGTTGTTTCTTGTAAGTTTTCTGTAATTAATCTCTTTACTTTTTTTCACCTGATATCCCCCTTTGACGGATTTACCATTTATCCTCAAAGTTTTTTCTCTCCTCTTCGGTCTCCCAGGAGGGAATCGGTATGCCAAGACCCAATCTGTAAAATATCGTATCAAGAGGCTCGGGCTTGTGGTACAGGTAACCTTGTGCCAGCTCGCATCCCGCTTCTATCAGGAACTGTTTTTGCTCTTCAGTTTCCATTCCTTCGCAAAGAGTATGAACTCCAAGCTTTTTGGCAACGCCGACCATAGCCTTTATTATCTCGCGGTTTGCGCCGTTATGATCATCAAGGTTTTTCAAAAGATCCATATCAAATTTGATAAGATCCACGTCAAATCGGCTAAAGACATTAAGAGAAGAATATCCGCTTCCGAAATCATCGATCCAGAGTCCGAATCCGCTTTCGCGTAATCTCGCCAGCTGGTCAAAGAACCTCTCCGTTCCGACAGCCATATCCTGCTCGGTGATTTCGATTATAAAATAGCTCTTGTCGATATTGTATCTGCCGATCTTGTATCTTTCGATTATCCTGTTAAGCTGAGTCGGGACGTCGATATGATCAAAGTCCTGTCTGGAAAAATTGATAGATACGGGAAGGATCGGCAGATTTGCATCATACCTGGGCTTAATCTCACTGCAGACCTTTTCGAACATATAAAGATCCATCTCATGAATAAGATGGTATTTCTCGAGCACAGGGATAAACTGCGCCGGGGAAAGGACGCCCTTATCGGGATCCACCCACCTTGATAAAGCCTCAAATCCGGCGCCGTTTCCGGTCTCTAAGCGGAGAAAACACTGGTAATAAATCTTAATCCAACCGCTTCTTATAGCCTTTCGGAAATTCTCGACTATATAGCGCTCGCTTATAAACTCATCAATATCCGTATATTCGAAGAATCTGAAACAGGTATTAAGATCCTCTCCGAGGAACTTGTTGGCAAGTTTCGCCCTGTCGAGTCCGTCTATTATCCCGTAGCCTTCTTTATATTCGCAGACTCCGGCATGTATTCCGGTAGTATTTCCGTAGGCTTCGGTCTTTATACGGTTGTTGATCTCGCAGATCTGTATTCCGAGAGCGGTTTTGCTCTCCATTGCCGTAAGCACGATAAAGTGGTCGTCTGCTCCGCGAACTATCATTCCTTCGGGAAACTCTTCGCTTAAAATATTGGCGATCAATATAAGCAGATTATCCCCGGCCTTTAAGCCGTACTGATTATTATAGGACTGCATTGAGTCGACATCATAGTACATAATAACGGGAGTTTTTCCCGCTGCTACGATATCTTTGGTCTTTTCCATACCGAACTGATGGAAGTAATTGATATTGGGAAGGTCTGTCAGCTTATCAATATAGAAATCGTCATCTCCGAAGAAACGATATCTTTCAGTTATTTGGGTGACGACCTCTTCATGCTTTTTCATATCGCTGTACACGATAACGGAAGCCTTGCACTCGGCATAGATATTTTGGCGAAAACCTACGGCATGAATAAACCTGTACTCATCACCTATCTTCGCTCTGAAAATAACGTCGTATTCATCCTCAATTCCAAAGAGGAAGTCATCGGTTACTCTTTTAAGCTTTGCTGTTTCCTCGGGGTGAACTCTTTCAAATAGACTTCCCTCGATATTTCCTTCGTAAACCGACTCCAGGCTCTCCCTTGAAACACCCTGAAACTTCAAAAAACCGTCAGAATACAGAACGGAGGTAACTTCGCCGTTATCCACCGTCATCATAAAAAGAGGTATTTCCAATGCTTCATAGATACGTCTAATTTCATCTGAAATCTTATACATATCGTCTCCTACTTTGAAATACGCGTTCCCAAGTGTCAAATTACATTCATTTTACCATAAATACAGACTTCTTTGTACAATAAAACCTTATTTCGTATCAACTTTTTATTTATTTTTTGACCGTTTATGTCCTGCGATGGGAATAAGCCTGAACTGCTTTGCAAGAGCGATCGCAAGAGCGATCATAAACGCCGTAAGGAAGCTTCCCTTCATAAAAGAGTAAGCCACCTCCTGATGTCCCGTAAGCAAAAAGTATATTCCGCGGTAAAGCGTGATTCCGGGAAACAGCGGGAAAATGCTGGTGGACAGAAACATTGTCATGGGGCATTTTCTCTTTACGGAAAGAATCCTTGCTCCGATTGAGACAAAGGAAGCTGCCGCAAAAACTCCAAGCACCTCCTGGTTCCAAAACTCCGTAATCAAAAGATAAACAAGCCATGATCCCGCCCCAAGCAGCCCAAGATCCGGATAGTATTTTAAAGGAGCGTTGTAAAGCGCGGCAAACGCAAGCGTACCGAACCCCGCCATGATCACCCTGATAGCTCCCTGAAGCGGGGATCCCACCGACTCCGCAAAGTTTTCGCTGAGCATATCCGTGAAAGGAAAAAGCTTTGAAACCGAAGCTACCGCTACCGCCATTGAGATACTCGTAAGAAGAGCAGACATCAGATGGCTGGTTCCCGTAGCGTAGTTATTCTCCGAATATTCCCTTACGGAATTGACAAATACCGCTCCCGGGACAATTATCATAAACGCTCCGAGGATTATAAGGCTCCTCTTTTCTCCGAAGCCCAGGTAGCAAAAAAGATTCGCTACCAGCGTAACCAGCATGCTTCCGATTATGTTTATAAGGAAGGTGGTATGGATGAATTTCTCGATAAAGTAAGTAACTACGCCGAGTATAAGTCCCGTAACCGCCGCAGCAATAGAGTCGATCACAGAGCTTCCCATAGCGTATGCAAAGCAGCCCGCGCCGCAAAAATACGCCACTAAAAACCAGATAAGCTTGCAGTCAGGAATCTTTCTGATCTCCTCAATCCTTTTTCTGATCGCATCCGCTCCGGGATTTCCGTTCCTTTCAAGATCTCTTGAAAGACTGTTTACTGCCTCAAGCCTTCCGAGATGAGTCTTTATAACGGGTACGTTGGCTACTCTCGATACTCTTTCTCCGTCTTTATTTAAGCCGGAGGACATAATGCCGCCGGTTACCGTATACGCGTCAAATTCCGTAATCTCCATTACGCGCGCCATATGGCGCATAGTCTCCTCAACGCGGAATATCTCCGCGCCGCTCTCCATCAGAGTTTTCCCTGCCTCTATTACGACATCCAAATCTCTGTTTTCTTCCATAAAAACCTGCCTCAAAATAACAAAAGTATTGCCACTATATTATACATCAAATAGTCTTTTCTTTATAGGTGAGTTTAAATAACCCGCCATTAAAAAAGTGGGCTGTGAAATCACAACCCACCAATCCTATCACAAAAACAGTTTTGATACAATCATAATGCTTTAATGCGGTTTACTTGCCTTTTGCAAGGCATTTTGTGGTAACCGCGTCTTACTCTGCTATCTCAACACGGATACTTCCGCTGCCGGTACGGATCTTCATATTGCCGGTCGCCTTCGAATCGTCTATATCGGGAAGATTAACCGACCCCGATGAACTTGAAGCGTTAATATTCTTTGGAGAAAGAATCGAAGCCTTGACAGAGCCGGAAGAAGCGTTTATGTCGTAATCTTTTGCATCGCATCTGTCAAGCTTTACGGAGCCTGAGCCTGAAGCCACAACCATCTCAGCCGTGCAAATTACATTTGTAAAGTTTACAGAGCCGCTTGAATTTGTTGCATCAATTTTGTCTGCTTTAACCCCGTTAAAGTGGATAGAGCCCGACCCGTCCTTTGCGGTAATACCTCCCGTTAATTCGGAGTCGTCCAGATGGAATGAACCGCTTGAAACTTTTACATTTAAGCTTGTTCCTCTAAGAGCGTCAAGAGCTACAGATCCGGAGCCTGAGTCAATTACCGCATCGTCGCACTCAACCTTTTCAAACTTTACGGATCCGGAGTAGTCCTTTACATTTATATCCCCGCTTTTAACATCTATAAGCTTTATGCTTCCGCTTCCACCTGTTACATTTAAGAAACCGGCGGTTACTCCTTCCGCCGCAATGCTTCCGCTTCCGGAATGAAGATTAATTTCATTTTTGGCACCTGCAAAGAACTTTACACTTCCGCTTCCGTTATCAACTTTAGCGGTATCAAATACAAAGCCGTCCTCAACGATTGCACGATTTGAGCCGTTTTCTATAAGCAGTGAATTGTACTCGCCCTCGGGAATATAGATGATTGCTTCAGGTTCATTTACGTTAAAAATATAATCCGTCCAGACTCTTTTATCTTTTCCGATGACACTAAGTTTGCCGTTATCGTCAGTAACTTCAAAAGTGTATTTGGGAAGCTCTAACGTTTTTACAACCGAGTTTCCGTCTGCCGAAGGGCTGATCTTTACTGCCGCATCTTTTACGTAAATATCTTTAACGCTTCCCGAAATAGGGTATTCCTTTTCCATAAGTTCCTCTCCGCTTCTTGACATTTTATCATAGTCAAATCCGTGACTTGCTATGGTTCCGAATGTAATTCCCGCGCCGACTATCATCATAGCGCCGGCTGCGATAAGTGCTATATATTTTCCTTTCATTGCTGCTCTCCCTTCTTTTTTCTACCGATAAAGAGGTTCTTGATACCTTTGGTTATAAGCTTGCTTAGGCCGATCATTCCCTTTGCAACTATATTGCAGAAGAAAAAGAAAGGTATTGATAAGCCGCCTAAGAAAAGTCCGCATCCGAAAAGCATAAATCCGTAGGGCGCCATTCCCTTTGCCATGGCCACTACTCCGCAGACGATTCCCGCCACGCCGCCGAGGGCAAAGCAAAGGTCTACGATGTAAAATACAAGGATTATTACCCAGTAAAGAAGGTAAAAGACGATGAAAAGTACCAGCGCCACTATAGAAAGGCTTAAAGCTATGGGCAGCCATACGGGAGAGCCGAGAACGATAAGCACGATCTCCCAGGGTCTTAATCCCCTGCCGCTTTTAACTTTTCTGACTTTCTCTTTTACGATCTTTCCGAGGGGAACATCCTCAAGGATATGGTCCGTAATATCCTTTAAATCTCCGAGGGCAGCAACAGCTTCTTCCTCGGAGAGACCGTCATCAAGGCGGTCATCTATCATCTCACTGTAAAAATCTATCGATTTGTTAAGCTCTGTCTCCGGGAGGCCTTCAAGTCTCGTCCGAAGCTCTGTAAGGAAAGTTTCTTTATTCATCTTTCTTTCCCTCCTTAGTAACGAATTCATAGATCATCATAATCTCTTTCCACTCCTCTTTAAACGTTTCGATCCTCTTAAGTCCTTCCGGTGTTATGTGGTAGTACTTGCGAAGCCTGCCGTTATATTCCTCGCTCCTTACCGTAAGAAGCGCTCCGGCTTCCAGCCTTCTGAGTATCGGATAAAGGGTTGATTCCGATATCTCTACATACGGGCTCATATCCTTTATGATCTGATACCCGTAGGAATCCGCATCCTTTATCGCCGCCAGCACACATACATCCAGAAGACCTCTTTTCATCTGATTCTCCATACGGTCTCCTTTCACTCCATTTTGACCCCCCGGGACGGGGTTGCTGTGTCATAGTCAGACTATTTTGAGATTATTCTGACTATGAACCCCCAACTCCGTCCCCCTGTGTCATTTTGACAAACTATGCCATGCGTAATACCTCTTGATGTATATTACTATATATCGCATAGTATAATGTGTCAAGGGGTATTTTAAATTTTTCCAAAACGCAAAAACTGCCGCCCGGATCCGAAGATCGCAGGCGGCAGCCTAAAGCGCGAGATCAAATATTGAATCTTCTTTGTATTTCGTTTAAAACCATGCGTCCTTTAAATATTACGGCGCCGATAAAGAGTATGACGCTTAAGATCAGGCAGGCGATCCAGGGAATAGGCGTCTCTTTTCCCAAAAAATAGAGAATAATATACGGTACGATTCCCACAAGAAGATTTGTCAAAAGATAGGACATTGTGTTTCCCTGCTTATCTATCATAGCAAAAACAAAGTTTGCGATGATGTCCCCGATGATCGTAATCGGCACAACCCACCCCAGCGTGAACCTCCAGAAATTGAAAAAGTATGACGTTATCACCAAAAGCACAAGGATTATAAAAGCCATTGAAGTGACTTTTCTCGCCGATCCCGTTCCCGGCTTAAACTGTCTCATTATTCCGAATTCAAAAGCAAAAAGCCACAAGAACAAAATCAGGCTCCAATGCACCTTGGGAAAACCGGGGATCTTGAAATTAAACAAAAATTCAGCCGATAATCCTGCAATGGCAAGAACCCAGACCACAAAAAGCTGGATCTTATAGTAAAGCGATCTTCTTTGCAGATTTGCCTGCTTGGGGAAATATGGCTCTTCAGGTTCGCCTACAAGTTTGCTCTGACACAAAGGACATTTTTCCAGGTCCCCGCCAACTTCGATTTTGCAATATAAACATTTCTTCATCAGCGAATAACCTCCGTTGCGTACACTCTGATATCAACCCCTGCGTTCGACAGGCTTCTTACAAATCCCTTGATCACACCGGTATTTACGTATGGTGAGCTTACGCCAAGGGTTAAATCTCCCTTGTAGCTGAACATCGTGGAAAAAAGTTTGTTCGCGCTGCAAAAGCCGCTGTAATTTGCAATCTTTTCACCCATCTCCTCCGGAGGCGCCATAATTCCGAGATTTGAGAAAACCATCGATGCTCTTCTGTCGGATTTTTTAGAGAAGAACCAGACAACAGGCTGCTTTATAAACAAGGGAACCGCACGTACCGGTGCAAAAAACTCCATCGTTTCAAAACTGTCCATCTGATTCTTAATGCTCTCCGGAGTCAGCTTGCTCTTAAACGATGCATCAAACTCCTTCGCAAGATCCTCAAGGCTGATATCTCCGTTAAAAAGGTGTGAAACATTTACATTGTTAAAGAAATTCCTCGTTGTGTGCGAGGGATAGTAATTTCGCAGATTAACCGGGAGCGATATCGTGATCGGAAGCTTTCTCTTTCTTGGCGGAATCTGATCTCTGATGGCTATCATCCATGCCGCCCCGAGATAGCTGGTAAGAGACACTCCGATCTCCTTTGCCTTCGGAAGTATCTGATCTACGGGCATATGGATCTCAAAAAACTGAAGCTGGTCATAATTAAGCTTTAAACCGCCGGGATGCATAGAAACCTGCTTGGGCTGCCTTCCGGAAAGAGATACATCCATATTTTCAAAAAACTGCCTGTAACTGTCCTGGCTAAGGTCGTCCGCTGAAGCGCCGGAATGAATCGCAACATCGGCAAAACCCGGATATCTGAGTTTCAGATAATCAAGAACTATTATATTTAAAAACTCGATTGCTCCGACTCCGTCGCAAAGTGCATGGAAAATATCAAGATTTATCCTTTTACCGAAGTATGTAACCTGATAATGAAGCATCGCCTTGGCATGGGTATACAAAAGGGGACAGATTCTTTCATGCTCCTCTTTTACTATGGGAAGTATATCGGTGTCCTCCATATAATGCCAGAAAATACCTCTTCTGATACGGACCTGTACCTGCGGCCTGTCCTGAATAGCGGACAAAACAGCTTTTTGCAAAAGCTCAGGATCGATATTCTCTTTTAAAGTACAGCTCACTCTAAGAGCTCTGGTATCTCTTTTATTGACCGTAGCAAGAAAGACCTTCGCCACGTTATCCAGTTTATACCAATTGCTGCTCATATTATGCCTAAATCTCCTGAATATACTTTGATAAACGCTTCATTGCCTGATTCGCTATAGGAATCGGCAGCTGTTCATATACATGCCAGCCTTTTTCCTCAACGTCAAATACCGCTTTTCCCCCCGCCGCCTTTATCTTCTCGCAAAGACTTTTACTGTCGTCAAAAAGGATTTCATTTTTCCCTGCGAAACAGATTGTCTGCGGAAAGTTCTCAAAACTTCCGAAAAGGGGGCTGAACCTGGCCTCATTCGGATCCCCCGCTCCATTAATATATACCTTTGCGGCATTTTCTACAAATTCTTTTGAAAGTACAGGATCAACATCCTTATTTTCTTCGTAGGACTGCGCTTCTCCGGTCATATCCGTCCAAGGGCTGAAAAGTATGAGTCCCTTCGGAGCTTCCCTTCCCTGCTCCAGAAGAATCTGCGTAAGACAAAGCGCAAGGTTGCCTCCGGCCGAATCCCCGGCTAAATACAAATGAGTCGGCGACACAACACCCTTTGTCAGATAGTTCCAGACATCCATCCCGTCTTCAATCGCAGCAGGATACGGGTTTTCCGGCGATAACCTGTAAGAAAAGGTTACCGTTGTAAATCCGGTCGCTATCGCAAGCTTCGTTCCGAGAATCCTCGCGTAATCCGGTCCACCGCTCATATATCCCCCGCCATGGGCATACATGATCGCATAGTGCGGATTAAAATTTTCGCAGCTGCGTATCGCTTCGCAGTCGATGTCCCCGACCTTGAAATGCGCGATATTTACGTCATCCTTCGGCGTCACGAGACGACTCATCTTCTCCACGGATTCCCTGTGTTTTTTCAGGTCCTCTTCTTCCGCAGAACTTCCGGATATGAAATTAAAAGCCTTCATGGCCTTCATCATAAGCTCATTTAATCGCATCATCTAATCCGTCGGCTTCCTATAGAAGTTTCCGAGAAGCCTTTCCGTCTTTATCGTATTAACAAATGCGTGAGGATCAACCTCTTTTATCTTTTTTGTGATTTTTCCGGCTTCAGATCCCGAGACAACGGAATACACGACCTTCCTCTCGCAGTGCTCGTACGAGCCTTCCCCTTCAAGGACCGTAGCCCCATGGTGCAGATTGTCGTAAATCACCTTACAGATGCCATCCGGATTGTCAGTCACAATAAACAACGTTGCCCTCTGATACCGTCTGTAAAGCGTTCGTATGACCGCCGTCGTGGCATACTGAAAAATAATCGAATAAAGCGCCTTGTCCCAGCCGAACAAGAATCCTGCTGCCGTAAGGATTACAGCGTTGATAATCAGCGGGATATGAAAGGAGTCAATACCTCTTTTTTCCGACAGATACATCGCGATGAAATCCGTTCCACCACTGGTTGCATCAAAAAACAGACAAAGGCATATTGCAAATCCGTTTATCATTCCTCCAAAGATGCTGATAAGGAGCGTATCCTGGGTAACAACATACGAGGGCAGAATATCTGTCAAAAGGCCGGTCAGTACTATCATCCAGCAGGAAAAGAGTGTGAATCTCTTACCTAAAAATCTGAATCCTATGTATACGGGAAACGCATTTATAATTATATTTATCGCCGTATAAGGGATTTTGATCCTGAAGAATTTGTCAAAGACTTCCTGGAGAAGGAGCGTAAGTCCGCTCGCTCCTCCGGGAAGAAGTCCGCCCGTGTGGACAAATGTATTGATATTAAGGGCCATTATCAGCGACGCAAGAGAAACCGCTAAAAATCTGACTATTAAATTGTCGTGTAAGTTCTTTTTCACCATACTGCGCCCTGTCTTTTCTCAAAATGAACCCCCAACCCCGTCCCCGGGTGTCATTCGCGGGTGTCATCCTAAAAATGAACCCCCAACCCCGTCCCCGGGTGTCATTTTTCATTTTGGAGCCATGCGGTCTCCTTTGGCGTTTTCTTGACAAAAGGCCGGCTGACAGCCTGCTTTACGCCGTTAGGGAGAATATACTTAAGCTTATCCTCAGCTTTTCGCATCGTTGATGCGTCGGGGTTATCCCTTGTAAGCTTTATAGCGTCAAATTCGCAGCGTGTTGTGCAAAGTCCGCATCCAACGCACTTGTTCGGATCGACGATAGAAGCTCCGCAGGAGAGGCATCTCGAAGTCTCCTTCTTAACCTGCTCTTCGGTAAATACAAGTTTGGTGTCGCGGAATGAAAGCTTTCCGTCCTCGGTCTTTCTGATTCCCGGCTCCTGACGACCTACATGGTCGTAATCGTTAACAAGTATATCATCCTTATCAAGTTCAATAAAGAAATTAGGGTCGCGTCCAATTGTCAGTGAAGAATTGGGCTGGACAAATCTGTGGATTGACTCGGCTCCTTCTCTTCCGCAGGCGATTGCATCTATAGCAAATCTGGGGCCGTAGAACATATCTCCGCCGACAAAAATATCCGGAACAGTGGTCTGGAATGTGATCTTGTCCGCTTTAGGTGCGGGTCCGTTAAACTCAACCGCCTCACCTTTCAGGAGATCTCCCCAAACCGTAGCCTGACCTACGGAGAGGATTACATTGGAGCAGGCAATCTCCATCGTCTCGTTCTCATCGTATTTCGGATCAAATCTTCCCTCGGCATTCTTAACCTGCGTACACTTCTTAAATATTATACCCTTAACCTTGCCGTTTTCGGTAAGAATCTCCTTGGGGCCCCAGCCGCCTATGAGCCCTATTCCCTCGGACTCGGCAATCTCAATTTCTTCGGGAAGCGCAGGCATAATATCTCTTGTCTCAAGAGAAACCTGGGTAACCTTTGGTGAGCCGCAGCGGATTGCTGTTCGGCTAACGTCGATAGCAACGTTTCCTCCTCCGATAACAACTGTATCGCCCGAAAGCTTGTAGCTCTCATCATCAATCACATCATGTAAAATATCAACGCCCTTAAGTACGCCCTCAGCGTCTTCTCCGGGTACTCCGACTCCGCGTCCGCCCTGACAACCAATAGCAATATAGAAAGCCTTGTATCCCTGCTGCCTGAGCTCACTAAGAGTAACATCCTTTCCTACTTCGACTCCAAGGCGGATATCTACGCCAAGCTGCCTCAATACGTCAACCTCAGCCTCAACAACATTCTTCTCTAAAACAAATGAAGGAATTCCGTAGGTAACCATTCCGCCCGGCTTTTTGTTCTTTTCAAAGAGCGTAGGCTTATATCCCTTAAGCGCAAGATAGTATGCGCAGGAAATACCCGCAGGTCCCGCACCGACGATGGCAACCTTTTCGTCGAACCCACCGCCGATCTTGGGAATAACCTTCTTGGGGATATAGCGGGTTTCGGAATTTAAGTCGCGCATCGCAACAAATTTCTTAACCTCATCGATAGCAATCGCTTCATCGATTGTGCCTCTTGTACAGGCATCTTCGCACCGACGGTTACATACATGTCCGCAGACCGCAGGAAGCGGATTGTACTTTTTGATAAGCGCAAGAGCCTCTTCATATCTGCCCTGTGCCGCCATCTTAAGGTAACCCTGAACGGGAATGTGCGCAGGACAAGCCGTCTTACAAGGGGATGTACCGGTTTTGTGAGTATTGATACGGTTGATATCACGGTAATCCTCGGTCCACATATCGGGAGACCACTTCTTCTCTGTAGGAAGAGGCATCTTGGGATAAACCACTTCGCTTCCGTCTTTCTTACAAAGTTTCTGTCCTAGGGTAGCCGCGCCGGCGGGGCAAACCTCCACACATCGTCCGCAGGCTACGCACTTTTCCTTATCAACATGCGCCACATATGCCGAACGGGACATATTCGGAGTATTGAAAAGCTGAGATGTACGGAGCGCGTAGCAGACATTTACGTTACAGTTACAGATTGCAAAAATCTTTTTGTCGCCGTCAATATTTGTGATCTGATGAACAAATCCGTTGTCCTCAGCCTGCTTGAAAATCTCGAGAGCCTCTTCTTTTGTTATATAGCGACCGTCTTTCTGGGTTTCGACAACGTAATCCGCCATATCACCAACGGCTATACACCATCCTTCCGGATCGTCCGCACAGCCCTGGTCGAAGGTCTGTCTCGATCTTCTGCAGGAGCAGGGTGACGCCGCGTATTTTCCTTCATAGTACTCGAGCCAGTAAGAAATCTTCTCAAGGTCAATCGCCTCGGATTCCATATCGATGGCTTTTTCAACAGGGATTACATGCATGCCGACTCCGGCACCGCCCATAGGAACCATCTGGGTAAGTCCTTCAAGAGGAATGCGGCTCATTCTCTCAAAGAAAGGTCCTACTTCGGGGTGTTCCTTTATAACCCTGCCGTTCATATTTCCAAACTCGGCCGATCCGGGAACATACATAGGAAGAACATACTGTTTCTCATGCTTTTCGTTCTCGTAATTCCACTCGATTACGCCATGATAAGACATCTCATCAAGCTGTTTTTGAAGTTCTTCCTTTGTATACTCAGGACAAAGGGCCGCAATCTGCTCAAAGGTCTTAGGCTTACGCTTTTGCATTTTGAGCGCGATCTCGCACTGCTCATCAGTGATCAGATTGTAAAGCCCCCAATATTCAGGACTTTCCTTGGTAATCTTCTCGATTCCGAGCTTTATATTCTTTCGGTCCGTTACGGTCTTTGCGAATCTCGCAAGAGGCTCTCTGAAAGGCGCATCCATATCCACCCATTCAGGGATTATCCCCGCTCTGGGATCTACCTTGTTCCTATTGGGATCAAGCGAATAGGGAGTCATAAGGTCTTCCATGTCAAAACTATTTTTATCCATCTTTATACCAGCTTTCTTCAGTGTTGGTGTTTTAACCTTTGGTTAGTGTTCTTATCTTAATGTATTTTAATCACGTTGCTGTGATCTCTTTGATCAAAAATTCATTTCCCCTCAAAAGATAGGTGCGCTCGCTGCCGCACTTTGGACAGATTTTTCCGTGAGCCACCGTTTCATACTCGCACCCGCAGTCTTCACAATACGTCACGGCGGGCAGATTCTCAATGACAAGCTCTGCTCCTTCCACCAGCTCATTTTTCTTCGCAGCCCAGTTCCATGCATCCGTCAAAAGATGCGGAACCACCCCCGAAACCTCTCCGAGCTGAAGCGTAACGGAATGTATCTTCTCTATATTATTTTCTTTCCCCACCTCTTTAAGATCGTCAATTATGTGAAAAACAACGCCTAATTCATGCATTTTAAACTTTTTCCCTGTATTAAACCCCAATTTAACAAGCGCAAGCAAAGAAACTTCTTTCGCTACAGCAGTTTCCGGCAAATGTCTAAAAAAGGCCGGGACGGTTATTACTATTAAAATCGCCCGGCCTTATACTTTAAGCAATTATTTAATGCTCTCTTCAATCTGCTCCGATAACCAGTCAGTCCACTGCCCTATCCCTTCGCCTGTCTTGGCGCAGATAGGGATCACCTTAGCCTCAGGGTTTCGCATATGTATGTACTGCTTGCATTTTTCAAGATCGAAGTCAAAATAAGGCATAACATCAATCTTGTTGATAAGAACAACATCACAGATAGAGAACATAAGCGGATACTTAAGAGGCTTGTCATGTCCTTCCGGTACGGACAGGATCATGGCATTTTTTGTGCTTCCCGTGTCAAACTCCGCAGGGCATACCAGGTTGCCCACATTCTCGAGTATGGCAAAATCGACATCGGTTACATCAAGTTCCTTGATACCCTGTCTTGTCATATCGGCATCAAGATGACACATTCCGCCTGTATGAAGCTGAATCGACTTAACGCCCGTAGCCGCGATGGTTTTAGCGTCGACATCAGAATCAATATCCGCTTCCATAACCCCGATGCGATATTTATCCTTAAGAACCTCTATTGTCCTGGTAAGAGTTGTTGTCTTTCCTGATCCCGGAGAAGACATAAGATTGAGCAAAAATGTTTTGCTTTCTCTAAGCTCTTTTCTCAGTTTGTCCGCATCCTGATCGTTGCTTTCAAAAATGCTTCTTTTAACTTCAATTACTCTGACTTTATCCATTACTGCTTCGCACGCTCCATAGCAAGTTTGAAGTCTTTGGTATCTGTGAATACTTCGTTTGAATAAGGATTCTTCTTGAGCTTAACGGCTCTTCTGATGATCTCCGTAATGCAGACTACGTTGACCACAATCGCAAGCACGGCAACGAATCCCTGCATTCTCGGGTCGGCTGTGATTCCCATCTTGGCAATAGCTTCTCCCGCTGCCGCTGTCTTTCCAAGCTGATGATTGTAAAGGTCGATAGCTGATTCATAAAGCTTCATGGTAGTGATGCCGTTCTGGGTTGCTCCGCCGTAGATGGTAGGAAGAGCTGCAGCAAATCTTGAGCTGAGCTGGAATGCGGGAACAACCTGCGCCCACATACACCAGATTGCAAGGGTATTTGCACGGTTCTGGATCCATGCGCCCTTGTTCCAGAATGCATTCGCAAATGTAGGAGCAAGTAAAAGTGCAACGCCGCAATACCATGAATGTGTAGGAAGATTGAGGTATGTATACTCAAAGTTCCAGATATCGTAAGCGATGATGAACCAGATTGTCATATCGGGCCAAAGCATATCCGCATGATTCTTGTCCTTTGATGTGTAAAGTTTTACAACACCGGTCATACAGAAAATGTTGATAAGTCCGGCAAGGGCGTTAACTACGTTCCACCATCCGCCGTAGATAAATACACCTTCGTTTGAAGCCCACCATGCGCCTGAAAGGTTTCCGGAAATCTTGAATGCGGCGATAGCCGATTCCATATCGGAAACATTTGCGATCATGATGTTAGCCGCAACGATGAACCAAGGGAACCATGCGAACCACTTTTCTTTTCCGATTCCCCATTTATATTTGATCATCATAAAGCCCACGCAGCCAATATCAGCGGCGTAGAGTTTAAAATAGTGGAACCATCCGTCCATATATGCAACCGTAGGATTGGAAGGTCCTCCGAAGGCTCCGACGTGAGCAGCGATGAAATATACAGTAAGTAATGTCGGAATAGCAACAAATACGATTATTCCCCCGATTTTGGTTCTTCGGCCGAGCTCGTTCATAAGAATCAAGCCGCAAAATACCAACACCCAGCCGATTAGCTGCATCGCAGCATGGTCACTGTAAAGTTGAAATAGCATAAAGCATCCTCCTTTTTTATAGCTATGTCTTTCGGGCATAGCAACACCGTTTTCTCCTGTACAGCATTATAGCATATTGCACAAAATGATTCAAATTATCGTTAATCCGCTCGTCAATTTGACCAATTAAAGCGTTAACGCGATAAAGGAAAAATGACACAGGGGGACGGGGTTTGGGGTTCATAATCAGATATTTTTGAGAATATTCTGAAAATGAACCCCCAACCCCGTCCCAATGTCATTTAGATAGTAAATAAGATAAAAATAGTGTATCATTAAAGCCATGATAAATCCAAACATAAATACAGCCAGTTCTCGGGTTTACGGTCAAAAAGCTTATTTTTGAAAAAGGCAAACAGACAGTCT
>JAFUFI010000028.1 GCA_017469945.1 Lachnospiraceae bacterium | reverse complement strand
TTGGGATGCTCTTTCAGAAATTCAGATATCTTATTCATTGCCTGAATTCCCGTAAGATCCCAAAACTGCTCTTCGTTATCCCAGTCTCCTTCGTCTTCGATCCATTTCACCGTTTCCACCATATACTTTTTGTTAGACATCGCTAACACCTCCTTCGTTATAGAGCGTGTTTATCGTGCGTGAAAAAAAAGAAAGGGCACGCGGCGCCCCTTAATGAATCGAATTGTCATATTCAACATCATTCCAATACTCTTCATCGGAAATATCCGTGTACCCAAAGTTTTCTTCACTATAATCTTCTTTTTCTCCCATAATCCTCGTTAACTTCTTATCCCAGTATTCAATATTGGTCGTAATCCATACGGTTACCAGCAGTTCAAGCTTACTTAACGGAATAATAACCACTTCGTCTGAAATCCCTTTTGTTTCTTTTTCTACAAGGTCTTTCGCCTCAAACAGTTCCTGTACCGTTTTATAACTCTTTCTCCAACTCGCTCTTAACATATTATTCATAATCAAATACCTCCTTTTTTATCGAAGATTACTTTCCATTATATACCGTGTTTATCTCGCGTGAAAAAGAGAGCGCTATGTTTTTGGCGCTCGCTTTTTACATTATAGTCAAAACTTGATAAGGTCTTCTCACATAGTATGAATAGCTTACATATCTGCCATATCCATCTGTCGCACTTACTTCTCCCATATAAACATCCTCGCATGTAATGAACAGTCCTTCTGAGCTAAGTTCGTTAGCTTTTTGTCTCACCAATACTCTAACGGCTTCCTTTGCATCGATGCCTTCTCCATAAATACCAGGTAATTTAATTGCTTCTGCAGTTGTTTCGTCAATGTCATTCCTAAAATCACAGTAAACATTCCAACTCATTTTATAGTCCTCCTTATTTATTGTTTTCTCTACCATTATTGACCATGTTTATCTCGCAAGATATATTTGATCAAACCTAACTCGTGCGAAAAAATCATCCTGTTTATTTATAGCGTCTGAAAAACACGACCCAAAACGAAAGGAGGGTCGTTGACATGACCACTAAGAATCTTTATACTGAATTTGCGCTGCAGAACCTTGACAACTGGATAGAGGATTGTCCGCCACAATACGACATGAACGATCAGATGTCTTTGCTTACTTTCGTGGATATCTGGCTGGAGATCTTTAAGAAGAACTCTGTAAAAACCGCTTCACTCACCAGGCTTCAGCACTCCCGGAACGTACTGCAGTCCTACGACATAGCGAACAAAAAACTCGCGGATATCAATTTCTTTGACATCCAGAAGTACATTAATTCGCTTGTGGAAGCCGGCTACAGCCTTTCCGGGATCAAAAAGCAGGTCCTTATCGTGACCGCTCCCCTTCGTCAGGCCGCGGCCATGCAGATCATCCACGCGGATCCCTGCGTCGGTACCCGGATGCCTACAGAGACGAAAGTAAAGAAGAAAACCCGGGAAGTCATCGCCTACACAGACGACGAACAGAAACGAATTTTCAAAAATATCACGCAGGAACCGGATAACGTCGGCTACCTGGCCGTAGGCTTCATGATCGAAACAGGCCTTCGCTCCGGAGAGCTTCTGGCGCTCAAATGGTCTGACGTCGAACTCGACCGCTGCAGGATGAAAATCCACGCGACCATCATTAACCCCATGTACAACACGGCTGAGTATCAGGACTCCACAAAGTCCAAAAGCTCGAACCGAGTCCTTCCGTTAACGCCAAAAGCAATTTCCATCCTGAAAGCGCTGCTTCCCCGTAGGAAAACGGAGTGGGTCTTTGAGCAGGATGAAACGCGCTACACCTATCAGAAGCTTATCTATCAGACGAAACGTCTCTGCAAGGCTTCCGGCGTCAAATATCACGGTGAGCACGCCTTCCGTCATACCTTCGCGACCAACTGCTACTACAAGGGGATCGACGTTAAGATCCTCTCCCGCCTCATGGGTCATAGCAGCGTCCAGGTAACCTACAATATCTACGTTAACCTCTACGGCGACGGCTTCGACACGATGTACGCCGCGCTTTGCCTGTAAAAAAGAAAGGCCCGTGTTTATACTGCGAGGAGTTGTCCAATCCGGTATTTGCACAAAAGGCGCCCTGGTTAAAATATCCACCAGAGCGCCCATTCTTTCCATCCAATTTTGCATAAAGGTCCTGTTTTTCAAAAACGAAAAAATCAACGCCTCCGGCGCGACCCAGAAGCGTTGATTCACAAGGGTTTCACGAGGTGCCATCCAGATTCGAACTGGAGAATAAAGGTTTTGCAGACCAAAAATTGAAAGGAATCGGTCAATCTTCTATACCAGATTCTCCATTTTTATCGAAAAAGAAAGGCCCGTGTAATTAACACGAGCCGATCCGTTTACCAGTAGTATTCTCTCGACATCACTCTCCTTAACGCTTTAGTATTTATGATCATCTGTCCCGGCACCATAAGTGGCCATGCTATAATGTACAGTGCCGAATACAGGAAATTTTGGTACCTGATGATCTGCCAGAACCCCGGATAGTACATTTTTAATCCTTCATTTAAACTATACTCCCAGAAATATCCAGCTTCTTTCCAAGCCCAATTTTTCCAAATTGCCACCGCAATGCAGCTAATAACCATATAAGCCATAAAATATCCGATAATCCCCAAACCAGCATACGCAATTGTGAGTTCTACCATTTTTTTCATACCTCCTTCATTTAGGGGCATGTTTATCACGCGTGCTTTTCCCGTTCCTTTTCAGGACGATCGGCGTTTTCCTTAAAAAACTTGACAATCCGATCCTCGCGATCCAGTTCCCATTTGATACCGTTAAGAATCTTTTCCACGAGCTTTTTCGTTTCCGGATGCAGACGCATTTTGCTCTTATGCTTCTCGTACCAGTCGAATATCTCTCGAAGGTTCCCACTCTTCCACGAAAAGCTCCACCAGTCGGCGATCATCTCATAAACAAATTTTTCCGGCATCTCCAGTGCCTTGGTTCCTTCGTCGTCGCTGATAAGCACCCAATACTGCCAATGATGCGGATTATGGTGAATATGGTGGAGCCAAGCATAATCGAACGCTTCATTGATGACTTCCTGATCGTCCTCGTCCGCTTCGTCTTTCCCGTAAAAATAATCATCGTAGGCGTCGTATTCTTCTTTGGAACGCTTGCTCAAATCGTGACCGGACACGTCCACATTTTGCGGAATAATATCATGCGCAAACAGCCATCGCACAGCCTTCTGCACATTCGAAATGTGTTCTTCAATATAAGTATCGTATTCTTTACTCATTTTACGCTCCTTATGCTCCGCGTCAAGCCAGTCAATCATATACCGTCGGGTGTCTATAGACCACACCCCCTTCCGTCTTTTCAACCCTCTTGAAAGAATCATAAAAATCCTCATCCGATAAGGTGGCCAGCCAATCTCTATTGGTCATATTCCTCTTCCTTTCTTTAATTGTTAACGTTTTCTTTAATCCGTTTCGTCTGCGGTCTTGTTTTGCTTTTCCCTTGTAGCTTCGCAAATATAAGGCGGCTCACAGATTTTCCAGTACGGGCAATCATGGCAAATTGGCCACATATCATCAATGTTATTCATTATTACTCCTATTTAAATTACTGACACCAATCATATCTTGCCTTGTGGACATAATCCATCAGATCATAATCAATCCATCCCGGCTGATAAACCGGAAGCCCACAATTTACAAGCTCAATAATGTTTTCTGTGTATCTTTCTTTTGCATTCATCAGGGCTTTGTAGTCCTTATTTAATCCGGTTCGGTCATACCGTTCCTGCAATCTGGCAATCCACTCTTTCTTGAATCTTACTTCCGGACAAAACACAACAACCTTTCCAATGTTCTCCATTAAAGGAACAGTTTTCAGGTAGTCAACAATAACTTTGTGTGCGCTGGTGAACACTGTATATCCCTGATTTGCTAAATGTAAAGCAACATTGCAATACGGGATATACCAGTTTTCCGCTCTATGATCGCCAATCCAGAAACTTCCGCTTTCCAGATCAATACAGTTCTCTTTTCCGGCACAGGAACTTTTTCCGATTCCCTGATACCCTATCATGATCAAACCATTCATCTAAATTTCCTTTCACATTAGTTAAAGGTAAGATTTAAATCAAATAATAACCAATCCGTGGCAACCGTTTTTTATAATTTCATCTACCATCCTTTGACCAAGTTTTCTCCACCTGGCTTTCTTATAGGACTTTCTGTAGAATTTCCACGCAGTTCGTCCATCTTTATAGATAAATATTGTCATTGGTTTCGCCTCTTATGCAGTCAGGTCTTTATAACGTAAATTCCAAGCTCGCCATTAGAAAACTTTACATTCTGATAGATGTGCGTTGCAGCATCATAATCTTGATCATAAAAGTCGGCCTCATCATATTTTTCTCGAACCTTCCTTATTGCCTCTTTAATAATCAAAGACGGAGGGGGCATTCATTTCATCGATTGTACTGTAAGGAATGAGATAATCAGACACAAGGCGTCCTTTTGTTTTAAGCTCACGATGAATATCGCCAGTTTTGAGGATCTTTAATGGCTTGTTGTCCTTCTCAAACCGCAACACTATATCCACGTCATGAAATGTTTCATCGTTCTGAATCCTGCATCCCTCTTCGCAGAAAGGATTCATGCAAAAACTGCCATTTAAGCCGCAGAT
>JAFUFI010000027.1 GCA_017469945.1 Lachnospiraceae bacterium | reverse complement strand
CTGTTCAGATGCTCTGTTTGTCATGCATTTTTCAAGGTACTGATTGAGGCTTAAGCCTGCCTCCAGGCTATCTAAAACATCTCATTATGTTTTATTCAAAAATCGCTGTTTTTCTATTGACTTTTAATAGTTAGTCTTTCTACTAATCAGTCGCCTGAAGCGTACTGAACTATATGGTCAGAACCGTCTTCCCATCCACAGAAAGCACATTGGTTTGTTTCTACAAGATTGCCATCACCATCGTAATACTGGATTGTTCTCATGCTATGAGGATTAGGTGATGTTACAGGGGCATCATCATAATTGATTGCTCCACAACCACAATAATGATGAACATGAGAAGTTCCTGAACCACCACATTCGCCATAGTCATCAATTATTACTTCACTATGTTCTGCATGATTGATTGCACCCCATTCGGTTCTTTCGTTACCGAGGTCTGCACCACAATTCTTACAGAATGTATGGTAGATAGTACCACTCTGTCCACATCCACCACCTACTTCTCTACCTGTATTACCATAAACTCTTTCTTCGGTACTTGTGTGCTGACATACCTGAGGAATAGGTTCAGGGGTAGGAGCAGGAGTAGAATTCTGAGCTTCAGTAGAAGTAGATGCTGAAGAACTACTATTACCTGTACTTGCAGAACTGCTATTACTTGAGCCGGACTGATTTCCGGTCGATGTAGAAGTAGATGCTTCCTGCTTCTGTTCTTTAGGCTTTGTAGTGCTTAAGTAGGTAGATGAACTTGAAACAAATGTTCCATCTTCAAGACAATACCAACCGGTATCTACATCTTTTCCTACTACATGGACTTCAGTTCCTACAGGAAGAGTTCTTACAACTTCTCCGGTCTGTCCGGGAAGAGTTTTTGCATTAACCTCTTTGATTACATAGAACTTTTTGTCCATTTCGGTAAGAGTTCCGGAATAGAACTTCTTATCATCTTCTTCTTTTATTTCGTCAAGAGGATTTTCGTTTTCAGAAGCAACTACATCGCTTTCTGCTTTTTCCTCTTTATCGTTTTCAGATGTATCTGTTTCGGGAAGAATTTCCGGAATCTCGGAAGAAGAAACAGAAGTTTCGGTACTTACAGATGTTTCTGATGTGCTTGCTACCACTGTCTCGGAAACAGTAGGTTCAGAAGAAGATACTTCCTTTTCAGTACAACCCGCAAGTCCGAGTACCATTGCCGATATTAATGTAAATGTTATTAATTTGCCGTAAAACTTTCTCATGTTGGCTCCTTTTTGGATTTTTTTATTTTTTAATAAAACAAAAAGATTCTTAACTCAGTATATTAGTTACTATAGTAACTAATATACTGAGTTAAGAATCCAAATTACAATCTTTTAAAGAATTGTACGAAAGCAAAACCTACCTCGTAGGCTCTACCCCCCCCACTAAAACATTCGCATTTCTATAATTTCCAGCACAGGTCATTTTCTACTTCGTTTCTTTCTTGTTCATACTGATCAAAGGGATCAATCACTCTTTACTTTTTAACTGATTGTTCCTTCAGACTGTCTTGATCTTCTTTGTAATCAAGTCACGACTCAATTATATCAGAAACATGTGAGATTTAACATAGACCCGAAGATATTTCAAAGTATCGCCCTAACTTTTCGTTCAATTACTTTGATATTAAGCGGTGTCTCCGACGATTCTACGGAAAATAATAAATCTCTGCCAACAACAAACCCCTCATTTTCGTATACTCCAAGTTTTGTCATCGCCTTAGATGCATACTCCCCATCACTTGCTAATCCGAAATGCTCCCAATATATTGTCTTTCTAGCCTTCAAATCCAATAAAGCGAAATCAGGAAACAAATTTTTCCCATTATTTAATCTGAGCTTCGGTTCGTAAACATAAGGAATTCCGTATTTATAAAGGATATCAGCTATAATCTTCTCCGACTTGGATCTAACGCTTTCTCCCCTATCAGTTCTATACGAAGTCTCCTTTGGGTAAGGATTATCATCCTCCACAAAGTCTTTATACCAATCGTTTATAAACTCAGTATCCGTTGGATATATTGTCTTAATCATAGCTTTGCGCCCATCCGATAAGCCGGTATACAAAGTCTCCAATGAAAATGGCTTATACTTTGCCAGAAATCTTTCCAAAACAAGTTTTTTATCATGCAAGGCTTTTAATACTTCTTCATCATAACCGAGCTGGAGTACTTTTTGAACCGTTTCATATTCGGATTTCCTTATATATTTTCTTTTATTGTCCGGATTTTGAAGGTAGTATTGGTAACTATTTTTTCTTTTATGGCAAAATACCTTGATCCCTCTATACTCAGCGTTTCTTGCAATTCTTTTTTCTGCTTTTTCGATCATATTACAGCATTCGTTTAGTTCCGCCTGAAGTTTACGGCAAACTTCATTACCTGCCTTATGATCACCTATACTGCCGGATATACTATTAGACTTATTGTTCATTTATTTTCCCCCACCTGATAAATTTTTACTATTAAGGAATCTCTTAGTCGAAGCGACTTGTGAAAAATCCTAAGACACTAAACGAATATAATGCACAATCTAAGAAAAAACAAGTACATAGTGGCGAAAAAAATCTAAAATCTTTCTAAACTATTGTTTCCGCATGCTTTTTCAGTATCCCTCGAGCATGCGGAGCTCCACAAACTTTATTTCCACATGCCGCCCGATAGCCATACCGGCATGCGGATTTGCGTTTTGGTCCGATCCGCACGCAGCCCCTAATTGTCGCAAACATGCAGGGTGAGATTTTTCTGCTATTCACATGCCTGTACTCAAATCCCCCAGCATGCGAGGATAGGATTCTCTGCTATTCGCATGCCTGTACTCAAATCCCCCAGCATGCGAGGGTGGGATTCTCTGCTATCCGCATGCCTACTGCAAACCACGGCGGCATGAACTTCAGGCTTTTCGCTATCGGCGCATGCAAAAATGAACCCCCAGCCCCGTCCCCCTGTGTCATTTTGGGGTGGCATCGCCCGGGCGCCTACAGGCGCTGTATCCAGGCGGCGGCGAGGTCGCTCCAGAGGCCTACGTCAGCCTTAAGGCTCATATCGATGCCGCCGGCGGGCTGTTCGTTTCCGCCGAAGAACTGCTCCATAAGCTCTTCCTTACGCTTATCGGACACATTAACTCCTTTTCCGTCTTTAACGGAAAATACTGCGCGATAAGTCTGCTCCATCGAGTACTCGCCTCCGGACCAGCCGCTGAAGTATGTGTCATTCGCTATAGTAAGGCCGTGGAATCCGGCGGGGAATACGTAATGCGCAAAGGGGACCTTTTTTTCTCGAAGGGCCATGGCAAAAAGATAGCTGTTTTCAACAGGCACAAGCCCATCTTCCTGCGTCTGCCAGATAAAGCAGGGCGGGGTGTTTTCCTTAACCTGCTTTTCAAGAGAAAAGTACTCAAGCTCCTCCTCGGAAGGACTTTCTCCCAAAAGCGCCCTTACGGAATCCTTGTGCGTATACTCACCGATGGTTATTACCGGGTAGGAAAGGATTACGCCGTCGGGACGGTTTGAATATTTTCCATACTCTGGATTTTTATCTTCTATATCGTCAAAGTGCACCGCAAGGCTTCCGCAGACATGCGCCCCCGCAGAAAATCCGCAGACAAGCAGCTTGCCAATGGTTACCCCGCTCTCATCCGCATACTTTCTGATAAATCTAACCGCTCTCGAGATATCAAAAAGGGGCTGCTTCTTAAGAGGCACACTCATCGTAATATCCGTGGTATAGCAAAGCACGAATACATTCATCCCCCTCTTGAAAAACTCAAGAGCAGGGAGTTCGCCTTCATGGGAACAGCACATGCAATATCCGCCACCGGGAACAACCAGCATGCAGTCTCTCTTGTCAGCATCTTTATGAAGATAAGCAAATACTCCGGGAGTAAATCCGTAGGAAGCGGCATAATCATACTCTCCCTCCTCCCAGATATTTTTTCTGAACATCACTTTATCGCTCTCCGGCATCCCCTTTAAAAGATAATCTTCCTCAGGATAATCCGGCTCCCACTTATCAATTTTCTCCTTGGGAACAGCAGCTTCAAGTACAGCGTAGTAAGCCTCCTTGGCTTCGCACTTTCCCTTAAAGAGAAGGGGATAGCTTGTCTCTCTTCTAAATCCCGTAAGCCAGCTGTTTTCATCGAGAAGATTCCAGAAGGTTACGCAGGTGATATTAGCTTTACCGGACTTTTTGGCTTCCAGAAAAATCTCAAAAAACTTTTTATACCGAATAGCAAGCTCATGCATGGATTCATCGGAAGGGTCCGCGTTATGCATATCAAGCTCCGTGATATTGATCTTAAGTCCCAAAGCTCCGTACATTTCAAGAGCAGTCTTCGCATCCTCAAAATCAGGATGATCCATCAAAAGATGGGACTGCATACCCATACCGTCTACAAGACCCTTTTCCTTTAAAGGCTTTAAGACATTCTCTATAATAAAATCCCTCTTCCAGGGCTCTGCGCTCTCGTAGTCATTGTAAAAAAGATCCACCCCCTGCGCAGCATACTTTCTTGCGTATTCGAAAGCCTTGATAAAAAAGTCTTTTCCTACGCTCTTAAACCAGATTGATTTTCTGAAATCCCCTTCGTCAACGATCTCATTTACAACATCCCAGGCGTATATAACTCCGGGATAATTTGTCTGCACAAATTCTAGTACCCCTTTGATGTAATTCTCAAGTCTCGCAAGGATAGTTTCTCTGTCCGCCATAGGGAACATTTCATTGTAGTTTTCACAAAAGAACCACTTCGGTGTCTGATTGTGCCAAACAAGGGTATGCCCCCTCATAGCAATACCGTTTTCTTTTGCAAAATCAAGATAGGGAATCGCGCTCTCAAAAGTAAGGGCAGGCGAAAGATTGTACTTCTCGGGATCTGCCTTGTTCGCATCCTTGTCAAGATAGTACATCGGTTTCATATCATTTTCGCATGTAAAGGAATTAAACTGCGCAAGAAGCAGCTTTCTGTGCGCCGCTGTATGCAGATTCCATCTTGATATCGCTGCGCCTACTTTAAAATAAGGCTCATATGCTGTCTTTAAATTCATTGTACTCCTTTTGCCCTAAGGCCTCGTATTTTCTGTGTTATTTCCCTAAGGCATCATATATTCAGTGTACTTTTTCCCCGTGTACTTTTTAAAACATCTTGAAAAATAGTTGGGATCCGGGATTCCGACCTCTGCCGCAGTCTGATACATTTTGTAACCCTTTTCCGCGTATTTAACGGCTTTTTCCATACGGATCTCCGTAAGATATTCAACAAAATTCTTTCCGCTGTCGGATTTAAACTTTCTCGAAAGATAACTTGAGCTAAAGCCGAAGTGCTGCGCTATAAAAGAGAGATTTAATTTGGGGTCTGCGAAATTTTCCTTAACATACTTCTTTATAAGCTCCGTAGGATTGGACTCATCCGGCGCATCCAAAATCGCATCCTCATTTTGATCGTCCCAATTGTTCTTTGTAACGGCCAGTTTTTCCTTCGCTCTTTCTAGAACCTTTGTCACTTCGCCTCTAACCAATGGTTTTAACATATATTCGAAAACCGGCAGGCTGACGCACTTCCTCGCGTACTCAAACTGATCGATCGCAGTCATGATTATGATGATCAGATTCGGGTATCTCTCCGTCGCTATCTTCGTAAACTCGATTCCGTCCATAAAGGGCATGGAAATGTCTACGAAAGCGATATCCGGCTTAATATCGTCGATAACGTTTATCGCCTCGATACCGCTGGCAGCTTCGCCTACGACCTCCATCCCCAGGCTCTCCCATGATATGGCGGCTTTCATAAGCTTCCTTGCCGATTCTTCGTCATCAATTAGCATTACCCTGTACTTACCGTCCATCTGTCTTACCCCTTTCGCCACTTCTTTCGGCAAAAACTCAGATAATAAACTCTATCTCAGTATATTCCCCGACCTCACTCTTTATATTAACTATATCCTCTTTACCTGTATAATATCTTACTCTTTCGATCGTTCCCCAAAGTCCGAAGCTTTCGGAGTCAAGCTCCTCCGCCTCCTTTTTCTTTGAGGTCAGTATCTTCTCGATCTGTTCCTCGCTCATACCGATTCCGGTATCTCTGACCGCGATATGTAGCTTTCCGTCCTCCAGTCTTGACGAAACCTTTATGATCCCCTTTTCACCCTTAGGACGGATTCCGTGGTAAATGCAGTTTTCAACAAGAGGCTGCAGGATCAGTTTCGGCACGATCAGCTCCTTAGTCTCCTCCGCGATGTCGTACTCATCATCAAGAATATCACCGTATCTTAGTTTCTGTATCGACAGATAGTCTTTTACGATCCAGACCTCTCTCTTTAAAGGAATTTCCTTTTCTCCCTTGCTTAAGAAATTACGGTAAAAGCTTCCCAGGGTTTCCAAAGCGCCGTGAACGTTTTCAGCCCCGGCATCAAGCGCCATATAACCAATGGTGTCTATAGAGTTATACAAAAAGTGCGGTTTTATCTGCTCCTGTAAAACCCTCATCTCAGCCTTCTGAAGGTTTTTCTCTTTCTCCATCAGCTTATCTATCAGCTCGTTTACGTGGTCGATCATACTGTTGTAATCATTTTCCAGAATATCGAGCTCTGTATTCGGAACTGAAACATCTATTTTATGAAGATCTCCGGAGCGTCTGTTTTCATCCATCGAAGCGGAAAGGGCCATGATCGGCTCCGTAATATTACTCCTTATAAACATAGCGATATAGATTGCAAGACCTATGAAAATCACAAGAAGCAGCAAGAGGATTATTATCATCCTCGAAGGCATGCTGGCAGAATCATAGGGGGAAAGTTTCAGGATAACGATCGGCAGATCCTCCACCTTTCCCGAGGTCAGAAGCATATTCCTGCCGCCTTTTCTGACGTTTTTATGCTTTATGGGCAAAACATTTTGATTTAGCTTGTAATACCTTGATATTTCTTTATTTCCCGCGAGAAAAGTTCCGTCGGTTCCCATAATACAGATATCGTCGTATCCGAGGCTTACAAGCAGATTCTCAAATACTCTCGGCGAAATATTCATAAGGAGCAGACCGGTTCTTTTCTGGGAATCGATATCGTATATAGCTCTTCCGATGGTTACCATCTGACTTCCGTCATTTTTAGCGGCGACCTTAAAGCTGTTAAGGGATACCACCACTTTACCGAGGCCTGCGTAGATGTTTGTTTTCCAGGTGTCGGAATTCATCAGCTCGTAGTCGTACCTGTATGAGAAGCGGTTGGTCGTAACCATGATCATATCATCTCTTAAGATCATCACTGAATCGATACCCTCAGTAACGTTGAGGATATCCATGATCGCGTATCTGGCGTCATTGATCATACCGATATCTATATAATCAGCTTCGCTTCGCAAAAACTTTATCGTCTTTGGCTCAGTCATAATGAGTCTGGAAAGGGATTTGTATTTATCTATATCAGATGAGATATTGTTAGACAACGTCTTGATAACATTGTCAGATTCACGCATGCTAAAATCCTTGCGTTCGTTTTTCGTAATCACATAGGTCGAGATTATGAATGAAACGATAACCACAAGGACGGTTCCGAGAATCACCCTTTTAAGGCTGCCGGACAGGGATTCTTTCGATCTTCTTTTGAAAAAAGTTATCTTTCTCAATAACATTTTCACCCCACAGAAAAGCCTTTTCCTTTTATTATAATACTTCCTGTGGGGTGCAAATATCTACTCAAAAAATGCACTGATTTCTCAAATTATATCAAACAATCATCCTTTAACAGCTCCGGCGATGAAACTTGCCTGGATTTTTCTGCTGAGGAAGATGTATGCGATAAGTGTCGGGAAGGTTGCTATAACAAGCGCCGCTCCGATAGGTCCCCAGTTCGTCGTATGCTGGCCTGAAAGAGCCTTTATTCCGACGGGCAGAGTCCTGTGGACAGAGTCCGATATAAATACGTTTGCGAACATAAATTCATTCCAGCACTGAAGGAAAGAGTAGATTCCTACGGTCGATACAGCAGGCTTCATTAAGGGCAGAATGATCTTGAAAAACGTTCCAAAATATCCGCATCCATCAATCTTTGCCGCCTCGTCCAAAGCGGAAGGAATATCAACCATAAATCCGCTGCTTATCAGGATTGCCATAGACAGCGAGAAGGCTGCGTATGGTATTATCAGCGTTGTATACTTATTTAACCAATGGATATTCGAAAGCACAACGTAAACCGGAACGATGGATGCCTGAAGCGGGATCGTAAGTCCCAGCATAAAGAAGGCATTGGTGAGCTTGCTAAACTTCCACCTGATTCTGTTTATTGCGTAGGTTGCCATCATTGCGGCCATAGTTGAGATAAATATAGCGGCAACGGTAACGATTATACTGTTTAAAAAGTAAAGCCACATATTTCCGGTCTTCATTGCAGCCGCGTAGTTGGACCATATCCACTGCTTAGGAAGGCCGATCACATTGCTTCCGAAGATTTCATCGTTGTTTTTCAGCGAAAACGTAAACATGAAATAGATCGGAAAAATATTAACAAACGCCCAAAAACCGAGAAAAATATATGTAAAAACCTTTGCGACAGGCTTTGGTCCTTTATCTGTTACACTTTCCATATCAATACTCCCTTTCCTTAAATGCTGCGCTGATAAGCAATGCAAATGCAAAGCATAGAGCTATCAGCATAACCGAGATCGTACTTCCCATTCCATAGCGGTTTCTGATAAACAACATATTTTCAAGGAGGGTACTGGGAACTTCTGTACTCTGGTACGGTCCGCCTTCTGTGAGGATGCGTACAAGGTCGTATGTTTTAAGTGAACCGGTTACCGCAAAAATTACACTTACTTTGATGATAGGCTTTATAACTGGAATAACAATGTAACGGTCTACCTGCCATTTAGAGGCACCGTCAAGCATTGCAGCCTCCCTTAAATCCGTCGATACGCCCTTAACCCCCGCGTACATAAGAAGCATATGATAACCAACGTACTGCCAGATTGTTGGTACGATGACACTTCCGAGAGCAGTGCCAACTTCGCCGACCCAGACATGTTTGAATTGTCCGAGATGTACAAGATCAAGGAATCTGTTTAATACGCCATAATCAGGGTTATAAATCTTGAGCCAAAGCTGACCGATTACTACCGTGGAAATAAGTACGGGCATAAAATATATCGAAAGAAAAACTCTGTCGCCCCCAATCTTTCTTCCAAGAAGCAGTGCAAGAAAAAGAGCTAACGGCAGCTGAACGAATACTGAAAAAGCAGCCAGAATAAGAGAGTTTTTCAGAGATGTCATGAATTTAATAGAACCGTTGGTGAACAGTTCAACATAGTTTTGAAATCCGATAAATGTTCCTTCCGAAAAACCGTTCCAATCGTACAGGCTTCTGAAAAGGGAAACGGCTATCGGCGCGATAAGTATACTTATAAACAAGAATAAACCGGGTAACAAAAAGACAACAATTGCGAAGCCTTTTTTAAACTTTTTCATAGAAATAGCCTCTCAAAAAAATTTATAAGCCGTGATATCTAAGAAGAGGGGTCCCTCCTTTTCCCCGAGGGAAGCTCAGGAAGGACCCCAAAAGGTGGTTTTTATTAATGATTTTGCTTACTTAATATCATTTGCAAGACCGGCAATGAACTGATCTCCGTCAAGGAGGCATCCATATACCTGATCTACGTATGAAAGATAAGTTGCAGCTGAGTCAGCAGCCATAGCGGTATCTCCGAAGAGTACCATTGTATCGGAATCAGCTACGATCTTTGCTACAGACTGGGTAAGTCCGTTTACAGAGCTTGTATCTCCGTAAGGAGTCCATGCGGGAAGTCCGCATCCGTCAAGATATCCGTAGTGGCAGATAAGCTTTCCGAGCTCCATAGCATAGTCAGCAGCTGCTGCTGCGTTGGGTGAAGATGCTGCTACAGCAAGGGTATCTGAAGGTCCGCCGATAAGCTGTCCAAGCTTTGACTTGTCAGCGTTGATAACGGGGAACTCTCCAACCTTTACCTTAGGGAAGAACTCTTCGTTTGCAGCAAAGTCTGCGCAGTTCCAAGTTCCGTTCATGTAGAACGCATACTTGCCTGCCATGAAGTTGTTCTTAACTTCATCGTTGGTAAGTCCAACACCTGAAGGATCGAAGTAACCATTGTTTACAAGGCTCTGGAAGGTATCAACTGCATCTGCAACGTCCTGGTTATTCCAGGTAGCTTCGCCTGCAAAGATTGCGTTAAGAGTGTCAGCACCTGCGCTCTTCTCGATTACAGATTCAAGATACTCGGTAACACACCATGTCTCTTTTCCTGCACATCCGAAAGGAATGATTCCTGCTTCCTTAAGCTTGTCGCAGCACTCGATGAACTCGTCGTAGGTTCCGGGGATCTCGGTATATCCTACCTGTCCAAGGAGATCCATATTAGCGAAAAGACCAACGATGTTCATTGTTGTAGGAACGCCGTAATGCTTTCCGTTGTATGTTGTATTGGCAAGCATCTTCTCAGGAAGTTCATCCTTATACTTCTCATAAACCTCATCAAGGCAGTAAACTTTTCCTGCATCTACGAAATCTCCGAGGAATGCACATGACCAGGTAAAGAAGATGTCAGGCATCTCATTTGCAGAAACTGCTGCTTTGATCTTTGTCTTGTAAGACTGGTTCTCAAATGCTTCCCATGTGAAGTTGATATCAGGATATTTTGCCTGCATATCAGCGATTGCCTTCTCATAGGACTTGCGGTTTGAGTCACTCTCAGTAGCGATACACCACATGTTCAGAGAAATCTTCTCTCCGCTAGCTGCGCCGCCGTTATTAGCAGCGGGTTTGCCACAGCCAACCATCGCGATGGCCATAATTCCGGCCAAAGCGCCTCCAAATAAACGCTTCATTTTCATAATTAAGCCTCTCCTTTGTCTTTTAAAATACAGTTACTATAAATCCATAAAAGCGCTAGCAGCTTTTAGATTTCAGATTTACTCATCCTTTTTTGGATGATTTGACTGTCCCCACAAGGGGCCAGGGATACTCAATAGTTAGCTCATCGCCGTTTAGTTCAAAGTACATATGAATATCCGGAATCGGGTCATCGTACATAAGCTTGATACAAGAAGTTTTTTCATCCACCGAGTAGTGTCCGAAAAAGATGTTTTCCTCGCTGAACTTTCCGTCCTCTCCGAAGGCGAAGCTCCAACCATTGTCAGCCACCCAGATTCCTCCCAGCCCATCTTCCTGCTTTCCGGGCTGTTTATAGGTTGACTTCTCGTATATTACAAAGCTGTCTCCGTCTTTTTCGTATCGGATATCAATATTTCTCGAGTTATTCTTTAAACGAATATAGGTATTGTCTTCTGTATATGTATATTTTTCACCCTTATACTTGGCAGTCCCGTCTTCGTAAAGAGCAAGGACCTCGGTTTCGGGTTCATAGTCATAAGCCCAGCTCTCGCCTTTTTTGCCGCATCCGGTAATCAGCAGAGCGGATAATATTAAAGAAATAGTTAACAAGATACTTTTAATCTTCATATATAGCGCCTCTTTTTCACTATTTACTAAAATAAATATAGTTTTTTTTCAGTGGGAATAGAATAGAAATCTTTTACCTTATTTAGCATTTATTTTACTTTTTGACTATAAATTAATATAATTAGGCTTTCGTTTTGTATATGTTGCATAAATAAAAACGTGGTCTATGGACATAATCCATAAACCACGATCAGTTACATGTATTCTGTTATGCTTTTATCCATTCTTGTAAAAAAGGTAGATAAAAACTCCGGACACGATCAAAAAAGCGATTCCCGTAAAAAACAGGAAGGAATAAGCTACTGCTTTTTTTCTTTTCGCCTTCTTTTCCTCAAGGTATTCGGCAAAGGTGCCTTCCTTAATGAATCTTCCTCCCGGAAGAAGCCCCCTCAAAGCGTAACCGAGGGCATATCCTATTCCGTCAAGGGCCCCCTTGCCCGCTGCCCAAAGAAGCGCTCCGAACATAATAAACAAAAGGCCCGGAATCGTAAAGGCGTCGGCAAGCATGCGATAATTCTCTGCAGCTGATTCCGCAGGAAATTCACGAAGCGAAATGTAAAGATACACTATTCCGCCTCCGGATAGGATCGATACTCCGTAACTTATAAGGTTTCTGATTAAAGAAGACTTCACTAATTGGTTGCCTTTCTATCTGATCCGATGCATCAGGTCTCAGCACAGATCTTTTTATATCGCTCTTCTTCTTCGTCATTGCAATATACAAAGTGTCCGGGAACGACCTCACGCATTGTAGGACCCTGCTTGCTGTAATCATGATCCTTGAGTTTGTCGTAAACTATACGCTTACGGTTCTTCTCGGTGTCAGGATCGGGAAGAGGTATTGCGGAAAGAAGCGACTTTGTGTAAGGATGCAGAGGATGAGCAAAAAGCTCATCTGAAGATGCAAGCTCTACAAGCTTTCCGTAATACATAACGCCGATACGATCGGAGAAATACTTAACAACGGAAAGATCATGAGCGATAAACATGATCGTAATTCCGTATTCTCTTCTGAGGTCATTAAGAAGGTTGATAACTTGCGCCTGAATCGAAACGTCAAGAGCCGATACAGGCTCATCGGCGATAATCATCTCAGGATGCATAATAACGCTTCTTGCGATACCGATTCTCTGTCTCTGTCCGCCGGAAAATTCATGAGGATAACGTCCTGCGTGCTCACGGACAAGTCCTACTTTCTCAAGAGCCTCAAATACTTTCTCGTCAATAACCTTGTTATCTTTCTCGCCTTTGATGATTAGTCCTTCGGCGATAATCTCACGTACAGTCATACGAGGGTCAAGGGAAGCGATAGGATCCTGGAATATCATCTGAACCTTATCTACTACCTTTTCCTTCTTTTGAACAGCAAGCGCACTCTTTATCTCTTCGCGATTTCTTGCTATTTCCTTTTTGAGCTCTGCCTTCTCAGCATCTGTCTTTGCAGTCTTTAACTTCTGTTTTGCCTCGGCAATAGCTTTCTTGTATGACATAACACCGGCGGCTACACGCTTTCCTTCAAGGAAAATATTACCGGATGTAATGTCGTATATCTTTATGATTGAACGACCCGTTGTGGTCTTTCCGCATCCGGACTCACCTACAAGTCCGAACACCTCACCTTTATATACAGAGAAACTAACGTCATCCACTGCCTTGGTTCTGCCGAAATACTGGCAGAGATTCTCAACGCGGAGCAGTTCCTCACCGTGCTTAACTTCAGGCATTGTTCTCACCTCCGTTGTTATTCTTGGCCTTCATACGTGCGATACGATCACGGATGATCTGCGGAGTTTCGAGCTTGGGAGCATCGGGATGGAGAAGCCATGTAGCTGCCCTGTGTGTCTCGGAAATCTCAAACATAGGAGGCTGCATCTCGTAATCAATCTGCATCGCATATTTGTTACGATCAGCAAAAGCGTCTCCAACAGGAGGATAGATCATATTAGGAGGAGTACCGGGTATGGACTCGAGCTTCTCCTTTGTATCAAGATCCGGCATAGACGAAAGAAGCGCCCAGGTGTAAGGATGTCTGGGATCATAGAATATGTCGCTTGCCGAACCCTGTTCAACAATCTTACCTGCATACATAACGGCGATATCATCTGCCATATTGGCAACTACGCCGAGGTCATGTGTAATAAAGATAATCGAAAGATTTCTCTTTGCCTTAAGCTCATTGATAAGTTCAAGAATCTGCGCCTGAATTGTAACATCAAGAGCAGTTGTGGGCTCGTCGCAGATAAGAATCTCAGGATCTGCAGTAAGAGCAATGGCAATTACGATTCTCTGTCTCATACCTCCGGAGAACTCGAAAGGATACTGGTTGTATCTCATACGAGGCTCGGAAATTCCAACTTCCTCCATTAGCTTGATTGCGTTTTCTTTTGCCATGGATCTTGTAATCTTATATACAACCTTAGATGCACGATCCTTGAAGAAATCTACAATCTCGACCTTACGCTGGGAGAAATCAATGCTTTCAAAATTCTTATCAAACTCTTCGTACTTGTCAATAAGTCCCGAGATAACGTTACAGATATTTTTCTTAAGGAGATCTAGATCAACGATGTTTGCGGGAACAACCTTCCAATCAATCTTTCTTCCTTTGGCCTTTAATTTCTCGACCTTTGCGGTCTGCTTATCAAATCGAGCCTGTTCCTTGGGATTCTGCTTTTCAAATCTGAAGTAACGCTCTACCGCATCATTGATACTGGTATCAAAAGTGTACGCGCGGTTGTCCTTCTTAATCTCGAGAGGATCGATACTTTCAAGAACAGCCTTAACCATAACTTTAACGCGATCTTTGCTCTCTTTCTCGAAAATCTTTCCTTCAAAATACGGAAGCTGCTCTTTTAATACCCTAACTGCCTCGCGCTTCTTTGAAAGGTACTTCTCTGAACTGTACTTAAGAGCCTTCTCACAGTAACCGAGAAACTCAAGCATAAAGTTCTCATCAAGGAACTTGAGAGCCTTTTCGTTAAGGGCTTCTGTATCCACCTTGTAGATATCCTCGTTAGGGTTCTTCAGTGAATAGAATCCGATTCTGAAGAAGTTGGGCTTTACCTGTCCGCACATCTCCTCAAGAATAGCTGTCAATTCACGAATTGCCCTATCGAGATTCTCGCTTAAATGATTGTCCTCGGCAGTGGGCTTGTACTCGGGAAGAAGGTCTTTCACCTTCTTTGATGCCGCCTGAAGACGGTCTCTGTATTCATGTACAAAGAATTCACTCTTGAATTTATTGGCCTTTGCAACTACATCCCCGGCAATATATTTAACGTTCTGCTTCTGGTTCTTCTCTGCTTTAAAAAGAAGATCCTTAAGATGCGCTGTGCAGTCCTCGCAAACTTCCTCGTCCACATTATAGAGGTGCTCAAATTTGTTAGCTTTGATACAAAATGTATCGAAAGTTCCACACATCTCTTTTGCCTTTTCTTCGCTTGCAGCGCCGGATTCAATCATCGCCTGGCGTAGTAGAGCAAGAACGCTGTTAAACTGCTTACGTGCCTCTTTTCTGTTTGCTTTGTTTTTAAGAAGGGTAGCCTCTGTAATCTGGCGACCGATCTTAACGATAGGGTTAAGAGACGAAAGAGGGTCCTGGAAGATCATAGAGATCTTGTCTCCGCGGACTTTATGCATCTCGCTTTCATCTATCTTCAAAAGATCCATACCGTCATAGAGGATCTCACCGCCCTCTACGATGGAGTTACCCGCAAGGATACCGAGGATTGCCTTACTGGTAACGGACTTACCGGAGCCGGATTCTCCTACGATAGCAAGAGTTTTTCCTTTTTCAAGATCAAAGGAAATATCGCGAACCGCTCTTACTATTCCGGCGTTGGTTCTAAATGATATTTTTAAATTTTTTACTTCTAATATCTTATCCATTTTGTTTTCTCCAGCCTTTATTCATCCACACCGCGAAGAGCAGGGTTAAATGCATCTCTGAGTCCGTTACCGAAAAGGTTAAAACAGATCATTAAAAGAGAAAGTGTAACCGCAGGGAAGAACAAAAGGTGAGGGTAGTTTGTCCAAATGGCTGCAGCGTCGGAAAGGAGCGTACCAAGTGATGTTCTTGCGGCTGAACCAAGCTTAACAATTCCGAGGTAACTGAGCATTGACTCAGAGTTGATTACCGAAGGGATTGTAAGAGCAGCGGATGTAATAATGGTACCAAGAGAGTTCGGGAAGATGTGCTTCCAGATAATTCTCTTATCCTTGGCGCCAAGGGTTCTTGCTGCCATAACATATTCCTGGTTCTTAAAGCGGTAGAACTGTGTACGTACGCGGTAAGCGGTTCCGATCCATCCCGTTGTAAAGTACGCAAAGAGAAGGCACGGAATAGGTCCCACCTTCTTTGCAAGGTGAATCTGGAAAAGTGTAGCAACTACTATGAAAGGTACATTGGAGAGAATATCAGATATACGCTCCATAATAAGGTCAATCACTCCACCGTAATAACCTTCGGTTGAACCGTAGAATGCACCAATAATAAAGTTTACAACAGATACAACTATTGCGATAAGAAGGCTCAATCGAATACCACCTGCAAGACGGAGCATAAGGTCACGTCCCTGTGCATCGGTACCAAATACATAGTTGGGCTCTGCACCGTAGAGGTACTCGTAATAATTTATATAAAGAACACGGATCTTGTACTGTGCCGTGTCTACGCTTCCACCACCGGTATACTCATAATAAACAGGGTTGCCGTCTCTGTCTCTCTTATAGTTGTCGGCAAGGATAAGGGAAGGATCGTATTCCTTGATCTTAGTAACCTTGTCACCTTTTTCCTTAAGAGGATTTCCTTTAGCGTCTGATTTGTACCAGCAGTTTCCGTCGGTAGGGTCCATATTGTATTCATTGTTTTCAACAAGCGGATAGAGGATCTTCTTGCCGGTTTCCTGTTCCCATGCAAGGATGCTCTCAAGTTCCTGCTGTTCAATGCTCTTGTAAAGGAATCCCACCTCAAGATATGTCTCGATATCGGCAGTATATGTATTGATAGGCTTTTTGTCAGGGCCGACAGACTGAGTGATCTTCTTGATCTCAAGAATAGGCATATACTCGCTGTCCATTGCGTCGGCAAAGCTTACATCCTGTCCCTTGTACTCTTCAGCTCCAACTCCGATTGCAAGAGCCTTCATAAGGCTTCTGTCGGAGAAATCACGAGATGTATATCCGGTCTTAAATCCAAGATTTCTGAGAACAACAATTCTGGGCGAATTCTTTGCGTAGGTAGTTACCATAAAGGACTGGTCATGGCTTTTTATGCAGAAAGGTGCGATTATGGAAAAAGCGATGACAGCAAGGATGATTATAGCGGCAACTACGGAGGCTTTACTCTTGCGGAAGCGGATCCACGCATCCTTAAAGTAACCAATGGGTTTATCTTCAAATTTCTTATCATGGAGCTTATCAGCTTCATTTACGAAGCTAAACTTGCTCGGATCTATTTTAATATCTTTGATGTTTTCGGTGCTCATATTACTTCTCTCCCATTCTGATTCTAGGATCGATAAATCCATAACTAAGGTCTATCACGATTCCGCCGACAAGACCGATGAATGTGTAGAACAGGCAGTCAAGCATAAACACATCATAGTCAAGGGTAGCAATCGAACGAAGATAAAGAGGACCTACACCGGGAACAGAGAAAATCTGCTCGATAATCATAGATCCGCTCATAATCGCGAGGAAACTTCCGATGATAGAAGGAAGTACGGGCACCATGGCATTTTTAAAGGCATGTCTTGCGGTCGCCTGAGCTCTTGTAAGACCTTTTGTTCTCGCAAGAAGCATATAATCCGAAGTAAGCGTCTCGGTAAGCTCCGCTCTTGAGAAACGGCACAGACCTGCAATTTCGCCGAAGCTCATTGCGATGATGGGGCCGATCATAGAGTGGAACATCTTCCATGTAAAATAGCTGTTTCCGGCATCGGCAAGGGAGTGGAGCTGCAAAGGCAGCCAGCCGAGCTTAAAGAAAAACAGATACTGAACAAGGAACGCGTATACATAACTGGGTACGGAAATGAAGACGATAACCAGCGTTGAAATAACGTTGTCCTGCCACTTGTTTTTCTTAATAGCAGCGTATACGCCCAGTGCAAGTCCCAAAGGAATTGAGAAAAGAAGGGAATACACGTTTATAAGTACGGTAGGGGTAAGTCTGCTTACAAGGAGATCCCAGGCGGGCTTACGGTATGAAATATACCAGCTTGTACCAAAGTCCCATTTTGTTATGATGTTTTTCCAATAAATTCCGTACTGGACGAGAAGCGGCTTATTGTATCCGAGAGCCTCCCATCTGGCAAGGATAACCTCTTTCTGAGAATTCTCAAGAGGCAAATCTCTGGGTAATATCCTGATCAGGATAAAGCAGATTGTGGTAATAACAAAAAGAACAAAAAACATTAGCGCAATACGCTTCAGCACGTATTTAAACATTCGCATTGGAAAAACTCCTCCGTACGTGTATTTTAGTAAAGTTTTAAAACATAAAACTATGCTTTTCCATATGCCGCTGGGCAGCGACACCAGGAAAAAAACAGTTTCCCGTAAATAACACAGCAATTGGAGGGGCAGCAACGTGCCCCTCCACGCATTTTCATGCTTTAATTACCGTTCATATGTATAAGCTATTATTCGTAGCTTAATGCTCCGTTCTGTGAAGCAACGAACTCTGCCCACTCAGCATCGTCGTAGTTGTAAGTCATAAGACGAATACCACCGAAGCCATACATAAGGTTGTACTCTTCTGCATAGTTGTTAACCTTGTAAGAGATCATCTGGCAAGTGGTCATACTTGCAAGAGGGATGCAGTAGTACTTCTCGATGTAATTTTCCTCGATACCTGCAAGGATCTGAAGCTTGGTCTCGAAATCTTCAGCAGCAAACTTTCCGGTTCCTGCCATGCATCCTGACCACTCCTGCCAAGTCATAGTAACATCTTCGCCCTTTACATTAAGGGTAAGAGTCTCGGTCTTGGGATCCCAGCATCCTGCCTCGTGAATCTGAGTGTAATCGGGATCACAGTATACCTGGAAGATTGTGAAAGGATAGAAAGCAGCTCCACCCCATGCACCGTATCCGATTGCATACTCACCGTTAGCGGTATCACCATAACGGTCTGTAATGTTTCCAAGAGCCTCGAGGGTAAGCTTACCAAATCCTGATCCGTCAAGAGCAGCGTTTACGTAGTCCTGAAGAAGAGCTACCTGAGCTTCTGCGTCTGAATCAAGGGGTCCTTTCATCCAGGCAACACGGATGTGAATATCTTCGCCTGCAGTGTAAAGTCCTGCATCAACAAGCTCCTGGCAAGCAGTAGCCATAAGTTCCTTAGCTTCGGTAAGGTTGTATCCGTTGATGGATTCGTATGCTTCCTCAAGAGTAGCATAAGCCTTGCCTTCGCCGTATTCTACGCCGTAAACATTGCAGATAGCCTGCATAGCGGCGTCGGTTCCTCTGTACTTAGAGGTAGGATCATTGTAGAAATCATAGTAGTAAAGGTTGTTAAGGATAGCGTATGCAGGAAGGAATCCGGCAGTCTTTCCTACCCATTCTGCACGATCGATGCAGAGTGAGAATGCCTTACGGAAGTTGTCGTTGCTAAGAACAACTGAGTTGGTGTTGCCCTTAGAAGCGTCCATAGTCTTTAAGTTGTCTAATCCGCAGTTGAAGAAAAGTCTCTCGGTGTAGGTCTCGGGAGCCTTGTACATCTTGTCGGAAAGTGAGTAAGTAGTAAGGTCAGCGCTTGAAGGAGTCCAAATATCAAGATCTCCCTTAAGGAATGCCTGCTTAGCAGCATCATCGGTCATAACGTCGATAACGATCTTTGTGGTCTGGTACTGCTGTACCTTCTGTCCGTCAACGTCAACAGTGGTGTAAGAAACAAGATTTCCGTTCTCATCTTCTTCCCATCCGAACCACTTCTCGTTACGTGTAAGGACAACCTGCTTGTCATCCTGGAAAGATTCAAGCTTGTAAGCACCCCAAGACATTGTAGTCTCTTTTGAGGTTCCGTAGCTGGTAGTTACAAGCTCACCGGTGGTGTCCTTGAGAGACTCGTAAAGAGGCTCATAAACAAGGTCGATATCTCCGATGTGTCCGATAACCATAAGGTTGTAATCGGTAGCTTCCTGACCTACATAACGAAGAGTGTAATCGTCAACCTTGTAGAATCCGACTACGTCAAAGCTTACATCAAGATCCTCGTTCTCAGTCCATACGTATACATTGCTTGCATCAAGATAATCTGCATAATCGGTGAAGAGCATCTTACCGGTAAACTCGTCGTTTCCTGCACCGTCAGCGCTGTATGCAACTTCATCATTGATGTTGATGTACTGAGGAACTTCGTTTCCGTCAGCATCAACATATCCTTCAGCTCCCCAAAGTCCCCAGCAGTCGATGAATACATCTCCAGCAGCAACTGCGTCTTCGATAGTATCAAACTTGTCTGCATAGCTTACATAGTAGCCTTCGGTCTTTGAGTAGAAGTACTTACGTCCGCCGGCTACAGCATAATCGCCATCATAGTAGTTGTTGGCACGATAGTTCTTCATCTCAGGGTTAAGGAGCTGCTGCATTGAATAGATAAATGTATCAGCATTGATGGGAGTTCCATCTTCCCAGCATAATTCGGGATTGAGCTTAATCTCGTAAACATATCCCTCGGTGATATCTGCGGAAGTCTTTCCTTCAGGAAGAGTACATCCGTACTTGTCAAGGTCGTCCTGGTGTTCAGCAGTAACGTCATCAACAGCGGTAGCTGCTTCAAAAATGAGCTGGTACTCGCCTGCCTCAGAATCCTTTACGGTTGCATCAACAAGCTGAGTCTTAAAATAACGTCTCATCTCGTCGTCTGAGTTCATTTCCCAGGTGTGAGGGTTCCAGTTGTCTGCAAGGGCGGTTGCATAAGTATGGTAAGTATACTCTTTTCCGGCTGCAGCAACTTCGGTGTTGTCCGTAGAAACTACGGTGTTGTTGCCATCGTCAGTGGCAGCAGGCTGATCAGTGTTCTTATTAGCGCAGCCTGCCATCATGCCGGCTACCATAGTAAGAGAAAGAACAGCTGCAAGTGCTTTGTTCCACTTTTTCATAAATGGTTCCTCCTAATTATATTTTCAATCTATATTACCCGTTTTATATAGCGGGAACGATTGCGGAGAAAGGAATTGTGTTATTGTATACAATAATCCACCTTTTCCAAGAAATAAGCGTAATAATTTTAGCATGTATGATATAATAAATCAATTATCAAGACAAAAATGTTTAAAAAATATTGCAGTTTCCTTGGATAAAATCGTTTTCTTCCGAGAAATGCGATTTTTCTTGACCTTTTTTATCATGCATTTTTATACGCGGTTTCCAAGTTAATGATTATAAAACACTTGAAAAAATATGTAAACTGTGTTACGCTATCCAATGGTTACAGATTTTTTATTGTTGGTTATAATTAAATAGTATAAAGGAGGTACTCTTATGGAATTCATGCCTGAAAGACTCGAAGCATCTAGAAAAAAGCTCGGTTTAAACAAAGCTGAAGCCGCTAAGCTTCTTAACATGTCCGCTATGGGATACGGAAGATACGAACGCGGCGAGCGCACGCCTTCTTACCAGATTATACAGTTTATCGCTGAAAAGTTCGGTGTTTCTTACGAATATCTGACCGGAGCAAAGAAAACTCCCGCTCCCGACAGAGTCGTGATCACCAAAAAGGAAGATCCCGAGCTCTTTACCCTCGTCAAAGCTCTTCAGAGCTGCGATGAAAAGGTATTCAACAAAGTTGTAGCTTATTACAATAAACTTGTTTGATCCGGGACGCTTTTCAAAATTGAACGCAATTGTTAAACGCAAAATGCTCTGCCTGTTGGCAGAGCATTTTTTCATTTATATAATGTAAAGATTTTTTCAGTTTTGGGAATTGACGTTCTTTAAGACATTTCTGTCTTTTGTCTGCTTAGCCACATACAAAGCTTCGTCAGCGTAAGAAAGGGCATCCTCAAGGCTTATCTCTTCACCGCCTTTTATGGGATACATTCCGATTGAAGCCGTAACGTTGTACTCCTTATCCGTGGATTTATTGAAAGCTATGAAGCTCGATTTAACCTTCTCTTCGATTTCATCCGCTTCAGCGGTATAACCCACGGTGATAAACGCAAATTCATCTCCGCCTATACGTCCGACAACGGATTTTCCTCCGCTTAAAACCTTCGCCATAACGGCAGCGATACTCTTAAGGGAGAAATCTCCTTCTTCATGGCCAAACCTGTCATTAACGACTTTAAGGTTATTCATATCCACATATCCGACGATACAGGATTGTCTTGCGTTTTGAGATCTTATAAGGAAGTCATTGGCCGCATCGGTAAAGCCTCTTCTGTTTAAAAGGCCCGTAAGCGGATCCGATCTTGACATAGTATCAAGCTGGGCGTTCATCTCATTTGCAAGAGAGAGGTTATCTTCAAGCCGCTGCTGGTTTTCCTCGTTTTCTCTAAGGATATCGAGCATACGCGCCGCCGCTCCAAGCTGGTTTATTATGAACTCTCCTTCAGAGAAAAGCTCCTCACTCATATTGCACATAAAAAATCCGTACAATTCCTCGGTAAAGAATAGGGGAGCGATTATCATCTGCTTCGGAGTATCCCAAAGTTCCTCAGGTATAAGGCCTCCGGTAAGGGGTCTTTTTTGCTTACCGGTAGGAGGTATCGCAACTTTATTGTCAAGAAGATAAGCCTTCAGATAGTTGGTAGCGGGAGGGATATATCTCTCGCCTTCAAGATGGATGATAGGGTTTTCAAATGTATAAATACATCCGTCGGTAACTCCGGCCCAGCGCAAATGCTCAAGAAGTACCTGGTAGCTTTGGTCCGTTCCGTGCCTGAAGCTCATAGACTCTTTTACGAAATTCTTGGTCTGGCTGTCGATCTCCTTTTTGCGGTACTCGTTGGTATTCATACGCTTTTCGACCGCCTGTACAAGTCTTTTATAGATTTCGGCAACAAGGGCTCTGCTTCTCATAGCGCCTTCGGGATCAGATTCTCTTACTTCGATCGATCTTGTTCCCTGCCTGTCTATAAATCTTATCATCGCCTCAGTATCCATATAATATACGGCATCGGACTTGATAAGGTCTTCAAACTTTCTGACAATATCGTCAGATGTGTTTGAAAGATCGAGCTGTTTTCCAAGAGATTTAAGCACAGCCCTCATAAGAACCTCGAACTTTTGGTAAACTTCTTCCGTTTCCTCGGGGCTCTTTTCATTTATATATCTGTAGAAAACTTCCGCAAAATCCTCGCGGAGAGTCATTTCATCAGTAATAAGATGACGTCTTTCCTCGGCATACTTTGGACCGAGAGATTCTCTTCCGATAAGCTTTGCGGGAAGCGTAATATCCCCAAACTGCTTTCCGTCCATCTTTTCTTCAAGACAGTTAAAAGCCTTTTCTCCAAGCAGGATAGGATCGGCGCTTATCGTCGCAAGAGGCGGATCAAAAGAAGCGCTCTCGCGAACATTGTCATATCCGAGAACCTTAACATCTACTCCGGGCTCCAATCCGCGGCTCCTTATAACTTCGTAAGCCACCATCGCCATATTGTCGTTGTGGCAAAAAACGGCATCCATGTCAGGATTTTTGTCCATAAGCTGCTCCATGGCAGCCTTAGTTACATCCGACTCCATAAAGTCGCCGTTTACACTCATCTCTTCGCTAAAGGAAAGACCATTGGATTCAAGAGTCTCAACGTATGCCTGCTGGCGCTCGATAACATCGGTATTGCACTCGGGCCCTGCAAGCTGACAGATTTTTTTGCAGCCCTCTCTTTTAATAAGGTAGTCAACACCTTCTCTGACAGCATTCATATTGTCATAGCAAATGCATGTATGGCCTTCAAAACGCGTAGCCACAAGCACAGAAGGGATGTCCGAATACTCATCCACAAACTGTCTCATCCTCTCATCATTTGTATGGCATCCGATGCTGTTAGCCGAGATTATAAGTCCGTCAACCGTGTGTATATCAGCGTATGAAAACAATGTAGCGAACTGATATTCATACATGATCTCAGTTCGGTCAGACAGATCTCTGTCAAGATATTTCCCCGGAAAAATAACAACATCTACCCCACGAGCCTTTGCGGCGCGCACAACGCCTCTGATCAGCTGGATTGAAAATGTATCCGTGATACTGCTGACCAAAAGCCCTATTAACTTTCTTTTGCTATTGCCAGTTCGTCGCATCAAAACCTCCGAAAGAACCCTACCTACGCAACAGTTTAGAAAAATAGTTATTTTAATTATATCATATATTTTTTTAAATCCAAAAATTTTATAAACTTTTTCTTATCTATATTTATTTTCTTTAAATCTGTGGTTATAATACCTATATTCAGTAGCAGATTTTAGCAAATTGAATTATTTTGATATTTTTCTGTTGGATTTATATATTTTTATATCAGATTGTGGGATATATCATTATAAGCAATAATGTTGATTGTTTTTATAGAGGATTGGCTATGAGTGATATAAAAAATACAAAGACAAAAAATACCACAGATATGACCGTCGGTAATCCCGTAAAGCATATCCTGATTTTCGCTCTCCCACTGTTTATAGGCAACCTTTTTCAGCAGTTCTATAATATGGTGGACTCCGTTATCGTCGGAAAGTACATTAACGCCGACGCCCTCGCCGCAACCGGAAGCTGTGGCTCTTTAAGCTTTTTATTCTTTTCCTTAAGCGCTGGTCTGGCGATTGGTATCGGAATAATCGTAGCTCAATACTTCGGAGCCGGCGATTCTAACAAGATACGTGAGACCATATCGAGTTCTTTCTATGTTCTCACATTTTCGGCCCTTGTTGTTACTGCCATCGGTTTCTTCCTCGCAAGGCCGATCCTTGTTTTCCTAAACACACCCGAAGGTCCCATCCTCGAGAATGCAGTAGTTTATCTTCGCACAACCGTATGCGGAATTTTCTTTATAGCAATATACAACGGCGTATCATCTGTCCTGAGAGCTCTCGGAGATTCCAAGACGCCCCTTATATTCCTTATTATCTCCAGCTTCCTCAACGTAGGAATGGACCTTTTGCTTGTAATAGAGTTTGATATGGGCGTATTCGGTGTAGCTCTCGCAACAGTAATAGCTCAGGCTATATCCGCTTTGATCAGCCTCATTTACGCATTTGTCAAAGTGCCTTACTTCAGGCTGACAAGAGCCGACTTAAAGCCCAATATGCATATTATCGGGCACTCCTTCAGGCTCGGTATACCTCTTGCCATCCAGAGCTCTATGATTGCGATCTCACTTATCGTTCTTCAGAGAGTTGTAAACGGCTTCGGACATACCGCGATGAGTGCTTTCACCATCACATCAAAAGTAGATATCGTTGTATCAATGTTTTACAACGCCATCAGCAGCGCTCTTACCACCTACTGCGGCCAGAACTTCGGTGCAAAGCAGTTTGACCGTGTTAAGGGCGGATACAAGCTCGGTATGGGACTTATTACGATTTACAACGTCGTTATCATACCCATAGTATTTATCTTCGCAAGACTTATTTCCGGATTCTTTGTAAACGAACCGGAGGTTATTGATCTCAGCATCAGAGCAATACATATCACAAGCATCATGTATCTTGCTCTCGGACTGATCTACGTTCCGAGAGGAACCCTTAACGGAGTCGGAGACGCTAACTTTTCTTTGATCAACGGAATTACCGAAGTTGTATGCCGAGTGGTATTTTCTTACGCGCTTACAAGTATTACAGCTATCTCCGAAATGGGAATCTGGTATGCGACCGGACTTACTTGGCTTGTGACAGCCCTTATATGCAACTTGAGATATTTTTCAGGAATCTGGTATAAGAAACCTTATAAAGAGAAACAATAAAGAGGCATTAAAATGGATTACGACAAAAATAAACAAGCGCCCCCGAGACACTGCAGTGTCGGCGAGGACGGCTCCCAGATCTTTCTGTATAAAACGCCGGGCTTTTTCTCGGATATAAAGAAGAATTCATATCCGGAAATGTATCCTTTTTGCGTCACAGACCACTGGCACGACGAAGTGGAATTCCTCTACTGCAAGAGCGGAAGCCTAATATATACCGTAGAGGGAACTCCCATCAAACTTAGCGCAGGTCAGGGGCTTTTTATCAACTCCAGAAAGCTTCACGTAGGAAGCGCCGACGGTGATAATCCTTGCGTTTTTTATTGCGTGATCCTGCACCCTATGCTTCTTTGCGCATCAAAACATGTAGACAGGCAGTACATTGAACCCATCATAAGGAACTCATCCCTTAAGTATATGTTCCTCGATGAAAAGGTTGACTGGCAAAAAGAGATTTTAGACGACATCGAAAAGATGTATTTTGCTACGGAGGAATCCGAATCTGAGCTTAAGATACAGATGCTCTTTTTCTCCGTCTGGGTTAATATCTACAGGCAGGGAAAGGCTACTGTTATAGAGCATATTAAGTCTAACCATCACTTAAATACCCTTAAGGAGATGATCTCCTACATCCAGCAGCACTATCAGGAAAAGATTTCCCTAGAGGATATTGCAAATGCCGGAGCCGTAGGAAAGACTATGTGCACAAAACTCTTCTCCACCTACGTAAATCGCACCCCCTTCGAATTCTTAAGGGATTACCGTATCGAGCAGAGCATGGACCTTTTAAAGACAAGCGACCTTTCCATAACCGACATCAGCTATGAGACCGGCTTTTCCAGCCCCAGCTATTTCGGCGAATGCTTCAGATCCGCTACAGGTTCTACTCCTCTTGAATACAGAAGAGAGAACGCTCTCCCCGCAGTACTGTAGGCTTTTTAATCTAACTATATGATCACTTTAACGTCGGCATATGCAAAAGCACTTTACCGCATAAAAAAACCCCTGAGCCAATCAAGTTGGTTCAGGGGTTAATTGTTTTAACTAATTGGAATTTTCAAGCTCTCGCTATGAATTACTTCCACTCGTTGTACTGCTTCTGGAACTCAGCAAGTACATCCTGGTATCCTGCTGCGTCAAGAGCTGCCTGATAGTCTGCAAGAGTAGACTCTACATCAGCTTCAGCAACTCCACCGTTCTCAAGCATGAATCCGTAGGTCTCAAATACGTTCTGGCATGCAGCATACTTGTCTTCTACAGGTCCCTTGTCGAACTGGAATCCGTTTGCGCAAGAGATAACAGCGCTTCCGTTGAAGTCCTTGTACATCTCAGGAGTGTAAGGGTTCTCAGCTTCGCAGGTAACTACGGTAGCGTTTGCAGACTCCCACATTGAGTGGTTGTAGGTAGCATCAGCAACCTTTGCAACGTATCCGTTATCATCGTAGTTGAAGTCGGTTCCTTCGATACCATAGGTATAAAGGTCAGCAAGCTTTGAATCGGTGTAAAGGAGTCCCATGAAATCGATAGCACCCTTAGTAGCTTCGTCAGAAGCAGATGCAGCGATTGCATAGCATGATCCAAGAGCTGAATCGGTGTGGAGATAGTTCTTGGTAGCCTTAACCATGGTTACATCCTGGCTGTAACGTCCCTTAGCTTCGCCGTTGTTAGGGATATCAGTCCACCATGAAACTGCCCAATCCTGAGAAGAAGTAGCCTGCTCTGAAGTAGCCTTCTGAGCTTCTTCCTCAGAGATGTATCCGGCATCAGCCCACTTAGCGATAAGAGTTACGAACTCTTTGTACTCATCGGTAGCGATGGTGTTAACAACTTCGTTGGTATCTCTGTCTACAGCAACCCAGTCTGAAGTAGAGTCACCGGTGAAGAAATCGAAGCTGTCGATGTACCAACGATAGAACATTGCAGTCTTCTGGGTAAGGAAGGGATACTTAAGTCCTGCATCCTTAGCAGCTACGAGAACGGGCTCGAGATCTGCAAGAGTCTTAACGCCTGAAACATCAAGTCCTGCCTCGTCGATGAAAGCGGTACGGAACATGAAGTTGTATCCTTCTACGTTATCCTTGTAAACAGGGATGAAGTAGTTTCTTCCATCATACTTGGTAGCTTCCCAAGTGTTAGCATCCATTGAATCATAGAGTGCAGTTCCGGGAAGAAGATCAGTGATATCCTTTGCAGCGTTTGCACGGAAGAGATCCTTTGTTCCTACGGTTCCCATCCAAGCTGCAGTCCAAAGAAGATCAACTTCGTTGTTTGCGATTGCAAGGTTTGCCTTATCAGCATATGAACCATTGTCGATGTCGGTAAGTTCGATTTCTACGCCAATCTTGTCTGCGATGTAAGCATTGATAGCGTCCTGAACTTCCTTTGTTCTCTCCTCAGAAGTAGTACCAAGGTTGAAGCAGTCTCTCATAACTCTAACCTTTACGAGTCCGCTTGCATCTGAAGTACCAGCATCAGTTGAAGAACTTGAAGAACTTGTAGTGCTTGAAGAATCTGTGCTGCTAGTTGAGGTGGTGTCTTTAGCGCCACATCCAGCAATCATAGTTGCTGCCATTGCCACAGCGAGCAATGATGAAAAAATTCTTTTTTTCATTAATAAAACCTCCCTTTGGTCTTCTATATCTACAAGCCGCACTGTGCGACCAGTGATATCAAATTAGTTGATCATCCCTTTACGGATCCGACTGTAAGTCCCTTTACAAAGTACTTCTGGAAGAAAGGATATACGATTACGATAGGTCCTACAACGATAAGCACTGTAGCCATTGTTGAGGAGTACTGAGGAATCGTACCACCCATTGCTGCCTTTACGGATGAAGGAACGTTTGTGTTGTTAAGAAGGAACTCGATACTCTTCTGAATACTTACAAGTAAGAGCTGTAAGGGTTTCTTCTTGTCGCTGGTGATGTAGAGGAGGGCGTTCTGCCACTCGTTCCAGTACATTGTCGCCATCATAAATCCTACAGCCGCAAGTGAGGGCTTAAGGAGAGGGAATGTGATCTGGAAGAATGTGCGGTACTCTCCGGCACCGTCGATCTTTGCAGCTTCCATCAGCTCCTCGGGTATACTGTTTGCAATGTAGGTTCTTAGGATTACTACGTTCATTGTACTTACACATATCGGAAGTACAAGGAGTGCGAAGGTGTCCTTAAGTCCATACATTGAAGTATAGATGATATAGCAAGAAAGCTGTCCACCCGAGAAAAGCATCGGGATTATAAGGTAAATGTTAAGGAACTTTCTGAACTCGAAGTCTCTGCGGCTTATTGCATAAGCGAAAAGGCTCATTACGAAAAGTCCGATAACAACACCGGCGATTGTAATACCAATGGTTACTCCGTATGAAATAGCAAGCTGCTTTCCGTATTTAAGAACGGCGTTCATACCAACCATTGACCACTTTTCGGGGAACAGACTGAATCCGTTCTTTGAAAGGGTTTTCTCATCCGTGAACGCACTGGTTACAACCAGGAGTACAGGGATAAAGCAAAACAGTGTGTAGAGTAAGAGGATAAGTCCCAAGAAGAACTGTCCTATTGTAAACTTTTGTTTCTTTCCCGAAGGAGCTAAGTCTAAATTTTTCTTTGCCATTTTCTTTCTTCCTCCTCCTTAGAATAATGCTCCGTCCGGTTCTATCTTTCGGACTACGCCGTTGGCTATCAGCATCATTACAAGTCCGATAACCGACTGGAACAAGGTTGCCGCAGCAACATATCCAAAGTTGGAGTTCTTAAAGATCGCATTCAGTACGTAGGAGTCGATAACCTGTGTAGTGCTGTAAAGACCTCCGACGTTACGTGTTACCTGGTAGAAAAGACCTGTGTCAGATCTCATAATACCGCCGACTGAAAGAAGGAGCATAACCGTGATCATCGGGATCAGTGAAGGGATGGTGATGTGGAAGATCTTCTGCCATCTGTTTGCACCGTCGATCTCGGCTGCTTCGTAAAGCTCCTGGTCGATTCCGGCGAGAACCGACATATAAAGTACCGATCCGTATCCTACGCTGTTCCATATCTTAACCACCGTCAGAACCGCCGGCCAGTATTTAGCGTTGGAGTAGAACCTGTAGTTGACTCCCGTAAGGTGAGCGATGATACCGGTATCTCCGTTAAGGAAAGCAAATACGATGAACTGTACTGCTGCGAAGGAGATGAACACGGGGATGATCATCAAGGTCTGCATTACTTTCGCTGCCTGCTTAACAATGAACTGGTCGATTGCGATTGCAAGGGCTACGTTTAAGAAAGTTCCCAGTACCGTGAAGATGACATAATACATAAGAGTATTTCTTGTCATCTCAAGGAAAATCTGCTTAGAAGCGATAAGGAACTTGAAGTTTTCGATTCCGTTGAAAGGGCTTCTCCAAATTCCTAAGGTGTAATCAAACTTCTTAAATGCCATTACAAGTCCACCCATAGGAACGTAGGCAAAGAGAAGAAGAATAATGAATACAGGAAGAGCCATTACAACGTGTGCTCTGTGCTTCCATGTATTCTTAACGAAATACTGAAATTTATTCATCTTGTTCCTCCATAATATAGCTTCTATATTCTAATTATTTTTGTTAAGGTCGGCGATTGTTCTGCCTTCCATTAAGGTGCCCGGTATGACAACCTGTTCTATGATCGTTGTCTTGGGCTTTTCGATAAGGCTTACAAGCTTTTTCGCAGCTCTTTCGCCTATCAGGTCGGTAGCCTGGAGAACCGTTGTAAGTTGTGGTTCTCTGTCGATGATTGCCTTGATTCCGTCGTATCCCGCTACCGAAATATCCTCGGGGATCCTAAGGCCCATCTCTCTGATCGCATTGATTCCGCCGAGAGCGGCAAAATCATCGGGATAGAGTATGCATGTCGGCCGGTCTTTCATCTTAAGGAGTTTTAACGTTTCCTTATATGTACCGACTGTGTCTCTGTATTTTGTTCCGACTACATATTCATCAGGGATCACGATGCCTTTTTTATCCGTCGCCCGGTAAAAACCGGTAAGTCTGGCGGTCGTAACCGTAGAAGGTTCACCGTGAAGATAAGCTATCTTTTTATGCCCTTTTGAAATACAGTAGTCTGTGAGGGCTGTCATTCCCGTGATGTTGTCGGACATGATCGCTATTTTATTGTTAAATACATGGTCGATAGTCACAACCGGTATGTCGCTCTGAACCAGTTCCGCAACCTCGGGAGCGTTAAAATCGATACAGGCAATAACCACGCCATCGAAACCATGATAGCGGACATGTTCAAGGAATGTCATCCGGTTTGGCTGTTTCTTGCTGCAGTTGATGAAGGTTATATCATACCCCTTATCCTCAACAGTACTCTTGAAACTGTCCAACACCCCTGCGAAATAGTCATGAGTCAGTCCGCTCCTCGCCTCATCAACAAAAAGAACTCCGATACCGTGCGTTTTGTTGGTCTTAAGAGCCCTGGCCGAAAAGTTCGGCGAATAGCCAAGTTCCTTGGCGGCCTTTCTGACTCTTTCCCTGGTTTCTTCACTGATGTCTGTATGATTATTGAGCGCTTTGCTTACCGTGGCTACCGATACTCCGCATTGACGGGAGATATCTTTTAAAGAAGCCATAGCTAATGTCCTATACTCACTTAATCGTTTTCGTAGTTTAAATATAAACCCAATCTTAACAATTTGCAAATGCATTTTTCAAAAAAATATACAATTTTGACAATTTTGTGCTTTTTAACAACAAAATCAAGGTCATTTTGTATACATTAACTGACAGACAGTTAATATTTTATTAACATTTTCATGGCGAACCTCGCTATTATCAAGGCTTTTACGAAAGTTTCGTAAGGATTGTAAGAGATTACATTGCTCACTTGCGCAACCGTTTGCTCTGATTTTGTACCACAAATATAGCGGTTTTTCGGGATTTTTCACTATAAATTGAGATTGATTTTTTTATTTTTATTAAGTATAATTTTTTTCGAAAACGTTTAAGCTATTTAGAATTGCAGATTTACAGGATTTACAAGCTTTAAATAAGGAAACGTAAACAACACACACTATATTTACCAAAGGAGAAAAAAGTATGAAGTTCGGTTATTTTGACGATGCGAACAAAGAGTACGTTATCACCACCCCGAAGACTCCTCTTCCCTGGATCAACTACCTCGGATGCAACGAGTTCTTCTCCCTCATCTCCAACACCTGCGGAGGCTATACTTTCTATAAGGATGCAAAGCTCCTTCGCTTAACCCGTTATCGTTACAACGATTGTCCTACGGACACAAACGGAAAATACTTCTATATTAAAGATGGAGATACCATTTGGAATCCCGGCTGGCAGCCTACCAAGACCGAACTCGACAGCTACGAGTGCCGTCACGGTATCGGATACAGTAAGTTTTCCGGATCAAAGAACGGCTTAAAGGCTAACGTTCTTTCATTTGTTCCTATTAACAATAACTGCGAGCTCTCAAGACTTACTCTTACCAACGAGTCTTCCGCCGAGAAGAAATTCTCCGTATTTTCATATGTAGAATGGTGTCTCTGGAACGCAGACGACGATATGAAAAACTTCCAGAGAAACCTCTCAACCGGTGAAGTTGAAGTTAAGGGATCAACCATCTTCCACAAGACCGAGTACCGCGAGAGACGTAACCACTACGCTATCTACTCCGTAAACGCTCCTATCGCAGGCTTCGATACAAGCCGTGACGATTTCCTCGGCGCCTACAACGGACCCGATAAGCCCGATGCCGTTAAGGCCGGCAAGTGCACAAACTCTATGGCCAGCGGATGGAGCCCTATCGCTTCCCACCAGCTTGATGTGACCCTCGCACCCGGAGAATCAAAGAACTATATCTTCTTATTAGGATATGTAGAAAATCCCGAAGACCAGAAGTGGGAATCCCACCAGGTTATCAATAAGAAGCCCGCAGAGGCTATGATCGCCAAGTTCGATACAGACGCTAAGTTCGACGAGGCTTTCAAAGAGCTTAACGCTTACTGGGACGGACTTCTTTCCAAGTACACCGTTGAATCGGCTAACGACAAGGTTAACCGTATGGTCAACATCTGGAACCAGTATCAGTGTATGGTTACCTTTAACATGTCACGTTCCGCATCCTACTACGAGTCAGGTATCGGACGTGGTATGGGATTCAGAGATTCCTGTCAGGACCTTCTCGGATTTGTACATCTTATCCCCGATCGTGCCCGCCAGAGAATCATCGACATCGCATCTACTCAGTTCCAGGACGGTAGCGCTTACCACCAGTATCAGCCCCTTACCAAGAAGGGCAACTCCGATATCGGATCCGGATTCAACGACGATCCTCTTTGGCTCATCGCAGGAACCAGCGCTTACATCCGCGAGACCGGCGATATGACAATCCTTGACGAGATCGTTCCTTTTGATAATGACATGTCTGTCGCACAGCCCCTTATGGAGCACTTAAAGAGATCCTTTGATTACATCGTTAACCACAAGGGGCCTCACAAGCTTCCTCTTATCGGACGTGCTGACTGGAATGACTGCTTAAATCTTAACTGCCACTCAACTCAGCCCGGCGAATCCTTCCAGACCTTCGGTCCTTCCGAAGGCCCCGTTGCAGAGTCAGTATTCATCGGCGGTATGTTCGTTAAGTACGGCCGCGAGTATGCTGACCTTTGCAAGCTTCAGGGAAAGAACGACGAGGCAGAGCGCGTTCTTAAAGAAGTTGCCGAGATGGAGAAGGTACTCCTTTCCGACGCAGGTTGGGATGGCAAGTGGTTCGTAAGAGCTTACGACTCCTACGGAAACAAAGTCGGCGGCGCTGAATGCGAAGAAGGTCAGATCTTCATCGAGCCCCAGGGCTTCTGCGTACTTGCAGGCGTCGGCGTAGAGAGCGGCCAGGCTATTACAGCTCTCGATTCCGTAAAGGAAAGACTTGATACCGATTACGGTATTATGATCCTCCAGCCCGCTTACACCGTTTACCACGAAGAACTCGGTGAGGTTTCCTCTTATCCCCCGGGATACAAGGAGAACGCCGGAATCTTCTGTCACAATAACCCTTGGGTATCTATCGCAGAGACCGTTGTGGGACGCGGAGACAGAGCTTTCGAAATCTACAAGAAGACCTGCCCTGCTTACACCGAAGAGATTTCCGAGATTCACAAAACTGAGCCTTACATCTACTGCCAGATGGTAGCAGGACGTGACGCTAAGTTCCACGGTCAGGGCAAGAACAGCTGGCTTACCGGTACCGCAGCTTGGACCTTCGTAAATATCTCCCAGTACATCCTGGGTGTATATCCTACCCACGAAGGACTCTCCGTTGATCCTTGCGTACCCGCAGACTTCGGCGATTTCAAGATCACAAGAAAGTTCCGCGAAGGCACCTATCATATCACCGTTAAACAGAACGGTACCCAGAAGGGTGTTAAGTCTATGACCGTAAACGGCAAGGCTGTTGATGGCCACATCGTTCCTTACGTAAAGGGCCAGACCGATTACGAAGTAGAAGTAGTAATGTAACCGCATAATAGCTTCTTTGTAAGTAAGTAAAAAAGAACCCCGGATCAGGTATGATCCGGGGTTCTTTGAAATTAAATATCAATCGCCAAAAATGTTGTAGATAATGATAAGCGCAATAATTCCGATAAGTATCGCAAGAGCGACCTTCCAGGGAGATACAGGTGACTTACCGCCTACCTTACCGGTCTGTCCGTTTACTACAAACTGGAATACCTTTCCGTTAAAGGTAAAGCTACTCATCCAAACAGGAAGGAGCAGATACTTGTATGTCATCTTTGAGAAAGCTACATCCATCTTGTGGATACGACTGTCGTCAGCGTTATTATTATGCTCGATCTCTCTTAAGATAACGCTGTGGAGATGACTCTCAATCTGCTTTGTAGCGCTGTTCCAGCCTTCCTCAAGAGGAACGGTATAGCGTTCTGCAAGGAATCCGGAAAGATACTCGGGTGAATAAACTTTATTGTCCCCTGTATCGAAAGGCTCGATAGACTTAAGGAACTTTTCGGTATGGTTCTTGGAGGCACAAACAAGCGCATCGTCGATAAATTCGCTGTGGTGTCCTCTGGTGTCGTACCAGTCGGTTACCGTCCTTGTCTGGGTATGGCCGTCGCTGTCTTTGTAGTGCTCTGTTCTTTCTATTCCGTATTCACCGGTATAATCGGTCTCAGTCTGTGCATCAAAGGTCCAGTAAGGAAGGTAAATTCCTTGGAAACTCTCCGCTTTCGCGCTCTTTTTCGCTGCATTCGGCGCAAAAAGCTTTCCACCGATCCACTTTCTAAAGAGCTCTCCGGCCTGTTCCTGGGTAATCTTGAAAGGAACAACTCCTCCGGGTGAAAGCGTACCTTTATCATCTGTAGCTTCCGTAACATGATTCGAACCGCAGTAGGGACAAGTAGTCGAAAGACTGTTTACATCCATAACGATCTCAGCGCCGCAATACTTACAGTTAAAGACCTTAGTAGCGGTACCCCAGTCTCTGTTGCCGGTCTTTTCGAGATTCTTTAAGTCAAGCTCGTTCTCATCAGCCGCGCCTTCCTTTTGAACCTGTCCTACACCAACTATTTTCTTGGGAGCGCCCTCCTCTTCGGGCTTTGATGCGTCGGGAATATCAACTTCCGTCTCGCAATAAGGACACTTTAACTTTCCTACTGCTGCGTTAAACTCCAGCGCAGCTCCGCAGGAAGGACACTTTTTCTCCGTAGCGGACATCAGCTTCGCGGAATCTTTTAATTCTCCCGTGCTGTCCAATACCTGATCTGCCATTTAAAAATACCTCCTGAAACTCTCCTTTTTTAGAACAAAAACAATAGAATACCAAATGAAAACCGCGACAAATGTATATCGCCGGCAAGGTCAATTATACATTAATCGCGGTTTGTAGACAACTTGAAATGCAGTTAACCGAAATGCATTTCTATTTCTATTTCAATTTCCAGATATCTCTGTTGTACTCGGCGATGGTTCTGTCGCTGGAGAAGAAGCCGGCCTTTGCGATATTTACGAGAGCCTTCTTCTTCCACTCGGTTCTCTTTTCGTAATCCCCAACGGCCTTGTCTTTTACCTTGATATAATCCTCGAGATCAAGGAGCGTCATAAACCAGTCCTTGTTAAGGAGCTCGTTATAAAGCCTTGTAAGGCTCTTCTTATTGCCCCTCTTAATTACCTCATCGCTTACGATAAAGTCAACGGCCTGCTTTATCACCTTGCTCTTATTGTAGAAGTCCTTCGATACATAATCAGCCTTTGCGTAGTGCTCGATAACAGTATCTGACTTCTCACCGAAGATGTAGATATTGTCCTCTCCCACAAGATCTCCGATCTCCACGTTAGCACCGTCGCTTGTTCCCAAGGTAACTGCTCCGTTAAGCATAAACTTCATATTTCCGGTTCCTGAAGCTTCCTTTGAAGCAAGAGAGATCTGCTCGGAAATATCGCAGGCGGGAATAAGCTTCTCTGCGTATGAAACGTTGTAGTTTTCTACCATTACAACCTTCATATACTTATTGACATCTGCGTCATTATTTACAATATCCGAAAGCACAAGGATCAAATGGATAATATCCTGCGCAATGATATACGCGGGTGCCGCCTTTGCTCCAAAGATGAAGGTGATCGGCCTCTTGGGGAGCTTTCCGCTCTTGATTTCAAGATACTTGTGAATGATGTACAATGCGTTCATCTGCTGACGCTTGTACTCATGCATCCTCTTAACCTGTATATCAAAAATAGATTCAGGATCAACATCCACCTTTTCCTTCTTCTTAAGGTACTCGGCAAGTGCCTTCTTTTTCTCCATCTTGATATCTGCGATAGCGTCGAGAACCTTTTTATCGTCCTTAAACTCAAGGAGCTTTTCAAGCTCATCGGCATCCTTCTTGTATCCGGTTCCGATAGTCTTATCAAGAAGGGCGGTAAGCTCTCTATTGCAGCTAAGGAGCCAGCGACGGAAGGTAATACCGTTTGTCTTATTGTTGAACTTCTTGGGATAAATCTTGTAGAAGTTGTTAAGCTCAGTATCCTTCAATATCTCTGTATGGATCGCCGCAACGCCGTTTACGCTATATCCGTAGTGGATGTCGATATGAGCCATGTGCACGCGCTTTTGCTTGTCGATTATCTGAACCGTAGGATCGGAGTATTTAGCTTTAACCCTCTTGTCAAGTTCCTTGATAATAGGGATGAGCTGAGGCACAACTTCCTTTAGATAATCAAGCGGCCACTTTTCAAGAGCCTCGGCGAGGATTGTGTGGTTTGTATAAGAGCAGGTCTTTGATACAACGCTTATCGCCTCGTCCATCGTAAATCCTTCCTTCTTGGTAAGGATCCTGATGAGCTCAGGGATAACCATAGTAGGATGAGTATCGTTTATCTGAATTGCGACATGCTTGTCAAGTTTATGAAGATCGTGTCCTTTAGCCTTTTCCTCAGCGATTATAAGCTGAGCGGCATTTGATACCATAAAGTACTCCTGATAGATTCTGAGGAGATTTCCGTCCTTGTCCGAATCATCGGGATAAAGGAAGAGAGTAAGGTTTTTGTCCACCTGTGTCTTGTCGAAATTAATGCCCTTAGTAACAAGGCTTTCGTCAATTGACTTGATATCAAAGAGATGAAGCTTGTTTTTACCGCTCTCATATCCAACGACATCAATGTCATAAAGAACCGAAGTAACTGTTCCGCTTCCGAACTTTACTTTAAATGTGGTACCGGTCTTGCGAAGCCAGGATTCATCCTCTATCCAGTCGTTCTTCTCAGCAGTCTGCATCTTCTTTTTAAATACCTGCTTAAAGAGACCGTAATGATAATTAAGTCCGATTCCGTCTCCGGGGAGACCTAAAGTTGCGATTGAATCAAGGAAGCAAGCAGCAAGACGTCCGAGTCCGCCGTTTCCTAAAGAAGGTTCGGGCTCAGCATCTTCTATCTTTGAAAGATCCTTGCCATTTGCGGCAAGAAGATCCTTTAATTCATCATAAATTCCAAGATTGATAAGATTATTGGAAAGAAGTTTTCCAATAAGGAATTCCATAGAGATATAATAGACCTTACGTTTTCCGTCATTTGTCTTGACAGCGTCCATACGATCCTTGGTAAGCTGTAAGACTGCATCATAAAGCTGAGTATTGTTACAGCCCTTAATAGTCTTTCCATAAAGCTTTTTGGTAAGTGAAGTAAGTTCCTGCTCGAGTGCCATATTTCTCCTTCCTAACGGATAAGATAACCGCATTAAAAACGTTTTCCTAGGGGATCTGAATATAAGATATCACACTGAAAAACGAATTGCAAGAACTTTTAGAAAACGTTTTCCGTAAATTTGCCGTTTTTTATATGCTCTCTTTTTTAGCAAATCACATAATACACGCCTTCAGGGTCCGAAAAGCTTTTGATCCGTACTCCAAAAACCTTTTCTATGATCCCGCTCTCAAGTATATCAGCAGGAGTCCCCTTAAAAACTATCTTTCTATCGTTCATCACGACGATTTCGTCTGAGATATTCAGAGCGCTCAAAATATCGTGAAGTACAAGTACGACAGTCTTCCCCTCGTCCCGGAGCTTTCTGTATAATCCGAGAATTCTCCTTTGACCCTGTATATCGAGAAAAGTAGTAGGTTCGTCCGCTATCATGTATTCGCATTCCTGGGCAAGAGAAAGCGCAAAAAAGCTGCGCTGTCTGACTCCTCCGGACAAAACATCCACAGGAATCTTTTCGTACTTTTTTACGTCGGATACTTCCATCGCTTTCTCTACCGCCTCCTTATCCCGAGCCGACATACTTCGCGCAAATCCAAGATAAGGGAATCTGCCATGGGATACAAGAAGTCCGGTAGATATTGAGGGAATCGTATTTCTAACCTGTGGTAAAAAAGAAAGGATCCTTCCTCTCTTTTTAGGATCAAAGGATAAGTAATCCTCCCCATCCAAAAGTATCTTTCCCTTACTTACCCGTACCGACCCGTTTAAGGCGCTGACAAGACTAGTCTTTCCGCATCCGTTGGGGCCGATTATCGTCGTAAGCTTTCCCTCTTTGAACTCTATATTTATGTCCGAAAGAATCTTCTCGCCTCCGGCAAGGATATCAACATTTTCATATTTAAGCATGCAGCCTTCGTCCCCCTTTCTTTCTAAGTATCAGGTACATAAAGAAAGGCCCGCCGACAAAGGACATTATAATACCCGTTGGCAGCTCGTAGGGTGCAAAGAGTATTCTGCTCAAAAGATCGCAGAGCATTACAAAACTTCCGCCCAAAAGGGCGCTGCAGGGAATCAGGAATCTTGCATCATTTCCGAAGAGTTTTCTGCAGATATGGGGAACGATCAGTCCGGCAAAGCTTAAGATTCCGCCAAAACTTACGACACATCCGGCGAGCACGCTGGATATTACAAGTAACAGAAACCTTACAAGATTTACCCTCATCCCAAGAGAGGCCGCTACATTTTCTCCGAGGCCAAGAAGATTAAGATGTCTTGAAAAGAAAAGTGCAAGTATAAAACCGGCGGTTATTCCAATACTCGGAAGAGCTATGGATTTAAACGTGACTCCGCTTAGATTTCCCATCAAAAAGGAATTGATATTGATGATGATATCCGTATTAAGTGTTTTGATCAGATTGATCCCCGCGGATAAAAAGCTGGAAACAGTGATACCGGCCAGGATGATGGTTATACGGGAAGTATCGGAAAAGTATGCCAGTACGAATATCGCGAGAGTTGCAATAAGAGCGCCCAAAAATGCAAATACCGGCTGCGCCCAGACCTTACCGGGAAAGAGCAGCAAGGAAAGCATTACAAAAAATCCGGCGCCGCTTCCGACGCCGATTGTGTTTGGACTGGCTAATGCATTGTTCATTACGCCCTGGAGTATTACTCCGGCTACAGATAACCCGACTCCGGCGAGCAGTCCGCCGATCACTCTCGGGAATCTGATATTTCGGATTATAATGATCGTTTTTTGCGGTATATCTCCCGCGTCATTTAGCTTGCCTCCGGGAATTAGCGCTCTGAAGATATCCGTTGGTGATATCTTGACGCTTCCTAAAGACAGGCAAAGGATAAATAATATAAAAAGAAGAACAAAGAGGACCACGATCATGATGCCTTTGTTTTTAATGTTTATCTTAGCCATTTGCTCTCCTTTCTGACAAAGTTATACAGATTTCAGGATTTCCTCAAGTTCTTCATCCTTAAGGCTTCTTCCAAGTCTAAGGCACTCTGCTCCGGCGGCTTTAAATATTCTATGCCTAACCTTTGGATCCGAAATCTTTTCCTTTACGTAAGGTCTTATACCTGCTAAATAATCGAGGATCTCTTCTATATCACCGGGTATTACCTTTTCGAATTCCTTACGCAAGTGCACCGCGACAGCAGGGCTTGCGCCGGAGCTCGTAATCCCGGCTATGAGCTTTCCGCGCTTTACTACTGAGGGGAATATAAAGTCGCAAAGATCCTGATTGTCCACAACATTAACAGGAATCTTTTTTGCTCTGCATATTTTATATATTTCCTCATTTATCGTCCGGATTCCGGTGGCCGCTATGCAGTAATCCGCGCCGCTTAAATCTGCGGGAGTAAAATCTTTTCTTATACAATTAACAAAAGTATATTCTTCAATTTCAGGAAGTATATCTGGCGCTATAAGATTTAATTCAGCTCCGAAACCGGAAAGAGCTTCCACCTTTTCAAGCGCAATCTTTCCGCCCCCGATTATTACACCTTTTTTTCCACTTAGTTCAAAGAAAAACGGAAATACCGACACTTTTATTCTCCGTATAAAATATTTGCGATTTTTTCGTACGCCTCGCCCCAGCGGGCATTGGGCTTTGAATTGTAAAGCTCTTTTTCAATCTCGAAGTATCTTCCGCTTTTTACGGCAGAGAGCTCCGACCATGCGGGATTGTTGCTTAAAAGATCGGCTACATTAGAAAGAGCCGCCTCCTTGTCCTCTCCTTGAGTAGTAACAAAGATATAATCGGGATCTGCCGCAACAATAGCTTCAAGGCTTAAGTCGTCAAGTAATGCACTATCACCATCGGCTATATTTATAGTACCGAGATCTGCAAGTATCTCTCCTCCCACAGTACCTTCGCTACCCTTTGCCTTTACCGAGCTTGCGGCAGCTCTGATAAATAATACTGTAGGCGCTTCTTCGCCTCCGGCGATTCTAGCGTCAAGATCCTGTTTTGCCTTTTCCTTGATATCCTCTATAGATGCCGAAACAGCAGTACCGTACTTTTCGTAGTTTTCTGTGTTTCCGGTTATCCTTGTGCAGATTCCGAGCATATTTAAATAATCATCAAAATCAGATACTTCAAAGTAAGCAACGGTTACTCCGCTTATCTCGAAGGTATCAAGAAGCTCTACCTGAGCTGACGTGCCTGCGCTTGCGATGATAAAGTCAGGCTCTGCATCAAAGAGCTTTTCAAGATCCGGCTCCATAAAGCTTCCGACATTAACAGTCGTCTCTGAAAGCCCTAAGTCAAATGATGTCCAGGCATCCTTTACGGTCGCAGATACTTCTCCGCCGGCAAGAGTCCAAACATCTGCAAAGCTTCCGAGAAGGACAGCAACCTTCTTTGGACTCTCTACAGTAACCTGACGGCCGAGGGCGTCGGTAAATGATACAGGTCCGCTAACCTTCTCCCCTCCTTCTTCCTCAGCTTCCGCTTCGGTAACAGCCTCAGCGTCTTCAGCTACAACAGTCTCCTCTACTGCAGTAACCTCATCTTTCGCATCTGCCTGCTGCTCCTTGCCGCATCCTGCTGCGGTAAGGATTACAGTCACGCTTAAAAGTAATGATACGATCAATTTTTTCATAATTTAATTCCGTTCTAATAATAATACTTTTCAGAGAACATCCTCAGGTCCTCTTTTGTCACTTCCCCGTTTTCTACATGAAACGAGTTAAGGACAGGATTTTTCGCCATAAGCGAAAGGATAAAATAGCTTGCATTCTTATCGTAAGAAAGCCTTATATCTTCCTCGGAAGGTCTTGAGGGAGATTCGGGATGGGAATGCCAGTTTCCGAGAGGCTTGTAACCATTGGCACGCATATCCTTGACTGCCTCAAGCTGCTCCTTGGGGTCCATAGTGAAATGATCTTCGGCATGGTCGACATTGGTAAGATAGTAAACCTTCTCAACCTTTTTCCCGTTTTCGTCTTCGCTTCCGGCGATAAGGCCACACGCTTCCTCCGGGAGATGCTCCCTTGCATACTCTACTATTTCGTCATAAAGGTGGTAGTCTATTCTGACAATTCCCATCTCGATTCCTCGTCTTTCTAGGCTTTAATGTCCGCCCGGTTTAAACTCACAAGCAGCCTGCTCGTAATCGATAGGCTCTAAGATTGTCGGATTATCTCCGCAAACGGGGCACTTATGTGTATCGGCAGGGAGCTTGATCTTATGAAACTCCATAGTAAGAGCATCGTAAGTAAGAAGATAACCGGTAAGAAGATTTCCGACTCCGATTATATACTTTACCGCTTCCATAGCCTGCAGGCTTCCGATGACACCGCCCATTGCGCCGATTACGCCTGCCTGCTTACAGGTAGGAACCGCATCCTTTGGCGGGGGATTCTTAAATACGCATCTGTAGCAGGGGCCCTGACCGGGAACATAAGTCATAAGCTGTCCCTTAAAACGGATGATTCCCGCGTGAGAAAAAGGCTTTTTCTCGATTACGCATGCATCGTTTATCAAAAACTTTGCAGGAAAATTGTCCGTTCCGTCGATGATAAAATCATACTCGCGCACAAGCTCTCTGATATTTGTTGAATCAACGAACATATGATAAGTCTTAACTTCCACATCCGGGTTCATAGCATTCATCGTCTCTTTTGCAGACTGTACCTTAGGCTTACCTACGTCAGCTGTTCCGTGGATTATCTGACGCTGAAGGTTAGAAAGGTCAACCTCGTCAGCATCAACAATGCCAATGGTTCCTACTCCTGCTGCCGCAAGATACATTGCAGCGGGGGCTCCGAGTCCACCGGCTCCGATGATAAGAACCTTTGCGTTAAGAAGCTTCTTTTGGCCCTTTGCGCCCACCTCTTTTAATATGATATGTCTTGAGTAACGCTCAAGCTGCTCGTCTGTAAGTGCCATTAGCATCCACCTCCCATGAAATAGAGGAACTCAACATTGTCCCCTTCCTTTAAAACGGTGGTAGCCTTTTTATCGGAATCAACAAACTCCTCATTTATAGATACGGTAACATACTCCGGCATCTCAACATTTTCAAGCTCTAGAAGCTCGGGAAGTGTAAGCCCCTCTTTATACTCTTTCTTTTCTCCTGCAACTGTTATTGTCATTTCATAATCCTCCATATAATTTTGACACAGGGGGACGGGGGTTATGTGTCATTGTCAGAATATTCTGACAATGAACCCCCAACCCCGTCCCCGGGGGTCATTTTATTCTCCGATTTTTTGGACGAAGAGGGTGTAGGTTCCGTCTTCGTTGTCCTCAAGTTTTAAGATCCTGTGGCCCTCGTCCTTGATGGAACGGGGAACGTTTTGAACGGGTTCTCCGTCGTTCATACGTATTGCGATGATCTGCCCTTCATCAAGCTCATCCAGCGCAACCTTTGCCTTGACAAAGGTCAGGGGGCAAACTTTATCCGTAATATCTACTTCTTCGTCAATCTTAATATCAGCCATGTTTTAAACTCCTTCGTACGCTTTCTGTATAACTTTTCTGAATTCCTCTTCCCCAACTCTCTGCAAAGTCAGGCGGAATCTCTCTCCAGGCTTTGCATTCTTATCAAAGAAATCGATTGCGGCATCTGCAACTCTAAAGAGAGTCTCCTTATCCTTGATGATGGGAACGATCTGTTCACCTTTATAAATCTGGTTACCGAAAAGTCCTCCGAATGAAACGATGTATCCCGGCGTGTAATCCCAGGCATCGACAGGGCAGCTCTTTACGCAGCGTCCACAGTTGTTACACTTAGATGTATCAAGGACAACCTTGCCATCAACAAGGCTCAAAGCCCCTTCCCTGCAGGCCTTGATGCAGACACCGCAGGAGATACAGGTCTCGGGCTTGTAATCGATGATATATCCGCCCTTAACTCCGAGGTCGTTCTCCTCGCTCTTTAGACAGTTGTTCATACAACCTGTTACACCGAATTTGAATTTATGAGGAAGCTCTCTTCCGAAATATCTTTCGTCAAATTCTTTAGCCAGCTCATAGGAATCAATACATCCGCTGGGACAGATCGCGCTTCCCTGACAGGCGGTAACCGTTCTTACTCTCGGTCCGCAGACGCCGGGCTTAACTCCGCCCTCTGCAAGCTTTCCTCTTACCTCTTCGATATCATTGAAGTTGATAAAAGGAATCTCGACTCCCTGTCTTGAGGTCATATGTACGTACCCGTGTCCGTACTTTTCTGCAACCTCAGCAATGGTCTTTATATTTTCGGCTGTAAGATTTCCTCCTACTACGGCAAGTCTTAATGAGAAGTAGCCCTTTTGCTTCTGTCTCATAAAGCCGCCTTTTTTAAGTGATGAATAATCGATCGCATCAGCCATCTTTACTTTCCTCCATACATAGCTTTCTTTTTCTTCTTCAAAACTTTTTCTACTGTTTTCTTCTTCTAAAAAACTATTCCTGATCCAGCTTTTCGAATGCCTTGTCAAAATCTGCGATCAGGTCCTCGATATCCTCAATTCCTACGCTGATCCTTATAAGGTCCTCGAATACTCCCGCGTCCTCCTTTTGTTTATCGGTAGAGTGCAGCGATATAGTCGATGAAGGATGAAGCACCAGCGTTTTCGTATCTCCAATGTTTGAAAGCCTGTATGCGAGTTCAAGGAAGTTTAAAAGCTTGAAGGCTCTTTCCTTGCTCCCAACGCGGATCGTTACGATAGCTCCGTATCCGCCTTTTAAAACCTTATCTGCAATACTATGCCACTTACTTGTCTCAAGCCCGGGATAATTAACCGTAACCGACGGATATTTATCCTGCAAGTGCTTCGCAAGCGAAGCGGCGTTCGTACATTGGCGCTCCATACGAAGCCCCATGGTCTCTAGGCCGATCTGGTTTAAGTAGGCTGTCTGCGGCGCCATACAGGCTCCCGCGTTTCTCTGAAGCCCTGCCCGTAGCCTCGCTATATAAGCAAAAGGGCCAAACTTAAGATAGTCCTTAAGAACAGGATATCTTTCGGCAGTCCATTTAAACTTTCCACCATCGGTTAGTACTCCGCCGATAGCATTACTACTTCCGTTTATATATTTCGATGTGGAATTGATCACAATATCCGCGCCGTGCTCTATAGGTTTTATCAGGTAAGCCGTAGCAACCGTATTGTCGATAAAAAGTGGAAGTCCGTGCGCGTGTGCAATCTCCGCCAGTCTATCGATATCTGTAACGTCAAGACAGGGGTTTCCGATTGTCTCTGCAAAGATCAGCTTTGTATTATCGTTTATAGCTGATTCAATCTCATCCCAGTTGTTGTTCTCAACATACTTTGTCTTAATCCCAAAGGCCTCGAGATCTCTGAAAAGGTCGATCGTTCCTCCGTATAAAGATGCGCTTGAGACTATCTCGTCTCCGGTCATCAGGATATTTGTAAGCGCATTAAAAATTGCTGCCATTCCCGAAGCCGTTGCGACAGTTCCTATACCGCCCTCGAGCTTATTAATCCTGTTCTCAAATACAGCGATCGTAGGGTTTTGAACTCTCGTATAGCAGTATCCCGGGTTCTTTCCTCCGAATATGCCCGCAAGATCCTCCGCGCTTTGCTGAAAGAAAGCGCTGGTCTGATAAATCGGAGTAAGGGTCGATCCGTATTTTTCTTTTTTATCAACTCCGTCATGGAGAAGTGCCGTATTGAAATTCATTTTTTTATTCCTCTCATCTTCCGGTCATCTTTCATTTCGGCTTTTCAAATAACTGATAGATATAGTATAGTCAAAGCCTATCACCGTGGGAAATACGTAAATAAAAGAGCCGGTAATAGGTATTTCCTATCACCGGCCCCGTCATCAGATTATCCAAAAGTTTTCATTACAGATAATCCGTCTGTATGTTTCAAAACGTGTCCACCTGTTATGGAAAGCCTGTCTTTGGTCTTCAGGAGTCTCCTCAAACTCACGGATAAATCTTTCGTAGTCCTCAGTACTTCCAATCTTGATTGCAAAACCGCGCTCGTCGGTAAGAGGAAGTCCCTGATACCTGTATTCCTCAAGGGGAATAATATCAAAGACCTTCTTGTCACGGATAAATATCACCGCCTTATCATTCGCAGCAACGATATCAAAGAAAGCCGGATAGCTGAAGGATTCTCCTTCAACATTTACCCTATCGCCCACATGGTATACCTTATCCGATTCCTTATCTCTTGAAAGAGAAGCATTATCAAGATTAAAATAAAACTCCTCAAAAATATAACCACCGGTTGTCAGCTCATCTTTCTCGAAATATACATTTTTGCCGGATTTAACTTTCTCAACAACTCCGCAGGCAGATGTCTGGTGGCTTACTCTGTCGATCAGGATCAATTCTCCGAGAGTTTTGTTATTCTTAAAAGTATCAACTATAGCCTTGTCTGTAAGAGTGATCCTGCAACGGGCGATACCGTTCTTGGTAAGCTCGGAAACATTTTTCTGCTCTCCGGTATTAACATCAATACTGTAAAGAAGGCTGCTGACTATAGCTCCTGTCTTCTTTGTACCTATCTTTAAAAGATAATCTTTTCCTGCAGTCAGCTTCTCGTCATCCATCCAGAGAATTGTCGCTTCGAATTCGCTGACCGGCTCAAGAGTATCAAAATCGGTAAGAACGCTTCCGCGGCTTACATCCACCTCTCTGTCAAGGCATACCGTAACAGCCTGACCGGCTACAGCCTCGTCCGACTCCTTATCGCCAACATAGATGCGGACTACGGTCGCATCCTCTCCGCCGGGTAAGGTATGTATCGTCTGTCCCTTTTTAAGGGCACCTTTTTCAATCTGTCCCTGAAATCCTCTAAAATCAAGGCTGGGTCTGCATACTCGCTGAATAGGAAGATAGAAATGATCCGCTTCCTCGCTCTCGGTTACATCAACCTCTTCAAGATAAGATAAAAGAGATCCTCCGGGATACCAGGGAGTATTATCGGATTTCTTTGTAATATTATCTCCTTCGGTTGCAGATACAGGTATGATCTCCACGCTATGCAGAGAAAGTGACTCTGAAAGCTCGTTTATCTGCGCTGTAATCTCGTCAAAGCGCTCCTTGGAGTAGTCGACAAGATCCATCTTGTTTACGGCAAATACAAAATACTTGATACCCATAAGCGCGCAGATTCTTGCGTGTCGCCTTGTCTGTACAAGTACTCCGTGTCTTGCGTCTACCATCACTATAGCAAGGCTGGCAAATGATGCGCCAACTGCCATGTTCCTTGTATATTGCTCATGTCCCGGAGTGTCCGCAACAATAAAACTGCGCTTGTCGGTAGTAAAATACCTGTACGCCACGTCGATTGTAATTCCCTGTTCTCTTTCCGCCATCAGTCCGTCAAGAAGAAGCGAATAATCAATCTCCCCGCCTCTCGATCCAACTTTACTGTCAAGTATAAGCGCATCCTTTTGATCCGCATACAGGAGCTTTGAATCGTATAAAATATGTCCGATCAGTGTGGACTTTCCGTCATCAACACTGCCGCAGGTTATAAATTTTAACAGACCTTTCATTTTAGAAATAGCCCTCTCTCTTTCTTTTTTCCATACTTGCCGATCCGCCGTCCTTGTCGATAACCCTGCTGGTTCTCTCGGACTCAACGGAGCTTAATGTCTCCTCGATAATTTCGGGAAGAGTAGTTGCAGTCGATTCAACACCACCCGACAAAGGATAGCAGCCCAAGGTTCTGAACCTTACCATCTTCATCTCCGGCTTTTCTCCGGGTAAAAGACGCATTCTGTCGTCATCCACCATTATGATGTTTCCGTCGCGGTAAACAACCGGGCGCTCAGCCGCAAAGTACAGCGGTACGATCGGAATATTCTCCCTTTGAATATACTGCCATATATCTTTTTCGGTCCAGTTTGATATGGGGAAGACTCTGATGCTCTCACCTCGGTTTATCTCAGTGTTGTAAAGTTTCCACATCTCCGGCCGCTGATTCTTTGGATCCCATGCATGTCCGGCGCTTCTAAAGGAAAAGATTCTTTCCTTTGCTCTGGACTTTTCTTCATCTCTTCGTCCGCCGCCAAAAGCTGCTGTAAATCCGTATTTGTCCAGCGCCTGTTTAAGAGCCTGGGTCTTCATGATATCCGTATATGCCGAGCCGTGATCAAAGGGGTTTATGCCCTGCTTTACACCGTCTTCGTTGATGTACTCGAGCATCTCAATTCCAAGTTCCTTGGCCCTTCTGTCCCTGAATTCGATCATCTCCTTAAATTTCCATGTCGTATTGACATGCAAAAAAGGAAATGGCGGCTTTTCCGGGTAGAATGCTTTAAGCGCAAGATGCAGCATAACCGATGAATCCTTACCGATAGAATACAGCATTACAGGCTTTTCGCACTCTGCCGCAACCTCTCTTATTATGTATATCGCTTCCGCTTCCAATTCGTCCAAATGTGACAATGTGTTCATCTATTACTTACCGTTTACCTAATATTTGTTGGCATCCTTTCGATTGATTTCTATAACCTCGGTGGTGCCATCCGCTTTTTCTACCGTCCACCTGAGTATCTCGCCATCCTGTTTAACGCTGAGCACGCTTCCCTTGCCGCCGATATCTGCTCCCAGATAGTACTTTATCGCACAGCACGGACATTCCTTCACGCAGGAAACGCACCCCCAGCAGTCTTTAGGATAGTTCATGACCGCCTTCCCGTTCTCAACCGAGATAAGAGTTCCGGGGCAGACCGAAGCGCACCTTCCGCATCCTACGCATTTATCTGTATCAATCTTTACACTCAACTAGCTCACCTCCGAAGCCTCATGTTCGTACGTCTCTCCGGTAACCAGATCCCTCAGTATTATCTCGATCTCGCCATTTGAAAGCCTCGAATTTACGTACTTTTCAAAGTTTTTATCTTTGTCCGGATGATCTAAGTTTTCTCCGAAGACATGCCATCTTGTCTCTTTACGCGCGAGAAGATGAGCTATAAGCGATCTGCAGACCGTAATCCTTTCCCGGATCTCGTACAAAAAGAGCAGCTCATGCATATTTTCTGCCTTCAACCCTTCAGCAAGAACCGACAGTTTGTCAATCCTTTCCCCCGCCGCAAGAAGCTGTTTTTCGTTGTATCCGTATCCGGCCGAAATACCGCCTGCGTAGGTATCCATCACCTTCTGCATCGCCTCCTCAATATCTTCGTATGAATAAAGACTCTCGCTCTTATCATCTAAAGCTTTCTCATACCCCTTGAGGATTTCCAAGGCCTTTTCGTCAAATCCGGAATCCGGATTTCTTACAATCCTATTCTTTAATCTTTTAATAATGCTTTCTGCGGCTATCTCGCCTTCAGCCAGAGCTCCGGTAACATACTTTTGAGGAAATCCTCCGGCTACGTCTCCTGCCGCAAAAAGACCTTTTACAGTAGTCTCTCTTCCGGTATCAACCCAGTAACCACTGGCAGTATGTCCTCCGACAACGTAGGGTTCGGTTCCTTCAATCTCAACGTTTTGCTCTTCAGGTCTCTTTCCGCTCTCGATCCACTTCAGAGTCTGGGCGGGAGCCATATTCAGATATGCTCTTAAAAGAGAGTCCCCTGATTCCTTTGCTATTCCTTTCGTTTCGAGATAGCAGGGACCTGCGCCCCGTCTGTTTTCCATAACGGTTCCGTAGATTCTCTCCGAAGTTTTAAGGCCGTACTTTGTTTCGTAAACTTCTCCGGATGCATTGACCTGTGGTGCTCTTACTCCCTGGGCTATAGTACCCGTTGGTGCGATCGTATCCTTGCAGCGAAGAGCTACAAATCTCATCTCGAAAGTAGTCATCTCCGCTCCTGCGCGGATCCCCATCGCGTATCCGGCTCCGGTATTAAAGGGCGGATACCACATCTTATGTCTGGAAAATCCGGGATTGTTCGATCTGTACAGACCTGCTGCCCCTCCGGTTGCAATAAGTACTGCTCCTGCCCTGATCACATAAGCTTCGTTTTCTGTAACAGAAAATCCAACCGCTCCTTTTACCTCGCTTCCATCGGTTATAAGATCCGTAATGTTTACACGGTTAAGTACTGTAACATTCTCCGACTTTCGTACCTGCTCTGCCAGGATCGGCTTAATGTTCTCGCCGTTTATCTTGATATTTCGCTTTCCTCTCGCAACGTACTCTCCGTTTTCATCCTTTAAGATTACAAGACCAAACTTTTCAAGATCGGCGGTCACCTTGTTAAAACGTCTTGCCGCTGAAATGGCGAGGTCATTTCTGATGATACCTTCCGCATCCTGTCTTGCGTACTCTACATAATCCTCCGGTTTATAGCCTTTGGTTATATACGCATTGATCGCATTAACTCCTGCTGCCAGGCATCCGCTCCTCTTTATATCAGCTTTCTCTGCGATGATGACTTTAAGGTCTTTTTCCCCTCCCAGAGTGATCGCTGCAAAGCAGCCTGCTGTGCCGCCACCGATTATCAGGACATCCGTATTAAATTCTTTTACTTCCAATTTTCCCATTTGTTTTCCTATTCCGGACTGAAGGGAGATCTTACCGCAGAACCGATCTTTCTTAGCAGTTCAAAGCAATTGGTATCTATCAGATCAGCTGCTTTGTCAATCTGTCCGATAAGCAGCGCGGGCAATACCTTATCCGGGATCTTCGCATACCTTTCGGATCCGATTTCTTTTACTTCGCTGTAAAGGAGAGTTCCCTTATATAAATATATCCTGTAGATTTCTTTTACTTCGCCGCTCTCCGAGATTACAGACAGATCAAACTCCTCATTCAGATCTTCAAATGCCTTGCTGTCCACAACAGTTCCAAGGTATGCAAGTTTTAACCTTGTAGGCATGCTTTTCACTATATCTCCACCGGCCTCTCTGAATTCCAAAGGCGCCGCATTTTCTCTAAGCTCTGCTGCCCGTACAAGATATGCATTTCTCCAGATTGAAGATTCCGCCTGATATCCAAGCTGTTCCAAGGCATCGGCGCAAAGGAATCTTGCTCTCTCATTATCCGGTCTTGCTGATACAATATAACCGGCGGCTCTTGCAGCCTTTCTGTACTCGCCCTTTTCAAAATCTTCGAAAGCCTTTTCAAGTACGTACTCATCCGAACCTGCGTACTCAAGAAACATCTCTGCCTCTTCGCGCTCGGTCAAAGGATCGAGAGTAACCGGATCCGCATTATAAAATCCCAGGTACTTATTAAATACCGCTCTTACATTTATCTCCCTTGAGCCGTAATAAGGTCTCGTGTACCATGACTTTTCAAGGCTCTCCGGCATTTTAACAAGCTTTGCCGTCTCTTTTTCTGTCTTTCCTCTGTTGGCAAAGTAGAGGGTCTTGTCGTGAATATACTTATAAGTAGCGGCAGTATCAAGAAGATACCTTTTTACCATCTCCGGGTCGTCCTCGGTATTTTCATGAGGCCAGTGGTGCGACTGAAAAACTACATCAGTCTTATCTCCAAACTTTATATAGGCCTCCATGATATATCTCCACCATCCGTCGCTGTCCCTGAGCTGTGCTCCTCTTATAGGATAGAGGTTATGAAGAGTAGCCGTGCAGTTTTCCGCTGCCCAAAAGGCTCTGTATTCAGGGAAATAATTGTTCATCTCAGCGGGAGCTTCCGTTCCGGGCGTAAGCTGGAAAACAACTTCAAGACCGTCAATTACAAGCGTAGTATCCTCGCTTATAAAATCTGTAGGTGCTATGTAAGAAACCGTTCCATGACTCATATTTATTCCAAGACCGGCGCTTACTTTACCTCTTTCTCCGGCCCTCAGCCGCATACCGAACTGATACCCGGATCTTCTCATCATCGCAGGCCCTGCAAAGACATTTTCCTTTACGGTCTCAGTATCAAATCCGGCCGGTACGATCACGGGGATCTTTCCGCTTGATAGCGGTCCGACGTTTTTCTCATCAACTACTCCCTTGATACCGCCAAAATGGTCCATATGGGAATGGCTGATGATCACAGCGCGTATATTCCCTTTTACATCCTCTCCGATAGCCTTTTCCAGGAGTTCGATCCCGCTGCTTGCCGACTCAATGCAGGTCGTTACATCCATCACAATCCATCCTGTTTTACTTCTGACAAATGTGATGTTTGCAATATCGACTCCGCGCACCTGGTAAATCTTTCCGGGTAATACTTCAAATACCCCCGCCTCTAAACTTGCTTTTCCATTAAGCCAAAGACTGGGGTTTACCGTATCGGAGATTTTATCACGCTTCAAAAACTGATAGCCGTCAAGACTCCAAGCTTCCTGACCGCCGGCAGTCTTAATACTGTATCCTTTTTCCAGAGGGAGGATGCAGTGACGCGCAGCGTATTCACACTCGCTGTTATCTGCATTCTCCCTGTCGATATCAAGTTTTTCGGCAACCTCATATTGAAGTGCCTTCGTATATTCGCTTGCAGGCTTTTGCTCTGCGTTTAATTCTATAGATGCCATGAAACTATTACCTCTTAGCTTCGTGCTTTTTCCAGGGGGTCAGTTTTCCAAATCCAAAACCGATCAGTCTGTCCATAAGAACTCCGACCAGTCCGATCACGATCATACAAACTATTACGATATCCGATCTCATCATGCTTCTCGCATTACTCATCCGGTATCCTACACCTGAAGCCGCTGCAATAAGTTCCGCCGCTACAACCGCCATCCATGAGACGCCAAGCCCTAATCTTAATCCTACTAAGATGCTCGGCAGCGCATGTGGTAAATACACCTTTACGAATGTTTTCCAAGGGCTGAGTCCATACAGCTTCGCAACTTCAAGAAATCCTCCGGGTGTTCCGCTGATCCCGCTTTCTGTATTAACAAGTATCGGGAAGAATGCTGCAAGAACAATGATTATCACTTTTGATGCTTCCCCGATTCCTGCCCAGAGTATGATGAGCGGGATCCATGCGATGATGGGGATCTGTCTTATTACGGTAAGCATCGGTAGAAACAATTCTCTAACAGGTCTGAACATACCGATCAGCGATCCAAGTGTGATGCCAATGGTTACCGCAAGTCCGTATCCTTTCAGGACTCTCGAGATGCTTATACCGAGATCTGAAAAGAGCTGTCCGCTTGCTATCATCTCTTTAAAGGTTGCTCCGACTTTAGGCAGATTGGGAAGAATTCCCTCAGGTATCGAACCGAATGTAGTCACATACCACCACAAAATCACTACCACGACGGGTATCGCTATTCCGTTTAAAACTTTTCTCAAATTTGTATTCATAAACCCTTCCAGTCGTCAGATGTTATATTCGATCTCGTAATCCTGTACATCCTCAAAGAAATAGTCGTAGATTTTTTTACGATAGTTCGCAAACTCCGGGCTGTTACGTCTTCTTGACGCGTAACGATCCGTTTTGATTATGTCTTTGATCTCTCCGGGGCGTGCGCTCATAACAACTATACGGTCTCCGAGGTAGATTGCCTCGTCAATATCGTGAGTTACGAGCACCATCGTCGTTCCTTCCTTCTCCTGGATTGAAAGAATCTCTTTTTGCATCTGGATACGGGTAAGTGCGTCAAGAGCTCCGAAAGGTTCGTCCAAGAGCAGTATCTCCGGATTGTTTGCCAAGCCTCTTGCTATAGCCGCTCTCTGGCTCATTCCTCCGGAAAGCTGAGCAGGATAACTGTTTGCAAAATCCTTAAGCCCGACCATCTCAAGATAATGGCCCACTCTTTTGTCCTTTTCCTCTTTAGAGAGTTTTAAACCAAAACTGATATTGTCCTTGATCTTAAGCCATGGAAGAAGTCTGTGTTCCTGAAAGACCATTCCGCAGGAGGGTCCGGGACCGGAAACAGCCTTACCGCTTCTTTCAACTTTTCCGTCCTCGTAAGAAACAAGTCCGCAGATGATCTTTAGAAGCGTACTCTTTCCGCATCCGCTGTGTCCAACGATGGTTACAAACTCCCCGGGAGAAATCTTGAGATTTATATCCCTGAGAATTTCCATCTTGGTTTTGTCAACTTCAAAAGTTTTATTCAAATGTTCGATGTTTATAATAGAATCGCTCATTTATCTTCTATACCTTCTTTACGGCCGGGATCACCCAACTGCCGTTAGTAACAGCTTCTCCGGGCAGATAGATTCTAAATACCAGCAAGAAATCCTCACGAGGTGCGGGAAGCCAGTTATCAGCCTTATCGCCTTCAGGCTTTGTATTCTGAATATACAGATCGTAGCTGCCATCAGCATTCTGACGAAGCTTCGTACGATCGGTGATGCCGTATCTGTCGATCTCATTTTCAACAAGGTAACGCTCTTTATTGTCGTATAAGGTTACGGACCAGAAACCATCCTTTTTAAGGGGCGGCAAAGAATCCAAATGAAGTACATAATCATTCTCGCCGTTTATCTGATTTCCGTCCGCATCCACCGTAGTAGCAGGATAAATGCACATTGAAACAGGGTTTGCACCGAGTCCAAAGAATGCGGTCGCCGATCTGAGTGCATAGTCCGTCTTGTAGATTCCGAGGTGATCTGCCGGATATCCCCATCCGTTTATAGATTTACCAAAGCTAAGATTTGCATACAGTGCCTTGTGGAAATCCGCCGGAATACTCTTTATCTCCTCATCAATCTCATCTGTAAAGCTTTTTCCCGCTCCGATACCGTACGCTGCCCAAACATTCTCGAGCTCTGCAGGTTCATACTTATCCTTATTGTATGTATGAACAAAATTAAAAATATCGAAAAATTCTTTAAGCGATAATTCCTGAATCTTGATGCTGGGCTTGAAGGGAGATAATTTATACTCTTCCCCAAGAGGCTTTTTGTTAGGTTCAAATGCTCTTACCGTAAGTTTTTCCTGAAGTGCAAAAACATTTTCAAGATCTGCTTCGTTATAGATGATGGTTCTTACTATTCCCCAAAGGAAGTTACCCGGTGCCTCAATATGCGTGTACTCTTTAGGAATCTCTCCCGTATATTCGGGGCCTGTAAGGAAATAAGTCTTCGCTTCGTTTCCATCTCCGCCTGTTCCTAGAAGTATCTCGCAATTGGTATATGCATCTAATAGAGCTATCGAAAGGTATCTGTCTGTTTCAGGCTTCTCGAGTACAAGTGGACCTGCCGTCAGATCAACAAAAATCTGGGAATAAATATTATCGATATTAGGACATACAACAGCTTTAAAAGTCGGATTCGCCAAGACCTTAGAATGGAAATACTTATTCTTTTCCGTTCCCGTTGCAAGAGAAAGTCTCCTGGTTAGTTCCTGTAATACCGCTGCATATGCGTAATTGTATGCTGCATAGATTTCGTTGTATTTCTTACTTTTTTCTGCCATGATGTCCTACCTCGTTTCTTTATGCGTTACTTTATGCGTTTTATTTGCCTAATTCTTTTACAGCCTTCTCGTAGTACTGTGCATCGATCCAGTCCTTAGCAACAATGCTCTTGCTGATCAGTCCGTCTGCATACATAAGGTCGATTACTGCCTGAAGCTTGTCAGGGGTAGCGCCTACGATAAATGAAGGGTCATAACCTTCCATCTTTGTGATCTGGTTAACTGCCGCAACAAGTTCGACAGGAATATTGTCTGAAGAGCCCGCCTGATAGAGAGTAGTGGGATCTTCGTGGATAAGATCATAAGCACGGATAAGGGCTTTGTTTACCGCTACACCTACCTCAGGATGATCCTGGATAAAGGGAGTGTAAGCAGCTACAAGGAACTGGGTAGTCCAATCGGGATGAGAAGTAGAGTCAACAAGTGTATGTCCAAGACCCTGTGCTTCAAAATAGATTGCCTGTACAAGTCCGATGGAAGCAGCATCAACATCCTCTGTTGCAAGAAGTGTTGAATAATCAAAAGAGTTAACAACTGAGATCTTGTTTAAGTCAAGTCCTTCGCCGTTTACAAAATTCTCCCAGAAAAACTGATAGTTTGTTCCGAGACCAACTGCAACAGTTTTGCCTTCAAGGTCTTCAATGCTTTCGATTCCTGAGTTGGTTCCTACGAAAATCGCCTGAGCCTGAATAGCGTTTGCAACACCGATGATGGTTGTATCAATACCGTTTACCTTTGCGCTGGTAGCAGGGAAGTCGCCGTATACCGCAAGGTCGATGTTTCCTGCTGCAAAAGCTTCATTAACTCCGGGGCCTGCTGCGTCGATGATGTTGTACTCTCCGACAGCGCCGATAGCCTCGAGCTCTTCGTCGAGAATTCCCTGTTCAAGAGCAACCTCAAGAAGCTCAAAAAGAGGTTTTCCTCCGTTATTGGGGGTTCCGAATCTTACAACAAGTTTTCCATCCTTGTATACCCCGGTCTTCTTGCTGTCAGCTTTTCCGCATGCACCTAATGAAGCTAAGATAAGGATACCCACTAAAGCAAGTACTAATTTCTGAATTACGCCGTTTCTTTTCATAATTTTTCTCCTCTTGTTTTATATATTCTTTTTTAGATTGTCGTTCTGACTTTTCTGAAAAGAAGATTACCATGCCTCCGTGATATCGTCTAATACCGCAAAACTATGGTTTGTTATAAGTAATGCTTATAACACAAAAAATCCACCTCTTTCGAAGTGGACTTTTTGTGTTATTAATAATCTCATTAATTCGTGGCTGAGAGAGTCACCAGTATATAATTAAATTACTTGCTAAGTTCTGACTCGATGCTCTTTACGAGAGTCTCGGGCTTTTCAGAAGGTGCGAAGCGAGCTACAACGTTTCCTTCCTTGTCGATAAGGAACTTTGCGAAATTCCACTGAATACGTCCGGGAATCTGTTCCTTTAAGTACTTGTATACGGGAGCTGTGTTCACTACAAGAAGCACCTTTCCTTTATATTCTGAAAGGGAAACGTCATTTCCCTTGTTGTCCTTAACTGTAAAATCGTAAAGATTCATTAGAAAAAACCTCCAAAATTAAAGTAAAGCTTTAATGCACTCTTCGACCTTCTTCATATCGGCTGTAGGCTCGAAACGAGCTACAACGTTTCCTTCACTGTCAACGAGGAACTTTGTGAAATTCCACTTAATATCGGGAGTAGAAGCCCAATTGGGATCTACCTTGTTGAACATATCTTCAAGGATTCCACGAAACTCATGCTCATCAAATCCTTCGAATCCCTTCTGAGACTTAAGATAGGTGTAAAGAGGGAGCTCGTTCTCTCCGTTTACATCAGATTTCTTCATCTGAGGGAAGGTGGTGTTAAAATGCATAGTGCAGAACTCGTGGATCTCTTCGTCGCTTCCGGGAGCCTGTCCGCCAAACTGGTTGCAGGGGATATCAAGGATCTCAAGTCCCTTTTCATGATAATCTCTATAAAGCTGCTCAATGGGCTCATACTGAGGAGTAAAGCCACATCCTGTTGCAGTATTTACGACAAGAATTACTTTTCCCTTGAAGTCTGCAAGTTTAAGTGTTTCGCCGGTTCCGGTTGTTACTTCATAATCGTAAATCATTAGTTGTCCTCCTTTAAAGCGATATTCGGTTTGATTCAATTAGGTTTTACGCAATTGATTATGTCATAAAAAAGTTGCCCCGTCAATAGGGCAACTTGATTAAAATTCTAAAAAGAGTATAAACTTATTCAGGCCTGTGTAAATAGAATCCTTGAAAATAATCGGCTCCGGCTTCTACCAGATACTCGAATTCTCCCTTTGTCTCAACACCCTCGGCGATGACCTTTATCTTGCGACCGTGGAATGAGCTAATAAGTGACTTCACATTCTCCTGCTTCTCGCTGTTAGAGTCTATTCCGGAGATAAGAGATCTGTCCAACTTAACAAAGGCAGGCTCGTAAAAATCGACAACTTCCATGTTGTTGAGTCCGGTACCGAAATCATCGATCGACAAAGGGGATTTCGCTTCCGCACAATACCATTTCTTCAGCCTTGCAACTTCCTGGGAAAAGAATGGATATTCCAAAATCTCGAGTATTACATCAGCTGACTGGCGTCCGTAGTATTGAAAAAGGACTTCGATCTCTCTCTGGGTAAAATATTCAGTAGGGAAAGAATTAATACATAAATTTTCAGTGTATCCTCGAAGTTGATACTCCTGCAGTGCTCCAAAACAAGTCGCTACTTCTATTATGTGAAGTTTTTCCTGCTGTCTGTACTTCTCTATAAGTTCCGTAACGGTCATATCCGTCGGACGCATCAGAGCCTCTCTGGCAAAAATTGTTTTTCCGTCCGGATAAAATATGGACTGAAAAACGTAGTTAATCGAGAGCTCTCCTAAAGCTTTTACTATTTCTTTATCTAAAGGCAAATCTTCAAAATATATCATTATGAAACCTCAACACGAGTTTCTATAATAGAACCTTACCCGTGCTTTGTCAATCCCATAATTTGTTATATTTATCAGAATATTTCACAACTATGCTACAGGTACTGCGCAACGCCGGTCTCGTCCGATCCGTCTCTAATGCATTTCTCAAGCAGACTTCCGTCCGAATCGCTTATAAGAAACTCGCGTCTTGTCAGTTCGATCATCCTCTCCTCTTCGGTAGTATACTCTCCGTCAGCCGCCGCAATACCGAAAAGGGCAAAGTATACGATCTTTTTGATCCTTTCAGTACTTGATTTAAAGCTATCGATTGCTCTTCTGAAATCCACCTGAGAAGGGTGTATCTCCGAGAAGGTCTCATTCATTTCCGCATCATACGCATCAAGCAGTTCCTGCTCTTCGTCCTGCAACACGCCATCAACCATAGTAAGATAGTTCGCGATCACCCAAAAAGACTTTTTTTCATCCTTGCTAAGTTCGTGTAAAAACATATGGGACCTCCTTTTTAACTTTGAATTATAAAAACTAAACCTGACTACGCTCCTTAAACAAATATTTATATAGGTATTATACCACAGATGAAACCCGAAAAATCAATCCTCGCAAACATCTTTCAAACAATTGTAAATATATTCATAAATATACTCGTAGCAGTGGGTTCCCTCTTTCCAGGACTCGAAGCGAAGCTTTTTATCTGCGCCTTCATCAAACCCTTCAGACAGCATAGCCTTTATCTGCGCGCTGAGTGCGGGATATGCTATATCCTCATCTCCCGTGAAGGCAAATACATTATAAGAAAGATCCGAAAAGCCTTTCTTCTCCAGATAATCTTTCATCAGCTTTGCAGTCTTTTCAGGGTAAGTAGCTCCTCCCTTTTTCTCCACGATCCAGCAGTCTCCGCTTAGCGGCATATAGTTTTTAACAAGATCGAGAGCATTAAGGAATACTTCCCAGGTTGTCTCGCCTCCCATAGAAAATCCGCCAAAGGCTCTGTGGTCTCTGTCGGCTATGGTACGATATTTTGAATCGATCAGTGGAAGGAGATCGTTTCTAAATTCGTTATGATAAAACTTAGTAAGTACCCCTGCTTCCTTTATATCGTGCAAAGCGCTTTGGGAGTCACTGTAATAAAAACTCGGCGTAACTACTATTATTGGTTCGATATCCCCGTTTTTTATCATATGGTCAAGGATATGCTTTAAAGCAAGGCTTCTGCTTTGGCAGTACATAAACTCCTCTTCATTTCCCCCGCCGCCATGCATAAGATACAGGACCTTGTATCTTCTGTCACCTTCGTAGTAACCGTCGGGTAAATATACAAGCGCTCTTTTTGTAACCTTCTCTTTATCCGCGCAATAAACTACCGATCCGTAGGTTATCTCTTCCAGTTCCCCTCCCGCGATCTCCTCGTAGTATTCCTTTGGTACCCTTTTCGTATAGTCTTTCATAATACCTCCCGTTAAACTATTAGTTATTCATCGCAATGATCATTTTGCGAATTAATCATACCATATTTCGGCAGATTTCGCGAAATTTCGCAAGGCGTGCGCCATCCCAGATGGCATCTTGCTTTCTTCCGTTCAATCAATATATAATTATCTTTGAAAAATAAAGATCAGGTGCGGATAAATGGCAAAACTAACAGTTGATGAAAAATATATGAAGCTTGCGATCGGGCAGGCAAAAAAAGCAAAAGAGCTCGGCGAAGTACCCATCGGTTGCGTAATAGTTTACGACGGTAAGATCATCGGAAGAGGCTACAACAGAAGAAATACAGACAAGAATACCCTTGCCCACGCTGAGATTACGGCGATCAACAAAGCCAGCAAAAAAATCGGGGACTGGCGCCTTGAGGATTGCACCCTCTACGTTACGCTTGAACCCTGCCAGATGTGCTCCGGAGCAATCGTCCAGGCCCGGATTCCCAAGGTTGTGATCGGTTGTGACAATCCAAAGGCAGGATGCGCAGGATCGATTTTAAATATACTCAATCATCCAGCTTTTAATCATCAGGTAGAAACCGTTAAAGGCGTTCTTGAAGAAGAATGCAGCAAAATGCTTAAGGACTTTTTCTCTGACTTAAGAAAGCGGCTGAAAACCGAACGTGATGAAAAGAAGGCATCTGCCGATTAAGCAGATGCCTTCTCTATTATTCCATATAATATCCAATACCATCTTTGAATTACTTAGTTTCCAAATACCTTAAGGTAATCCTTCTGGAACTTCTCGATACCCTGATCGGTAAGAGGATGCTTTGTCATCTGCTCGATTACAGAGTAAGGGATAGTTGCGATGTCAGCTCCTGCAAGAGCGCAATCGGTAACATGGATAGGATTACGGATGGAAGCTGCGATGATCTCGGTCTCGTATCCGTAGATAGCGAAGATATCAGCGATCTGGCGGATAAGCTCGATTCCGGGAGTAGAGATGTCATCAAGTCTTCCAAGGAAAGGAGATACGTAGGTAGCTCCTGCGTTTGCAGCAAGGATTGCCTGGTTAGCGGAGAAGATAAGGGTTACATTGGTCTTGATTCCTTCCTTGCTGAGAACCTTAACAGCCTTAAGGCCTTCAACAGTCATGGGGATCTTAACAACCATATTGGGATGAAGAGCAGCAATCTCGCGGCCTTCCTTGATCATCCCTTCCGCATCAACGGTGGTAGCCTTTACTTCACCTGAGATAGGTCCGTCTACGATTGAAGCGATCTCTTTGAGGATCTCTTCCTGGGGACGTCCGCCTTCTTTAGCGATAAGAGAAGGGTTTGTGGTAACTCCGCAGATAACGCCCATGTCATTAGCTTTCTTGATCTCTTCGATCTTTCCGGTGTCAACGAAAATTTTCATGATACATCTCCTTTTGATTTATTATTTGTAAAAAACTTCTCCGAGCATCAAATCTTTCTTGAAGTCACGGATATTTGTGTTCTTGTCGATAAATACAGCCTCGATTCCCATAGCTGCTGCCCAATCGCCCATCTGCTCCGCGGTAATATCGTAGGAGAAAGCGGTATGGTGCGCTCCGCCGGCAAGAAGCCATGCTTCGGTACCGGTATAGAAGTCGGGCTGGGGAGTCCAGAAATTGATAGCTGTAGGAAGCTTAGGTAAAGGCTTCTCAACCTTCTTGCAGTCAACATCCTGAATAATAAGACGGAATCTGTTGCCAAGGTCGATAAGGGAAGTAGCGATACCGGCTCCGGTCTTTGACTGGAATACAAGTCTCGCAGGATCTTCTCTGTCACCCATGGATAGCGGCTGGCACTTGATCTGGATAGGTCCGTCGGAAATAGTAGGGCAGATCTCAAGCATATGAGCCTGGATGATTCCCTCTTTTCCCTTAACAAGGTTGTAGGTATAATCCTCAAGCATCGAAGTTCCCTTGGGATCCTTCATACCGTAGCTCATGATCTTCATAAGGCGGACCATAGCAGCAACCTTCCAGTCGCCTTCTGCTCCAAAGCCGTATCCCTTTTCCATAAGTCTCTGAATAGCGAGACCGGGAAGCTGCTTTAAAGCGCCAAGGTCGCCAAAGTGAGTAACGATGGCATGGTAATTCTTTTCCTTAAGGAATCTCTCGAAGCCAAGCTCGATCTGTGCCTGAACGGCAACATGCTTCTTAAACTCTTCGGGATCTCTTCCCTCAAGGCAGATATCGTACTTTGAATAGTACTCATCTACAAGTGCATTTGTATCCGATGCGGATACAGCCGCAACAGCCTCAGCAATCTCATTTACGGGATAAGCGTCTACAGTCCATCCGAACTTAAGCTGTGCTTCTACCTTATCACCTTCGGTTACCGCAACATTTCTCATATTGTCGGCAATACGCATAACACGGATATGTCCGGACTCAACGATACCTACAGCGGTACGCATCCATCCTGCGATCTTTTCCTGTACGGCCTTATCTTTCCAGAATCCGACAACGATCTTTCTCTCGATACGCATTCTCGAAAGGATATGCGCGTACTCTCTGTCACCGTGCGCAGCCTGATTCTCGTTCATAAAATCCATATCCATGGTTTCGTACGGAATCTCTTCGTTATACTGTGTATGAAGGTGAAGAAGGGGCTTTCTAAGCTCCTGAAGTCCAAAAATCCAGTTCTTGGCAGGTGAGAAGGTGTGCATCCAGGTAATAACACCGGCGCAATTTTCATCATTATTGGCCTCGTTAAAGGTCTTTCTGATCATATCCGCAGTAAGGAGCGTAGGCTTCCAAACCACCTCAAAAGGAAGCACTCCCGATGCGTTAAGGCCTTCCACCATCTCCTTTGCATGAGCTGCAACGTGCTCAAGGCACTCGTCTCCGTAGAGATCCTGAGATCCGGTGCAAAACCAGAACTGATATTTCTTAACAGTTAACATTTTATAATCCTCCTATATCCTTTTGCCTATTAATTATTGCACTAAATAAGTCATTTATTGCTTTACAGATCTATAGCCTTGCAGATATCCTTCTGGGCGGGGATAGCCTTTACGTAGGTTTCGATATACTTATCAAATCCGGCTACATCCGCTGCATCGGGCTGCATAACGCTTCCCTTTTCGCCGTGGAATACCTTGTCTGAAAGATATTTATCAAGACCTTCTCCGGCTTCTTTTCTGATCATATAAGCGGCAAGGAGAGCCATTCCCCAGGGTCCGCCTTCTCCGGCGGTCTCCATTACGGCTACGGGAGCGTTCATAGCTGCCGCAAGGATGCTCTGTCCTACACCCTTTGTCTTAAAGAGTCCGCCATGTCCGTAGATGGTATCTACCTTAACCTTCTCCTCCTTGAAAAGGATATCGCATCCGATCTTCAAGGTAGCGAGAGATGCGTAGAGGTGAGTTCTTACAAAGTTTGCAAGATTCATCTGTGAATCGGGCTTTCTTGCGAACATAGGACGTCCTTCGTCGGTTCCGATAACAGGCTCTCCCGAAAGAGTATTGAAAGCAAGAAGTCCACCGCAGTCCTTCTCTCCCTTAAGAGCGTTATTGTAAAGCATACCGTAGATGGTATTTAAGCTTACGTCCATTCCGAACATATCTGCGAACTCTTTGAAAAGTCCTACCCATGCGTTTAAGTCGGAAGTACAGTTGTTGCAATGAACCATCGCTACTGCAGGTCCCGCAGGAGTAGTAACAAGGTCGAGTTCTTCATGAACCTTCTTTAAGTCTTCCTCAAGTACTACCATAGCAAATACGCTGGTTCCCGCGGAAACATTACCCGTTCTTACCGCAACGGAATTGGTAGCTACCATACCTGTACCCGCATCTCCCTCGGGAGGAGCGATGGGGATTCCGGCCTGAAGGTTTCCGGATACGTCAAGTTTCTTAGCACCTTCCTCCGTAAGCTTTCCGGCATTTTCTCCGGCTACAAGTACCTTGGGAAGAATCTCACGGATGTTCCAGGGAAGCTTTTTAACATTAGGAAGCGCGTCAAACTTATCAAGCATCTCGCTGTTGTAATCACATTTAGAAGAGTCGATGGGGAACATACCGGAAGCCTCTCCGATACCCATAACCTTCTCTCCTGTCATCTGCCAATGGATGTAACCGGCAAGAGTGGTAAAGAAATCGATCTTATCTATATGGTCCTCGCCGTTTAAGATTGCCTGATAAAGATGAGCAATGCTCCAGCGCTGAGGGATATTGAATCCGAGAAGATCGGTAAGTTCCTTTGCAGCCTGTCCGGTAATAGTATTTCTCCAGGTTCTGAAAGGGGTGAGAAGGTTTCCTTCCTTGTCGAAAGGCATATAACCGTGCATCATACCGGAAAAACCGATAGCTGCAAGGTTCTTGATCTCGATATCGTATCTTTCCTTGACATCCGCTCTGAGATTTGAATAGCAATCCTGAAGTCCGTTCCAGATATCATCAAGAGAATATGTCCAAACCCCGTTTTCAAGGCGGTTCTGCCATTCATGATCGCCGGATGCGATAGGCACATGATCCTCGCCTATAAGTACTCCTTTAATTCTTGTTGAACCAAACTCGATTCCGAGAACGGCCTTTCCGCTCTCAATGCACTCTTTTGCACTGTTCATATAATGCCTCCGAAAAATAATTATCTACATGTTACCAAGGGGCATTTTCTGTCACTAATGCCCCATCATAAGCAAATTTTATCATCGCAATAACTTTTAAGTCTGCCTAAATATTGCGGACGATTCCCCGAAAATAGCGATTTATCACCACTTTTTATAGGGGCAATGACTGATCTTTGAAGCGGCGCGAAGCTCAACATAGCACCCACAGGCGTCGCAGGTTCCCGCGTTTAGCTTCTCGCATTCCTTACAGATTCCGAGACGTCTTTCGTATTCCTCGGGCGAGGGCTGATCCGCCTGCTTTATGGCGTTCTTATATTTCTCGATCATCGCCTTGTCGGCTTCCGCCATCTCTCTTAATAAACATTTTTTACAAAAATTCCCGGCCATTATCAGACGTCTTTCCTTTGCTCTTTCTTAAGGGCTTTCCTCTTATTCTTCTCATCATTAAGTCTTATATATTTTCTTGATTTAACAATACTGTATACGACTGCTGCCAGGACAGCGCCCACTATAGACACTATAAGCATATTGTCGAACTTCATGTGGATGTATGAAAGAAATACAAAACTTATGATAAGCTGCATTATAAGAAGCCAACCAAAGGTTACTCCTACTGTCACAAAGAACATTATAATATCCCTTACTATGTCCCCGGCAGTATAGGGATGGTCATGATAATTCTCCGTCATAACATCCGCGCTTTTTTGCATAGATTTAACCGTATCCTGGATCTCATCCTTATAAAGCTCGGACAGATTCATATCGGTACCTGCTTCATTTATCCGGTTGTCATTTAACCTCTTGTCTGTTTCAGTCATAGGTCTGCTTTCCTTTACCGTGACGGAATGGATTTATTACTTCGCTTATTCCAAAGACTTGCTTCCCCAGATTGTGATCTGATTTGTATCTCCAAGAGCCGTAAAGGTCATCGTCTCTATAGAAGTTCCCTCAACGTTCATCGAAAGAGTAACTCCGGAATACGTCACACCGCCTATTACGATATTTATATAAGGAGTTCCCGCCTCGAGGCTCCAGGTTCCCTCGCAGTCTCCGGTAACGGTTCCGTCTTCATTAAGAGTAACCGATGAAGGCTTGTTTACCTCAAGATTTGCATAGTCAATATTCAGCTCGTGAATGATAAGGTCATAGTTACCCGCAACTTCCGAAACCGAATAACCGTCGGTTTTGAGCGTCTCTCCACTTGTCTGGTAAGGAGCCGCCACAAGCCAACCCTCTTTATTTAAGAAAAGCTGATGAACCTTTACGTAGTGGCCTTCGCTTCCGTCAGTAGTACGGGTATGGAAAACCATATAAGCTTTTCCATCGTCATCAACAAAGGCTGAGTTGTGCCCCTGGGCCACCTGTCCCTGGGTGAAAGTGCGCCACTTGTAGCCTCCGAAGAGTCTTACTCCGATGGGAAGATTGAAGTTCTGCACCCAGCTGTCAAAGTAAGGTGTATTGTCCATCATATCAACGAAATCACCATCGGTTCTTTCGCTTCTGAACACTCTTACATTATATCCGCCCTTTGCTTCAAGACCACCGTAGCACATAAAGAGCCAGTAATAATCTCCGATTTTTTGAATGTATGATGCTTCTCCGGATACGTAACAGCCTCCGGCAATCTTCTTTCCAAAATAAGGATCGCTGTGAATGTTGTCAGCGTAGGTTACGGATTTATCTCTAAAGCCTGTCTCCTCGTCAAGAGCAAGCATAAAAATACCGCCGCTCCAGGATCCGTAGGTCATCCAGAGATTTCCGTCATCATCGTAGAATACACATGCATCAATATTATTGGGATAATAATCTCCCCACTTCTTTCCCTTATTGTATCTCTCGGGATATTCCGTCTCTCCGGTTACTTCCGCTACATCGGTCTCGGCATAGAATTCATCGCTGTGGAATCCGGAATATACCACTATTCCTTCGTAGGTCCAGTCTCCTTCGATGGTATCTGCGGTAAGAAGTACAATTGATGAATACCAGTTGTCACCGTCAACAGACAGATACATACACCACTTTCCCATGGCTTTATTGTAGATCATATCCGGGGCCCACATATATCCGTCAACTTTATAATTCTTGCTTCCGTGAGCAGACCAGGCCGCAGGTTCCTCTAATATCTTTGCATAATCGGTACTTAAATTGTTGCTGAAATTAGTCCAGTTTTGGAGGTCGTATGACTTAGCCCAGGCTCTATGGGATCCAAAAATATAGTAACACTTCTTTCCTTCCTTGTCCTCTCCGACGATGATCGAAGGATCATGGCAGGAAACGGTCTTTAAAGTAACTTTATCTGCCGGATCGATCTCAACTTTTTGCTGGTACATGATTACCTCCACGATGTATCTTATCATCAGTTCTTCGTCGCCGCACTTAACCTTTACGTAGGGGCGAAGGGTTACTTTATCAATATCTCCGGAAAGAGCAAGCTTCGTTCCCGCTTTAGAGGTCATTTCCTCATCGGGATAAGCGGTAAGGGTTCCCTCGTAGGAACTGCTCTCTCCGTAAAAAATCTGTCCCGAGAAAGAGGGCACTTTTGTTTCTCCGAAAGCCTTGTCATTGGAGCTTTCTACCGACACCATACTAACGGTATATCCGTTTCGTTCATTGCTGACGGTCAAAGAATAACCAATGGTTTCTCCTTTTTTAACTGAGGATTTATCTGTTGCGAGGGTTACTGTTATCCCGTTTTCGGTCTGGGAATCTATTCCTCCGTTATAACCATCGGGTATATTAGCCGCAACATTTCCTCCCTCATTTCCGCCCGAGCATGCTGCCAGAGGAAGAGCCAGAGCCGCCGCTAAAACAATAGAAATTATCTTTTTTCCAAGAATACTTACATCCGTCTTCATCTTCTTCATCACCTGTTCAATACTAAAAAATCCTGTTTTTATAATCAAATACAGGGCTTCCGTCCTTGTCCCACTTTACTTCCATCAGCATCGTATGTCGATTGGGATCGTAGAGAGGGTCTCCTACTATCTCGAGATATGTTCTTGCATGGTAAACGCAAACATCTCTTCCATCCTCCGTTACGGTAAAGGAATTGTGTCCCGGACCGTAGAAGCCTTTTTCCCTGTCGGACCTAAGGACGGGCTGTCTTTCCTTTTTCCAGGCTCTGGGGTCAAGCAAGTCCGCATCTTCCGAAATGGAGAGCATTCCCATACAGTAGCATTCTCCCGTAGCGCTGGCTGAATAAGTAAGAAAAATCTTTCCGTTATGCTTTATAACAGCAGGGCCTTCGTTTACCCAGATATCAACCCTCTCCCAGTCGTAATCCGGAGTAGTTAAAAGCACCTGGGCCGTAGCAAGCTTTGTAGGGCTTTCCATTCGCGCGATATAAAGGTTGGAAATCTGTATTCCTACGCTTACTTTCTCTGCCCAAACATAGTAATACTCACCCTTATTTTCAAATATTGTACCATCAAGAGAAAAAGCCTCAAAGGAGTAAATGTCATCATCGCTCCTCTTCATCATCCCCTTCTCGATCCATTCATCCTTCATAGGGTCATCCCCTGTGCATTCAAGGATATATGGGCGAAGTCTCCAGATATCTTCCTCTCTTGACGCGGCAAAATATATATACCACTTTCCAAAAAGAAAATGCAGCTCCGGCGCCCAGATGTGACGGCTCATATCCCCCGAGACATGCTTAGTCCAGATTGTCTTTTCATCGGCGCTCTTAAGACCTTCAAGAGTATCCGAGCAGCGAAGTACGATCCTGTCGTATGCAGGCACGGAAGCGGTAAAGTAATACTTTCCATCCTTGCTTCTTGTAATATAAGGATCTGCCCTTTGCTCAATAAAAGGGGTATTGTACTCTGTTAATTTTCCGTTTCTCGGTCTTTCTTCCATCTGTTTACTCCTATTTGACAGTTCCGCTTTACCGAAACCTTAATAAATTTCATACCTTGCGGCGTGACGGGGAAGTCACGCCGTAAAGTACAAAATTTAGAAAATTGCGTTTATCTTTTTAAAAAATCCCGGGATGCAAAGTATCCGCATCCCGGGAAACTTTTATATAAGCCTACCGCTTGTGACTGACAAGAGCTTTCTGCGACAGGATAATATATGTTTGGTTTTACTGTCCGTCGATAAGGATGTAAGAGCCATCCATTACGAATGTGAAGTAAAGGTCACCGTCAACAGCGATTCCGGTGTAGCTCTGGGTGTAGGTTGCACCTGCTTCGGTAGTAACATAAGCCTTAACATCAGCTGTGTCTCCGTTGTTGGTAACTGCTACAAGAACGTGCGCACCGTTCATTTCTTCCTTGAAGGAATCCCAGTTCCAGTTGCACTCAGCAGTTGCGATACCTTCGTAACCTGCGCCCCAGCCGTAGTTGTCGGAACGAACTACTGCGTACTCGCCGTATCCTTCGGTAGTATCAGCATGTCCGGTAGGAGTCTTCTGAAGTACTACATTGAAGTTGTTCCAGTTTTCAGCTCCTGAGGTGTAGTTGGTAAAGCTCTTGTAAACAGTATCTCCATCCTTAACGGGATAGATGTTTGAGAATGCTGTCCAGAATCCGCTTGAAAGATCGGTATTACCTACTCTCTCGGACTCGATGGTAACGTAAGAGCCATCCATTACAAGGCAGAAGTAAAGGTCGCCGTCAATTGCGATTCCGGGATAATCCTGGGTGTAGATCTTGCTTCCGTCAGCTGTGGTAACTCTTGCGTGTACGTCAGCAGTCTCTCCGCGGTTAAATACGGTAAGGGCTACATACGCTCCATCCATATCAGCCTTGAAGCTGTCCCAGTTCCAATCGCACGAAGGTGTGCAGATTCCTTCGTATCCTGCGCCCCAGCCATAGTTGTCGGAACGTACTACTGCGTACTCTGCGTATCCTTCGGTAGCCTCTGCTGAGTGTCCGGTAGGAGTATTCTGAAGTACTACGTTGAAGTTGTTCCAGTTTTCAGCTCCTGAAGTAAAGTTCTTGAAGTAGATAGTCTTGGAGCTTCCTTCGGGAACAGCGTAAATGTCTGAGAATGCTGACCAGAAAGGACTTGTTCTGTCGGTATTTCCAACGGTTACAGTGTCAAAGCTGATGTAGGATGCTTCGCAAGAGAAGCAAGCATAAAGATCTCCGCCTGCGATGTCGATTCCCTTGTAATCCTGATGGTAAACAGCTCCGGTTGTAGTCTCGGCTACAATGCTGATATCAGCGGTCTCGCCGTTGTTGGTGATGCTTGTTGTGATCTTGGCACCATCCATGTCTGCCATGAAGGTATCCCAGTTCCAGTCACACTCGGGAGTTACGATTCCGTCGTATCCTGCGCCCCAGCCAAAGTTGTCTGCTCTTACTACCGCATACTCTGCGTAGCCTTCGGTATCTGCGCTGTGTCCGGTAGGAGTGTTCTGAAGGATAACAACGAAGTTGTGCCAGTTGTCTCCACCGTCATTGTAGTTTGTAAAGGTCTTGGTTACAGTCTCACCGTAAGGAATTCCGAAGATATCTGAGAATGCGCTCCACCAGCCTGTTGTTCTGTCGGTGTTACCTACAACGATTCCGCCTGCCTTGGGAGTCATATCCTTTACGGAAAGGAGCTCTACATAGCTGTCCTTGTTGGTAAAGGTAAGATTGATAACTTCATCGTCAGCTACGCCGGTCTCAAAGGTGATATTTGCAACGTTAGCTCCTACAGATCCGTAGATGTCTACGTTATCGCAGGAAAGAGTGATGGCATCTGCTGCTCTTGATACAGTGATCACGGGTGATGCCTCTCTCATAGTGTTCTGGAGCCATGAATTCCAGTTACCCCAGGTATAAGTAAAGTCATTTGTGATGTCCGTTCCGTTTACCGATCCTGATGCATCGGCGTAGATGGTAGCGATATCCTTGCTCTCTGTAGCGAACTTAAGGATGTAGTTGTTCTTTACGTCAGCTCCGTCCGACCAGTTCTTTAAGGAGAACTTAAAGGTCTCGCCGTCCTTGATGGGATATGCGTCTGATGTAAACTTGCCTTCCTCAGCCTTAAGAGAAAGATCTCCGAGAGCGGTAATAAATTCTGCGCTTGCTACGGGCTCGATTACTCTCTCAGGCTCCTGAAGAGCTACTGAAGAATCTCCGTCAGCAGCAAGTGCTGCGATCTCTGATGCATCAAGAGCTCTGTCGTAGATATAGAGTTCATCGAAAGCTCCCTTGAATACTGCATCCCAGTAGTTGATACCGAGAAGGAACTCGAAGGAATCGGCAGGAGCCATTGCGCTCTTAACGATATTTACGGGAACAACTTCACCGTTGGTTATCTTCTGATATTCCTGTCCGTCAACATAAACCTTAGCATAGTAGAGGTTTCCGTCTGCAGAAACATTGTTCTCGTCAACAACGAGTGCAAGGTGCATCCAGTGTCCGGTCTGAGGATCTGCTCCTGCTGCCTTCCATTCTGCACGTCCTACGCCTGCTCCCTCGTTTGACCAGACTCCGGGGAATACCTGCTGGGTTGAATCATCGTCAGATGCAAGCCAGTCAAATGCAGCCCACTGCTCTGCTCCGATGTCCTTGTTACCCTTGATGTCGGGTCCCCAGATTGTGTTGGGCATATAAAGAGCGCTTCTCTGGCAGTATGTCCAGTAAGAGATGGTGTATGAATTTCCTACGCCGTTAACATCCTCAAGGTCATATCCGAATACACCGTCATTGTAAAGAGCCTCACCCTTTACACCGGGGATATAGTTCTTTTCCTTTTCCACGGGAACCATGGTAGCTCCTGCCTCGCAGGTAACCTTTCTGATGGTTTCCTTGTCGTCTGCCTGATCGAATGAATAGTAGTACTTGTAGTCCTGGGGAATAGCGCTTGCGGTCTCGCCGCCTGCCTGAGCATTTGCCCCCGTATCTCCTCCCTTAGAGCATCCCGCAAGCATTGCTGCCGCCATAGCTCCGCAAAGAAGAACGCTTAAAAGCTTCTTTTTCATTTAGCTTTCCTCCTGTTTTTTATAAATAATTGCTCTCCGGGCAATTACTTTCCGAATGAATCAACAACTGCCTGATACTGAGCGATCTCTTCGTCTGAAAGAACATCGTATCCACTGGGACCGAAGTAAGAGATCATCGCCTCTGCATGATAGTAGTTTGCCTGCTCTGTAGCCTCTGCAGCGTAGTCTGCAGCCTTAGCTGTTCCGGCGTCTACGAGATCGTGGATACCGATCTTGTTGAAGTACTGGTCACAGAAGTTCCAGTATCCTGCGATTGAGTACCAGCCGTAAGGAACAGGTCTTGTGATCGATGCAAAATAGTCATCCCAATACTGCTTATGATCGGCGTCTGTCGGGAACATTGCCTTATATCTTTCCCAAACTTCTGTATCAAGAGTCATGGGAACAGGCATGTTAGCATGCTTAAGCGCTACACCTGAAGCATTTGTGATGCTCTCATCCTCGTAGATGTCAAGTCTTGCCTTCCATCCTTCGGTTCCGATACCCATGAATTTAAGAAGAAGGTATGCTTCGTAAGGATGCTTGCAAGAGGTTGAAACGCCTCCGATATACATGTTAGCGATGATGTTGTGGTCTTTCTCGTCTACAACGTTGGGTGTTACGTAAGGCACGATATCAAGTCCGTACTGTTCCTGATAACCATCGGTTCCCCAAAGGTTCTGATATGACCAAAAGCCCTCTGAGAATACTGCTACGTGTCCGGTAGCACCGAACCAGGTTCCCCAGTCTCCGGACCAGTCTTCCATCTGCTGAGTGTTCTGCTTGGGAGCAACGTATCCACCGGTCTGAAGATCGCCGAATTCCTGCTCGCCGATTGCCCAGTATCTAAGGTCGAAATCGGTTCCGTCGAATCCGAACTCACCCTTGATGGCACGCTCTGACGTAGCGCAGGCAGCAATTCCGTAAAGGGAGTCAAGTCTGTTGTAGAATCCGAGTCCGTAGTACTTCATACCTGAACGGTCATCAACAGTAGCGTCCTTGATAAGCTGGATCATCTCGTCCCATGTCCAGTCGGTTCTGGGCATCTGGAGATTGAGTTTTGTGATAACGTTTCTGTCGATGAAGACAGCGCTGGGCTGATACCAGGTGGGAAGTCCGAACCATCTGTCTGTATCAAACTTTCCGATACCGTAGTTTTTGATAGATACCATCATATTGTCCATATCGGGATCATTCTCAACATAGTCGGTGATGTCCATCCAGTACATGTTTGCAAGTGCAGTATCGGAATCGGTACCCGAGAATACATCGGGGAATGTTCCTGCTGCAGCTGCTGCAGAAAGGTCAGTAGACATATCTGCAATCTGCTTGCACTCAACCTTGATATTGGGGTACTTTTTCATGAAAGCCTCAGCCATAAGAGCTACTGTGGTCTCATCTTCGTAATGCCAATAGGTGAGTGTGATGTTGTCGGTAGTTACGCCGTTCTCGTCAACTCCGCCGGTTCCTCCGGTCTTTCCACCGGACTTGCCGCAGCCTGCAAGAAGCGTAACTGCCATAGCTACCGTTAAAAGGGCAGCTACAAGTTTTCTCTTTTTCATAGTATCCTCCTACTATTATATAAAGTCATAGTCTTTCTTTACCTTTTCTATAGGTTTGACTATGCTATTTTAAGATACTGTGGATTGGTGTTTTCCCCCTACCACTTGATGGTTTAATAAAGGCTCCAACCACAGTCTCTTTGTTTATTTGTTAATCAGTTAGTTACCGCATGACGGTTTATCAAGAAGTAGGTTACGATTGCAAGGAGCCCTGTGGATCTTAAAACAGTATCAATCTATTTTAAGGAGGTCCTATATGATTTTTGTAGGAATTGATGTCGCTAAAGATAAGCATGATTGCTTTATCACTAACACCGATGGAGAAGTTCTTTTCAAGTCCTTTACCATCACCAACAACCTTGATGGGTTCGATGAACTTTATCAGAAAATAGAATCCGTTATGGAAGATGTTTCTAAAGTAAAAGTAGGCCTAGAAGCCACTGGACACTATAGTTACAATCTTCTTGGATATCTTCTTGATAAAGGTTTGCCGACCTACGTTATCAACCCGCTACATACAAATCTGTACAGAAAAAGTCTAAGCCTTAGACAGACGAAAACGGATAAGGTAGATGCCCATACAATTGCTTCTATGCTAATGTCTGATGTGAACTTAAAGTCCTACTCAGACACATCGTACCACAACGAAGAACTCAAGTCACTAACACGTTATCGCTTTGATAAAGTTAAGGAACGTGCACAGCTCAAACAGTCAATTTCTCGCCTTGTATGCATCCTATTTCCAGAACTAGAAAAGCTCGTTCCAACTCTTCATCAGAATTCTGTATATGAACTTCTTTACGAATTCCCTGGAGCAAAGCACGTAGCTAATGCTCATCTTACAAGGTTATCTAATCTTGTAGAAACAGCATCCAAAGGCCATTACACCAAAGATACTGCTATTACATTCAGAGAAGTTGCCAGAACATCGATTGGTTCAAACATGCCAGCTAAATCTCTTGAACTTAAGCACACCATAAAACTCATTCGCGAACTTGATACCGAAATTGAAGAGATTGAAAACGAAATCAAAATCATCATGGATGAAATCAACTCCCCAATTCTTAGCATTCCCGGAATCAGTTACCGTATGGGAGCAATGATTATTGCCGAGATAGGTGATTTTAGTAAGTTCGATTCTCCTGATAAGATACTTGCCTTTGCTGGTATGTCGCCTTCCACTTATCAATCTGGACAACTAGATAATTGCTATGCCCGTATGGAAAAGCGTGGATCCAGATATCTACGATATGCCTTGTATAATGCCACCGCGTATGTCTGCTTATGGGATCCAACATTCAAGGCTTACTTAGCCAAGAAGCGATCCGAAGGCAAACATTACTATGTCGCATTGTCCCATGCTACAAAGAAACTCATTCGAGTTATATATCAACTTGAATCATCTGATCAGCAATACATAAAAGCTAATTAATCATTCCAATATCATATCTTCTTGTCAGAGCACCATTACTGATGCTCTATTTGTCATGCAATTTTCAATGTACTGATTGCGATGATATGGTCATCGCCACGATATTCAAAACTTTTCTGTTTTAAAAACTTTTTATTGACTATTTCTAATAGTTAGTCTTTAT
>JAFUFI010000026.1 GCA_017469945.1 Lachnospiraceae bacterium | reverse complement strand
TTTTCAATTTTTTTCAAAAGTTTCGTAAAACGGCTTAAATACTGAAGTTTTTGATAATATCCCATGTTCCCAAAGCGTTTCCGTCGTAATCGAAAAGCGCTTGATTTGCCCATTCATTTCCGCAAGGGCCCGGATCGTTCATATATTTTAAAGAAGCGGGCGTAGCCCATCCCGAGCCTGGTCTTGGAATCCAGGCGGGCTCCCACCAAAAGAACCCCTTGCCTCTTCCGTCAGGGACTTTTGAGAGCCTATCCAAAAAGTCGGCTGTAAACGCTTTCTGTCCCTCCGGTGTCATAGGGTAATCGAGTCCCTCTAAGACCTTTTCCTTTGTGGCATATCCTTTTCTTTCTTCGGGCGAGAGCTTTTCGTACTCTGCATAATCCTCAAGCGTAAACCCAAAGGAAACCTCAGCTATATAAAGGTCCTTTTTATACCTTACCGCAATATCGTTCATATTGTCGCTAAGTGCCTTAAGATTACCGTGCCAGAAAGGATAATAAGACAGTCCTATATACTCAAAATCCTCTCCGCCGCAGGCAAAATAATTATCAAACCATCTTCTGTAAAGCTCATTGTTTCCGCCGTTATCAAGATGTATCATAACAGGGATTCTTGAGTCTATATCCCTGCAGGCCTTTATCCCGGCGGACACAAAGCGAGCTATATTTTTGTACTCCGGCACCTTTCCTTCCGGCCAAAGCAGGCCGTTAGACAACTCGTTTCCAACCTGGATCATCCTGACGTCTACTCCGGCGTCAAGGATTTCCTTAAGGGAACGGGCGGTAAAATCGTAAACAGCCTTTTCAAGCTCATCTGCGCCCATGTTCTTCCACGCCTTGGGCTTAAACTGCTTCCCCGGGTCCGCCCAGAAATCGCTGTAATGGAAGTTTAAAAGGACGCCCATGCCCGCCTTGGTAACGCGCTTTCCGGTCTCTATACAAACTCCGAGGTCACAGTTTCCGGCACCATACGGCTCTCCTTCTTCGGACTTCGGGTCATTCCAAAGGCGAAGTCTTATCATAGAAACACCGTTATCTCGGCAGATATCAAGTATATCCTTTTCCACTCCGTTTACGAAATATTTAGCCCCACACTTCTCATTTTCAAGAAGCGTGGAAAGGTCCATTCCCTTAATGAATTCGCTCATATTAATCCTTTAATCAAAATCAAACTTATCAAATCTCTTATGCATCGCGCCGTATCTGATCCGCACAAGCTCATTGAACTTAAGTACGTCCTCCTCGGTTCCTCGATACTGACAGCGGATACAGCTGTAGATTCCGGTTTCCTTGTTGTAGAACATATCGATGTCGAGGTCTCTCATAAAGCATGAGGGGCAACGATAGTTTAATTTGCCTTTGCCAAGTTGAGCCATGTTGAAAATACCTCCTTATCAGAAATCTTTTTCTTTAACCCCAGTTTAAACATAGGCGAGAAAGCGTAGCCCTCCTCGATATAACCGGTCATCGCGCAGTCGGTACTCATTGAGACAAATGTCTCGATAGCGGGAACTGTAGCGCTTACTTCCCTAGCGTTTTCCACCTTAGCGTCACGGCAGCGATACTCGTAATTAATAGTCTCCTCGCTGTCTCCGACGGCTTTAAGGGTAATTCCCGTCATATCCTCGGGGTACTCGGTTGTTCCGTAGCAGGCGGTCATATACTCATCGATCGTAACCTCAGCAGAAGGATTGCTCATTTCAAGAATACTTCTTTCAATCCTGATATTTGAAGAGCCTTCCTCGAAGTATTCCTTTGTCTGAAGCTTAATCGTAAGGTTTTTAAACTCTATAGTTACAGGGTCAAGAGTGATGATCCTGTTTTTCTTTCCGCCGATCTTTTCTTCCGAGAAATGCGCGTGGGTGGGAGTAAGGCAAAGATCAACCTCCTCGCCGTTATAAGAAAGCTTTGCGCTTCTGACAGTTCCGGCTCCCGCGTAGTGAGTAAAATATCCCGCACGGTACTTTTCCTGGATAAGGAAAGGATAGGAAGCATCCTGAACATGTTTTGTTCCGATTCCCACAGGCCACTCAAGCTTTGCGGCGTAAGGGCGAAGGTCAACGATAGCACCACCCTGGTCCATATTTACACAGGCTCTCATATAGGGGTCGCAGTACCAGAAAAGCTGTTTGTCGGAGCCGTAGAGGATATCTCTCCAGAGAGCGCACTCGGGTTCATTATAATTGCCCGCATTAACGCCTTTCTTCTCGCGATAATAATCCGCAAACTCGCTCATAGTCATATCTACAAGCTTGCCTTCCTTTTTAAGGTCGCCATAATATTTGCAGCCCTCGGTGTAGGACTTAAGCAAAAGCTCATAAGGCTGCTCCCAGCGGCCCGCCTTGTTCATCCAGCCGGGACCGACAAACATCATATTGTAGGCGTATCCGTTGTTGTACTTTTCAAGGCTTCTGTACTGATCGATAAGATTGTAAAGATAGGGGAACTCCCAGGTCTTTGTATCGTAGATCATTCCGCGGAGTACGTTTTGAGGATGGGTTCCGAAGTTGGAACCGTTTCCGTCGTAGCAGGCGATCAGGTCTCTTGAAAGGTGAGGGATTGCTACGATACCCGAATCCTCCGACGCGTTTGCCGCGGGGGCGTGTGTATTTTGTTTTGAAGGGATCCAGGGCGCCCAGGGGCCTCCGTCAAAAAGGGTGTACCATGAGTTGTTACAGGTATGGTAAGCCTTAGGACCTTCCTCCCAGCAGGTAGCAACGGCGCACTTAACCATCGGATACTCGTCCTTTATAAAGTTTGTAAGGTCCGCATCCATGTAGTAGGAGCCGGTTGACTCGGGATAAAAGCCGAATCTTTCGTAGAACTTTCCAAATACGTCACGGACTATAGTCTTTTTATCCTCCATAGAGAACATCCAGATGCAAAAGTCCTTGGTCTTATACTTATCGCGGAACTGCTCGCAGGGAAGTCCCAAAAGGGAGAGAGCGATTTCGTCTCCATAGGTATCATGATCATGCTTTGCGATCTCTACAGCCTCGTCATTGAACAAAGAAGCGTAGGTCATCTGAATCGTAACCTTAAGTCCGTTTTCATGCGCCAGACGCTGCTGTGTCTTAAAAATATCAAGAGATTCGTTTATAAGGACCTTGTCCCCTATATCTTCCTCTTTACCCTGTCCCGTAACGGTAGCCGAATACTCCGGAACCATCTCGGGGCGATGGATAACATTAAGAATAAACTTGTCCATCTTTTTTCCTCCAAATAAATAAAGTCAAGTTGCGCAACTCCTTATTTTATCGTTGCGCAAGCGGTTGCTCTAATCTGAGTATAGCAATACCTCCTTCCGCTGTCAAGAAACTTTTATATTTGGTTAAATTATTTTTCTTTTTCCTATAAATCTTTATTTTTCCCAGCCGATATAGTAAATGTAATAGTTTCGGATTCATGGACGATTCCGTTTATTAGGCCCGGTGTCACGGAGGATACCTTATGGGAAATATAGCAAAAACAAATCTTCATTCTGTCGGAAAAACAGTTAATTCTCAGTTTAACAAAAATACAGCTAGTGCTGCGCCCTCGCCCTCGCAAGGGAAAGCTGCCCTTATGCAAAAAAATGCCCGGCTAAAGCGAATGGCAAAAGAAACAAAGAGCGCAATCAGCAGTACTACCGCTGACGGGAAAAAGGTATTTGCCTCCGGTCCAAACGAATCGGTACTCAGCCTGGGCAAGGCTTACTCCGACTCATTACAGGCAAGCAGGGCAAAGAAGAAATCTTCCTCAAACGCTGTAAAGAAACTCCAGTACAGTTTTAAAAAAGTTTCCTCACAGATTGTTCGAAGTAAGACATCAAGAGCGGCCAAATCCGCTGTCTCCGTGGCAAAACGTGAAGTCTTAAGGCTCAAAAGACTTAAAGGAAGCGGTGAATACAACGCAGAAGAAATAGATGCAGCATTAACCCACGCGAAATGGGTGGAGCGCATAGCAAGAAAAAAAGCCGCCCACTTAGAGCAGGAAGAGATGATTCAGGTAACCGACGACGGAACCGGAACCATGTCATTAAAAGATGCCTTGGAGGCTGAAAAAAGCAAGGATACTAACGCTGAGAACGAAGATCAGGATGAATATACAGACGTACTAAATGAACTTACCTGCGAAGACTCCGCGTACGAAACTTCAGAGGCAGGCCATACTGATGAAATGCCGGCAGATACAGAATTTTTGACTGAGGCGATGACTGATTTTACAAACAAGATTTCAGCACAGATGGAGGATCTTGCAGCCGAGATGAGCGAAGAAATGTCCGCCTTAATGGAAGAAATCTCTATGGAAATGCAAGAGCTTATGGAGACATTTGATTTAATGGAAGAGCTCTCCGCTCCGATTGGGAAAATGAACGCTGCTGACTTTAAGATGCTTAAGCTAAAGCACCGCGGCGATGAGATGAAAGAGATTGCAAAAGCCGACAAAGAGTACCTGAAGGCGATATTCACCCCTTCTGTCTCTTTCTCGGAAGGAATGAATGTCGATATATCTCTGTAAATCAACAATACAGATCAGAAAAATTTTTCAAGAAGCTGTGGCCGCCTAAGATGCGCAGTCACAGCTTCTTGCGTCGACGCTTACTACCTTCCTGTCATCAAGATATCCGAGGGCGTTTAACCCTTCGCGGATAACTTTATTCCACTCAGCGCCGGTAAGTTCAAGAATGCTCGAATCATCAAAACTTATCGTGCAAGCCATTTCGTCACAGGTTGCTGTTCCGCAGGCTATGCGGTACATGTTCTTTCTGCTGATGGCTCCAATGTCCTCGAGGGTATTGATCATACGGTATACCGTGGCGCTGCCTATGGTTTTATCAACCTTAGAAGCCTTGTAGAAAATCTCCTTACAGCTTGAACAATCTTCCTCAAGTATAATATCAAGAAGCATAAGTCGTTGTTTTGTTATGCGACATCCCCTGTCCCTAAGCCTTTGCACAATTATATCTTTTTGCATATTTGTAACCATTCGTGCCATCTTGTTAGTCCTTTCTAACCTACCTGTAAATTGAAAACCCACCTTAAGTGAGTTTTCGAAATAAACATATTCAGCATGCCTCCAAAGCGAATAATCGCAAAATCCGCTAAGGGGCCTTCAAAACTTACCAGCTGAGGACTTCGTTTCCGTCCTCGGTTACAAGTACCATAATCTCCCACTGTGCGGAAGGCATTCCGTCAGCAGTAGTAACCTCCCAGCCGTTTTCCTTGTTGGTCTTTATCTTTTCTTTGCCCATATTAACCATCGGTTCGATAGTAAATATCATACCGGGAACAAGTAGCATATCCGTACCGGCCTTTGTATGATATCCGACCCAGGGATCTTCGTGGAATTCAAGGCCTACACCGTGTCCTCCGATCTCTCTTACGACGGTATATCCTCTGTCGTAGCAATAGTCATGTACCGCCTGGCCCATATCGCCCAAGAATCCCCAGGGCTTAACCTGCTTTAAGCCTTCGTATACGGACTCTTTTGTCACCTCAACAAGTCTTCTCTTCTCCTCGCTGACGTTTCCGATGCAGTACATTCTCGATGAATCGGAGAAATATCCGTCAAGGATCGTGGAGCAGTCGATATTTACGATATCTCCGTCCTTAAGATAGACGCCCTTATGGGGGAATCCGTGACAAACCTGCTCATTTACCGAAGTACATACGCTGTAAGGATATCCTTCATAATTAAGGGGTGCGGGAATAGCTCCGGCGCCGTATGTGATCTCATTAACGATATCATTGATCTTTGAAAGCTCCATTCCCTCGCAAACTTCCTTGTCGAGAGTATCAAGGATCTGTACATTTATCTTTGCGCTTTCTTTAATCTTTTCAATCTGCTCGGGAGTCTTGATGATCTCATGATCCGGGACGTAAGCTCCCTGAAGAGCAAACTTCTTTATCTTTGCATCAAAGGCTTCATGACATTGCTTATATTTCTTTCCGCTGCCGCACCAGCAGGGATCGTTTCTTCCTATCTTAACCATTTCTTCCTCGTATATATCTTTGAACAAAATCTACATGATAGTCGTTATCAATAACGCTATTGGTTAGTTTATACTAACATAATTCAAATGTCAATATATACTTGAAAATTGTGGCATAAAAGTTATAATAATACTATATGTTGTGGTTGCAGGAGCTAATATGTATTATGGTGTGATCAAGAAAAATGATATAGCAAACGGCCCCGGAGTTAGGGTAAATCTTTTTGTCAGCGGCTGTACCCATAAGTGCGAGGAGTGCTTTAACGCAGACACATGGGATTTCCATTACGGTTTTGAATATACCGATAAGCAGACTGCAGAGATATTGGAAGCTCTTAAACCGGATTATGTTGCCGGAATGACCTTCCTTGGGGGCGAACCCATGGAGCCCGCCAACAGAGGGACTGTTCTTGAGCTGTCAAAACAGATAAAAGCTCTTTACCCCTACAAAACCATCTGGATCTACAGCGGATATCTCGCGGAGGAGCTCCTTGCAAGAGCCGGGATCTGGACTGCCGACAAGGTACCTACTTACGAACAGGTTCCCAGAAACCGCGTTTTGGCTGATTACAGCCCTGCTGCTGATGCTGAAAACCTTGCCGCTCTCCTTAAGCTTACCGATGTTCTTGTAGACGGAGAGTTCGATAAAAATAAAAAGAACCTAAGACTTAAATTCAGAGGCTCCGAAAACCAGCGTATCATCGATATGAAAGAAACTATAAAGCAAGGGCGTATCGTCCTCGCAGACTATAAAGACCGGGCATAAAATGACACATGGGGACGGGGTTGGGGGTTAATTTTGAGAATATTCTGAAAATGTAC
>JAFUFI010000025.1 GCA_017469945.1 Lachnospiraceae bacterium | reverse complement strand
GACAAAGAGACTGTGGTTGGAGCCTCACTAAAACCGTCTATGCGGTAGGAAGAATGAACCAATCCACAGCATCTTTAACAGCATACCCTATACCTATAGAAAAGGTAAAGAATTGGTATGACTATATAATACGAGGAAGAATGGTATTTTTCAATTGTGGATGTTGTTGGAATACTAACTGAACAACCTGATATTGATGGTGCAAGGAATTATTGGAAAGTATTGAAGAATAGGCTTAAAGAGGAGGGAAGTCAGTTGGTTACAAATTGTAACCAACTGAAAATGAAGTCGCTGAAGGATGGAAAACGATATAATACTGATGTGGCAAACACAGAGCAATTGCTTCGCTTGATTCAATCTGTTCCTTCGAAAAAAGCGGAGCCGTTTAAAATGTGGCTGGCACAGGTTGGCAGGGAGCGCATTGAAGAAGTAATCGATCCAGAGTTGACTATAGAGAGGGCTCTTGAGACCTATGCAAAAAAAGGTTATTCGCGAGAATGGATAAATCAGCGCCTGCAGGCAATTCAAGTAAGAAAAGAACTTACAGATGAGTGGGATAAGCGTGGCGTCAAGAAAGGCATAGAATATGCAATCCTGACAGATGAAATAACGAAAGCCTGGTCCGGAATGACGACGCGACAGTATAAGAATCATAAAGGTTTGAAAAAGGAAAACCTCAGGGATAATATGTCCACATTGGAACTGGTGCTTAATATGTTGGCTGAGGCCACTACCACAGAGATTTCAAAGCAAAAGAAGCCAGAGACTTTCGAAGAAAATCGTATGATTGCTATTGAAGGTGGAGAAGCCGCGGGTGAAGCACGATTGGCGGTGGAAAAGAGAACCGGAAAACCTGTAATCACGAATAAAAATGCAGCCCAATTGCAAGATTTAGTTACAGGTCTCATTGAAACTATAAATGACAAAAGCGATGATCAAGAAGGGGAAGTCTTATTGTAGGGAAATATATGGCTGAACGCGTTAATGGAATAGCAGTTGCGGAATACGACTGAGCTTTAGACGAAAAACTGAACCAAGTTGTTTCAGTAATTTAGCCCCAACAGATTTGTGATTCAGCGAATCACAAATTGAGTAATACATGCAAGAGATACATTTACATAGATTTTTTGATAATACACAGAAAATATAGTATGACGGGAATGATAAAGTGCTATATTTATATAAAAAGTTTTGCCGTAATGCGAGGTAAAAGATAAATGCGTACAGAGAAAGAAATGATGGAATTGATCCTGCGTACAGCTGAGGAAGATTCCAGGATCCGAGCTGTTTATATGAATGGATCACGAACCAATCCCAATGCACCAAAGGATATTTTTCAGGATTATGACATTGTTTATGTTGTGGAAGAAACCGGATCTTTTATCCGGGACAAGGAGTGGATCAGGCGGTTCGGGGATATCCTGTTTATGCAGTATCCGGACGAAGATCCGGATTATCCGAGTGATAAAGAAAACTCCTATGGCTGGCTGATGATATTTACGGACGGAAACAGGCTGGATCTTACAGTTAAATCGGTTCCACATGCAAAGGAAAACGTTAAGGAAGACAGCTTGTGCAAGATTCTGCTGGATAAAGACGGAATTCTTCCTGAGATTCCTGAAGCGTCGGAAGAAACTTATGTTGTTCAACGACCGTCAAAGGAACAGTTTGCGGCCGTCTGCAATGAATTCTGGTGGTGCCTTAACAATATCGCTAAAGGCCTTTGGAGAAAAGAAGTGACATATGCACAGGATATGCTGAACTTCGTGGTGAGAAAGCAGCTTGAAAAGATGCTTTCCTGGAAGATTGGTGAGCTGACAGATTATTCTGTCAGCGTCGGTAAATCCGGAAAGTATATGAAGAAATGGCTCTCTGAGGAAGAGTGGCAGAAGTATCTGGACACTTATTGCGACGCTGATATAAACAATATGTGGAAATCTGTGGAAACGATGTGTAGGCTGTTTTATGATACATCAAGGTGGGTGGCGGAACAAAACGGTTTTCTTTTTGACCGGCAGGAAGCGGATAATAGTTTCGGATATTTTACTGCTGTGAAAGAAACGGACGCCAACGCAACAAGCATTATCCGGTGAATTTGTGTTCAGACAATTTGCTTGCATAAGCAAACAGCTTTCGATAGCGTTGATAATGCGCTTTCGAAAGCCTTTTTGAGTACCTATTTTTACCTCTTAACGGCAATTTAGTACCTCTTACGGAAAAATTATTCTCTTTTTAAATTCCAATGTATATAATGAAATCGTTGAGGGGAGAAAAGTAACCGATGGCAAAAAACTAAAAATGTGCGGAGGGTAAATATGCTGACAGACATTTTTGAAAAAGAAAAAGCGTTGTTTGAAGACGGCGCACAGACTGTGCTCAGAGCGCAGGAGAATCGTAACAGGGCGGTAAGAATCCTTAAAGGAAACATTACCGCAAACTCAAGAAACGAATCCAGGGGTATCAGCGCTCGCGTTGGAAAGAACGGACTCTTTGGATTTGCTTCAATCGCGGAGTGCAGCGAAGAAGCGGCAAAGAAGGTTTTGAAAGCTGCCTCGGATAATGTGAAGCTCATGGCTCGTCACACGAAAAACGCGGGGATTGTTCTCCCGCCGTCCTACGGAACCGGAACAGTTCCTTTAAACAGAAAACTGGTTGATGCGGAGCAAAAGCGTATTATCGATGTATGCCGTCAGCTGGATGATTATATCGCAAAGAAATACCCGGATCTGGAGAGTCGTATGGTTGCGTATACAGAGGATTCTCAGGACAGGATCGTTTATTCATCCGATGCGTATGACGGACACCTTTTAACTCCGAGATGCTATATTTACGTCACAATGAGCCTCAAGACCAAGGAGGGAACCCCTGTTGAACTGTTCAAAGCTCTCGGCGGATTCGGATGCTTCGAGGATAATTTCTCTGATCTTGAACAGTACTATCCCGAGCTCGAAACGCTTTATAAAAGAGTAAAGGACAAGGCTGAAGGCATATACGCGGAGGCCGGATACAAAACAGTTGTCCTCGGCGGTATGATGGGCGGTATGCTTGCGCATGAAGCCGTCGGACATACTGTAGAAGCGGACCTTGTTATGGGAGGAAGTGTTGCCGGACCTAACCTTGGAAAGAAGGTTGCTTCAGATCTCGTTAACCTGACGGACTTTGCCCATACTTACAAAGGAGAGCTTGCGCCTTTGCCTGTTTACCTTGACGATGAAGGTATCAAGGCTGAAGATGCTGTTCTTATCAAAGACGGCATCCTTACAGGCTATATGAACAGCCGCGAGACTGCTGAAAAATTCGGCATGAAGCCTGCGGGAAATGCAAGAGGCTGGGCTTTCAGCGATGAGCCTCTTATCCGAATGAGAAATACCTGTATTCTTCCCGGAACAAGTACCGTAGAGGAGCTTATAGAGTCTGTTGATGACGGATACTATCTTATCGAATCGGGCAACGGACAGGCTGACCTTACGGGAGAGTTTATGTTCGGTGTAACCTGTGGTTATGAGATCAAAAACGGAAAATTAGGACGCGCGCTTCTTGATACTACCGTATCCGGTGTAGCATTTGAGATGCTTAAAACAGTTGATATGGTTTCAAACGAAGTAGAGTGGTCATCCAGCGGTTTCTGTGGAAAGAAACAGCGCATGGCTGTAGGCATGGGCGGACCCCATATGCGCTGCAAGATTATGATCGGCGGAAGATAACATATCGGGATTTTTAGGAAAGGACAATAAAATGAACGAAATCAGAGAAATTGCGGACTTATTCGATAATATACTTAAAGAAAAAAGAATAGAAAAATATACATATACCCTGGTAAAGAGCGAAAAACAGGAAATCAATGCCGAGAACGGTGAATTTAAGCTTATGCGGACCGTTTTTAACAATTATGCATCCATCAAGGTTTTTAAGGACAACAAAATGGGAAGTGCAAGCGGCAATGACTTGTCAAAAGAGGCTTTGGAACGCCTTGCGGAAGATGGTCTTGGCGCGGCGCAGTCTTCTCCCGAGGACCCTTGCCATGATATTGCTCCGGACCAGGGAAAGGAAGTGTTTAATCAGGGTATTTACGAGCCTGATATGGACAAATTTATTGAGCGCATTCAGGAGTGCCTCGATACAATCAAAAAAGAGTTTCCTTCTGTACTTGTTATGCTGGCGATGGGATCATATGACAGAAACCATTGGATATCCAGAAATACTAACGGAACGGAATTTGAAGATTTTTCCGGACAGTACAATTTTGTTATTCAGTTCAGCGCAAGCGACAATGGAGAAAACAGCGGTATAAACGGAGCCGGCGTCTCGGTAGATAATTTGGACAAGCCCTTTATGGAACTGGGCGGTATCAGAAAGAGCCTCGAAAATACCGTAAAGAGCGTACACCCCAAGAGCCTCGAAGGAAAATTCGAGGGAACCGTTATCTTTACACCCGACGCTGCGCAGCAGTTTTTAAGCATGCTTATGGGAAATTATATGTCAGACAGCGTGATCATAGACGGTACCAGCCTTTGGCTTGATAAGGTGGGACAGCAGGTTGTAAGTGACAAGCTCACGGTATCAAAGAAGCCTTTTGACGAGCGCATTGTCTGCGGCGAAAGAGGAACGCAGGACGGCTTTAGATCCGAGGAAGTAACTCTTATAGACAAGGGAGTTTTGAAGACTCACGGTATCGGTCTGTACGCTGCAAACAAGACCGGCAGACGGGTTACTAAGAATACCGGATGGGATCTTGTGGTTGAGTCGGGTGACAAGAGCGTTAGCGAGATCATAAAATCTGTTGACAAGGGGCTTATTATGAGCAGTTTCTCCGGAGGAGAGCCCGGAACTAACGGAGAGTTCTCCGGAGTAGCCAAAAACAGTTTTCTTGTTGAAAACGGTGAGATAAAGTACGCTGTTTCGGAGACTATGGTAAATGGTAATCTCGGAGAAATCTTCAAGAATATACGTGCCGTTTCGAAGGAACAGGTTTGCGACGGAAATTCTGTTATTCCCTATATTGCCGTAGACGGAGTTGTTATTTCGGGAAAATAGACGCAAATAAAAAAGGAATGTGATATAATCGGAGATAAGAAACTAAATTAAAGTGTGTTTGCTTTTGTGTACGAGGCTCAATAACATGGGAACAGAGATTATTAGGTACTACGAGAACTATACTCCCGTAGCCGATATTACCGTTATAGCGACGTGCATTGTCTTTGTTATCTTAATTTATAACGCGTATATAAATAAAAACAAATCGTTTCTTTATCTCCGGTTTATCATCGGATCTTTGGCAATCTCTGCCATTTTTGATCTGCTGTATCATATTGCCATGAATTATGTGGGAGGTATTAATAACCTTCTGATCTATCTTCCGAGGGCGGCTTATCATATCGGCCTCTTTACGGTTATGTGGCTTTATGTCCTTTACACCAAGGAAGTAATGGGCCTTGACAAAAAGGCGGGCAGACCGTATTTCTATGCGGCAGCCGTTGCGTGGATAGCCATAGTTGGATATGAGACGGTCGGCACATATCTGCATTTTGGTTTTTATATTGATGAGAATCTGAATGTTCACAGAGGCTTCCCGATTTTCCCCGTTGGATATATATACTATGTTGTTCTTATAGCTGTGATGGTTTTCTTAAACCGAAGCAAGTTTATCAAGCAGGTGATAATCAGTATGGCGGAGACCGTCGGCGTCTCAATCGCCATAATGGGAATCCAGCAGCTTCACAATCAGTCATCCTTTACAACGGTCACTTTTCTTTTCCCTATATATGCTCTTTTGTACCATATTCACTCAAGCCCGTATGACGTTGAAACGGGGTCTGTCAGCGAACATGCTTTCTTTGATTTTGTGGAGCTGGCGAAGCTTAAGGAGGAGGAATACTACTTCCTCAGCATGTATATGCATGATTTTGAGGGTAAGGGAAGAAAGTATCCTCGAACGATCCAAAGAGCAGTTCGGTATTTTTCCACAAGATTCTTTAAATCTGCTACGCTTTTCCAGATTTCCGGCGGACATATGATACTTGTGGTCAATATAAACAAAAACCCGGGATATAAGGAAAAATCCCAATGGATGCTGGACGAGTTTTTGACAGTTTATCCACAGTATAGGATAGATTATAAGATAGTATTCTTCGGTATGGACAAGAGGATAGAGGACGGTATCGATTATATAAATTTTGTAAGATTTATCCATGACTCGATACCGCAAAACACGATTGTCCGCGCCGATAAAAATGATGTCGACAGGTATATGAGAAACAAGTACATTGTTTTTGAACTTGAAGATATCATTAAAAAGAACGATTTAAACGATCCGAGAGTACTTGTATACTGCCAGCCGGTCTACAATATCCGGACGGGGAAGTTTGATACCGCCGAGGCTCTGATGCGAATGCAGCTGCCGGCTATGGGAATGATTTACCCGGATGTTTTTATCCCTATAGCCGAGAAAAAGGATTATATCAGCATGCTTACCAAGATAATCCTTTCAAAAACCTGCCGCGCCATTAAGGAGCTTATGGAAAAAGGGTACAACGTCAAGAGGATATCGGTCAATTTCTCTGTGTATGATATGAGGGCGGATGACTTTTGCGAAACGGTCGAAGCTATAATCGGCAGCTCCGGAGTTCCCTTTGACAAGGTTGCCATCGAACTTACCGAATCGCAAAATGAACAGGACTTCGAGCTCATAAAGACGAGGATAAGTGAGCTGAAAGGCAGTGGCATCAAGTTCTATCTTGATGATTTCGGAACAGGATATTCAAACTTTGAGAGGATCATGGAACTGCCCTTCGATATAGTAAAGTTTGACAGATCCCTTGTTATGGCATCCGGAAACGACGAGAGATACAGGACAATGGTATCAAACCTTGCAAGAATGTTCCGGGAAGTACACTATTCTGTTTTGTATGAGGGAATAGAAAACGAAGAAGACGAAAAGCGCTGCATAGAGATGAGTGCAAAGTATCTTCAGGGATATAAATACTCAAAACCTATTCCCATCGAGCGGCTGACCGACTATTTTGAAAAGATCGGATAATACGTATTTTTGGCTAAAAAAGTTTGTTGCAATTGACAATTTGCACAAACTTTTTTATTCTTTTTCGACACAATATTTTGTTACCAGATATTTACAAGGACACTATATCTTGTTAGAATATTATCTCGAAAGGGCATATTTAGGTGCTTTTTGCCCTATGGGAACTATATTATGTAAACTTATCGGCGCTGTCGAAAAGATACAAAGGAGAGAGATTCTAACATGAAAATCATTAAGCGTAGCGGAGCGGAAGTCGAATTCGACAGCCAAAAAATAATCACCGCTGTTACAAAAGCGAACAACTCGGTTATTCCCAGCGAAAGGATGACTGAACTTCAGATTCGCCGTATCGCTGAGGATGTTGAGATAGCTGTATCGAATATGAACCGTTCTCTTGGTGTGGAAGAGATTCAGGATATAGTCGAGAACCAGATAATGAACCAGCGTGCATTCGAGGTTGCGCGTCACTATATTACCTATCGTTATACCCGTGAGCTTGTCCGTAAATCAAATACTACCGATGAGCAGATACTTTCTCTTATTGAGTGCAATAACGAAGAGGTAAAGCAGGAGAATTCCAACAAGAACCCTACCATCGTCAGCGTTCAGCGTGACTATATGGCAGGAGAAGTCAGCAAGGATATCACCCGCAGATTCCTTATCCCCAACGATATAGCTCAGGCTCATGAGCAGGGAATCATTCACTTCCATGACGCCGATTATTTCGCGCAGCATATGCACAACTGTGACCTCGTAAATCTCGAGGATATGCTCCAGAACGGCACCGTTATCTCCGGTACTATGATTGAAAAGCCCCACAGCTTTTCTACCGCATGTAATATCGCAACCCAGATCATTGCGCAGGTTGCTTCCTGCCAGTACGGCGGTCAGAGTATTTCTCTTACCCATCTTGCTCCTTTTGTCGATGTCAGCCGTAACAAGATAAGAGAGCAGGTTACTGAGGAATTAAAAGACTTAAACGCTACTTCCGAGGACATCGAGCGCATTACCGAAAAGAGACTTCGCGAGGAAGTTAAGAACGGTGTGCAGATGGTTCAGTACCAGGTTGTAACCCTTATGACCACCAACGGCCAGGCACCTTTCGTTACCGTATTTATGTATCTTAACGAAGCAAGAAATCCTCAGGAGAAAAAGGACCTTGCCCTTATTATTGAGGAGATGTTAAAGCAGCGCTACGAGGGCGTTAAGAACGAAAAAGGCGTTTGGATCACTCCCGCCTTCCCTAAGCTTATTTACGTTCTTGAGGAAGATAATATACATGAAGACAGCGAGTATTATTATCTTACACAGCTTGCCGCTAAATGTACCGCAAAGAGACTTGTTCCCGATTATATCTCCGAGAAGATCATGATCCAGAACAAGGTTGATAAAAACGGAGAGGGCCACTGCTATACCTGCATGGGATGCAGAAGCTTCCTTACTCCTTATGTTGATGAAAACGGAAAGCCCAAGTACTATGGACGTTTTAATCAGGGCGTTGTTACGGTTAACCTTGTTGATATCGGTCTTTCCGCGGAGAAGAATCTCGACAGATTCTGGGAGATCTTCGACGAGAGAATGAAGCTTTGCCACAAGGCTCTCCAGGCTCGTCACGAGCGTCTTACAGGAACTGTTTCCGACGTTGCTCCCATCCTTTGGCAGCACGGAGCGCTCCTCAGACTTAAGAAGGGCGAGAAGATCGACAAGTATCTTCACGGCGGATATTCCACCCTCTCCCTCGGATATGCCGGCCTTTGGGAGTGTGTATACAGCCTTATCGGAAAGAAACTCACCGAGCCCCAGGGCAAGGAACTCGGTCTTCAGATCATGAAGAAGTTAAACGAGTACACCGCGCGCTGGAAGGCTGAAGAGGATATTGACTATTCCCTTTACGGAACCCCTCTCGAGAGTACAACTTACAAATTTGCAAAGTGCCTCCAGAAGAGATTCGGTATTATCGAGGGTGTAACCGACAAAAACTATATTACAAACAGCTATCATGTACATGTTACCGAGAAGATCGATGCTTTCAGCAAGCTTTCACTTGAGGCTGAATTCCAGGCACTTTCTCCCGGAGGAGCCATCTCTTACGTAGAGGTTCCCAATATGCAGGATAACCTTGAAGCGGTTCTTTCCATCATCAAGTATATCTATGAGCATATCATGTACGCTGAGCTCAATACCAAGTCCGACTACTGCCAGGTTTGCGGTTACGACGGAGAGATTGAGATCAAAGAAAACGAGGACGGAAAGCTTATCTGGAGATGCCCCAGTTGCGGAAACCAGGATCAGAACAAGCTTAATGTAGCCAGACGTACCTGCGGTTACATCGGAACTCAGTTCTGGAACCAGGGAAGAACACAGGAAATCAAAGAGAGAGTTCTTCATCTGTAAAAAATGCAGGATTTTCAAAAAATTCACAGAATTTTAACCAATTAGTGTACCATTTTGTGATATAACTTAATTGGTGCCGAGGGTCATTAGGAACAAATGCCGGTCGTGGAAACATGTAAGGCGTTCCTTATGGCCCCTTTTTTATGCCTTCATCTAAGCAATTTGTCCGAATTTTTATATAATTTTCAGAGTTTTTATCCTAATATTTGTTTTTAAAAAGTGTTATAATTTTTTATTGATAAAAATTTACCTTTTTATGGGAACGAAGGTGGATAGGAGAAGAATTATGTTAGGAAACGGACTTGTTTTTACCAATGACAAATGTGTCGGATGTAACAAATGTATCAGTGTCTGTAGCGCCATGGGTGCCTGCGTATCTGAAGAACCGGACGAAAACGGAAAGTCCCGGATTGACGTAGACGGTGACAGATGTATAGCCTGCGGTGCCTGCTTTGATGTCTGCATGCACGGTGCAAGAGCGTATCTTGATGATACCGAAAGATTCTTCGAAGACCTGAAAAAGGGAGAAAGCATCTCTGTACTTATCGCCCCCGCTTTCAAGGCGAATTACCCGGATGAATATGAATCTGTGCTGGGAGGCTTAAAAGCTTTAGGCGTAAAGCGATTTATAAGCGTATCCTTTGGTGCGGATATTACTACCTGGGGTTATATCAACTATATTCAGAAAAACAACTTCCTCGGCGGCATTTCTCAGCCTTGCCCCGCTGTTGTAGGATATATTGAAAGATATATGCCCGAACTTATTCCCGATCTTTTCCCCGTACAAAGCCCTATGATGTGTACCGCGATTTATGCAAAGAAGCAGATGGGCATTACGGACAAACTCGCATTCATCAGCCCCTGTATAGCTAAAAAAATGGAGATCGACGATCCCAACAACAAGGGATATATTTCTTATAATGTAACCTTCGATCATCTTATGGAGTATGTACGTAAGAATAACGTAAAGGGTGCTCCCTGCAGCGATGAGATCGAATACGGACTCGGATCCATCTACCCTACTCCCGGCGGACTTAAGGAAAATGTATACTGGCTCCTTGGAGAAAGCGTATTTATCCGCCAGATCGAGGGCGAAAAGAGAATGTACCATTTCCTTAAGGAAAACAAGAACAGGATCACATCCAAAAAGACCCCTTATCTGTTTATCGACGCCTTAAACTGCGAGAACGGTTGTATCTGCGGAACGGGTACGGATCCTGAAATCTCAGAGACGGATAATGCGCTCTACGCTCTTCTTAATATAAGAGAATCTGTTAAAAAGAGCGGAAAGAAGGGAGCCTGGGCAAAGAACAATACTCCCGAAAAGAGGCTTGCCGCATTAAATAAACAGTTTGCAAATCTTAATCTCGATGATTATCTGAGAAAATATACCGATAAGTCAAAGAGCTGTCCTATCAAGACTCCTTCAAACGCCGATCTTGACCGCATCTTTAACGAGATGATGAAAAGGGACGAAGCGTCCAGAAATATCAACTGCTCCTGCTGCGGATACGATACCTGCAAGGATATGGCTACAGCTATCTTTAACGGATTTAACCACAAGGATAACTGTGTTCACTACCTGAAGGGTCTTGTTGAGGAAGAAAGGGAGAACGCTCAGACGCTTGTTGTTGAGGAAAGAAAGCAGCTTGATGCGCAAAAGGAAGCTCTTTTTGAGACCATCAGAGTTGTCAACGAGAATTTCGATACGTTAAGGCAATCCATCGACGAGATGGTAGGCGGAAACGATATGAATGCTCAGGAAAGCACGGGCATCTCACAGGATGTGGGCAATGTGGAAGAATTCTGCCATACTATGAAGGAGTCCATGGGCGGTATCCTTGAAGCTCTCCAGGAATTACAGACAAGCAACGAGAGAGTTGTTGATATCGCTTCACAGACAAATCTCCTTGCGCTCAACGCTTCCATAGAGGCGGCGAGAGCCGGAGAAGCGGGCAGAGGCTTTGCAGTCGTTGCGGATGAGATAAATCATCTCGCTTCCGATTCAAGGGCTACAGCCGAGGGAACAGCGGTTAACAACAATGCCATCAAGGTAGCGGTTGACGCTATGGTGGAGAATATCTCAAAACTTCTTGAGATCGTTAACAGCGTAAATTCAAGAACTCAGAATCTTGCCGCTTCCACAGAGCAGATTTCTGCTTCAACTACACTGATCCTTGAGACTGTCGACTCAGTAGGACGCGAGCTTGAAAAGCTTGCTTCGCAGGCCGGATAGGTATAAATATGGTATAATAACCAAAATGAAGTTTTTTGGAGGTAATGATGTCTGATACACATACAGTTAAAAATGTTATTTCTCAAAAGCTTTTGGCAATCGTTATTATACCAACGCTGCTGTTGGCGGCCGCTACGGCAATAATCGGCTACAATCTCACTCTTAAGGCCCTCGCTAAGGGCCTTGAAAGTGAGCTCGGTTCCGTGGCTGCCATGACAGCTTTCAATATAAACACTCGCTACCCCGGTGACTACGAGCTTGTGGGAGATGAAGGCTTCAGCCTTTTAAAAGGCGGAGAGGACATAACAAGAAGCTATGAACTCGTTGATATGGTGGGAGATGAAACGGGACTTGAGGTAAGCCTTATTTATAAGGATACTAGAATCCTTACCACTATAACAGACAAGTCGGGCGGCAGGATCGTGGGAACCGGAATCGCAGAGCAGGTTGAGAAAAAGCTCGAAGACGAAGGGGAGAGTGTTTTCTACGAAAGAACCCTGATAGGCAGGGAAAACTTTTTCTCATACTACTACCCGCTTACAAATTCAGACGGAAACCTTGTAGGGGCTCTGGAAATCTGCAGCCCATACTTACCTGTGTCCGCTTTGGCGTGGAGACCGGTTATGGTCGTAACGGCAATGATCGTTGTGGTTATGGTCGTTCTTATCGTGCTGATCTATAACCATAGTAAGGATACGGGAAGCGCTACTATAAAGCTCCTTAAATTTACGCAGCAGGCTGCTAAGGGCAACGATGCGGTAGAGCTGGATCCATCTGTGCTTGCAAGGGACGACGAGCTCGGATCTATCGGAAACTCCGTTCTCGAGATGCACCGTTCCTTAAGGGATATGATGGACAAGGATGCGCTTACAAAGCTCTTTAACAGAAGAAGCGCCAACAGAAAGCTTGATATCATACGTTCTCACTATGTAAACGGCGGAAAGTCATACTCTGTAGCCATCGGTGACATTGATTTCTTTAAAAAAGTCAATGACACATACGGACATGATGCCGGAGACCTTGTGCTCATTACCGTGTCCGATGTTTTACAAAAGCATCTGAAGAATCGCGGATTTGTTGCAAGGTGGGGCGGCGAGGAATTCCTTCTAGTATTCGATAAGATGGATATCAAAGAAGCGGAAGCCGAACTTTGGAGTATTCTCGAGGAGCTTCGCGCCACGGAGATAGCCTATGAAAATCTTATAATAAAAGTCACTATGAGTTTCGGAGTGGTCTGCGCTCCGGACCTTGATCAGGACGAGATCATAAAGCTTGCTGACGAAAATCTATATTATGCAAAGGAAAGCGGAAGAAACCGCGTAATTTCAATAATTCCCAAGGCTTAAAAGAATAATTTCGTTATAATTATGCAACAAAGTGCATAAACTTTTGCAAATTATCCTTGTATACATGTATAATTTGTTATTGACAAATGTTTTTTAATCTCTTAAAATCTTCGATATAAAGCCAATGAGGGCCTTCCAAAACGGGAAGGCTTTTTTGGTAAAATCGCGACAAGCGAAGAAATCTGGAGGAAATGATTATGAAAAAGAAATTACTTTCTGTAGTTCTTGCAGGCTTAATGGCTATGTCACTTGCTGCCTGCGGTGCCCAGGGAAATGCGGGATCTGAAGGAAACGCTTCTTCAGCTGCAGAGCTCCCTACCGCTCCTACTGAGGACGGAGGCCTTAAGGGTACTTTAAAGGTTGGTCTTATCGGACCTCTTACCGGAGCTGCTGCTCTTTACGGAAACGCTGTTGACAACGGAGCTAAGATCGCTGTTGAAGAGATCAATGCCGAGGACAGTGCTTTCCAGATCGAATACAAGGCACAGGACGACGAGCATGACGCTGAGAAATCTGTTAACGCGTACAACCAGCTCAAGGACTGGGGCGTACAGGTTATCGTAGGTACCGTTACCACTACCCCCTGCATCGCAGTAAGCGCTGAAGCCAACAACGATCGTATCTTTATGCTTACTCCTTCAGCATCAGCTGCTGATGTTACCGCAAACAAGGATCAGACCTATCAGCTTTGCTTCTCTGATCCCAACCAGGGTTCTGCATCCGCTCAGTACATTTCTGAGAACGGACTTGCTACAAAGGTAGCAATCATCTACAAGAACGATGATGCATACTCAACCGGAATCTATCAGACCTTTAAGACAAAAGCTGAAGAGCTTGGACTTGAGGTTGTTTCCGAGACCACTTTCATGGACGGAAGCGACAACGACTTCACCGTACAGCTTACAGACGCTAAGGACAAGGGTGCAGACCTCGTATTCCTTCCTATGTACTACACTCCCGCATCTCTCATTCTTTCACAGGCTGATGCTATGGGATATGCTCCTACCTTCTTTGGCGTAGACGGAATGGACGGTATCCTTGGAATCGAGGGATTTGATACTAAACTTGCTGAGGACGTAATTCTTCTTACTCCTTTCGCAGCAGATGCTACCGACGATCTTACCGTTAATTTTGTTACTAAGTTCGAAGCAGCATATAACGAGACTCCCATCCAGTTCGCTGCTGACGGATATGATTGCCCTAAGGCTATTCACGCTGCTCTTAAGTTCTACGCTGCTAAAAACGGCGGACTTGATGTAGACAAGTTATCGGCATCCGATCTTTGCCAGATTCTTATCTCTGTACTTTCAGATCCCGCTTTCTCAGTAGACGGTGTTACCGGTGAGAAGATGCAGTGGTCTGCAAACGGAGAAGTAAACAAGGCTCCTAAGGGAATGGTTATCAAGAACGGCGTATACGTTGGTCTGTAATACAGCCGAATGATACGCGAATAGATGTAGATCATCAGTCGGGGCTGTCATGGCGGCGGCCCCGACTTTTAGGATTTAAAAATATATTTAATACCGAAAGGCAACGATATGTTAAATTATCTGATCAGCGGAATAAGCTTAGGCAGTGTATACGCCATAATCGCTCTGGGCTATACAATGGTTTATGGAATTGCGAAGATGCTTAATTTTGCACACGGAGACGTTATTATGGTCGGCGGATATGCGGCGTTTTGCGCTTCATCATATCTCGGATGGCCTGTTCCTCTTTGTGTGCTTTTTTCGATGATGATATGCACAATTTTAGGCATTGTCATTGAAAAACTTGCATATAAGCCTCTTCGAAATGCCACAAGCCTTGCGGTACTTATTACCGCAATCGGCGTGTCGTATTTCTTACAAAATATCGCTCTTTTGATCTGGACCTCGAATCCCAAGGCTTTCCCCAATATGGCAGACTTTGTGCCTCCCATAAAGCTTGGAGAGATCACAATCCCTTCGGTAACCGTTATTACTGTTGCCGCAAGTATCGTTATTATGATCGCTCTCACCCTCTTTACGGGAATGACCAAGATTGGTAAGGCTATGCGCGCGGTATCCGAAGATAAGGGGGCGGCACAGCTTATGGGTATCAATGTCAACGCCACTATTTCGACTACCTTTGCGATCGGATCCGGACTGGCGGCTATCGCGGGAGTACTCCTTTGCTCGGCATATCCTACGCTTATGCCTACAACCGGTTCTATGCCCGGTATCAAGGCTTTTACGGCAGCGGTACTCGGCGGTATAGGCTCTATTCCCGGCGCTATGCTCGGAGGAATCCTTTTGGGAGTCCTTGAAAAGTTTGCGCAGGCATACATTTCGACTCAGCTCTCGGATGCGATCGTGTTCGCGGCACTTATTGTAGTGCTGCTTGTTAAACCTACCGGTCTTCTTGGCAAGAAGATTACGGAGAAAGTCTAAGGAGGAGGTTTGAAGATATGGGTAAGAAAATAAACTTCCTCGGAAAAACAAATAAAAACTCATTGATGGGTCTTATAAATTTCGGAATAATAATCGTATTTTTTGCGGTTGTAACAATCCTTAAAGGCGCGGGCGGACTTACCAATGCTCTCGAAGGTCAGCTCATCCCTATCTGTGCCTATATAATCATGGCCCTTTCATTAAACCTTGTGGTAGGTATCTCCGGAGAGCTTTCTCTCGGACATGCCGGATTTATGAGCGTAGGAGCGTTTACCGGTGTTATAGTTGCCGGCGCAATGAAGTATAACGGGGTTAACGCAAACCTTCCCAGACTTATCGTAGCAATTGTTTTGGGTGCGATTCTTGCCGCTATAGCAGGTATACTTATCGGAATCCCCGTACTTCGTCTTCGCGGAGATTATCTTGCCATAGTTACGCTTGCTTTCGGTGAGATCATCAAAAACGTACTTAACTGCCTTTACGTCGGTGTGGACGGTGCGGGACTTCACTTTTCCGTTACCGATGAGGCCCATATGGATATGGCGGCAGGAGGAACAACCCTTGTACGCGGTCCCATGGGAGCGGTAGGCATTACGAAAGCCTCCTCTTTTGCAGCCGGAATCGTACTGATACTACTTGTACTTTTTGTGATACAGAACCTTGTTAACAGCCGCACGGGCCGTGCTATCATGGCTATCCGTGACAACAGGATCGCTGCGGAAGCTTCCGGAATCAATGTTACCAAGTACAAGATGATTGCTTTTGTAACATCAGCCGCCATAGCAGGGTCTGCAGGCGCTTTATACGCTCTTAACTACTCGACGATCGTGCCCAAGAAGTTTGACTTTAATACTTCTATTCTTGTGCTTGTATTTGTTGTGCTGGGCGGTATCGGAAATATGACCGGATCCATTATAGCGGCAGCAGTCCTTACGATTCTTCCCGAGCTTTTCAGACAGTTCCAGGACTATCGTATGCTGGTTTACGCCATTGTGCTGATCCTTGTTATGATTGCCACCAACAGCGAAAAGATCCGCGCTTTATGGAAGCGGTTTACCGGACTTTTTTCTTCAAAGAAAGGGGGCAGCGTAAATGAGTAACAATCCGAATGAAACAAAGTATATAGAAGTACCCGGACCCGGAAAGATTCCGGAAAGAGACAGAGGAAAGCGCCCCGTTTTGGAAGCAAGCCACCTTGGAATCGATTTCGGCGGACTGACAGCGGTTGATGAATTCAATATAGCTATCGGAGCTACCGAGATCGGCGGACTTATCGGCCCCAACGGAGCCGGAAAAACTACGGTTTTCAACCTCCTTACTAAGGTTTACCAGCCTACCAGGGGAGTGATAATGCTCGATGGCAAGGATACCCACGGTATGAACACAACCCAGGCAAACCAGGCAGGAATCGCCAGAACCTTCCAGAATATCAGACTTTTTGACAAGCTTACGGTTGAGGAAAATGTTAAGATAGGACTTCATAATTCAATCGGTTATCATCTTCCTTCCGCTGTTCTCAGACTTCCGAGATATTGGAAAGAAGAGAAAAAGGCACATGACCGTGCTCTTGAGCTCCTTGATATATTTGATATGGCAGATCTTGCAGATGTGCGTTCTTCCTCGCTTCCCTACGGAGCGCAGAGACGCCTTGAGATAGTAAGGGCTCTTGCCACAAATCCCAAGGTGCTTTTACTTGATGAGCCTGCTGCGGGAATGAACCCTTCGGAGACCGAAGAACTTATGAACAATATAAGAAAGATCCGCGATACATTTAATATTGCAGTCCTTCTTATTGAGCATGACATGAATCTTGTTATGGGAATCTGCGAGAATATTATTGTGCTTAACTTTGGAAAGATCATAGCTAAGGGAACCCCCAGCGAAATACAGAGCAATCCCAAAGTTATCGAGGCATATCTCGGAAATACCGCAGAAGGGGAGGAAGCAGATGGCTGATACACTTCTTAAAGTAGATGATTTAAATGTATATTACGGAAATATACATGCCATAAAGGGAATATCCTTTGAGGTAAAAGAAGGGGAGATAGTAACTCTTATCGGAGCCAACGGCGCGGGAAAGTCGACTTCCCTTAATACGGTAAGCGGACTTTTAAAGCCTAAGACAGGAACCATAGAGTTTTGCGGGAAGAGTATTGCGGGAATGCCTGCGCATAAAATCGTGCGGGACGGACTTGCTCTTTGCCCCGAGGGAAGAAGAGTGTTCCTGCAGCTTTCCGTAAAAGAAAACCTTGAAATGGGTGCATATACACGCTCAATGTCGGAGGTCGGCGAGTCCATAGAAAAAGTCTACGAGCTTTTCCCGAGATTAAAAGAAAGATACAAGCAGGTAGCAGGAACCTTGTCCGGAGGTGAGCAGCAGATGCTTGCCATGGGACGCGCTCTTATGAGTAAGCCCAGACTTATGATGCTTGATGAGCCTTCAATGGGCCTGGCACCGATACTTGTAGATCAGATTTTTGACATAATAAAGGACCTTCACAAAGCCGGAACAACAATCCTGCTTGTAGAACAGAATGCGAGAAAAGCGCTTGCGGTAGCTGACAGAGCGTACGTTCTTGAGACGGGAAGAATCGTTAATACCGGAACGGGAAGAGAACTTCTTAGTGATGACAGCGTAAAAAAAGCATATCTGGGCGGTTGAGGAAACTATCCGGAAAAATACAGAGTTAAAAGTAAGTCTGCTCTTTTTCGAGCGGGCTTATTTTTTGCCTTGAGAATGTGTACAGTCATTCAATGCAAAAGAGGAAACCAAAGGGCATTATTCAGATTTCGGACATTTAAAGGTTGCTTTAATTGGGAATATGTGAGAAAATAAATCGTTGTAGTCTGCCCGGACTTTATTTTGCGGCAGCTGCTTTAGTTGGAGAAAGCTATGAAGATTTTGCTCTTAAACGGAAGCCTCAGAGGCGGAAGGAGTTCGTCGCTTAAAGTGGCGCATGCCTTTATTGACGGAATACTTTCGGAAATTCCGGACGCCGAGGTTACAGAGGTTGCCCTTAAGGATAAAAAAATAGAACATTGCATGGGGTGTCTTTGCTGTTGGAAGAATGAAAAGGGCAAATGCATCATCCATGATGATATGGATGAGATAAGAGACCTTGTGATGGCCAGTGATATCATCATCGAGAGTTTTCCGCTTTACTTTTTCGGACAGCCTTCAAAGATGAAAGCCTTTGTGGACCGTATGATTTCCTACGTATCTGAGTACAGAGGAGTAGGCGGCAACGAAGAAAGCGGCAGTTTCCTTCACAAAATGCGTTATCCGGAGCTGATGCAAAAGAAACTTGTACTTGTTTCGAGCTGTGGATACGAAAAGACGGAAGGATGCTACGGACCCATAAAGCAGCAGTATGATATTATATGCGGTGAGGGTAATTATACTCTGATCACCTGCGCACAGGGCGGTATGATCGCTGAGGAAACCCTTCAGTCAAAGGTTCAAAAATATCTGGTAAGATTTACCGAAGCGGGACAGGAGTTTGCAAGAGAGGGCAAAGTCAGTGAAGAAACCCTTGCGAAGCTTGCGATTCCGATGCTTGGACATAACACCTTTGAAAGAATCATTAACCTTAATTGGGACGATCCTAATGTCGGTCCTTACGGCAGAAAGGGTTAGAAATGTCTTTTATCAATACAGTATTAAAAGGGATAGCTAAGTTTTTGTTTTGGGCTTCCTATCCGGTTTTGAGATTGATCTATCCTATGAAGATCCATTTCGAGGACAAGGCTCTTACCGAAGAAGCGCTTTCAAAAAGCTGTGTAGTCTTTTCGAATCACCTTGGATATGTTGAAGGCCTCTTTATGACAAGGCTTTTGAAAAAATACAGGGTGTGGACCTTTGTCGGTAAGGACTGGTACGAAAAAAAGCCGATAAACTGGCTTTTCAGAAACCTGCCCTACATCTCTATAGACAGAAAAGGCGGGCTTGATACCGAGTGGCTTGATACGACTAAAGATATTATGGCAAACGGCTCTTCCATATATATACTTCCCGAGGGACATACAAGCCCCGCCGGATCTATGGATACCTTTAAGCCGGGATTCCTTGTTCTGGCAAAACAGACGGGAGCAACGCCGGTGCCGATATTTATAAGTCGCAAGATCAAACCTTTCAGGCTGACCCATCTTGTTATCGGAAAGCCGATGGTTATGGATCTTAATGAAAAGGGCAGACCTTCGCAGGTGCTTAAGAAGTACTGCGAGGAATGCAGGTCTTATGTGGAGGGACTCGGAGATAAGCTCTCCCGCGGGGAGATTAAGTAGTTTATGACCGCTTTGCGGATTCATATAAAAAGGATGGTTGCTTAGCGAACATCCGGAGATTTATTTTACGAAAGGAAGTAAAAAATGAACGAGAAAGAACTTGAAGTAGCAGCTAAGATCAAGAGCATGGTATCAGAGAATCTTAATATTCCTGAAGAAGAGCTTGATTATGAGATTCCCCTTTTCGGCGACGGAATCGGACTTGACTCAGTAGATTCACTTGAGATCATTTCATGCATCGACAACGAGTTCGGTGTTGTTATGACAGGTGTTCCCAAGGAGCACTTCTATAACGTAACCAGCCTTACCAAATATGTGGTAGAGCACATGTAAAAATATCGAAGACCAAAGCTGATGTTGCGACCGTGCTTGCACGGGGAGCGATATCAGCTTTAGGGATTCTAAAACCACATGAGCATATAGCGGTAATTTGAATAAATTACCGCGGATGCGAATGCGGTTTAGAATTGCGGAAGCTGCTTTGCAGCGAAGCAATTCGTTATATTTTTATTACGTTATATGTTATATTTTAATTCTTTGATTTACGAATAATCTTTCACTTCAGCCGGAGCCCTATCGGGTAAGCCGGTTAAATGTTGTGTTTAGAAATATATATTATTTTTACAGGAGCAGATAAAATGAACAAGCCTATTAATACCCGCTGCGTAGTTACCGGTCTCGGTATGATCAACGCTATCGGTAACAGCGTAGATGAATGTTGGGATAACGCTCTTATCGGAAAAGAAGGAATTGACGTTGTTAAATCTGTAAATGCCGATGAGTGTTATGCAAACCTCGGTGCAGAAGTTGACTGTGACGAACTAGATAAGTACGAAGGCGTCGACAGAGCTTCCAAGCTTTGCCTTAAGGCTTCTGAAGAAGCTTTTAAGGATGCCGGAATCGATATGAAGGATGAGGACGCCACAAGATTCGGCGTAATCATGGGAAGCTGCGTCGGCGGTGTAGTAAGTATCGATAATTATGTTGCTAACGGTGAGAAGACCGAAGACATCAGAAAGATGACAATTTCTCCTATTGCAAACCACGTAGCAAACAAGGTTGGCGCATGCGGAGTTATTTCAAACGTAGGTAATGCATGTGCGGCAGGAAGCATCAGCGTAGCTTACGCTTGCGAGCTTATCCGTGCCGGAGTAGCCGATATGTTTATCGTCGGCGGTGCAGACGCTTTCGCTGCGGTTCCTTTCGCAGGATTCCACGCACTCCACGCTCTTTCCGAAAAGCCCTGCTCACCTTTCAACCACTCAAACGGAATCACTCTCGGTGAAGGAGCCGGAGCTATCGTTGTTGAGTCATATGAGCATGCTAAGAAGAGAAATGCAAAGATTTACTGTGACGTACTTGCAGCCGGCGTAAGCAGCGATGCGCACCACATCACAGCTCCCAGACCCGACGGAATCGGACAGATGTATGCTATCCGTACCGCAATCGCAAATTCAGGCATTAAGCCCGAGGATATCGGATATGTCAACGCTCACGGAACAGGAACAGCGAAAAACGATGAGGCTGAGTTCCTTTCACTTCATGCGATTTTTGATGATGTAAACAATGACCTTTCCGTAAGCTCAACAAAGGCTATGGTCGGCCACTGCCTCGGTGCGGCCGGAGCTATTGAAGCCGTATATGCGATCAAGGCTCTTACAACGGACATCATTCCTCCCACAATCGGCTATACCGCTGAGGATCTTGAGGCTCTTAAGGAAAAGGCCGGAAAGATCGATTTTATGCCCAACGAAAAGAGAGAAAAGAAGCTTGATTACGTTATGAGCAACTCTTTCGCGTTCGGCGGAAGCAATGCAAGTATCATCTTCTCGAAGGGAGAAGGAAACGTTGCCGAGGTTTGCAATGACGAGCCTATCTATATTACAGGTATGGGTATTGTCAGCCCTCTCGGAAACGGCGTTTCAAACTACATTGAGAAGGTTAAAAACGGAGAGACTATTGAAGGCAACTCCGTATTCTCAGAGACAACCAAGGAAGACTACGATAAGTATGATGTAAAGATGGCATTTTATCGTAAGCTTGACAAGCTTTCTCTTATGCAGGTTGTATCCGGACTTGAAGCTCTTGAGAGCGCCGGAATCGAGATCGCAGATGACAAGGCTGAAGATTACGGTATGATCATCGGTACCGATGACGGCCCTCTTACCACAGTTTACAAGTTCCAGGAGAACATCAATACAAACGGTACAAAGAGCGGATCTGCATTTAACTTCCCCAATACCGTTTACAACGCAGCAGGCGGATATCTTTCAATCAAGACAAATATGCGCGGCGTTAACGTAACCGTAACCAACGGTGCGCAGTCCGGTATGAGCAGTCTTTGCTACGCATACAACGAGATCCGTCAGAACCATGCAAAGGTTATGCTTGCTACCGGTACCGACGAAAACAGCGACGTTATGGAAAAGCTTTATCGCCAGCTCGGAAGCGTTGCCGAAGGAAAGGCAGAGCTTTACAAGAATACAGGAATGGCAATGAGCGACGGAAGTACCACAGTTGTACTTGAGAGCGCCGAAAGCGCAAATGCCAGAGGCGCAAAGAAGTATGCTCAGGTTGCCGGATACGGTATGACACATGCTGTTACCGAGTACGGTAAGGTAGAGGGAACCGATAAGGGACTTGAGGATGCAATCGCAATCGCTCTTAAGGATGCCGGAATCTCTGTTTCCGATATCGATGCTGTATACGGCTTCGGAAACGGTGAGGAAGCAGTTGATAATATTGAGAAGAATGTATACGGAAAGCTTATCGGAGCAAAGACTCCCGTTCATAATGTAAGAGCTTATGTGGGAGACAGCAGAAGCGCTGCATGTGCTCTTTCAATCGCAACTGCAGCCCTTACTTTAAGCGGTGAGCTTGGATCCGAACAGAAGGCATTTTTCTTCGGAGATACCGTTACCGAAGGAAAGGCTGATACTTCAGCTTACAAGTATGTTCTTGCAACCGCAGGATCCGAGGGCGGATCATACTGCGCGGTTGTACTTAAGAAGGCTTAATATAGGCAGAAAGGGAAGATAAATGGAAAATTTACAGGAAGTTAAAACTGCGCTTGTAACAGGTGCATCAAGAGGTATAGGAAGAGCTTGTGCCATTGCACTCGGAAAGGCCGGATACAAGGTGGGAGTTAACTACAACTCCAATGAAGCTGCAGCGCAGGAAGTAGTCAAGGCAATCGAAGAAGCCGGAAGCGAAGCAATCGCTATCAAGGCTAATGCCTCAAATCTTAAAGAAGTACAGGATATGATGCGTACTTTCGTTAAGACCTTTGGAAAGATAGACCTTCTTGTAAACAATGCAGGTATCGTAAAGGATGAATATGTAATGATGATGAATCCCGATACCATAGATCAGTGCCTTGATCTTAATATCAAGGGCTACCTCTACTGCTCACAGCAGGCTGCCGTTAAGATGTTCTCAAAAAAGAAGGGATGCATCGTAAATGTTTCGTCTGTAAGTTCCGTACTTGCGGTTCCCGGACAGTCCGTATACAGCTCGACAAAGGGTGCCGTTAACTCTATGACAGCTACCATGGCAAAGGAACTTGCTCCCTACGGAATCAGAGTAAATGCGGTTGCTCCCGGATTTATCGCAACTGAGATGATCGAGGCGATTCCCGAGGAAAAGAGGGAACAGTATATCAAAGATATTCCTCTCGGAAGATTCGGAACCGCTGATGAAGTGGCAAACGCTGTAGTTATGCTCGCAAGCGATGCATGTTCATACGTAACCGGACAGGTTCTCGTTCTTGACGGAGGACTCAGCTTATGATGAATATAAACGAGGTTCAAAAGAGAATCAAACAGCGTCCTCCTTTTCAGATGATCGAAAAGATCGTAGAGATAAGAGACGGTGAATACGCTAAGGGAATCAAGAACGTATCGATCAATGAGCCCTACTTTATGGGCCATTTCCCCGATACTCCCATTATGCCCGGAGTTCTCCTTATCGAAGCAGCTGCACAGCTTTGCTCCGTGACCATAGAGAGCGAAGGGACTGACGAGAGCCTTATCTACGTTCTTCTTAAGGTTGATGAGTTCAAATTCGTTAAGCCCGTAATTCCCGGTGACGTATGCGAGATCGAAGTAACCAAGACTGCAGGCGGCGCAGGCCTCGTAAAATTCGACGTGAAGATTTCCGTCGACGGCGCCCTCCGCGCCAAGGGCAAACTCGCCTTTACATCTATGCCTAAAGAGGCTGTTTACAGCTAAATAGAGTATTAAGTGGGCTCCCGCGAGTGTGATTCAATCCGGCAATGTGTCCGAGGCCGGCACTTAGCGAATTCGAAGAATGAGCTTAGTACCGCTGCTTCGAGGACCTCATAGCTGAGAAGCGGTGCCGGATGAACACACCGCGGGAAGACCCACGTAACTTATCAGTAACTGAATTGGAGATATAGAAATGTCCAAAAGAGTATTCATGTTTCCCGGCCAGGGAAGCCAGTACATCGGAATGGCGAAGGATTTTTACGACGCATATCCCGAATCAAAGGAAGTTTTTGAAAAGGCAAGCGCAGCCGCAGGTTTCTCTGTAGAGCAGCTTTGCTTTGAAGAAAATGAAAAATTAAATATAACCGAGTATACCCAGATCTGTATGCTCGCTGCTGAAGCGGCAATCTATGCCGCCGTTGTAAAGGAAGGCATCACATGCGATGTAACCGCAGGCTTAAGCCTTGGTGAATACGGAGCCCTTATCGCATCAGGTGCACTTACCATGGAGGATGCATTCAAGGTTGTAAGAAAGCGTGGAATGTTCATGCAGGCTGCTGTTCCCGAAGGCGGAGCAATGGCTGCAATCCTTAACCTTGACCCTTCGGTTGTTGCCGACGTATGTAAGGAAGTACAGGAAGCAGGCCCCGCAGCTGATGCTAAGGCCTATACCCTTCCTTATGTGGTATCCGTTGCAAACTACAACAGCCCGGTACAGATCGTTATTACAGGAAGAGAGGATGCGGTTAAAAAGGCATCCGATCTTTGCGTTGAACGCGGCGCAAGAAGAGCAGTTCCTCTCAAAGTAAGCGGACCTTTCCATTCAGCTCTTTTAGAGGGCGCAGGAAAGCAGCTCGGAGAAGTGCTTGAAACCGTTACCGTAAACGACATTAAGGTTCCTTATCTTGCGAACGTTAATGCAGATTATGTAACAGACAGCGCGCAGGTTAAGCCTCTACTTACAGCACAGGTTTCATCATCAGTTAGGTGGCAGCAGACTCTCGAAAGACTTCTTGCTGACGGAGCTGACGAGTTCGTGGAAATCGGACCCGGAAGCACACTTACAGGTTTTGTTAAGAAGCTTAACAAAGATGTTAAGACAGTGAATATTGAAAAGTTAGAAGACCTTAAGGCATATCTCGAGGCATAGAGGTTTAAGATGGGAAACAATGTTGAAACATGCCCCGGCTGCAAAGCTGAGGTGGAGTGGTCCAAAGTAAAGGAAAACAATTATGTTTGTCCTGAATGCGGAAGACTTTTTAGGGTATGGACCGACAATAGAATAAAAATGATAGCCGATCAGGGAACATTTGAGGAAATGTTTGGAGAGATCGGAACAACAAATGTACTCGGAACTCCCGAGTATGAGGAAAAATTCAAACAGGCCCAGGAAAAGACCGGACTTTCGGAAGGCGTAACCGTTGGCAAGTGCCTTATCGGAGGTAATAAAGCGGTTCTTGGGGTTATCGACTCAAGATTCCTTATGGGAAGTATGGGCCATGCGGTGGGAGACCGTATTACAAGCGTAGTTGAATACGCTACAAAAGAAAAACTTCCCGTTATTCTTTTCTGCTGTTCGGGCGGAGCGAGAATGCAGGAAGGTATCGTATCACTTATGCAGATGGAAAAGACTTCCGCTGCTTTAAAGAAGCACTCGGAAGCAGGACTCCTTTATATTTCGGTTTTGACCGATCCTACAACGGGAGGAGTTACCGCAAGTTTTGCAATGCTCGGAGACATTATCCTTGCTGAGCCCGGTGCAATGATCGGATTTGCCGGACCCAGAGTTATCGAGCAGACGATCGGCGAAAAGCTCCCCGAAGGATTCCAGAGAGCTGAGTTCCAGCTTGAGCACGGATTTGTGGACAGAGTTGTTGAAAGAAAAGATTTAAAGCCTACTCTGGTAAAAATCCTGGAGATTCATTCAAAGAAAGGCAAGTACGCTGATTTTAAGGAAACCGATGAAAAGGTTTACTACGGACCTACTGAGATTATGAAAGAGCGTGCGGCTAAGTCGGAGACTCTTTCCGCCTGGGAGAAAGTTCAGGAAGCGAGAAAAGTATCAAGACTTGGCGCTGCAGAATACATTGGGGCTATCTTTGACGACTTTATTGAACTCCACGGTGACAGATATTTCAGAGACGATCCCGCAATAATGGGCGGTATCGCTTACCTTGACGGACAGCCCGTTACCGTTATCGGCGTAAACAGAGGAAGAAGTTTTGACGAGTGCCGGGCCCATAATTTCGGTATGCCCTCACCGGAAGGATACAGAAAAGCCCTCAGGCTAATGAAACAGGCTGAGAAATTCGGCCGTCCCATTATTACGTTTGTAAATACTTCCGGAGCATATCCCGGTAAGGAAGCCGAGGAAAACGGTCAGGGAGAAGCGATTGCAAGAAACCTTTTTGAAATGTCTTCTCTTAAGACCCCGGTTCTCGCCATAATGATCGGAGAGGGCGGAAGCGGCGGAGCTATCGCTCTTGCTGTGGGCAATGAGGTATGGATGACTGAAAACGCCATCTACTCTATACTCTCTCCCGAAGGGTTTTCATCTATCCTTTGGAAGGATGGAAGCCGTAAGGAAGAAGCTTCTGAGGTTATGAAGATTACCGCACAGGATCTCAAAAAGCTCGGAGTTATTGAGGAGATCATTCCCGAATACGGCGGAGCTGATGAGGCGGCTTTATCCTCTATTGCCAGCGATATGAAGGGCCGAATCAGAGCATTCCTTACAAAGGTAGAAGGAAAGAGCGGCGAGCAGCTTGCCGAGGAAAGATACGCCCGGTTTAGAAAGTTTTAATAATTTGACAGCCATTTAAAAACTAAATATTTATCCGATTACACCGATATCTTAAGCAACAGATGAATAATAAGTGCAAGGATGTGCTTTTGTTTAACATGGAGGTGTAAACATGGGAAGAAGTTTCAAAAACAATAAAGGATTATCCCTTATTGAGCTTATAATCGTAATTGCCATTATGGCGGTTTTGGTGGGAATTATCACTCCCATGTTTGTAAAACATATAGAGAAGTCAAAGAAGGCAAAGGATGTTTGGACAGCAGATCAGATCGCAAAAGCGGTTCAGGTTGCTTTCATCGAAAATCCCGAGGCTGAAGAGGCTTTTGAAAGCTGGACCGGATCCCAGTATACCGTTAGCGCTACCGTAAACGGTGTTACAAGCTCTTATAAAGTTTGTCTTGTCGCTTCAAGCGGAACTCAGAATACCAATAAGGTTTCAAACTGCTTTAACGGAGGATCGAAGCCTTTTTATGTAAGCAAGACTGACGGAAGCGATGGCTTTTACGGCTGTATAAATGAACAGCTTGGTCTTGATACAAAGAAGATGAACAGCGCCATTACTCCCAAGTATTCAAAGAAAAAAGAGGGAGTTACTTCTATCGGAGGAAGAGCGCCGGGAGAGCTTGACAGATACAGGATAGTAAAGAGAGTCGATAACGGTCAGATGGAAATCTGGGCAGCTCAGGCAAACCCCTACGGCGGATTCCCCGTATACAGATTGTGGCCTGTACCGGATGATATTTATTTCGAGTAAATAACTTAAGACTTTATATGAATCAAAACAGCGGCAACTTGTAGGGTTGCCGTTTTTGTGTTATTCTTAAAGGAGATTTTTTATCGCAAACAGGCGATTTTTGGAGACTATTTATGCGTTGGATGAGATATAGGATTAAAACAAAAACAGAGGCTGAAGATATTATTATCTCCACTCTGTACGACATAGGCCTCGAAGGGGCACAGATTGAGGACAAGATACCCCTTACTCCTCTTGAAAAAGAGCAGATGTTCGTCGACATTTTGCCTGATGCCCAGGATGATGACGGAGTAGCATACCTGAACTTTTTCGTAGAGCTTGAAGAAAACGGAAAAGTATTGGTAGAGGGTGAGGAAACAGCTCCCGAAGAGCTAAAGGACAGGATTCAGGCAGAGCTTGATGAACTTAAAGAGTTCAATCTTGATATAGGAGAAGGCTCAATCGAGCTTGAGAGTACCGAGGATATTGACTGGATCAACAACTGGAAACAGTATTTCCATCACTTTTACATTGATGATATTTTAGTCATTCCCTCTTGGGAAGAGATTCCGGAGGAAGACAAGGCGAAGATGGTTCTTCATATCGACCCCGGAACAGCTTTCGGTACAGGAATGCACGAAACTACCCAGCTGTGTATCCGCCAGATAAGAAAGTATGTTACACCCGAGACTGAGCTTTTAGACGTAGGTACCGGAAGCGGCATTCTCGGAATCCTTTCTCTTATGATGGGCGCAAAGCACGTAGTGGGAACGGATCTTGACCCCTGCGCAGTGCCCGCCGTAGCCGACAATTTAAAGAATAACGGAGTCGACGAGAAGGGCTTTGATCTTGTGATCGGAAATATTATTACCGAAAAAGAGATTCAGGATAAGGCAGGATATGAAAAGTATGATATCGTTGTTGCCAATATTTTGGCGGACGTACTTGTTCCTCTTACCCCTGTTATAGTCAGTCAGATGAAAAAGGGTGCTGTATATATTACATCCGGAATACTTAATGACAATGATAAAGAGTTTAGGGTAAAGAATGCCTGCACCGAAGCCGGACTTGAAATCGTAGAGACCACGTACCAGGGTGAGTGGTGCTCTGTGACAGCAAGAAAGCCGGAGAATTAAGGTATAGCAAACAACATATATTGGGAATAAAACTAATGTATACCGGGAGGTAACTATGGGAGATCAGCTTTTTACCAACACGCACATCATTTCGTGGCTTCAGTATTTTTCGGAGAACACAGATCTTGATCTGGAGCATGTTAAGCTTCTTGATATTACAAAGAAGAACAAAAACATTATTCCGACTGTAGAAGCGCACAGATGTTGCCTTGTTTTTACGGAAGCGGGACACAAAGATATCTTTTATCGCATGTATAACGCCGGACTCGGCGACTGTACCGTTATCTACAACGAGGGAAGCGAACCCGTGGGGGAGATTAAAAAGAGCAAGCTTTCCGAGATGATCGACCGTGGTATAAATGCTTCGGCGGGTATGCTTATCTTAAATCCCAATGCAAGAAGCACATACAAGTTCGGAATGGACAATTCCGTATTTACTCCGGGATCGGTTAAGTACGTCGGTTCCGAGATAAGAGCGATAATCCTCTCGAAGATGCAGATTGAAGAGGGCAAGAATATTTGCGTTATCTCAGGAGAGTCTATAGTAGTTGAGGCGGGAATTCTTAACGGTGACGGAACTATTGTTGCTGTTGAGTATAATTCAAATGACCGCAGTGCTCTAGAGGATAATGTCGACAGATTCGGTCTTCACAATGTGAAAATCGTCGATCATGTGGATGAGGAAAACTTTAAAGGTCTGCCCGTTCCCGATGTAACGATGCTTGTGGCCAGCGCCAGCATGGAGCAGGAGATGGAATATATGCTTTCCATAAACCCTGAAATGGAGTTTGTGATTTATACACTGGACTTTGTAACGGCAGCTTCAATGCCCGCCCTTTGCTCGAAGTTTGGAATGGCAGATCCCGAGATCATACAGATTTCCGTGTCAAAGCTCGGAAGAAAAAACAATTTTGAGAATCAGCCCGCGCCCTGGATCATAACCTGTCGCGGCGGTAAATAGTAAAAATGTATCAGTTTTTTGTGGAAGAGTCCCAAATAAATATTGAGACCAAGAGGGTTTTTATTGAAGGCCCTGATGTAAACCATATCAAGAATGTCCTTCGCATGAAACCGGGAGAGGAAGTAAATATATCAAACGGCTCGGACGGTAAAGAATACAGATGTGCGATCCTTGATATGAATGATTCTGTGGTTAATCTTGAACTTCGATTTATCAAAGAGGATGGTAATGAACTTCCGGTGGATGTAACTCTTTACCAGGGACTTCCCAAAGCGGATAAAATGGAGCTTATCATCCAAAAATGTGTGGAGCTCGGCGTAAAGCGTATTGTTCCGGTCGCCATGAAGCGCTGTGTTGTTAAGCTCGAGGAAAAGAAGGCTTCCTCTAAGGTATCAAGGTGGCAATCCATCGCAGAAGCAGCGGCTAAGCAAAGTAAGAGAGGCATTATCCCCGAGATAGGACAGGTTATGTCTTTCGGAGAAGCTGTTTCCGAGTCGGAAAAGTGCGATGTAAGGCTTCTTCCCTACGAGATGGCGGATGCTGATGCTATGGACAAAACAAGAGCCGTATTTAGCGGCCTTAAGCCGGGACAAAAGGTTTCCGTATTTATCGGTCCCGAAGGCGGGTTCGATGATAGCGAGATTGAAAAAGCAAAGAATGCCGGTATGGAGATAATCACCCTCGGAAAGAGAATCCTCCGAACCGAGACGGCCGGTATGATGGTGATGAGTTTTATTGTATTTGCCACAGAGGGCCGGGAATAATTAATAAAGAGTAAGGTTTGATATGTCTAAACAAAGTTGGAAACCCGGGAATATGCTATATCCGGTGCCTCCGGTAATGGTCAGCTGCAAATCCGGAGAAGAAAAAGCAAATATTGTAACGGTAGCCTGGGCGGGAACAGTTTGTTCCGAGCCGCCGATGGTATCAATATCTGTAAGACCTTCGAGGTATTCGCACCACCTTATCGCAGAAAGCGGAGAGTTTGTGCTGAACCTTGTTACGGAGGACCTCGTAAGAGCCTGCGATTGGTGCGGCGTAAAATCCGGAAAAGATTTTGACAAGTTTAAAGAAATGAATCTGACGGAGTATATCTCCGAATATATGAAAACACCCGCGATTTCCGAGAGTCCGGTTAACATTTACTGCAAGGTAGAGAATGTTTTAAATCTCGGATCGCACGATATGTTTATAGGCAGGGTAATGGGAGTAACGGTGGATGAAGCCTTTATGGATGAAAAGGGACGATTTGCACTTGAGAAAACCCGCCTTGTTGCCTATTCCCACGGAGAATACTATTCCCTTGGAAACTATCTGGGAAAGTTTGGATATTCGGTTAAGAAAAAGTAAGATAATCTGCAGACAGAAATTGTAAGGAAAGAAAATGGAAATATATTTAGATAATTCCGCGACCACAAAGGTATATCCTGAGGTCGCGCAATTTATGACAAAAGTAATGTGCGAGGATTACGGTAATCCATCGAGCATGCATACTAAAGGATTAGAGGCTGAAAAGTATATAAAAGAATCCAAGGACATTTTCTCGAAGATACTTAAATGTGACCCTAAAAATATATATTTTACATCAGGCGGAACAGAATCGGACAACCTGGCTATCATTGGAAGCGCGCAGGCGTACAAAAGGCGCGGAAAGCATCTTATCACCACTGCGATTGAGCATCCTGCGGTCACAAATACATTTAAGTATCTTGAGGGTGAAGGCTTTGAAGTAACGTACCTTCCTGTAAACGAGCTTGGAGTTGTAAGTCCGGAGACCCTTAAGGCTGCTCTTCGGGATGATACCATACTTGTCTCTGTGATGCATACCAACAACGAAATCGGAAGCCTTATGCCGATTGAGGAAATAGGGAAGATCATCAAGGAAAAGAATCCCGAGATAATCTTCCATGTTGATGCCGTGCAGGGATTTGGAAAAGCTCAGATTGTGCCTAAGAAGATGGGCATCGATCTTTTATCCGTCAGCAGCCATAAAATCCACGGTCCTAAAGGAATGGGCGTTTTGTATGTAGGCGATAAGGTCAGGCTTTTACCCATATCTTACGGAGGTGGGCAGCAGGGAGGACTAAGAAGCGGTACCGAGAACGTACCGGGAATTGCCGGTATGGGTCTTGCTGCCAAAAAGATATATGATAATCTATCTACCGATATTGAAAGAATGTATGCGCTTAAAGAGATGCTTATCCGCGGGGCGCTTGAGATGGGAAGTGTAAAGGTAAACGGAGTAAATCCCGATTTATCCGATATAAGAAAGACCGCCCCTCACATAGTAAGCCTATCCTTTGAGGGAATCAGAGCGGAGGTCTTGCTTCATGCTCTGGAGGAAAAAGGTGTATATGTTTCTGCGGGAAGTGCCTGCTCGACGCATAAACCTGAACCTTCTGCTACTCTTAAGGCAATAGGACTTGAAAAAGAGCTTTTGGATTGTACACTCAGGTTTTCAATGTCTGAGCTTACAGACGAAGATGAAATAAAACAAACACTCAAGGCACTTGAAGAGATATTGCCCTTCCTTAGAAGGTTTGTGAGAAAGTAATAGTATATAAAAATGCAAAATTGCGGTAAAGCTGCAAACTTGAGTTGGGCAGAGCCGTAGGAATGTGAGAAATATAGTGAAAAAAGAATTATTTACAGATTTTTTAATTAAATATGCGGAAATCGGTATCAAGGGAAGAAACAGATTTATGTTTGAGGATGCCCTTGTAGGAAGAATTAAATCAGCCCTTGAAAATGTGGACGGTTCTTTCAGGGTCTACAAGACTCCCGGAAGAATATTTGTGTCGGCAGAATCTGAATTCGATTTTGACGAAGCAGTAGACGCTCTTTCCCATGTATTCGGAATAGTGGGGATCTGCCCTGTTGTAAAGATTGAAAAGGATACACCTGAGAGCCTATATGCTGCAGTGGTCTCTTATATGAAAGAAATGTATGGAGAGAAGCTTTGCGCTAAGGGCGAAACAGGTGAGAAATCTGTAAGGATCCTGCAGGAAAAAGGGTTTACAGCATCAACAAGCGAAGATTTTTTAGCGGATGCCAATTTTGGAAAAGTAAAATGGCAGGAAGCGCTTCCCTCAATAGACAGAAAGAAGGAGGATACTACCTCCTTCAAGATCTTTGCGAGACGTGAGAGCAGAAACTTCCCTCTTGACTCAATGGAGCTTAATATTGAGGTCGGAGAAGCGGTTCTTAATGCATTTACCGGACTTAAAGTAGATGTTCATCACCCCGAGATGATCATATATGTCGAGATAAGAGATAAGATTTATCTCTATTCGGAAATCCTGCCCGGCCCCGGGGGAATGCCTGTGGGAACCGGCGGACACGCAATGCTCCTTCTTTCGGGAGGGATCGATTCTCCCGTAGCCGGATATATGATGGCAAAAAGAGGAGTTACTATAGATGCGGTATATTTCCATGCTCCGCCCTATACGTCCGAAAGAGCACTTCAAAAGGTTGTCGATCTTGCAAAGATCATCTCCAAATACACCGGACCGATCAATATGCATGTGATCAATTTCACGGACATACAGCTGGCTATCTATGAAAAATGCCCTCATGACGAGCTTACTATAATTATGCGAAGATATATGATGAGGATCGCTGAGCATCTGGCGGAAAAAGCAGGAGCGCTTGCCCTTGTAACCGGAGAAAGCGTAGGGCAGGTGGCATCACAGACCCTTGCTTCTTTGGTATGCACAAATGAGGTCTGCAATCTCCCTGTGATAAGACCGCTTATTTGCTTTGACAAGCAGGATATAGTTGAGATTTCCGAAAAGATCGGGACATACGAAACTTCAATCCTTCCCTTTGAGGATTGCTGTACCATATTTGTTGCTAAGCACCCGGTAACAAAACCTCTTCGCCACGTAATTGAAAAGCATGAGCATAACCTTGATGAGGTAATAGACGGTCTTCTTGAAAAGGCTTATGAGACAGACAGGGTAATCGAGATCAGATAGTTTGAGGATATTTTGGAGCACCATCCCGGGTGCATTCACAAAAAAAGAGCATCTCGCATGAGATGCTCTGAATAATCTTTTAAGAAGAAGTAAGGGCTTAAGCCTCATACTTCGCAAGTACAGCAAGTACTTCTTCAGCACCGTCTTCGGTGTGGATGTTAAGGTCGATGGGCTTTGAAAGATCAAGTGAAAAGATTCCCATGATTGACTTTGCATCGATTACGTATCTTCCGGATACAAGATCGAAATCATAGTCGAACTTGGTGATGTCGTTTACAAAACTCTTAACCTTGTCGATTGAATTAAGTGAAATCTTAATAGTCTTCATAACTATTTTTACCTCCATAAAAACCTTTTTTTTGCTACGAGTTCATCTTAATTTAGAAACCGTTTTATGTCAAGGAAAAAAGATACAGAAAAAGGGACAAACTTTTTGGGAAAAACAATGAAAAAAGTTGCATTTCACAATCTGGGCTGCAAGGTAAACTCATACGAAATGGAAGTAATGCAGCAGATTATACAAAATAACGGATATGAAATTGTGCAATTTACACAAAAAGCCGACGTGTATATTGTCAATACATGTACCGTAACTAATATTGCAGACAGAAAAAGCAGACAGATGCTTCACAGGGCAAAACAGCTTAACCCGGATGCGGTAGTAGTAGCCGTTGGTTGTTACGCACAGACCGGAGCAGCGGATCTTGAAAAGGATGCGTCTGTTGATATAATCGTAGGAAACAATCATAAAACCGAGATAGCGGCCATACTCGATGAGTATTTTAAGATGCATAATTCCATAACCGACGGTGAGAAGGTTGAAGTACTTTCGGATTTAACCGGACCTTCCGAATACGAGAATGCTACTATAGGTGAGGGAGAGAGCAGAACAAGAGCAGATGTAAAGATCCAGGACGGTTGTAACCAGTTTTGCAGTTATTGTGCCATACCTCTTGCCAGAGGAAGAGTCAGAAGCCGCAGACCTGAAGACGTGATAAAGGAAATACTTACTCTTGCGGAAAATGGACACAAAGAAATCGTGTTGACAGGTATTCATATTTGCTCTTACGGAATAGATTTTGATGATGAAGCCTGGGCTAAAGGGGAGAGAAAACTAAAAACGCGAGAAGGTGAAAACGGAGCTGTTAAAGATTACAGAGGAGAAACAAAGCTGTTTGATCTTATCGAGATGATAGATAAAGCTGTCCCGGAGGATAAGATTTCAAGGATCAGACTCGGCTCCCTCGAACCAAGGGTTATTACTCCCGAAAACGTAAAGAGACTTGTGAGTATCCAAAGGGTATGCCCGCATTTCCATTTATCTCTTCAGAGCGGATGCGACGAGACTCTTAAAAGGATGAACCGTCACTATACGACATCGGAGTTTAAGGACGGCGTCGAGCTCCTTAGAAAGGCATACTCAGAAGCCGGGAAAAATGTCGCTATTACTACGGATGTCATAGTAGGCTTTCCGGGAGAGACTGAAGAAGAGTTCGAGATTACCCGAAGCTTCCTTGAAGATATAAAGCTTTATGAAATGCATATCTTCAAATACTCAAGACGAAAGGGTACCGTTGCGGACAGATTACCCGGTCAGCTTACGGATGCGGTAAAAAGCAAAAGGAGCGATGTGCTTCTCGAAATGACCGCAAGGCATTCCGCGCAGTACAGAGCGCGGTACATCGGAAAGCATATAGAGGTGCTTGCCGAGGAGTATAAGAACGGATTTACGATAGGACATACCGCGGATTATGTGAAGGTATATACTAAAGGAAACGTCTCCGAGGGCAGTAACGTTACGGTGATTGCCGGCGGACTGAGCGAATCGGGTGACCTTAGTGGGGAGACAGAAGACAAGGATGAATGATTTTGGGAGAGATTATGAAAACCAAGTGGAATAAGAAAATCATACCGGCCATACTAATAGCTGCAGTTTTCAGCATTTGCTACGAAATCCTAGGTCCTATGGCAAAAGAGCAGGATTTCGTTTTAGATAAAGGGATGTTGCTGCCGGTGTTTATTTGTTTTGCGGTTAGTGCGGCAGTTCTTCTTGCGCTGTTTGTTTTTGCCCCAAAGTTAAACTATAGGGTTATTGATGCGCCGGTAAACAAAATTATCAATCGGATAGGACAAGTCAAATCATTTTTCATTGTTTGGGCTATAATACTTATTGCATGGATTCCTGCATATTTGATAACGTTTCCCGGAGTTTTATCTTATGATTTTATTTCACAGAGTTCATCTGCGCTAACGGTGATAAATAGTAATCACCACCCTGTCCTCCATACCTGGCTTATCCGGGTATTTATGATATTTGGAGACAAGGTATTTTCAAGTTATGAGGTGGGTCTTGGGTTTTTATCACTTCTTCAGATGGTTTTACTTAGCTATGCTTTGACAAGGCTCATTTTTTTGATGATAAAGAAACACGTGCCGGGTGTTTTTTGTATAGTGTCACTAGTTTGCGCGGCATTATGGTTTATGAATGCTGTTTTGGCATCTACGATGGTCAAGGACGTGTTGCATGCGGCATTCTTGATTTTGTTTTGTTGTCACTTTACAGAAATAGTATGTGATGTTAAAGAGTACGTTAAAAAAAAGAGTAATTACATACTTCTGCCGGTAATCTCTTTTTTTATGTTTGCAACAAGGAACAATGGGTTACATATTTACGTTTTTTCCTTTTTGATCTTCGCTATTGTAAAGGCAAAACATATTAAGAAGATTAAATCATATATTGGCCTGATGTTAGCAATTTTTATACCTGTTGTCTCGTTTAAAGTGTATTCGGGGCCGATATTTGAAGCAATAGGTATCGAGCAGGGGCAAGTAAGGGAAGCACTGAGCATTCCTATTCAGCAACTTCAGAGAGTGGCGGTCGGACATTGGGATGAACTGGATGAGTCTCAGAAGAATTTGATGAATTACTATATAGATAATCTTGAATGGAGAAGTTACAAACCGGGAAGAGAGTATTCACCGTTTATAGCAGACCCGGCTAAAAGCTGCTTTTATTCGGACCATTACAATGCTGATAAGATTGCATTTTGGAAGTTCTATTTAAAATGCGGTAAACAGTTCAGCAAAGAATATGTTCATGCTTTTTTATCCAATACACTTGGATATTGGTATCCGGGATACTACGGTTTTTCATACGTGATGTATGATGATTACGAGTCGGATGCTTTCGAGTATCCGTTTAAAAGAATAGGGTTATTAAAATCGAGTTTTTTGGACAATAGTTATAGGGATTTATGTTCGAATGAATTCTGGAGAAAAACACCGCTTCTAAGACTTATTTTTACACAGGGGTACTCTTTGTGGATTGTTCTCTGTGCGTTTGTAATGGCATATAAGGGTAAAAAGTCATTTGAGGATGATTATCCGGTAATGCTTCCTATGGTTGCCCAGCTGGGAATAATGTTTTTATCGCCTATGTCATCATTTAGATACGCTTGGCCTCTATATTTGATGATGCCGCTTATATTTGTAGCTATGGTTAAGAAGGAGCAAAGATGAAAAAACTGTTTTCGGATGAAAAAATAGAGAAGTATCACTATTTAATTGTTGGGCTTATATTTGCGCTTGCCTGTGCAGTGCGGGTTATTGGGATAGATTGGGGACTGCCTGACAGCAATCTTCATCCCGATGAGGGGATTATTTTTGGGCAGGCATATCAGTGCGCGCTTGATAGGAGTTTTGAAGTAAGGGAATACTATAGGCCAAATCACGTAACAATTAAGTTGGTAACCCTGCTGTATACAGCTTTACAAGACGTATTTTTTTCAAGCAGGGGACTAGACGATTTTGCAACTAATTTTGCATTTCACACAACAGCCTTCTTGACGGCCTCCAGATTACTGATCGCATTATTTGGTATCGGAGTTGTATTTTTTGCGTACTTAATAGGACGTATCTTCGGCAAGAAACAGGGATTGATGGCTGCGCTTCTATTTGCGATATTTCCTGCTTTTATAGAACATTCCCATTATATTACGCCGGACATACCTCTTTTGTTTTTCTTAATGGGTGTACTTTGGGCAGGATTAAAATACCATAAAAAGCAAAGTATCACGTGGATATTTTGGATGTCTTTTTTTACAGCTCTGGCGACTTGCGAGAAGTATCCGGGAATATACGGAAGCATTATCATAGCTGCAGCAATTATTATTTCCCGGTACAAAAAACCAATCTATATTCTTAGAGACGGAGCGCTCGCTGTGCTGTTTCTTGTAATTGGCGTCATGGCAATTTCACCCGTATTAATCATCGACCACAAGACGGTATTGGAAGTATTAAAAGGCCAAAATCACAGTCATCATCTTGGGGCCGACGGGTTAAACTTTCCGCAAACGCTCTGGTACTACCTAAAGACTACGGGAGTGCATATAGGTTTGCTGCTATCATTGTTTAGCATTTATGGGGTGGTTAAGTCTATAAAAAAAGATGCGAAAAGGACACTGATCCTTTTGAGTTTCTTTATGTACTGGATCCCGATATCTGCTTTGAAGATACATTGGGAAAGATATACGCTCCCCCTCTATGCGTTTAGCCTGATTATGGCATCTATGGGAATATGTTATTTTAGCGAGGGATTTGTAGAAAAGCTTGAAAAGAAAAAGATGTTCCTGACGATCAAGAATGGTTTGGTTGCTCTCTCTGTAATAAGTCTGTTTATGGGATCGGTTGCGATGGACGCCAGGTTTTTATCGCCTGACAGCAGAGTCTATACGGTTGACAAACTTGCCGAACTTGGAGTCGGACGCGGCAACTCGGTATATGATTGTTCCACACCTTTAGACTATGGTGGATATTACGGGGCATTTGCTAATTTTGTAGATGGAAATGCAGAAGAATATAAGTATGGTCCGCTGCCTCAATTTATAGTTACATCATCTTCACAGCGTGATTTATATTTAATATCGGATCAGGAATACTATGGTGGTGTTGCCAACTTTTATCGCCAGGTCGATGATATATATCGGTTGATCTATATTTATACTCCGGAGAACCCGAAGTCCTGCTTTATTGAGATTTATAATATTGGCTATGCAATCAAAAATGTGATCAGATATGCTCGCGGAGCGGCCAATGGTTTTGAAATCAGGGTTTATCAGACATATTAATCTATTGCAACGGTGAATACGATGGATAAAAAGGTTTCATTTAGAGATATCATAACAGAGGTAAGAGTAAAAAGCTGGCTGAAGAACGTTTTGGTATGTTTCCCGATAGTTTTTTCGCTTGAACTTGTCAATCTGAAAAAAGTATTAAGTACGATTGTTTTGGTGGCTGCATTTTGTTTGGTATCGTCAGCGGTATATGTTTTTAACGATCTAAATGATATAGAAGCTGACAGAAAGCATGAGACAAAGAAGTACAGACCAATAGCGTCGGGAAGAATAATAATACCTGTAGCGGTAATAATGATGGTGTGTTTTATTATTGCCGGAGTGGCACTTTCCTTGTCGGTAAACCTTAAGGCTATGCTGATAGTTTTAGCCTATATTGTTATCAACATACTATATTCTAAATGGCTCAAGCATACCGAGCTTGTTGACTGTTTCTGCATAGCTTCGGGCTTTGTACTTAGAGTAATGGCCGGAGGAACAATTGTTAGCGAAGGAGTATCAAATTGGCTCTTTCTTACGGTAGTATCAATGTCTTTGTTTATGGCATTCGGAAAGAGAAAAGGTGAGATAGAAAGTCGGAACGGAAATGAAACCAGGAATGTGCTGAAGCACTATGACAAAACATTCTTAAATGGAATAGTATTTATGTGCGCCGGATTAACGATGGTTTTTTATTCGTTATGGACAATATCGCATGAAACAAAACTTGTTTATACTGTTCCTATAGTTTTGTTTATTGTAATCAGGTATTTGATGCTTGTATTTAAGGGAAAGTCTGAGGGCGACCCCACAAACGTGATTTTATCGGATAGACTCTTACTTATAGCGGCAGGGATATGTGCGGTTGTAATAATCATCATTTTATATGAAAAGATTCTTGTTTCGAATCTGCCGATATTATCGCACATGTTTTGCGTAAGTAAATAAGAATTTGCGCCTGCGTCAAATATATAGTAAAATATCTTAATAGGCTAATATGGTATTTTGCGGAAGGTGCCGCAACTATTATAAACGGAAAGAGGTAGTAACATGGCTGATTTGGGGAACACACAGTACTTTGAAGTTCAGACAGAGCCTCCTACAGGGGTGAAGGAAGTACTCGCACTTGTATATGAGGCGTTACAGGAAAAGGGATACAATCCTGTCAATCAGATTGTCGGATATATTATGAGCGGCGATCCCACATACGTTACCAGTTACAACAATGCCCGCAGCCTTATTATGAAGGTTGAGAGAGACGAGCTTGTTGAGGAGCTGCTTAACAGTTATATCAGAAATCGCGGGTGGGAGCAGTAATACATGAGGATCATGGGGCTTGATTTCGGCTCGAAAACGGTTGGCGTCGCTTTGAGTGACCCTCTTCTTATCACCGCCCAGGCGCATGAAATAATCAGGCGGGAAAGAGAGAATAAGCTTCGCCAGACTTTGGCGCGTATCGAAGAACTTTGCGAGGAGTTTGAGGTGAGCAAGATCGTTTTGGGGCTGCCGTTACATATGAACGGAGACGAGGGAGTAAGAGCGCAGCTTTCTATGGAATTCAAGGAAAGCCTTGAGAGAAGAACGGGACTTCCCGTGATCATGTATGATGAGAGGCTGACAACGGTTGAAGCGGACGAGATCATGAAGGAAGTCGGAGTCCGCAGAGAAAACCGCAAGGAGTATGTTGATATGATAGCTGCGCAGATCATTTTGCAGGATTATCTCGACAATACTTCCGATAAATAATTGATTTAATCCCTTATCAGGGAGAAATAACAGGTAAACTATGAGTGAAAACAAGCTTGAAAAAGTAATATTCAATCCCGAAGGGGAAGATCCGGTTGAGTTTTTCGTATTGGAACAGACAAGGATCGGCGGGTACAATTATATCCTTGTGACCGATTTCGAAGAGGGAGACGGAGAGGCTCTTATTCTCAAGGATCTTTCCGAGGACGGCGATAAAGAGAGCAGATACATCATCGTGTCGGATGATGCGGAGCTGGAGGCCGTTGCTTCGGTGTTTGAAGATATGCTTGAGGATGTGGATCTGATTTCCGGAGACGAAGGAGAAGTCTGATCCGTCCTAAGCTATAAGGAGGAAATTTGAGTAAGAAGAAAAATAAAGATAAACCCGCTCTGACGGGCCTTAAGATCATTCCTTTGGGAGGCCTTGAACAGATCGGAATGAATATAACTGCCTTCGAGTACGAAGACAGTATTATTGTAGTGGATTGCGGCCTTTCTTTCCCGGCGGATGATATGCTGGGTGTAGACCTTGTAATCCCCGATGTTACGTATTTAAAGGATAATATCGATAAAGTAAAAGGGTTTGTTATAACCCACGGCCATGAGGACCATATCGGGGCGCTGCCGTATGTGCTTAAGGATATAAATGTTCCTGTATATGCAACGCGTCTTACTATGGGAATTATTGAGAATAAGCTGACAGAACATGAGCTTATGGATGTGACTCGCAGAAAAGTCGTTAAATTCGGTCAGTTTATAACCCTTGGCAAGTTCAGGGTAGAGTTTATCAAGACAAATCACAGTATAGTTGATGCTGCGGCACTGGCTATATATTCCCCTGCGGGAATAATTGTTCACACAGGTGATTTTAAAGTTGACTATACCCCTGTGTACGGAGATGCCATCGATCTGCAGAGATTTGCCGATCTCGGAAGAAAGGGAGTCCTTGCGATGATGTGCGACTCTACAAATGCCGAGAGACCGGGCTATACACCTTCCGAAAAAACTCTTGGAAGGATGTTTGATAACCTTTTTGAGGAACATAAAAACACCAGGATATTTGTTGCGACCTTTGCTTCAAATGTGGACAGGGTTCAGCAGATCATCAACTCCGCTCACAAATTCGGCCGTAAGGTAAGCGTTGAGGGCAGGAGCATGGTAAGTATCATCGAGACTGCTCAAAAGCTTGAATGTATCAGTATCCCTGATGATACGCTGGTTGACCTTGACCTTATCAAGAACTATCCTCCCGAAAAGCAGGTTATAATCACAACCGGAAGCCAGGGAGAGAGTATGGCGGCTCTCAGCCGAATGGCAAACGGAACCCATAGAAAGCTGACTATCGGTGCCGGAGATACGGTAATCTTTTCATCCCACCCCATACCGGGTAATGAAAAGTCCGTTACAAAGATCATCAACGAGCTTCTTGCAAAGGGAGCCGATGTAATATTCCAGGATGTCCATGTATCGGGGCATGCTTGCCAGGAAGAGATAAAGCTTATCTATACACTTGTACAGCCCAAGTTTGCAATACCCGCCCACGGAGAGTTTAAGCATCTTAAGGCACAGGCGAAGATTGCCGAAGAACTCGGAATGGACAAGGATCATATAAAGATCCTGTCCTCCGGAGATGTCCTTGAGTTTGGTGAGGATTATGCTGTAGTTACCGGAAAGGTTCCCACGGGTGATATTCTTGTAGACGGACTGGGAGTCGGAGATGTTGGTAATGTCGTTTTAAGAGACAGACAGCATCTTGCCGAAGACGGCATAATGATAGTTGTTATGTGCCTTGATGAGATTTCTGGTGAGCTTGTAGCGGGCCCTGATATAGTATCAAGAGGTTTCGTTTATATGAAGGAATCCGAGGATCTTATTGAGGAGGCAAGGCTCCTTGTCCAGGAGACCGTTGAGGGATATATAGCAAGACATATTACCGACTGGGGCAAGATCAAGTCCGGAACAAAGGACGCGCTCAGCGAGTTTGTCTGGAAAAAGACTAAGCGTCGTCCCATGATACTTCCTGTGATCCAGGAGGTTTAAACTTAGAGGTGTCATTAATGATGAATAAAGAAGTTAAAGACGCTGTAGACAATCTTATAAACACAATAAAATCTGATGAGGTTTTCAAGGAGTACCATAAACAGCTTGACCTCTTAAGGCAGGAACCTGAGCTGAAAAGGCAGGTTGATGATTTCAGAAAGAGAAATCACGAGATGCAGATGAGCGAGGATCTTGATTTTGCCAAGCTCTCTGCGTTTCAGGAGGAGTTTAAAACGCTGCGGGAAAATCCGCTTGTGGACAGCTTTCTTGCAGCAGAGCTTGATTTCTGCAGAATGATGCAGAACATCAATTTTTCTATCGTTGAATCGGTAGATTTTGAATAATGGAAAAAGAAAGACTTTTTCCGAGGATCAGATTATGAAAAAAAACAGTTCTAACAATGAAATGATCGGCAGAGTTGCTGGCGTAGCAGGAAACGTATTTGATACTGTACTGCAGATTCTTCTTATCGTGGCGATAGTCCTCGTCATATCAAAGGGGGCCAAGACCGCATACGATTACGGTTACAGGATTTATACCGAAAAGCCCATGGCTGCCAGTGTGGGAAAAGACGTTGAAGTAACAATACCTTTAGATTTCAACGCTCTTGAGCTGGGTAAGCTCTTTGAGAGCAAGGGGCTTGTGAGAGATTCCAAGCTTTTGGCGCTTCAGTATTACGCATCGGAGTATCGTGAGTACGTTAAGGGCGGAACCTATACCTTAAGCACTACCATGACAGCCGAGGAGATGTTCGGAGCGATTGCTCAGGTAAACATCGAAAAGGAGGAACTCCTTAAGGAGGCTGAAGAGCAAAAGAAGGCCGAGGAAGAGGCCGCCGCAAAGAAAGCTGAAGAAGCTGAGGAGGATGCGGAAGAAGGCGGAGTCCAGGAAATTGAAATGGGCGATGATTCAGACCTTACGGAGGATAATGTCAGATGACGGAAGAGGACAGATTATCCGTCTTTATGAACCTGATGGATCGTGGTAACGGTCCTTTTCTGGATCTTATAGAGCAGGAAGCACTTGAGGGCGGAGTGCCGATCATTCGGAGAAGTACCCAGAGTCTCTTGCGATTTTTGATAAAGCTTTCAAAGCCGAAACGCATCCTTGAGATAGGGACAGCGGTCGGCTTTTCTGCTTTACTTATGAGTGAAGCGGGTTCCGAAGAGTTAAGGATAGATACGATAGAAAAGTACGAAAAAAGAATCCCTGTGGCAAAGGGTAATTTTGAGAGAGCTTTTAAAGAAAAGGCCTGCAATATGACCGACCTTTCAAGGATAAAGCTCTTCGAAGGGGATGCTTTTGATATATTGCCGACTCTCGAGGGAGAGTATGATATGATCTTTATGGATGCAGCCAAGGGACAGTATATCAACTGGCTTCCGGAGATTATGCGCCTCCTTGGGAAAGGCGGAATGCTTGTATCCGACAACTGCCTGAGAGAGGGAGATATCTGCGAATCGAGATTTGCGGTAACAAGAAGAAACCGTACGATCCATTCAAGGATGAGAGAGTATATATACGAGCTTTGCCACCGGGATGACCTTGAAACCGTACTTTTAAATATAGGAGACGGAATGACTCTCAGCACAAAGCTTTAAAAAGCTTAAAAGATTTGATCAAAACCGGAGATTTAGATGAAAGAAAAGAAAAAACCGGAACTGCTTTGTCCTGCAAGCAGTCTTGAAGTGTTAAAGTGCGCGGTAGACTATGGCGCAGATGCAGTATACATTGGCGGAGAAGCCTTTGGACTTAGAGCCAAGGCAAAGAACTTTTCCCATGAAGATATGGAAAAAGGAATTGCCTACGCCCATTCCAAAGGTGTAAGAGTGCATGTTACCGCCAACATTCTTGCTCACAACTACGATCTTGAAGGGGCGAGAAAATATTTTGAAGAATTAAAGGAACTTGGCCCCGATGCGCTTATAGTTGCAGATCCCGGGATGTACAGCATCTGCAGAGAGGTCTGGCCGGAGGCGGAAATCCATATATCTACGCAGGCTAACAATACGAACTATGAAACATACAGGTTCTGGTGGAGACAAGGGGCAAAGAGGGTAGTCAGCGCAAGAGAGCTTTCCCTTGTAGAAATAGCGCAGATAAGAAAAAACATCCCTGACGAGATGGAGATAGAAAGCTTTGTTCACGGAGCTATGTGTATTTCATACTCCGGAAGATGTCTTCTTTCCAATTTCTTTACAGGAAGAGATGCCAATCACGGAGCTTGCACCCATCCCTGCAGATGGAAGTACGGAGTATATGAAAAGGAAGACGGAGAGCCCGTTTACGCTGTCAGCGAGGAAAGCAGACCGGGTGAGTACCTTCCGGTATATGAAAACGAGAGAGGTACATATATCTTCAATTCCAGAGACCTTTGCATGATTGACCATGTACCGGAGCTTGTGGAGGCGGGTATAGACTCCTGGAAGATAGAAGGACGTATGAAAACCGCGCTCTATGTGGCTACTGTTGCGCGAACTTATCGCAGAGCAATAGACGACTACTTTGAAAGCCCGGAAAAGTATAAAGAGAATATGCCCTGGTACAAAGAGCAGATTGCCAAGTGCACGTATCGTAAGTTCTGTACCGGATTCTTTTTCGGAAAACCGGATGAAGACAGCCAGATCTACGACAACAATACCTACTCAAGCGACGCGATTTTCCTTGCAATTCCTGATAAAAAGATAAAAGAAAAAGACGAAAGCGGCAGGGAGAAAATCTTCTTTGGATTTACTCAAAAGAACAAGTTTTCCGTAGGCGACGAAATCGAGATCATGAAGCCTGACGGAAGGGATATAAAGACAAAGGTCCTTGAAATGTACCATGTCTGTGACGGCAGCAATTTTGAAAAAGAGGAAAAAGAGCGTGTGGTCATAGACGGAAAAGAATGCATTAAAGTGACGTCCTGTCCTCACGCGGAGGAGAAGGTCTGGGCAGTATTTTCCAAAGAGCCTGATGTGGGAGATATCCTTAGGCTGTGATAAAAGAGATTAGTTTTACTTGTATCTGACTTTTTTTTGAGATATTATTGAAAAAGGGTTTATGCCCAAATGCAACTGAAAGGTATTTAAAACATGAGCGAAGCACTTAACGTTGAAGAGTTGTTCGGAAGCAAAGTCTTTAATCTCGGAAAGATGAGAGAGAGGCTTCCCAAAGGCGTATTTAAAGAAGTTAAAAAAGTTATGGACCAGGGAGGCGAGCTTTCAAAAGAGTCCGCGGATGTGGTAGCTAAGGCTATGAAGGACTGGGCCGTTGAAAACGGTGCCACACACTACACCCACTGGTTCCAGCCTCTCAACGGTATTACTGCCGAGAAGCATGATGCATTCGTTACCCATCCCGATGAGGAAGGCAGAACCCTTATGGAGTTCTCCGGCAAGGAGCTTATCAAGGGTGAAACGGACGCTTCTTCCTTCCCTTCGGGAGGACTCAGAGCTACATTCGAGGCAAGAGGATATACAGTTTGGGATATCACATCTCCCGCATTCCTTAAAGAGGATGCCACGGGAGTAATCCTTTGCATTCCCACCGCGCTTTGCTCTTATACAGGTGAAGCCCTCGATAAGAAAACGCCGCTTCTTCGTTCCATGGAGGCCATAAGCACCCAGGCTCTTCGTATCGTAAGGCTTTTTGGAAATACCGAGGCTACAAAGGTAACCCCTTCTGTCGGTGCTGAGCAGGAATATTTCCTTGTTGACCATGAAAAGTATTTAAAGAGACCTGACCTTATATTCTCGGGAAGAACTCTTTTCGGAGCTCCAGCTCCCAAGGGACAGGAGCTTGAGGACCATTATTTCGGAGCAATCAGAGAAAGAATCGGTTCTTATATGAAGGACCTTAACATCGAGCTTTGGAAGCTTGGTGTTACCGCCAAGACCCAGCATAACGAGGTTGCACCCGCGCAGCATGAGCTTGCGCCTATCTACGAGACCGCAAATATCGCCGTAGACCATAACCAGCTTGTTATGGAGACGATGAAGAAGGTAGCTTGCCGCCACGGCCTTAACTGCCTGCTTCATGAGAAGCCTTTTGCGGGTGTAAACGGATCCGGTAAGCATGACAACTGGTCTCTTACTACGGACAACGGTGTTAATCTCTTGGATCCCGGAAAGACACCCAACGAAAACATTCAGTTCTTACTTGTGCTTGCCTGCATCTTAAAGGCTGTCGATATTCATGCCGATCTCCTCAGGCAGAGCGCTGCCGATGTCGGAAATGATTTAAGACTCGGAGCGGATGAAGCACCGCCGGCAATCATTTCCGTTTTCCTCGGAGAACAGCTTGACGACGTTGTAAGACAGCTTATCGAGACCGGAAGCGCAGACCACTCTATCCAGGGTGAAAAGCTTATTACCGGTGTATCAACCTTAACAGATATCGAAAAGGATGCAACGGACAGAAACCGTACATCACCTTTTGCATTTACCGGAAACAAGTTTGAATTTCGTATGGTGGGATCCAGCGACTCCATCGCCAGCCCCAACACAACTCTTAATGCAATAGTTGCCGAAGCTTTCTGCGAGGCTGCCGACAGACTCGAAAAGGCCGAGGACTTCGATATTGAAGTACATGATCTGATCAAGGAATATCTTACCGAGCATCAGAGAATAGTGTTTAACGGTGACGGATATGCAAAGGCATGGGTGGAGGAGGCTGAAAGAAGAGGACTTCCAAACATCACCTGTACCATAGACGCTGCGGCTTCCCTTACTACAGATAAAGCAGTAGAGCTTTTTGAAAAGTTCGGAATCTACAGCAAGACAGAGCTTGAGTCGCGTAAGGAAATCACATACGAGACATATTCAAAGACCACTAATATCGAAGCGCTTACTATGATCGATATGGCTAAAAAGCTTTATATTCCTGCTGTTATAGAGTATACAAAGACCCTTGCGGATACGGTAAAGGTTGTCAAGGAAGTAGGCGAAGAGGCTACTGTTCAGGCGCAGGTGCTTAAGAATGTGACCGCAGAGCTCGGTAAGGCCAGCAAAGCGCTTTCAGAGCTTGAAGCAGCTACCGCAAAAGCCTCTGCTATAAAGAATGCCAAGGATCAGGCGTACGCCTTTAAGGATGAGGTAAAGGTATCAATGGACGAACTCAGAAAGGCCATTGATACTCTTGAGACTCTTGTCGACAAGAAGGTTTGGCCCGTTCCTTCATACGCAGATCTTATCTTTGAAGTATAAATGACATGAAGTTATATTGATTAAAGAAACCCGGTGCTTCTGAATCTGAAGTACCGGGTTTATGTGAGGTTTCAGATAAATGCTACTGCTTAAACAAATGGCTATTTTATTTATAATTATGATCATCGGCTATATATGCCGCAAGATAAAGATGATCACGGACGAGGGATCGAAAGTTCTGTCAGCGATTGTTGTAAATGTTGCCAATCCCTGTCTTATACTTTCCGCGGGGATCAATAAAGAAAGTACCGTAAAAGGGGCTATGCTTGCAAAAACTGCGCTCCTGGCGGTGGGCGTTTTTGTTTTTTTGATCTTAATTGCACTGTTTCTTCCGAGACTTATAAAAGCTAAGCCCGAAAACAGAAGCGTATACCGGGTTATGACCATTTTTTCCAACATAGGATTTATGGGATTTCCCGTGATATCTGCTGTTTACGGAAGTGAAGCGCTGCTGTATGCTTCGATTTTCCTTATTCCCTACAATGTACTTATCTATACATACGGAATCGCTGCTTTGCACGACGGAGATGAAAAGGACAAAACAAATCCGCTTAAGAAGATATTTAATGTGGGTGTTATTGCCTGCGTACTTACGATAGTCTTCTATCTTACAGGAATCAAAGTGCCGATGGTTATAGAAAATGTAACAACGTCTTTGAGCGAACTCACGGCTCCTCTTTCTATGATCGTGATAGGCGCGGCTCTCGGAAAGATAAGCCTGAAATCACTCTTTACGGATTTCAGACTGCTTCTGTTCTCCGCAATAAAACTTATAATTATACCCATTCTCGGGATGTTTATAGTCAGTTTCCTTAATCTTCCCCCGGAGCTTAACGGAGTTATGCTGATAATGCTGGCGACACCTGTGGGAAGTATGACGGCTATGCTGGCACAGCAGTACGGTGGAAATACGGATCTTGCTTCGAGAGGAGTGGCGCTTACAACCCTTTTCTCGGTAGGTACAATCCCTTTAGTTTCCTGGCTTGTAACATTTTTTATCAAATAGCCAAAAAAAATTTAAAAAAAGACTTGCAATTGGCGTCGTGTTCGTGTATACTTCATTAAGTCGCGCGGATAAATGACGCGGTAAAGGGCTATAGCCAAATGGTAAGGCAGCGGATTCTGATTCCGTCATTTGGAGGTTCGAGTCCTCCTAGCCCTGCTTGAAAACCTGTGAGAGTGGCTCACAGGTTTTTTTCATATTTTGTACTGATGCAACAGAGAGTTATCTTTTTAACGTTTTACAACTTATGAAGAGGGATTAAAAATGTATTCATTCGATTCGAGAGTAGGTTTTAGCAAGGTGGACTTTAAAAAGAAGATCACCATTAACGGGATTGTCGATTATTTTCAGGATGCTTCGACTTTTCATTCCGAGGATCTCGGAGTCGGGTATGATTATCTTATTCCGAGAAAACTCGGATGGGTTATAAACACATGGCAGATAGATATTGTCAGATATCCCATGTATCTTGAAAGAGTGCGAATCTGTACGGTACCTTATAAATTCAGAGGTTTCCTCGGATACAGAAACTTTTGGATCGAGGACGAGAAGGGTGAGAAAATCGTTAAGGCAAATTCAATGTGGAGCCTTATAGATATCGAGAACATGAAGCCGGCTAAGGTTCCGGAGGATCTTCCGGGAGTATACGGAAGCGCCGAACCGATGGATATGGATTACGAAAACGGAAAGATCCGTATTCCGCAGTCCGCAGAAAAGAGAAATGAGATCGTAGTTGAGCCTCATTTCCTTGACCCCAATAAACATATGAACAACGGCCAGTATGTCAATATTGCGGCGTCTTATCTGCCTGAAGAGTTTGAGATAAAAAGGCTTCGGGCGGAATACAGAAACCAGGCCTTCCTCGGAGACAGGATAAACCCTGTTTTCGGTTTTGAGGACGGAAAGTACGTGGCTTCGCTTAATAATGAAGAAGGAAAGCCATACTCGGTTATCGAATTTTCGTAATACCTATAAAGATAATCCGGAAAAATTGATAAAATAAAGAAAAGCCCGGCAGCGAGCCAAGCCGGAAGAAAAGAGGACGGAATAACATGTTTAAATTAGGACAGTATCAGACACTTAAAGTAGTAAAACAGGTAGAATTCGGAGTTTATCTCGCGGAGGAAGGCGCTAAGGACGAGCGCATACTTCTCCCCGCAAGACAGGTACCCGAAGGAACGAAAGTAGGGGACAGCCTTGAGGTATTTCTCTATAAAGATTCCGAGGACAGACCTATCGCCACAACCCACAGACCGCTTCTTTCCATGGGAGAGGTTGCAAGACTTAAAGTAAGCCAAATCACAAAAGTCGGTGCGTTTTTATCCTGGGGACTTGATAAGGATCTTTTCCTTCCCTTCAAGCAGCAGACATATAAAGTATCAGAGGGCGACGAAGTACTTGTCAGCATGTATCTTGATAAGAGCAGCAGGCTTTGCGCTACTATGAACGTATATGAATGTCTGAGAAATGATTCAACCTATCGTAAAGACAATACCGTAACCGGCACGGTTTACCAGATAAGCCGCAATTTCGGAGCTTTTGTGGCAGTAGATGACCTGTACTCGGCGCTCATCCCGGCAAAGGCCATGTTCGGAGCGGCGGGTGAGATCAAAACCGGACAGAAGATTACAGCAAGAGTTGCCTCGGTTCTTCCCGACGGCAGACTTGAACTTGCCGTAAGAGATAAAGGATATCTCCAGAGGAATGAAGACTCTGAGATGATCCTTCAGCTTATAAAGGATGCAAAGGGAATCCTTCCTTTCAGCGACAAGGCATCCCCGGAGCTTATCTTTGAAAAGACCGGTATGAGCAAAGCCCAGTTTAAACGCGCTGTAGGTAAGCTTTTAAAAGAGGGAAAGATAAACATCGGTCCCGACAGAATTGAACTTAGGAAATAGTGCCGTTTTATAAATTCTAAAGAAAAAATAAAGTTATGTAAATTAACTTGATTCTTTTAAGCGGTGTGCTATAATCGAATTAGCCAAAAGGATTTGGCCTCTTTAGTGTGGTTCAAGGATGAATCAGGAGGTGATAATATGAATTTTTCTATTACTCAGCTTTCGCCTGCAGTAAGCCAGGCAAACCTTAATACCGATTTTGGTGTAAAGATGCTTGCAAAAACTATGGATACCAACGAGCAGATCGGAGAGAATCTTGTAGGGATGATCGATGCCGCTGCTATGGAGAGAAGCGTTAATCCTGCAGTCGGAGGAAACTTTGACATGTCTGTTTAATGCGGACAAAAGAATTAGGACTACCAGGAGCCAAGAGATGATCTTGGCTCTTTGTTATTTTTCACAGTAAAATCTTTCAAAGAGACAAAAAGATAAAATAAAATGACGAAAAAGTCAAAAAAATGACCAAAAAAGAGTTGATTTTTTGGTCATTTTTTAGTACAGTTTATATAGTGCCTTTTTATGGGGCATTCGTATTCTTAGTTGGAGGAATATATGATCTCAAATCAGATTTTACAGAATACTCTCGACGGACTCAGCTCTATTTCCGGAGCGGCTTTAAGCGTTATGGATCCCGAGGGAAAGGTTGCAGCTTCTACCGCCGATTTGTCGGTTTGTTCACATCCCGCAGCTGAATTTGCAAAGTCACCTGCCGATTCGCAGGAAATTTCAGGATATCAGTATTTCAAGATTTACGATGAGCAGAGCCTGGAATATGTTCTTGTTGTGGGCGGAAGCGGAGAAGAAAAGTACGTTGTCGGAAGAATGGTTGCTTTTCAGATTCAGAGTCTTCTTGTGGCTTATAAGGAGCGCTTTGACAAGGACAACTATATCAAGAACCTTCTGCTTGATAACCTGCTTCTTATCGACATTTACAGCAGATCAAAGAAGCTCCATATCCAGACGGAAGTTCCCAGAGTAGTATTTGTAATAGAGTGCGCTAAAGGCAAGGACAACAATCTTTTGGATCTTACCAAGACCGCGATAGGCAGCAGCAAGGATTTTGTTACCGCCGTTGATGAAAAGAATGTTATCGTTGTTAAAGAGCTTGCCTCAATGGAAGCCACAAAGGAGATCTCAAAGACTATCAAAGCCCTCGCTGATTTTTACCATAAAGAGGGGGTTAAGGGACTGCGTATCGCTTACGGTACCGTTGTGCCCGAGATCAAGGAAGTCAGCCGCTCCTACAAGGAAGCACGTATGGCTGCCGACGTAGGTAGAATATTCTTCGAGGAAAGAGAAGTTGTGGCGTACAGCCAGCTTGGAATAGGACGTCTTATCTATCAGCTTCCCATTCCTCTTTGCAAGATGTATATTGAAGAGATTTTCGGAACCAAGTCTCCCGATGATTTTGATGAGGAGACGATCACAACGATTCAGAAATTCTTCGAGAACAATCTGAATGTGTCCGAGACCTCGAGACAGTTATTCATCCACAGAAATACGCTTGTATACCGCCTTGATAAACTCCAAAAGAGTACAGGGCTCGATCTTCGTGCTTTCGAAGATGCGATTACCTTTAAGATTGCACTTATGGTAGTAAACTACTTGAAGTGCATAGAGGAGAACGAATACAGATAATTTTGAGGCTATTATGACATCGAAAGAGAAAAAACAGTTAAAACGAGACAAATTTGTGGAAGAGAACGGGATTATCTGCCTTGAGAATGTAAGCATGAATTACCCCGAGCAGGGAGCTCCCGCCATCGACAATATCTCTTTACGTATAAACAGGGGAGAGTTCGTATTTATCACCGGTGACAGCGGATCCGGTAAATCAACTATGATCAAGCTCCTTTTAAGAGAGCTTGTGGCAACCCACGGCAACGTATTTGTTAACGGATACAATACCAAGAAACTCAGGCACGGACAGATTCCTCAGTTTAGAAGAAATCTCGGAGTCGTATTCCAGGACTTCAGACTTTTAAGAGACAGAAACGTTTACGAGAATGTTGCCTTTGCCCAGAGAATAATCGAAGTGCCTTCATCCCAGATGAGGCGTAATGTGCCCAATATCCTCTCTATGGTAGGACTTGCGGGTAAATATAAATCGGACGTCAGAAAACTATCCGGCGGTGAACAGCAAAGAGTAGCTCTTGCAAGAGCTCTTATAAATAAGCCGTCCATACTTCTTGCTGATGAGCCTACCGGTAACCTCGACCCCAACAATTCATGGGAGATCATGAAGATGATCGAGGAGATCAACGAGATGGGTACAACCGTTGTTGTCGTAACCCACAGCCCTGAGATCGTAAACGCAATGAAAAAGCGTGTCGTTACGATGCGAAAGGGTATCATAGTCAGCGACGAGGAAGAGGGACTTTACATCAATGAAGATTAGTACATTTTTCTATACACTATGGCAGGGAGTCCGTAATCTTTTCAGAAACGGATGGTATTCGCTTGCCTCAATATCGACTATAGCGGCCTGTCTGTTTCTATTCGGCCTTTTCTTCTCTGTTGTCTTCAACATAAGAAATATTCTTCTTACCGCTGAAGAGGCTGTTTCCATAACAGTTTTCTTTAACGATGATGTCAGCGACGAGAGAGTTAAGGAAATCGGCGAAGAGATCAAAAAAAGAACCGAGGTTGCTTCGGTCCAGTTCCACGATGACGATGAAATCTGGGCTGAGTTTGGTGAGGCCTATTACGGCCCCGATTATGCCGAAGGATTTCCCGAGAACCCTCTCGAGGGTGACCATAACTACGAGGTATTCTTAAGCGACGTATCGATGCAGGATAATCTTGTAAACTGGCTTCAGAGTAAGAGCGAGATCAGAAAGGTCAATTACTCGGAAGTGACGGCGGATACTCTTACCGGCGTCAACAGCCTTATTGCTTACGTTTCCATTGCAATCATCGCTATTCTTTTGGCTGTAAGTATATTCCTTATCAGCAACACGGTCAGAGTCGGAATATCGGTAAGAGCCGAAGAAATAAGCATTATGAAATACGTAGGAGCTACGGACTTTTTTGTAAGAGCGCCCTTTGTACTTGAAGGAATGCTTATCGGACTTATCGGTTCGGTAATTCCGCTGCTTCTTATACACGAGTTATATGATTATGTTATCAGCTACGTGACAGAAAGATTTGCGGTACTCAGCAGTATGCTCAACTTCCTGCAGATCGATGAGATCTTTAAATACCTTATGCCCGTTTGTCTTATAGTGGGCGTGGGAATCGGATTTATAGGAAGTCTTGCTACCGTACGTAAGCATTTGAGAGTTTGATATGAAAAATAATAAAGCATTTAACAAAATGAGTGAAAAAAGAGCTAAGGCAGTCTGTCTGTTTATGACGGCTGCATTGGCTCTTTTATGCGTACTCCCCATAAAGGGAACTCTCGCAGCTCCGGCATATACAAGTATCTCCAGCGACTCCATAAAGCAAAAACAGCAGGAGATTGAGAAGGCAAAGAAAGACAAAGCCGATATTCAGAGCAAGAAATCAAATGTCGAGAGCATCAAGAATAATCTTGAACAGCAAAAAAACGATATAAAAGAGTATATCCGGCAGATCGACGAGACCCTCGAGGAAATGAATTACAATATCATGGACTTAGAGGATCAGATAGCTATTTTAGAGGTCGATATCGAGAGGACCGAAAAAGAATACGAACAGGCCAAGGCCGATGAAGATGCCCATTATGAGGCGATGAAACACCGGATGAAGATGATGTACGAAAAGGATGAAACCAGCATCCTTACAAGCCTGCTTACCTCTACGAGTCTGAGAGATCTTTTGAACCGTATGGATTATATCGAGGCTGTTATCGCCTACGATAAGGCATCCTGGGAACAGCTTAAGACCACAAGAGCTTATGTGGATCTTTGTTATCAGCAGCTTGAGCTTTCAAAAGAATCTGTGGACGAGGCAAAGAGGAACGTCGAGACCGAGAAAGCCAATATGGAAGAGCTCAGGCTCGAAAAAGAGGCTCAGCTCCAGGAGTATGTCAGAAGTATCGCGGCATCTCAGGCAGAGATAGACTCTCTTTCAAACCAGATTGACGAGTTTGATGACGAGATAGAAGCCCTTAACAAAGCTATTGAGGTTGAGCAAAAACAGATATGGCTGGCTCAGCAGGGAAAGGGTAAGGCCTACGACGGCGGAAGCTTCGTATTCCCTATAGCTTCCTACAAGTACGTATCCAGTAAATACGGATGGAGAACCCATCCTATCTACGGCACTCAAAAGTTCCACAGCGGAGTCGATCTTGCCGCCAACTACGGAACAGCCATTTATGCGGCTTATGCAGGTGTCGTAGCCGGAGCGGGATACAACGCCTCTATGGGCAATTATGTTATGATCAACCACGGTGACGGACTTTACACCGTTTATATGCATGCATCCTCCCTTTACGTAAAGGAAGGCGATGTGGTCAGCACGGGTCAGACCATCGCAGCCGTTGGAAGTACCGGAGCTTCGACCGGTAACCACCTGCATTTTTCCGTAAGACTTAACGGAGAGTACGTGGATCCCAATGGTTATATATATTTTTATGATACCTAAAAGGAATATTACTTAAGATGGAAGAAAATAAACAAGGAAGAAGACAGCTGATAATAGGAATCCTCATAGGTGTTCTCGTAATGGGAGTCGCTATGATGATAGTCGTTATCGGCGTTGTTAGAAAATACAGCAAAGGTTACATTGAGGAAGGCTCATTTGTTGAAGCGGCTGACAGCGTTCTTGACGAGGAGACCGTCAAAAAGCTTGAACAGGTTCAAAGCCTGATAGACGGTAAATCCATATACGAGATAGACAGAGACAAGCTCCGCGAAGGAATGGTGGAAGGTCTTCTTGCCGGAACAGGCGACAGATACGCTACCTACTATACTCCCGAAGAGATACAGCAGCAGATGGACAGCTACAGCGGAAAATTCTTCGGAATCGGCGTTGTTATGGGGCCGGATGAGAACAAGAATATCTACGTGCATCAGGTTTACACCGATTCGCCCGCTGAAAGAGCCGGGATGAGAGAAGGGGACATCATAACAAAGGTTGACGGAACCGATGTGACGGATATGGATCTCGACGGAATAGTATCCATGGTCAGAGGCGAAAAAGGGACTAAGGTCGTAATTACGGTCTATAGACAGACGGATGGTAAAGAGTATGACCTTACCGCAATCCGAGATGAGATAAAAGAGGAAGTCATCGAGTACAAGATGCTTGAGGACAATATCGGATATATCCACATCGAGGAGTGGTACGATACCACGGGAGAACAGTTCTCGGATGCACAAAAGACCCTTGAAGAGGAGGGAATGAAGTCGCTTATCGTAGATCTAAGGTCAAATACCGGAGGACTTGTAAGCGCTGCGGTTGACGTACTTGAATGTTTCCTTCCCGAAAGCGATGTGCTTTATGTTGAAGACAATACGGGAAAGAGATCCGCGTATAAGGCTTATTACGAAGATGAAATAAATATACCTGTTGCTATACTGACCAACGGTTACACAGCCAGCGCGTCGGAAATCTTTACCGGGGCTCTTAAAGATTACGGCAAGGCTGTAAGCATCGGAACAAAAACATACGGTAAAGGAGTTGTTCAGTCTTTCTATTATCTTTTTGACAACTCCGCTCTAAAGCTTACAACCGAACAGTACTTCACACCTAACGGAACCGCTCTTGACGGAAACGGAATAGACCCTGATATCGAGGTCGAACTCGATGCGGATGCCTATTATGACCCGGAAAATCCTGTTGATAATCAGCTTGAGACAGCTGTTAATTATTTAAAGAAACAAGGAGGGTACTAAATTGAGGAAGTATGTAGCAGAATTTGTAGGAACTATGGTGCTTGTCGTATTGGGGTGCGGCACAGCAATGCTGGTTGGATGCGACGCGGCAAACGGAAGCGGATATTTGCTTACCGCTCTTGCCTTCGGATTGACTATAGTAGCTATGGCCTACAGCATAGGTAATGTATCGGGATGTCACATCAACCCGGCGGTATCATTAGGGGTACTGATAAGCGGCGGGATGACAGGAAAAGACTTTTGCGGATATGTAATATCCCAGTGTCTTGGAGCCTTTGCCGGATCCGGACTCCTTGCTCTTATCTTCAAGATAGGAAATATAGAGGATAAGACAGGCGGATTTGGAACAAACGGACTGGCCGGAGTGAACGGAAACTATGCAGCCGGACTCCTTGTTGAGATTGTTCTTACATGCATTTTTGTACTTGCCATACTCGGAGTAACATCCAAAAAGGCATCTCACGGATCCTTCGGAGGACTTGTAATCGGACTTACGCTTGTGGTTGTCCATATCCTCGGAATCGGACTTACCGGAACAAGCGTTAACCCCGCAAGAAGCTTCGGACCTGCTCTTGCAGCTCTTATAAGCGGTAATGTGACGCCTATTGCTCAGCTTTGGGTATTCCTTGTAGGACCCCTTGCAGGAGCCTCAATCGCCGCATTCCTTTATAAGTTCCTTGAAGGAAAAGCAAATTAGGATTAGAATTAAAGGTGCTACCGAACCGGTGGCACCTTATTTTTTTGCATCGGAGGTTTTACTAATGGTATCATTTGAAAGCGACTATATCGCAGGAGCACATCCCGAGATTTTAAAGGCACTTACGGCTACAAACTTAGAACCGGCGCCGGGATACGGGAGCGACAGATTTTGCGAAAGCGCGAAGGAAAAGATTAAAAAGGCTGTCGGTCTTCCGGAGGCAGAGGTGGAATTCTTAGCCGGCGGAACCCAGACAAATGCATGCATCATATCGACAATGCTTAAAGATTACGAGGCGGTCGTAAGCGCAAAGACCGGACATATAAGCGCACATGAGGCGAGCGCCGTGGAATATACCGGACATGAAGTCCTCACAATCCCGGGATATAACGGAAAGATGAAGGCGGAGGACCTAAAAGCGTTTGTCAGAGATTATTACGCTGATGAAGCTCATGAACATATGCCCTTTCCGGGAATGGTTTACATTTCGCATCCTACCGAGTACGGGACGTTATATACAAAGAAAGAACTTGAAGAGATATCAAAAGTATGTAAAGAGTACGATATGAGCCTCTTCCTTGACGGAGCAAGACTTGGATACGGACTTTTGAACAAAAATACCGATGTAACCATTGGCGATATTGCAAAACTGACCGATGTATTTTATATCGGAGGAACTAAGGTGGGGGCTCTTTGCGGAGAGGCTGTTGTCTTTACAAAAAACAATAAGCCCAAGCATTTCCTCACATCGGTAAAAAAACGGGGAGCGCTTCTGGCAAAGGGAAGACTCATCGGAGTTCAGTTCGATACCCTCTTTACGGACGACCTTTATTTTAAGATAAGCGCGCATGCTATCGAGATGGCGGACAAGCTCGTAAAGATCCTTAAGGACAATGATATCAGGTTTTTTATGGATTCTCCCACCAACCAGCAGTTTGTTGTTTTTGAAAACAGCAGACTCGAAAAGCTAAGAGAAACCATTGCCGTAAGCTTTTGGGAGAAATTTGACGAGAACCACACCGTAGTCAGGCTTGCAACCAGCTGGTCTACGACGGATGAGGATCTTGCGGCTTTAAAGGAAGCACTTAAATAAGATGTCGGTAACCGTTGGTGAATATCTTAAAAGTAAATATGGCTGTAAAGTTTATCGGATCGCTTTAGACGGCGGCTTTACCTGTCCAAACAGGGACGGAAAGATATCTACCGGCGGGTGTATTTTTTGCTCGGCGGGTGGAAGCGGAGACTTTGCCGAAAGCAGAGAGCTTTCCATATCGGAGCAGATTGAAAAAGGCAAAGAAAGAGTAGCGGGGAAAATAAAGGACGGAAAGTATATTGCATACTTCCAGGCTTTTACGAATACGTATGCCCCGGTGAGTAAACTTAGAGAGCTTTTTACAGAGGCGATAAATCATCCGGATATTGTGGGGCTGTCTGTTGCTACGAGGCCCGACTGCCTGCCGGAAGATGTTTTGGATCTTTTGGATGAGCTTAACAGGCTAAAACCTGTCTGGGTGGAGCTGGGACTTCAGACAATCCATGAAAGAACGGCGGAGTATATCAGAAGAGGATATCCGCTTGCAGTGTATGACAGGGCGGTTTCGGAGCTAAAAAAGAGAAATATTTCTTTTATAACCCATGTGATACTTGGACTTCCGGGGGAAAGATGGGAGGATATGGAAGAGACGGTCAGATACGTCTGCAGATTATCGGGTACCGGGCAAAGAGATGATAAAGAGCAGGGCATAAATCCAAACGGTATAAAGCTCCAGCTTCTGCATGTGCTTAAGGGTACAGACCTTGCAAAGGACTACGAAGCGGGGAAATTTACAGTTTTGTCCGAAGATGAATATATAGCGATACTTGAAAGACTTTTAAAGATCATCCCCGATTCTGTTATAATCCACAGGCTTACCGGGGACGGACCGAAGAAAGACCTTATAGCCCCCATTTGGAGCGCAGATAAAAAGCACGTTTTGAATCGCATTAACAGGATACTTGTAAGATAGCCTTTTCATGGAGGAAGCTTATGAAGGGATACAAAATGGAAATAGCCAAGACGAAGCAGGGAGTACCCGTCTCGCCAGGTAAAGCGGATTTTGAAGCTGAAAAAAATAGAGAAAAGGAGAATGAGAAAAAGCTCCTTGAGTCTCTTGTGGCCGATGATATAGAAAACAAGCCGAATCGCTGCAGAATGTGCGGGGCAAAGCTTGGATACGACGGACTCGGAGAATACACATGCCCTGACTGCGGCCATAAGGAATATGACGATTACGGCCTTGTCAGGAGCTTTTTGGAAGAGCACCCCGGGGCAACCGCCATTCAGGTGGAAAAAGGTACCGGCGTATCAAGAAACAAGATCACAAAAATGATCGCAGACGATAAGTTTATTGCGAAGATTAATAAATAAAGGGTTCTGATAATTATGGACTTTAAATTACATTCTCCTTATAAACCCACCGGAGATCAGCCGCAGGCTATTGAAGACCTGGTTAAGGGTTTTAAGGAAGGCAACCAATTTCAAACACTTCTTGGCGTTACAGGCTCCGGTAAAACCTTTACCATGGCCAATGTTATTGCGGCCTTAAATAAGCCTACTCTTATCATTTCCCACAACAAAACTTTGGCCGGTCAGCTCTATGGTGAGATGAAGGAATTCTTCCCGGAGAACGCGGTAGAGTATTTTGTGTCCTACTACGATTATTACCAGCCGGAGGCATACGTACCTCAGTCCGATACATATATTGCAAAGGACTCGTCTATAAATGACGAGATAGATAAGCTGCGCCTCTCGGCGACCGCATCCCTTTCCGAGAGAAGGGATGTTGTAGTCGTGGCCTCTGTTTCCTGTATATACGGCCTCGGAAGCCCCGACGAATATAAGGGCATGATCCTTTCGCTGCGCCCCGGACAGGAGATAGAAAGGGACGATGTGGTAAGGTCCCTTGTGGATATGCAGTACGAGCGAAACGATATGGAGAAAAAGCCCGGATGCTTTACCGTACACGGTGATACTTTGGAGTTTTTCCCGGCTCAGGGCGGAGACTATCTGATAAGGGTTGAATGGTTCGGAGACGAGATAGACCGTATTGTTGAAGTAGAGCCTTTAAACGGACGTATGAAGGCTACCCTTGAGCATATAGCGGTTTTCCCCGCTTCCCACTACGTAGTTTCTCCCGACAGGATAAAGATTGCCTGCGGAGAAATAGAAAAGGAGCTGGAAGAGAGAGTTAAATACTTTAAGGGAGAGGACAGACTTATCGAGGCGCAGCGTATCTCCGAGAGAACGAACTTTGATGTTGAGATGCTCCGGGAGACAGGCTTTTGCTCCGGAATCGAAAACTATTCAAGACACCTTTCGGGAATGAAGGCGGGTGAGCCGCCTATGACGCTTATGGACTTCTTCCCCGAGGATTTCCTTATTATCATCGACGAGTCACATATGACCATACCGCAGATAAGAGCCATGTACGCCGGAGACCGTTCAAGAAAGACAACTCTTGTGGATTATGGCTTCAGACTTCCCAGTGCCCTTGATAACAGACCTCTTAACTTTGAGGAATTTGAGGATCATATAAACCAGATGCTCTTTGTGTCTGCAACACCTTCTACGTATGAGTCGGAGCATGAGCTCCTTCGTACGGAACAGGTAATACGCCCTACGGGACTTCTTGATCCCGAAGTGGACGTACGCCCCGTAGAGGGCCAGATTGACGATCTCCTTGGAGAGATCAGAAAAGAGACGGCAAATAAACATAAAGTCCTTATCACAACTCTTACAAAACGGATGGCGGAGGATTTAACGGAGTACCTTCGTGAGGCCGGAGTTCGCGTAAAGTATATGCACTCGGATATAGAGGCTTTAGAGAGAGCGAAGATAATCCGCGATATGCGTCTTGACGTATTTGACGTTCTTGTGGGTATCAACCTTTTAAGAGAGGGCTTGGACATTCCGGAAATCACCCTTGTTGCGATCCTCGATGCCGATAAGGAAGGATTCTTAAGGAGCGAGACCGCTCTTATCCAGACCATCGGAAGAGCCGCAAGAAACTCTGAAGGTCACGTTATCATGTATGCGGATGTGATGACGGATTCTATGAAAAATGCCATTGGTGAGACAAACCGCCGCCGCGAGATCCAGCAAAAGTACAACGAAGAGCACGGAATTACGCCTACAACTATCCAAAAGTCGGTTCGTGAGCTTATCAGTATTTCAAAGGAAATTGCAAAGGAAGAAGTACGCTTTGAGAAAGATCCCGAATCCATGAACCCCGCTGAGATCAGGAAACTCATGGATAAACTCGAGAAGCAGATGCGCAAGGCGGCTGCTGAGCTTGACTTCGAAACTGCTGCTGAACTTAGAGATAAAATTGTTGATCTTAGGAAAGCTTTTGGGAATCATGCATAAAAACAGGCCCGAGATTTCTACTTTTCCGTTAATACTAAGTTATGATATATTCATTTGTGGGGTATTAAGCTACTCAAATTTATTACTTAAGAGAACTACAAATGGGTACCGAGGATTTAAAGAAAAAGTATGGCATCGGAGAGATAGAAGGGGATGTTTCTATCGAAGTGAGAGCCGATGAAAAAAATGTTACTCTCACATCAAGGACTATCGGCAGGGGAACGGACTATATCGATGTGCTTCCTTTTACGTATAACGGAAAGGTTCTGTCGTTTCAGAGTTCGGGCTTACACATGAAGCTCAGCGCCGTAATGGGACCTATGCACATTGAATTTGGCGTTCAAAAGATAACGCTGGCGAGAACGGATGACGGAAGCCTGGCGCACAGAGTTTTCAGCAACGAGAAAAACGGGCTGAAAAACTTACGAGAGTACAAAAGATTCAGCCTTATAGAAGAGGGAACCTTTACTCTTTTGGGCTCTCAAAAGGAATACGACTGTGAAGTAAGAGATATAAGCTACGGAGGCTTCGGTGTCGTAGTAAAAGGACGAGAATATATTCCGGTCAAGGAGCTTTTGAATCTGTCCTTTGCCTGTCATATCGGAGTTGTGCCGATCTCTATAAAGACTAACGGACTTATCGCCAGAGCGCAGTATAACAGAGACAGAGATGAAACCATAATAGGGGTTAAGCTCCTTGTGAACAATTCGTCGGTCAAAGAGGTTGTAAATCGTATACAGCGCGAAGAACTCCAGAAACTTAAGCACGCATGATCTAAATTTGATTACACTATAAAAGGTTGCTAAATGCAGCCTTTTTTTGTAAAATAGAAATGTTTGGGAAGATGAAAATCTTTTGGAGGTTTAAGATGTCTAATTATTTTGTCGACATGTTGTCGGAAGAGGAACAGAAGGTCATTTACTATGTCCCTACCTTTGCCGATTTTTTAAAGAAGGTTGAAAAGGACTTTGCTGAAAAGCCCGCTACTACAGACGGAAAGATTACGCACAGCTTTAAGGAACTTGTAAGCCGCGTGGCAAAGAGACGTGCCGTACTTGCGGCAGCAGGCGTAAAGCCCGGCGATAAGGTCGGTGTTATTGCAAGAAACGACCTTGACGCAATGGAGTGGTTTTTGGCTGTTCCTTCATACGGAGCGATCCTTACAATGCTTCCCGTACAGCTCGGCGCCGAGCAGATTACCGGCATTTCCATGAAGTTTGGCTTTGCCGCTTTGGTAGCTGCCGATGAGTTTAAACCTCTTACCGAAAATGTTAAGTGTACTGTTATCCCTTCTTCGGAGATTGCTGACAGCGAGGCTCCTTACGGTGATGTAAAGAAAGAGTCCGTTGCCGCCATTTACTTTACAGGCGGAACGACCGGCGCTCCCAAGGGAGTTATCCTTACCCACGGCGCTCTTATGAGAGGTGCTTTGAACGGAAGTTACCAGCCCGGCGGAGTATTTGACCACAGAGTAATGGTTATCCTTCCTATGTCCCATATTTTCGGATCCGTAATGGGATTCCTTTCCGTACTCTTTACGGGTTCAACCGTTATCGCCTGCACGGATATGAGGGCAGCAGTCGGACAGATCCCTGTACTTAAACCTACATTCCTTGTACTTGTACCCGGACTTGTTGAGGTTATCTTGGGACTTGCCAAGCTTAAAGGAAAAGGATTCCTCGGAGATCTTAAGAAGATGATCGTCGGAGCGGCTCCTGTTCCTCCCAGGCTTATAAAGGATGCTGCACAGTTCGGAATCAAGCTTTATCCCGGATACGGACTTACAGAAGGAGCAAACCTTACTTCCGCAAATATTGATATCGAGAATAAGCCCGAGTCCATGGGTAAGATCTACCCCGAGCAGGAAGTGAAGGTTGTAGACGATGAGCTCTGGATAAAGGGCGACAACGTTATGATAGGATATGCCGGAAATCCCGAAGAGACCGCTAAGGTTATGGAAGACGGATGGCTTAAGACCGGAGACCTTGTAAGGTTTGACGAGGATGGGTTCCTCTATATTACCGGAAGGATCAAGAACCTTATCATATTATCCAATGGTGAGAATGTATCTCCCGAGGAACTCGAGGAATACTTCTATAAAGACGCAAGGGTAAAGGATTGCCTTATCCGCGAGATGCAACTTGGCGGCAATACCGTTATCGGCGTTGAGATTCTTCCTCTTGAGCCCGCAGTAGCCGGCAAGAGTGACGAGGAGATACAAAAGGCTATGGAAGATCTTACAGCGTCTGTAAATGCAGGACTTCCCAGCTATATGCAGGTTGCAAAGGTAGTAGTCAGAAAAGAAGACTTCCCTCGCACCGGCGCTATGAAGATTGATAGAAACAAAGTAAAATAGGTGAAATGATGGCATCAAAGACAGGACTTATTCTTGAAGGAGGCGCAATCCGCGGTATTTTTACAGCCGGAGTGCTTGACTGCCTCCTTGACAAAAATGTATATTTCCCGTATGTATCGGGAGTATCGGTGGGGGTAAGCAACGCGTCCGGATTTGTATCAAGACAAAAAGGGCGTTCCAAAAAGATATTGACTCATGAAAATACAAGAAGTTTTTATGGCCTCCCCAATATCCTCAGAACGGGAAAAGTTCTGGATCTTGATGAGTGTATCATAAAATACGCTTACGACAACTTCCCTTACGATTTTGAGACTTTTCATAAATCGGAGACTCTTTGGGAAGCTGTTGTTGCCAATTGTGAAACGGGTAAGCCCGAGTACGTATCGGACTTTCAGACAGACAGAGAGGCGTTGGATTTTTGCAAGGCTTCATGCTCTCTTCCCTTTATCTGCAAGCCGATAGAGCTTCGCGGAAAAAAGTATCTTGACGGATCTTTGGCGGATTCTATTCCTTTCCAAAGAGCCCTTGATATGGGATGTGACAAGATAGTTTTGATCCTTACGAAGGCCGATCTTCACGAAGCGACGGATTACAAGAAGCTGAGCTTCCTTGTCAACTTCTTCTACCGCAGAAAATATCCACATCTTGCCGATACCATACTCGGGCGTAAAGACCAGTACTTAAGGCAGATGGAAGAGATTGAGAAGATGGAACGCGAGGGAAGGGCGATGATCATAAAGCCTGACGAGACTACCGTTGCACACTTCGAAACCAATAGAGATAAACTTGAGAAATGCTATCAGGACGCATATAAGCTTATGGAGCGAAGATATGACGAACTGAAGGCGTTTATGGAAAGCTGAGACGGGTATAGATATGCAGATAGTTACTACCGAGGTCGAAAGAGCGTTCAGAAGCTGGCTTAAGAAGCAGGTATATGGTGATGGAATGCGGTTTTTTTCCGACAATGAGATCACCGCGTACGCTTATGCCCTGAGGAGTTCTTGCGAAAAGGCCGGTAATCTGCAGATTAAAAATCTTTTCTATTTCAACAATCCGGTACAGCTTGGAGACGAGATAGATTATCTTAAGACCGATAAGGACTTTATTGATATTGACAGGGCGGGGAACGGTACGTTAAGCACCGCCCTGGATCTTTATTTGTTTTATCTTGAGAACGGGGCTGAAAGTACAGCTCCTGAGATTCATGCAAGGTTCTATTTATCTGAAGAGAAATCCGATATCGAGCGCAAGGACACCTCACCCTTAGAATTCTATTACCACGAAGTACCTATGAAGCCGGTGCAGAGAGTATATTACGGTGCTCCCGGTACGGGAAAGTCTTATAATGTACGTAAGCTTCTCGAGAAAGAATTTCCCGATGAAGAGATGATGCGGACGCATATTAAGCGTGTAATATTCCATCCGGCATATACATACGGAGACTTTGTAGGAGCCATAAAACCTTTGATATCCTTAGAAAAGCCTCTTGATTACGTATACGTTGCGGGGCCTTTTTCGGAGCTGCTTAAGGCTGCTTTCTTAAATCCGGAGGAAAAGTATTATCTTGTTATTGAGGAAATAAACAGGGGGTATGCTCCGTCCATATTCGGAGATGTTTTCCAGCTCCTTGACAGGGGGTCGGAAGGAAAGAGCGAATATCCTATAGTAAACAGAGACCTTGGAGCGTACTTTTCAAGAGATCCCTGGATGAAAAATATCTTTTATGACGGGATGATATGGCTTCCCGCAAATTTCAATATAGTCGCAACAATGAATACCGCCGACGAGAATATTTTCGTGATGGACAACGCGTTTAAGCGAAGATTTGAACTGGTGTATGTGCCGATAGATTTTGACATTTTGCCGGAGGAGATGAAAGAAGAGAAAAAAATCTTTTCCGGGGAAAGAGATCTTAAGGAGGTCTTTGAGGATTCCGAGGTAAACGCCAAGATCGCCGGATTGCTCTACGAAAAAGGAAAGCTAAAGAGAAACTGGAGTACGTTTGCTGCTATCGTCAACAATATGATCGACGCGGAGAATCTTGAGGGAAAGAAGCGGGGGATCCCACATAACGCACTTATCGCTGAGAACAAGAAGCTGGGACCATTCTTCGTAAAACCGGAAGAACTTAAAGATGCGGATCTTTTCTTTAATAAGGTTATCTTTTACCTTAAACAGGATGTTTTCGCTGATTCTTCCAGGTATTTTACCGGGTCCTATGAAGAAATATACGATAGATACAAAATAGCCGGGGGAGATATATTCGAATTGCTTGTATAACTGACAGTAAGGTGAAAAGAAATAATGAAGTCTCAAAATAACAGTAAGGCGGATAATGACAGCAGAGCGCAGGCTGTTAAGATGCTGCCAAGAAATACTATAAGAGTAAGAGGGGCGAAAGAGAATAATCTTAAAAACATTGATGTGGAGATTCCGAGGGACTCACTGGTCGTTATGACCGGTGTATCCGGAAGCGGTAAATCTTCACTTGCTTTTGATACGATTTACGCGGAGGGACAGAGGCGCTATATGGAGTCGTTGTCCTCCTACGCAAGGCAGTTCCTTGGCCAGATGGAAAAGCCCAATGTTGAGAACATCGAGGGACTATCCCCTGCCATATCCATCGACCAAAAATCAACCAACCGTAATCCTCGTTCAACAGTGGGAACTGTGACGGAGATCTACGATTACTTCAGACTTTTGTATGCCCGAATAGGTATACCTCATTGCCCGAATTGCGGAAGAGCTATCGAGCATCAAAGCGTTGACCAGATGGTTGACAGGATTCTTTCTCTCCCTGAAGGAACTAAGATTCAGATACTTGCTCCGGTTGTAAGAGGAAGAAAGGGACAGCATGAAAAGGTTATAGAAAGAGCCAGACGCGGCGGATACGCAAGAGTCAGGGTTGACGGTATCCAGTATGACCTCTCCGAAGATATAAATCTCGAAAAGAACAACAAGCATAATATCGAGATAATCATCGACAGACTTGTTGTTAAAGAGGGCATCTCATCGAGACTTGCGGATTCAATAGAAAACGCGTTAAAGCTTGCTGAAGGCCTTTTATTTGTTGATGTGATAGACGGAGAAATGCTTACTTTCTCTTCAAGCTATGCCTGCCCTGACTGCGGCATCAGTATCCCGGAGGTTGAGCCCAGGAGCTTTTCCTTTAACAATCCCTTTGGCGCCTGCCCTGTATGCGCCGGGCTGGGATATAAGATGGAGTTTGACGCCGATCTGATGATACCGGATCAGTCTCTTTCCATCAACGAAGGCGCAATAGCGGTACTTGGATGGCAGAGCGCAAACAGCAAGGGAAGCTTCACAAACGCGGTACTTGAAGCTTTATGTAAAGAGTTTAAATTTGATCTTGATACTCCTTTTGAAAAGTATCCCGATAAGATCAAGGATATCCTTATAAACGGAACAGAAAAGGAAGTTGCTGTCCACTATACCGGACAGCGCGGAAGCGGTGTGTATCCTATCGCTTTTGAAGGAATTGTCAAAAATGTTGAAAGAAGATACCGGGAGACTTTCTCGGAAACTTCAAAGGCTGAGTATGAGACCTTTATGCGGATAACACCCTGCTCTGAATGCGAAGGTAAAAGGCTTAAGAAAGAGTCCCTCGCGGTAACCGTCGGTGATAAAAATATATACGATCTTACGACGCTTTCCGTACTTGATCTCGCCAAGTTTTTAGACGAACTTGTTTTATCGAATCAGCAATCTCTTATCGGAGAACAGATCCTCAAAGAGATCAAAGCAAGAGTGGGATTCCTGATAAACGTTGGACTTGATTATCTTTCTCTTGCAAGGGCAACGGCTACGCTCTCCGGAGGAGAAGCTCAAAGAATAAGACTTGCGACACAGATCGGATCGGGTCTTGTGGGAGTGTGCTATATACTTGATGAGCCTTCTATAGGATTGCATCAAAGAGATAACGACAAACTGCTGGCCACTCTTAAAAATCTTCGCGACCTCGGAAATACACTGATCGTTGTTGAGCATGACGAGGATACGATGCTTGCCGCCGACTATATCGTTGATATCGGCCCCGGCGCCGGCTCACACGGCGGAGAAGTCATAGCTACAGGAACCGCGGAAGAGATCATGAAAGTACCTGAGTCGGTAACCGGTCAGTATCTTTCGGGAAAAAAGAAGATACCTGTGCCTGAGAGCCGAAGAAAGCCTTCGGGCTGGCTTACCGTTAAGGGAGCGCAGGAAAATAACCTGAAAAATATTGATGTTAAGTTTCCTCTAGGAGTCTTTTGCTGCGTAACCGGAGTTTCGGGAAGCGGAAAGAGCTCGCTTGTTAACGAGATTCTTTATAATCAGCTTGCAAAGAAGCTAAACAGAGCACGCACGATCCCGGGAAAGTTTAAATCCATAACCGGTATCGAAAAACTTGATAAGGTTATCTGTATCGACCAGAGTCCTATCGGAAGGACGCCGAGATCAAATCCAGCTACTTATACCGGCGCCTTTGATCTTATAAGAGATCTCTTTGCGTCTACCGTTGATGCCAAAACAAGAGGGTACAGTAAGGGAAGATTCTCCTTTAATGTTAAGGGCGGAAGATGCGAAGCCTGTTCCGGAGACGGAATCGTAAAGATTGAGATGCATTTCCTTCCCGATGTATATGTCCCTTGTGAAGTCTGCGGAGGAAAACGGTACAACAGAGAAACCTTAGAGGTTAAATACAAGGGAAAGAACATTTTTGATGTTCTTGATATGAGAGTCGAGGAGGCTCTCGGATTCTTTGAAAACGTTCCCTCTATAAGGAACAAGATCCAGACCCTGTATGATGTTGGTCTCGGATATATCAAACTCGGACAGCCTTCCACGGAGCTTTCGGGCGGAGAGGCACAGCGTATCAAGCTGGCTACGGAACTTTCAAGACGCTCTACGGGAAAGACTATTTACATCCTTGACGAGCCTACAACGGGACTCCATTTTGCGGATGTACATAAGCTCGTCGAGATTCTCCACAGACTTGCCGACGGCGGAAATTCTGTTGTTGTTATAGAGCACAATCTTGATGTTATAAAGTGCGCCGACTATATCATCGATATGGGACCCGAGGGCGGAGACCGCGGCGGATGCGTTATAGCCGAAGGAACTCCCGAACAGATAGCCCGGTGTAAAGAATCTTATACCGGATTCTACGTAAAGAAAATGCTTGAAAAGGGGAAAGAATGACATTACAACTTCTTGTTTCCTGTGTAGGACAGGATGTACCGGCTCTTTGCAATAAAATGAACATCGGAAGCGATGCCATAATCATCAATCAAAAGTCAGAGTATAAGGCTGAGATTTTTAACCATAACGGAAACCTTATAAAGGCGCTGTCTATGGATGAAAAGGGCGTTGGTTTATCGAGAACTACGGCTCTTCAGAGAGCAAGTGCCGACATCGTACTCTTTGGCGACGAAGATATTGTGTACGCGGAAGGATATGAAAAAACAGTTCTTGATGAATTTGAGAAAAATCCCGGAATCGATCTTATCCTCTTTAATGTCAGAGTCTGCGAGGAGAGACGTACATACTGGACAGACAAAGCCCACAGAGTTCGCAGATGGAACTGCGGAAGATACCCCGCTTACAGTATAGCTGTCCGCCGCAGGAAGCTGCATGAACTGGGAATAACTTATCACCTTTGGTTCGGTGGCGGCGGTATTTTTTCAAACGGAGAAGACAGCCTCTTTTTGAACGATTGCCTGAAAAAGGGGATGAAACTTTTGGCGGTACCTGTTTGCATCGGGGAAGAAAAGCCCAGAGAAAGCGGCGAGCTTTCTACCTGGTTTAACGGGTATGATGAAAAGTTTTTCTACGACAGAGGGGTGCTTTACCATTATCTGTACGGCGCCTTGGCGGGAGTTATGAGCTTCAGATGGCTTTTAAAGAATAAATCATATATGTGCGAGACCGTCACCTACAAGAGGGCGAGGATGCTTATGAAACTCGGGGCAAAGCTGCGACTGCCCTATGAAGAGGCTTTTAAAGATTGATTGTTTTTTTGACGGGTAAATGTATATAAAACGAGTGAGGAAAGAATATGTGGGAGACAAGTTACGCAAGGGAACCTATAAATTATAAATTGTTTTTCTTAAAGCTGCTTAAAAAGATATGGCTCCTTCCGATAACCATTGTCATTTTTTCTGTTTTGGTAGGCGGAATATACTGTATTGTCAATTTCGGAATAAAAGACGGATATAAGTACAGAGCAAGGACTATTTATCACGTAACTTTCGACAGTGACGGTGCGGATGAAGAGTATGCTTATTACAATTATTACACATGGCAGGAGCTTATCCATACCGATTACTTTACGGACGCTTTGGAGAAAGAGTTTGCCGGAAGACTGACAAGGGAAGAGATCATAGCGGATACGTACGCTACGATCGAATCGGATTACCGCTATCTTTATACAAAAACAACTACCGGGGATCCTGAACTTTCAATAGAAGTGGAGAGCGCTCTTTCTAAGCTTATCTGCGAATTTCCCTTAGGCAAAAAAGAAGTCGCCGCCATCGAGGTGGTTGACGCAGCGGATGAGGGTGATATCGAGGACATATCCCTTATCTTTGTTAAAAGAGCCTTTATCTTCGGCGCTGTGATCGGGTGCATTTTGTTTTTTGCAATAGCGGTATTTTATGCCTGCCTTGATACATCGGTTTATCTTCCCGCAACTTTGGAAAAAAGGTATCATATAAGAACTCTCGGCGCTGTATCCATGCCGGAGTTTGCAGACAACTGCAAGTACTTACTCGGAGATAAAAGGAAGGTTGCATTTCTGGAACTTGACGAGTCTGCAAGGACTCTTACAGAGGAAATTGTTTCAAAAGATGAGGACGTATCCCTTAGCGTCAGAAGTATGAGGAGACTTTCTAAAGAAGCTCTTGATACAAGCTACAGAGAAGTACTTACCGGAAATTATGACAGCGATTATTACGGCTTTTGCGATTTTCTTAAAGAAGGCTTCTGCGATAGTTTGAGGGAACATGATGCTGTTGTTATAGTTGTTAAGGCGGCTTCACATAACGGTAAGAAAGTCGAGAGAGTTGTTGAACAGCTCACAAGGCAGGATATAGAGATAACGGCCTTTTTGGTTACTTGCGAGGATGAGTGGCTGCTTAGAGCCTACTACGGCAAAAAGGGTTAAGATATGGTAATGTACTTTTTTCTGACCGCCGTATGCCTTGTATTTGCGTATTTTGTCAATACCGCTTATCGCAGAGAAGGCGCATATGTCGGCGATAAAAAAATAAATACTTCCCTTCCCACAAGGCAGGAAACCGTAAACCGGCTTATGCTTGTGAGTATTTTTCTTGTTTTGTTTGGGTTATCCGCTTTAAGATACGGGATCGGAAACGATTATTGGACGTACAGATACGAGTTTCTTGATATTCACCGTGCGGATACAAAGATTTCTTTTGAGATCGGTTTTCAGCTTTTTGTCAGGATAATGCAGTTTATTGTCGGAGTCGACAACTATATTCCGATTTTTGCCGTGATATCCTTTTTTACCTGTCTGTTTTTTGTAAAAGGAATCTACGATACGGCGGATTACTTTGTCCTTAGCTTTTTCATCTTTATGGCTAACGGCTTTTACTTTATGAGCTTTAGTAATGTCAGGTACTATTTTGTGCTTGCGCTGGTTATTTACTCCATGAAGTATCTGTTTAAGCGCCGGTTTATACCCTTTTGCCTTATTATCTGCTTTGCTGCCTTTTTCCATATGACGGCGCTTCTTGTAATACCTGCTTACATCGTCGCTTACTTTTTGAAATGGTCTAAGAGGACGATCTGGATAATTCCGGCGGCTGCGCTTTTACTTATCTTTGGACGCATTCCCATAAGAAGGCTGCTTTTTGTTTTTTACCCCTACTATGAAGGGGACAAGATTCTTGATGTGGCGACCTATTCTTGGGTTAATATTGCTAAGTGCGCGGCAATACTTATACTTGCACTTGTCTTTTACAAAAAGTGTATCAGGGGGGATGCAAAAGCTGAGACCTTCTTTAACCTGAACTTATTTGCGCTTTTGCTTTACACTTGCGCGACCTACGTTCCGGAGCTTAGCAGAGTCTGCTATTACCTGATCGTTTCTCAGGTCTTTCTGGTGCCTACCGTACTTATGAAGATAGAAAACAGGGTGCTTAAAAGAATCCTGACGTGCGGAGTTTTCGCGGCATACCTTGGATATTTTATTAAGTTCCTTATCCAGGGATACGACCCGGTTATAGCTATCCTTCCCTATTTTTCCTGGGCATTTATCTGATTTAAGACATACCGATGCGGCTGCAAAGAAAAAGCAGCCGCTATTTTTTTACATTTGCTAAAGTTTTGTAAGCGGATGCCGAAATATACATAAAATATACGATAATGCTAAGAAATTTTAATATTTTTCCTCTATGAAAAGAAGCCCTTTTAGATTATAATTATGAAATGTGGGTCTGTGTACCCATTTTTGAAAGACTCAGCAAATAATCTTAAAGAGGAAATAATAATGCAGGCAACAGATATTGGAATTGACCTTGGAACAGCAAGTATTCTCGTATATATAAAAGGCAGGGGAGTAGTTTTAAAAGAGCCCTCGGTTGTAGCGCTCGACAAGACTACCAACAAAATAAAGGCAATCGGAGAGGACGCGAGACTGATGCTCGGACGTACTCCCGGAAATATTGAAGCGGTACGCCCCATCAAGGACGGAGTTATCTCCGACTATGACGCTACCGAAAAGATGCTCAAATACTTCCTTCAGAAGGCAGTCGGACACAGATTTTTCAAGAGACCCCGTATAGCAGTCTGCGTACCCAGCCGTGTTACGGAAGTAGAGAAAAAGGCAGTTGAGGACGCTACCTATCAGGCAGGTGCCAGAGAAGTTATCATCATCGAAGAGCCTATCGCCGCAGCTATCGGCGCAGGTATCGATATCGGAAAGCCCTGCGGAAATATGATCGTTGATATCGGAGGCGGTACTACGGACGTAGCCGTTATCTCCCTCGGAGGAACCGTTGAGAGTACTTCTATCAAGTACGCCGGAAACTCTTTTGATACTGCCATCATCAACCATTTAAAGAATAAGCACAAGCTTGTTATCGGTGAAAGAACAGCCGAGGAAGTTAAGATTCGTGTAGGATGCTGCTTTAAGCCCAACAAGGATGACGTTATGGATGTAAGCGGTAGAAGTACCGATACAGCCCGCTACGGATTACCTACTACGGTTCAGGTTACTTCAGAGGAGACGGAAGAAGCTCTCAAGGAGCCCACATCCAAGATAGTTGAAGCTATCAAGACCGTTCTTGAAGTTACACCTCCCGAGCTTGCTGCGGATATTAAAGACAGAGGAATCGTGCTTACCGGAGGAGGAAGTCTTCTTCGCGGACTCGAGGAGCTTATCAGCGATGCTACCGGCATTACAACTATGACCGCTGAAGATCCTATGACTGCTGTTGCAATCGGAACCGGAAAGTACGTAGAGTTTATCGCCAGCTACAGAGGATGATCCCCGTAAATCCGGGACTTATCTGCTGCAGGCGCCTGTGAGGAACCAATATGGTAAAAGGTTTATATACCGCATACACCGGTATGCTCAATGAACAGCACAGAATGGATACCCTCTCAAACAATATGGCTAACGTTACAACCGTTGGTTTCAAAAAAGAGGGAACAACAAGCCAGTCCTTTGACGATGTGCTTGCAGTAAAGATAAAGGATTCAACCGTTGGTTACAATCTTGTTACCCGCGAGGGCAATATGCAGCCCGGCGTTAAGATCGGCGAGAACTATATCGACTGGTCCGAGGGATCCTTTAAAGTAACCGGAAATACATACGATATCGCAATCGGCGGAGAAGGATTCTTCGCTGTCGAATTTACCAACAAAACCGGCGAGAAGAGTACAATGTATACCCGAAACGGAGAGTTTAAGCTTAATGTTGACGGATATCTTGTAAACTGCGACGGTGATTATGTCCTTGACGCTAACAGTCAGAGGATCCGTATCGATACTACAAAAGAATCCTCAATAGACAGAAACGGTAATATTTTTCAGGATGGAACCTTAGTTGCAACCATCGGCCTTACTGATTTTGCGGATTACAACTATCTTGCAAGATATGGTGAGAATTACTTTACTCCCGTAGAGGGAGCGCAGACCACACAGGCAACCGGACAAATGTACAGCGGATACCTTGAAACCGCCAATGTTTCGGTTGTACAGGAAATGGTCAATCTCATCCAGATCTCAAGACAGTATGAGAGTAACCAAAAGATCATTCAGACCATGGATAACACGCTCGACATTGCTGCTAATCAGATCGGCAGACTCTAATGCGGGCTTTTTCGACAAGTGAGGTAACCATATGGTAAGAAGTTTATGGACCGGCGCATCAGGTATGATCGCGCAGCAGACAAATCTCGACACTATTGCAAACAATCTTGCAAACGTCAATACTACAGGTTATAAAACCCAGAGTAACGAATTCAAGAGTCTTCTCTATCAGACAATCCAGACAGAAACAACATCCGCAAACGGTGAAACCAAGCCCACCAGCGCACAGGTAGGACTCGGTGTACGCAATGCGGCTATAAATACGATTTTTAAGCAGGGATCTCTCCTCGCATCCGAGAGCAGTACCGATTTTGCTATCGACGGTAAAGGATTCTTCGCCGTAAGGGGTGAGGACGGAAATACCTATTATACTCGTAACGGATCCTTCCAGTGGAGCGTTGCGACAAACGGACATATGCTCTGTGATTCCCAGGGACTTCCCGTTATGGACAGTACCGGAAAACCAATTGTACTGGGAGAACAGTACGTGATGAGCCTTGTAACCGTTGACAAGGACGGATCTCTTATGTATCCCGATGCAAGCAACAATCCTCAGCAGATGGGTATAACCATTGGTTTATATCAGTTCAACAATCCCGGCGGATTAAAGAGAGAGGGAGACAGCCTCTTTAGCCAGACAGCAGCCAGCGGACAGCCCTTGAACGAGGCCACGAATAATAACCTTCCCAGAAGCCGTGTGATCCAGTCGTACCTTGAAGGTTCCAATGTTAACGTAGCGGATGAGATGGTCAATATGATCACAACTCAGCGTGCGTATGAGTTTAACTCAAGAGTCATCACTACAACCGATACTATGCTTGAACAGGCTAACAATCTTAGAAGATAAAGCGGGGTAAAAACCAATGGATATTAATTCTACCGCAAATCTGTCAGACTATTACTCACAGCTTGCGAAAAATGCAAACGCATCCGCTATTTCCTCAAAGCTTTCCGAAGCGGCGGGAAAGAACGCTACGGATGATGAACTTATGGATGTCTGCAAGCAGTTTGAGAGTTATCTTTTAGAGCAGGTCTATAAAAACATGGAAAAGACCGCTACTGTTTTTGGTGAGGAAAAGGATAATCAGCTTGTTGATTATTTCAAAGACCTTACGATTCAAAAGATTGCTTCACAGTCCACCGAACAGCAGTCTCTCGGGCTCGCTCAGATGCTTTACGACCAGATGAAGATCAATATGGGAGTTACAGCTGATCAAATTGAGCAAAATGGCGAAAAATCGTGAATAAAACCTTGTATTATTGTGGGGTTTGCTATAAACTAAAACTGTATTCTAGTATTTTTATCTACGGCTTTTTAGTAAAAGATTGAGGTGCTTGGAGAGTTTTCATGAGAGGCTTTTTTAAAGTTTTCAAATGGATAAGTAAAATTGGTGTCAGGTATGCAGTGTTCCTCAGTGTCATTTTGACACTTCTTACTGCGCTTATTGTTATCGATACCAAGATAGGTACTTCAATGGTGGCCGATGAGGCCAAAGACCGCGCGCAGCTTATTGCTGACGAATCTGAAAATCTTATTGCCGGGTATATGGACAATTGTCTGAAAGCGGTATCGCTTACCGCAAGAAGTGTAGAGTCCATGCTCGGTCAGTCATCTTCCATCAAGGATATCAAGTCATATATTGTTCTCCAAACCGAAAGTTATTCAGACGTTATAGACAGTAACTATACCGGACTTTATGGTCTTGTAAAGGGAAGTTATGTCGATGGAGTAGGATGGATCCCGGATAAGGACTATTCACCAAAAAGCCGCCCCTGGTATACGGATGCCGTAAAAAGCCACGGCTCAGTTGCTATGGTTAATCCGTATATGGACTCCCAGACCAAAAAGGTTACCATGAGTATGAGTAAACTCCTTAAGGACGGGCAAAGCGTAATAGCTATCGATCTCAATCTCGGAAAGGTACAGGAGTATGTCGAAAGACAGGCAAAGAAATATCCATCCGCTGAGATTATTGTTATATGCGACGACGGAACTATTGCTGCGGATTCAAATTCTTCCCACACTCTTAACAATATTTTTGGAAAAACAGAGCTGCTTCATGCTTATAAGATGAATGATATTTCCCTTAACGACGAGGGATTTATGAGTATAAAGCATAAAGGAAAGAGCTATTATACTTTTTATCAGGAGATCGCTGCCGACTGGTATGTTATCACAGCTGTCAACATTGATACGATGACAAAGCGTCAGGCAAGTATTTATCTGATCCATGTGGTTGTGCTTATATTTATCTGGGCGGGACTGATCGCTCTGTTTTGCGATATCGGAAAGAAGCGCTATGAGGCTTCGAAGAACTATTCCCAGATGTATTCTATTTCCGGAATCTACTCGACAATGGATCTTATTAATCTGGAGGAGGATACCTTCCAGATGATAAGATGCGACGGTAAGGAACTTCGAAACTCCCAGGAGGGTATGACGGTCGGAGCGCACAGGATCATGAGAGAGACGATGTGGGCTTGTACTGCCGAGTCATCTCAAAACAAGCTCTTTACGTTTATCGACTTGAAGACGCTTAACGATCGTATGGAAGATACGGATACAATAAGTATCGAGTATCTTGATAATAATAATAAATGGTGCCGTGGCAGATTTACGGTAGTTGACAGGAAAAAGAGCGGTAAGCTAAGAAGCGTCCTCTGGATGATAGAGCCTATCGATAAGGAAAAGAGGGAGCGCGAGCACCTTGAATGGCTCTCTGAGACGGACCGTCTTACGGGTATTATGAACAGAGGCGGAGGAGAGGCAAAGATCCGTCAGATAATCGAAACCGGCGGAATCGGAATGCTTGCTATTCTTGATGCCGACCACTTTAAATCGATCAATGATACTTTCGGCCATCAGGTCGGAGATGAAGTTATCATCTCAATAGCAAATTGCTTAAAGAAATCCTTCCGTGACGTTGATGTTGTGATGAGACTCGGAGGAGATGAGTTTGCGGTATTTGTCAATGATATGAAGGACAGAGAGATTGCAAACCAGATAATCGAAAGATTCATCGAGAGGGTACACGCCATCAGTATCCCTCAGATAACCGACAGAAAGATTGAAGTAAGTATAGGAGCTGCTTTCCTTGACCAGACCGAGATCAAGGATTTTGAATCCCTTTATAAGAAGGCCGACAGCGGAGTTTATTCAAGCAAAAAGATTGAAGGCAGTTACGTAACATTTGTATAGAATTCCATTGGTTAAACATTTTTTATCAAAAGAGGAGTCTGCTGAAAATGCAGGCTCTTCTTTTTGGTTACCGGAAAACGGTATAAATATACTAAATTGTCTTGCTATAGCCAAATCCTATATCCAGCCTTAAATTTGATGTATTATACAATAACGGATAGCTGTGTTATCTTAGACTCAGAAAGAGGGGTTAAGCCTCGACAAAGAAATCAGATGTACGCGAAAGGCGTAAGGAGGACAAAGATATGGGAAAGAAAACAAGAAGCGAGAGAAATTTTAAATTTGAGACAGTTCAGCTCCATGCGGGACAGGAACATCCCGATTCGGTAACGGATGCAAGAGCGGTACCTATCTATCTTACGAGCTCATATGTATTTCATAACAGCAAGCACGCTGCAGACCGTTTTGGTCTCAGGGATGCTGGAAATATTTACGGCAGACTTACGAATCCTACCCAGGGTGTGTTTGAAGAGAGGATCGCGGCACTTGAAGGTGGCGTGGCAGCCCTGGCTGTAAGCTCAGGAGCAGCAGCTCTTACATATGTTTTCCAGGCTCTTGCACATGCCGGAGACCATATCGTAGCAGCTAAGAATATATACGGCGGAACATATAATCTGCTGGCACATACACTTCCCGATTACGGAATTGATACTACTTTTGTAGATCCCTTTAACTACGACGAGATCGAGAGCGCTATAAAGGAAAATACCAAAGCGATCCATATTGAGACTCTTGGAAATCCCAATTCGGAAGTAGTAGATATTGAGAGGATCGCAAATATCGCACACGCTCATAACATACCATTGGTTATCGACAATACTTTTGCAACTCCTTATCTTGTAAGACCTATTGAGTACGGAGCAGACATCGTAGTTCATTCCGCTACAAAGTTTATCGGAGGTCACGGAACAACCATTGGTGGTGTGATCGTAGACGGCGGAAAGTTTGACTGGACAGCATCCGGCAAGTTCCCTCATCTTACAACCCCTAATGTATCCTACCACGGCGTAGTATTTGCAAGAGATACAGCACCCGCAGCTTTTGTTACTTACATCAGAGCGATCCTTTTAAGAGACGAGGGAGCAACTCTTTCTCCCGTACATGCATTTATCTTCCTACAGGGACTTGAGACTCTTTCACTCCGCGTAGAAAGACATGTGGAGAATGCCCTTAAGGTGGTACAGTTCCTTGAGTCCCACCCGCAGGTTAAGAAGGTAAACCACCCTTCGGTTTCAAAGGATGCATCGCAGCAGGAGCTTTACAAGAAGTATTATCCTAACGGCGGCGGCTCGATCTTCACATTCGAGATCGAGGGAGGACAGGAAAAAGCGCAGGCATTTATCGATAACCTTGAGCTTTTCTCGCTCCTTGCCAATGTAGCCGATGTTAAGAGCCTTGCTATCCATCCCGCATCCACCACCCACTCGGAGTGCAACGAACAGGAGCTCCTTGACCAGGGAATTACCCCCGGAACCATCAGACTCTCCATCGGTACCGAGAACATTGATGATATCATCGAGGATCTTGATGAGGCATTTAAGGCTATTGTATAAGAAAAATCTTGTAAATGAAAACAAAGGATAATAAAATAGAAATGTGGCTTTAGACATTTTTATTTTGCGAGGTAAACAGTATGAGCGACATTAAAAAAAGTGCAGCTGAAATCATTGGAAAAACACCTATTCTTGAGGCATCAAGATATGCAGAAAAAGCAGGAGTCAAAGATGCGACAATTCTTGCTAAACTGGAGTATTTAAATCCCGCCGGATCGGTAAAGGACAGAGTAGCCCTTGCTATGATAGAGGATGCAGAGGAAAAGGGAATCCTTAAGCCCGGAGCCACCATCATCGAACCCACCAGCGGAAATACCGGTATCGGACTTGCTTCCGTAGCAGCAGCTAAGGGATATAAAGCAATCCTTACTCTCCCTGAGACTATGAGCGTTGAGCGAAGAACCTTCCTCAAGGCTTACGGCGCTGAAATTGTACTGACCGAAGGCTCAAAGGGAATGAAGGGCGCCATCGAAAAGGCTAATGAGCTTAAGGAGCAGATACCCGGATCCGTTATCCTCGGACAGTTTGACAACCCTGCAAATCCCAAGGCACACAGAGAAACTACCGGTCCCGAGATCTGGGAACAGACTGACGGAAAAGTTGATATCTTTGTATCCGGCGTAGGAACCGGCGGTACAGTCAGCGGTGTCGGAGAGTACTTAAAGTCAAAGAATCCCAATGTAAAGATCGTTGCCGTAGAGCCTGCTTCAAGCCCCGTTCTTTCGGGAGGAGCATCCGGCCCTCACAAGATCCAGGGTATCGGCGCGGGATTTGTTCCTAAGACTTTAAATACCGATGTTTATGATGAAGTTATCAAGATTGAAAATGATGACGCGTTTGCAGAGGGAGCGGCTTTTGGACAAGCCGAAGGCGTTCTTGTGGGAATCTCATCCGGAGCAGCATTAAAGGCAGCACTTATCCTTGCAGCAAGGCCCGAAAACAAGGGAAAGAATATCGTTGTTCTTCTTCCCGATTCAGGAGACAGATACCTTTCAACTCCGCTTTTTAATCATGAGTAACAGATATGACGCTTAATCAGTTAAAATACGTAATTCAGATCGCTGATTCTTCTTCCATGAACGAAGCGGCAAAGGCGCTGTTTATCTCTCAGCCCAGCCTTTCCGCTTCCGTCAGGGAGCTTGAAGAAGAGATAGGCATGGATATATTCGCAAGATCGAACAGAGGAATCACCCTTACTCCTGCAGGTAAAGAATTTCTCGGATACGCAAGACAGGTTGTCGAGCAGTATGAGCTTATAGAGAATCGATACATTAACAAGGGTGAATACAAGAAACGCTTTTCCGTATCCATGCAGCACTACACATTTGCCGTAAATGCATTTATTGAGGTTGTAAGACAGTTCAGCCCGGACGAGTACGATTTCTCCGTACATGAAACAAGGACCGGAACTGTGATCAAAAACGTCAAGGAGTACAGGTCGGAGGTCGGAATTCTTTACCTTAATGACTTTAACAGAAAAGTCCTTACAAAGATCTTTGCCGAAAACGACCTTTCGTTCCATGAGCTCTTTGATTGCCATATTTACGCGTATATCAGCAAAAAACATCCTCTTGCAAAACAGGACTTCGTTACTTTAGAGGAGCTTAGTAAATATCCCTGCCTTGCTTTTGACCAGGGAGACAACAACTCTTTTTATTTTGCGGAAGAGCTGTTTTCCACATACGATTACAAGCAGATAATCCACTGCTCCGACAGAGCCACGATGCTTAATCTTTTTGTCGGCATCAACGGATTTACCCTTTGCTCCGGTATCATCTGTGAAGACTTAAACGGAGAAGAGTATTGCGCTGTCAGACTTAAGGATGAGGACCTTATGACCATTGGTTATATCAAGAGGAAGAATGTTCCACTGTCCCCCATCGGAAAGCTCTACATCGAGGAAGTTGAAAAATACAAAGAAAAGGTTCTTAAGTAACCAATGAGTATTGTCAAGATCTGTGGTCTGAAAACAAAAGATGAGATAAGATGGACCGCCGAGGCCGAAGCCGACCTTGGCGGTATTGTCGTGTTTTATCCAAAGAGCAAGAGAAATGTCGAGATTTCGGAAGCTGAGAAGCTGACGGACTATGCGAAAAGTCTCGGCCTTAAAACAGTAGCGGTAACCGTTTCGCCCGATGCCTTTACCGTATCGCAGATTAAAGATGCGGGATTTGACTATATCCAGATTCACGGCGAACTTGCCGGGGATGTTCTTGATGGCGCTTTAGTCCCTGTCATCCGCGCTTTTAATGTCAGCAATATGCATGAGTTTGAGAAATATAAATCCGATGAGAGAATATGGGGATTTATATTTGATGCCGGAATCCCGGGAAGCGGTATGGCATTTGACTACGCGCTTTTAAAGGAGCTTCATCTCGATCTTTATAAGGAAAAACCGATCCTTCTTGCCGGTGGTTTGAATCCTTTAAACGTAAGGGAAGCCCTGAAGGAAACCGGACTTTGCGGAGTGGATACCTCATCGGGGGTAGAGGATGAAACGGGTCTTAAAAAGAGCCGCGAGAAAATTTTCTCTTTTGTCCGGGCTGTAAGAAAAAGCTAAAATATGGTATCATACTCTAAGTACCTTTAAAGAGGGTTATGGAGGATAATATGATACCTGAATCAATAACTAAAAAACTGACCGAATACGGCCAGGAACATGTTCTCAAATACTTTGATGAGCTTTCTGAAAATCAGAAGGCCGATCTCCTTTCTCAGATCGAAAGCACCGATATGAGCATCCTCTCCGCTGTGGGAGCTCCCGATGCTCTTAATGCAAAGGGAAAGATTTCTCCCCTTAAGTGTATGGAGCTTAGCGAGATTGAGTCTGGAAAAGAAACGTATACAAAAACCGGGCTTGACGCCATTAAAGCCGGAAAGGTGGGCGCCGTGCTCCTTGCGGGAGGAATGGGAACCCGTCTCGGCTCCGACAATCCCAAGGGAATGTATAATGTAGGACTTACGAGAGAACTCTACATTTTTGAATGTCTTATAAATAATCTTATGGATGTGGTTAAGGCTGCGGACGCTTATATTCACCTCTTTGTGATGACAAGCGAGAAAAACCATGAAGCAACCACAGCTTTCTTAAAAGAAAAAAACTACTTCGGATATCCCGAAGAGTATATCCATTTCTTTAAGCAGGAGATGGCTCCCGCTACGGATTACAACGGAAAAATCTATCTTGAGGAAAAGGGACGCATGGCAACATCTCCCAACGGTAACGGCGGATGGTTTATTTCCCTTATGAGAGCGGGCCTCTTGGATAAAGCCAAGAGTTTCGGAATCGAATGGTTCAATATTTTCGCTGTGGACAATGTCCTTCAGAGAATCTGTGATCCTGTGTTTGTCGGCGCTACGATTGAGAAAAAATGCGTTGTCGGAGCAAAAGTCGTTAAAAAGAGCGCTCCTGATGAGAAGGTCGGAGTAATGTGCCTCGAGGACGGCAGACCTTCTATCGTCGAGTATTACGAGCTTACGGACGAACTTATGAATGCGAAGGATGAGAAGGGAGACCCGGCTTACAACTTCGGAGTAATCCTCAATTATCTTTTTGATGTAGCCGAGCTTGAGAGGATCGTCAAGGAAGAACTGCCCCTGCATATCGTTAAAAAGAAGATTCCCTATATCGACGAGAAGGGAGAACTTGTAAAACCCGAAGAACCCAACGGTTACAAGTTTGAAAACCTTGTTCTTGATATGATCCATCAGATGGCAAGCTGCCTTCCTTTTGAGGTGGTCAGAGAGAAAGAATTTGCTCCTATTAAGAATAAGACCGGTGTCGACTCCGTGGAGAGCGCAAGAGCTCTTCTTCAGAAAAATGGGGTTGTTTTATAAATGCAACATTTTGACATATAGTCGAAACATTTAAATGTTGTAGGGCGTAGCTTTTTGAAGTACGCTTAACCCGTAAAGAAAACAAAGGTATGCATTTACCTTCTTATTCTGAAATGAGGTGAAAAACATGGGAAAAATACTTGTTACAGGCGGTGCCGGATTTATCGGAAGCCACACGGTGGTTGAACTCCAAAACGACGGAAGAGAAGTTGTTGTACTTGACAACCTTTCAAATTCCAGCGAGAAATCTCTGGAGAGAGTGGAAGCCATCACCGGAAAGAAAGTTCCTTTTTATAAAGCGGATATTTTGGACAGGGATGCCTTAGAGGATATCTTCTCAAAAGAAGATATCGATGCTGTGATCCATTTTGCGGGGCTTAAGGCTGTTGGAGAGTCCGTTGCAAAGCCCTGGGAATACTACGAAAACAATATCGCCGGAACTCTTACTCTTGTCGATGTGATGAGAAAACACGGCTGCAAGAACATCATCTTTTCGTCCAGCGCTACTGTATACGGAAATCCCGCCTTTATCCCGATTACCGAGGAGTGCCCCAAGGGCGTATGCACAAACCCCTACGGCTGGACAAAGTCTATGCTTGAACAGATACTTTCCGATATCCAGAAGGCGGATAATGAATGGAATGTTATTTTGCTCAGATACTTTAATCCCATCGGGGCTCATAAATCCGGAACCATGGGAGAAAATCCCAACGGTATCCCCAACAACCTGATGCCTTTTATTACTCAGGTCGCTGTGGGAAAGAGAGATCATTTAAATGTATTCGGAAATGATTATGATACTCCCGACGGAACCGGAGTAAGAGATTATATCCATGTTGTCGATCTTGCAATAGGACATGTCAAGGCTCTTAATAAGATCGAGGAAAATGCGGGCCTTAAGATCTACAACTTAGGTACCGGCCACGGATACAGCGTTCTGGATATCGTAAAGAATTTTGAGGAAGCTACGGGAGTAAAGGTGCCTTACGAGATCGCACCCCGCCGCCCCGGAGATATTGCCACCTGCTACGCAGATGCTTCTCTTGCGAAAAAAGAACTGGGCTGGGAAGCTAAGTACGGAATCAAGGAGATGTGCGAAGATTCCTGGAGATGGCAAAAGAACAATCCGAACGGATATTAAAGAAAATACTGACAAAGTATTATTTTGAATCAGTCCTCTTCGATTATCCTTACTTCAAGGTAGTCGAAGGGGATTTCTTCTATGAACGAATCACGGTCAAATCTGACAACACTTCCTCTTTGAAAAGATTTTATATTTCTGTCAAGCCAGATGGGGGCGGGTAAGTCCATACGTTTCGAAATCTCTTCTATGGCGTTAAAGATCTTGTGTGTCCTTGTATCCTTGCTTTCGTCTATGATAAGCTCGTCGCAGAGCATATGTGTGTCTTTAAACTGTCTTGCCCAGATTCTCATACATTCATCCAATCAAAGTAAACTAATAAAAAATGTTTTTTTTGTGCATCTTTAACAAAAAATCAACTTAAACGTTTAACAAAATGCAATATAAGTGATAATTGAGAAAAAATATGCTATTATTATAAAGGATAATGAATTCAAGAACAAGTTATCCACGCGCGTAAAAAATAGAAGGAACTGTAAATTAAATGGAACTAGTAGGCGGGAACGACGGAATAGAGACGTGGCAGGAGGTCAGTCTCCTATACAACGCAGCTCTGCATCAAATGGAGACGAAGATGGAAATCCTCAATGAGGAATTCCAGCATGTACACCAGTATAACCCCATTGAGCACATTAAGGCGAGGATAAAGACTCCCGAAAGTATTGTTAAAAAATTAAAGAGGAACGGCCTGGATTCTACCATAGAGAATATGGTAAATCATGTTAACGACATAGCGGGTATAAGGATCATATGCTCCTTCACCTCGGATATCTATCGTATTGCCGAGATGATCAAACATCAGCAGGACATACAGGTTATCAAGGTTAAGGATTACATTACCTACCCCAAGACCAGTGGTTATAAAAGTTATCACATGATCATTACAATCCCGGTTTATCTCTCCGACAGAAAGGTGGATACCAAGGTTGAGATCCAGATAAGAACCGTAGCAATGGACTTCTGGGCCAGCCTGGAGCACAAGATCAATTATAAATTCGAAGGAGATGTACCGGCACATATTTCTCAGGAGCTGGTAGATTGCGCGAAGATGGTGTCCGACCTGGACGACAAGATGCTTCAGCTTAACGATGAGATCATGGACCTGGGCCGTAAATAATTCGTTTGAAAATTTATTTTTGTTGCGTAAAAGGGCAGCAGGCTTATCGAGAAAGGCTCCGATAGGCCTGTTGTTTTGTCTTTTGTTTTATTGGCCTTAGCTAAAGCCGGATAAATAAAAAAGGCTTCGCGGATACGCGAAAAGCCCATAAAATGAGGAGTGCCCGAGTCTCTTTCGAAACCCGGGCGATTATGAAAAAATGATCGAATAACACTTTGCTTTGTTCTTGAATACACTATACCAATTAAATGTTAACAAAATATGAACACACTGTAAATGATTGGTAAATATTTACAGACAAGTCAAAAAATCCGAGAAAAAATTGTGCATATTGCACAAATATATAGAGAATGCTTATGGACTTGTAATGAACTGCCAAAGATGATAAAATTTAGTATTGTCTGAAAGTGTGCAGTTTTAATGTTTTTTTGACTATCTGGAGGATTATAATGGATACCTTGATGGACAAGCTCGCATCCAAGCTTAATGCACAGGAAATGATCAGAGCAAACGGCGAAGCCGAAGCTCAGCAGATGAATTTTTTAAAAACACAGGTAAGCGAATACCAGGGTTGCCTTGACAGGCTGTCTCAGGTTTGCGACGAACTTGGTACCTTAGAGAACAGGATCGGAAATCTGTCTCTTCCCGATAATTCCGCAAGCGAGGAAGCTATAGGGGAGATCAGGGATAAATTAGAGGCTGCGGAGCGCAAGCTTAACGAGCTTGGCGAATCCCTCGAAAAAGCGGGTAATAATGACGAGAGCCTTCACAAAGAAGGTGTCAGAATATATAAGAATATTCAGGCTTCTATGGTCAATGAACTTGAGCCCATAGAAGAGGCTGTGAAGGATTATGGAAAGAAGACCTTAGGCGAAACAAAGGCTGTCAAGACGGTTGCAATCGTGGCTCTTTGCGTATCCGGGGTTTCACTCCTGCTTCAGATCTACAACATGGTCAGCGCCATGGGACTTTTTTAAGAAATACAGAAATCAGCATTATATAGATGAAACACGAAATTATTAAGCGTACACATAAAAGAATAGAATTATCCTTTGTATTTTCGTCGCTTTTTACACTTATCATTCTTCTTTTCTTATTAAACGGAATACCGAAGTTTGAACATACGGGCGATAATACTTTCTACTTATATCTTAACGGAGAAGCCGTCGGCGTGGTTGACGATGAAGCGTCGGCAGAACACCTTCTCATTGAATCAAGAAGAGCAATAGCTTCAAAGAGCAGCTCCCTGATGTTTATGACAGGGGATCTGTATGTAAGAGGAGAGGAGAGGCTTTTCGGCAAGGTAGACTCCGACGCCAAGGTTATGGAGGCGATGGAGAAAATCCTCAGCAAGACTGTTGACCAGAATGTGCAAAGAACCTGTACGGTCAAGATAGAGGACTATATGATCACCTTGAGAAACCTTGACGACGCGAGAAAGGTTTTACAGGCGGCACTGGACCTCTACGATGATTCCGGAAGATTTAAGGTTGAGCTTTCCAATTCGCAGGACAGAGACTTTAATGTTATCACACCGACGGTTATAGATACGTATTCGGGCGAAGAAGTCGTTAAGGAAGAGTTCGAGCTTCCGGCGGAAGGTGTGGCCGATTATGCAAAAACCTGGGGCCTTACCGAGATAGAAGATGAGGAAAGCAAGAACTTTGAGGATTTTGAACTCGGAGTACTTGCCATGAACTTTATCGAGGAAGTTGAGATAGGACAGGGATATCTTCCCAATTCACAGGTTACGAGTCTTGCCGATGCCATAGAAGCCGTTACCAAGGAACAGGAAACCCCGGGAGAGTACGAGATCAAATCCGGAGATACCCTTTCGGGAATATCCATGGCGGTGAATATACCCATGGAGACTCTGGTTTCCTTAAACCCCGACAAGCTTGAAACCGTAAACTCTACGATCCATGTTGGCGATGTACTCACCATCACGGTACCGGGGCCCGAGCTTTCGGTAGAGAGAGTTGAAAGGATATACGTAGAGGAAGTATATGATGCGGATGTTATCTATATAGATAATGACGAGTGGTATACGACCCAGACAAAGATACTTCAGCAGCCTTCCAGCGGCTACAGAAAAGCAATCCTTGACAAGCACTACACCAACGAAAAGGAAGTTTCAAAGGAAGTCGTCAAGGAAGAGATACTGCTTGAAGCCGTACCCAAGATAGTGGAAAGAGGAACTCAGATTCCTCCTACATACGTAAAACCTATTTCCGGCGGACGTATTTCATCCTACTTCGGTTACAGAAAGTCACCGGGAGGAATTGGAAGTACTTACCACAAGGGCGTTGACTGGTATGTTCCTCTCGGAACTCCCGTATATGCATCGAGCGGTGGTACAGTAAGAAGCGCCGGATGGGGAAGCGGATACGGATACGTCGTTTACATCGACCATCCGGACGGACGACAGACCAGATACGCTCACTGCAGCAAACTTGTTGTTTCCGCGGGACAGTATGTAAACCAGGGCGACCTTATAGCGTACAGCGGAAGTACCGGTAACTCCACGGGACCTCACCTGCACTTCGAGATCCTTATAAACGGCACTCAGGTTAACCCGCTGGATTATTTGTAAAATTTTTCTTGACTCGCCCCCGTTACTATGTTATAGTAATCGGGCGAGTCAAAACACGACTCTTTTTTTAGTGCAATATTTGTAGCGCGATTTAAAGCTACCATAATGAATTCGGAGGAAAAACAATGCGTACCAAGATCACTCTTGCCTGCACAGAATGCAAGCAGCGCAACTACAATACCACAAAGGAAAAGAAGACCATGCCTGACCGTATGGAAATCAAGAAGTATTGCCGTTTCTGCAAGAAGCATACTCTTCATAAGGAAACCAAGTAATTTTTGATAATCGGAGGTCAATATGGAAGATTCCGCAAAGAAAAAAGGCCCCGGATTTTTCAGTGGGGTAAAGGCTGAGTTTGGAAAAATTACATGGCCTGACAGGAAGACTACCTTCAAACAGTCTGTTGCAGTTGTCATAATATCTATTGTGCTGGGAGTCATCATCGCAGTTCTCGATTACGGAGCTCAAAATGGTGTCAACTTCCTTACACAGCTGTAAGGAGGGCATAATGGCAGAAGCAAAATGGTATGTTGTACATACATATTCAGGATATGAGAACAAGGTAAAGGCTGACATCGAGAAGACTATCGAGAACAACAAGGCTCTTGCAGAACAGATTCTGGAAGTACGCGTTCCCGTAGAGGATGTAGTGGAGATAAAGAACGGTAACAAGAGAACCGTTCAGAGAAAGCTCTTCCCCGGTTATGTTCTTGTTAATATGGATATGAATGACGAGACCTGGTATGTTGTCCGCAATACCCGCGGCGTTACCGGATTTGTCGGACCGGGAAGCAAAGCTGTTCCCCTTACCGATGCAGAGATGAAGCCTCTCGGAATTCGTACAGACAGCGTCAGCATCGACTTTGCCGAAGGCGATTCCATCGCAGTCGTTGCAGGTGTTTGGAAGGATACTGTCGGCGTAGTAAGAAAGATTGACTACAACAAACAGACAGTTACCATAAAGGTTGAACTTTTCCAGGGCAGTGAGACTCCCGTAGAGCTCAGCTTCGCCGAAGTTAGAAAACTCGGCTGATAAAAGCTGCGAAAGCGGCGTAAAAGAAATTGGTATGTCCGAAGGATTCCCTTCGTGATATATACTGCGAAAGCAGTTTGTTCCGTCGTGGGAGTGTACTTATTAAGGTACACGCCTAACCACATTTATTTTAGGAGGTGCCAATCATGGCAAAGAAAGTAGAAGGCTATATTAAATTACAGATTCCGGCCGGCAAGGCAACACCTGCGCCCCCGGTAGGTCCCGCACTTGGTCAGCATGGTGTAAACATTGTAGAGTTCACCAAGCAGTTCAATGCTAAGACAGCTGATAAGGGAGACACAATCATCCCCGTTATCATCACTGTTTACTCAGACAGAAGTTTCAGCTTCGTAACCAAGACTCCCCCTGCTGCAGTTCTTCTTAAGAAGGCATGCAACATTAAGAGTGGTTCCGGAGTTCCCAACAAGACTAAGGTTGCTACCATCTCTAAGGCTAAGGTTAAAGAGATTGCAGAACTTAAGATGCCCGATCTTAACGCAGCAAGCGTTGAGGCAGCTATGAGCATGATCGCAGGAACTGCACGTTCCATGGGTATTGTCGTAGAGGACTAATTCGGATAACTACAATATTAAGTTAATGGGAGGCAATGAAAATTGCCGCTTGAACCTAGGAGGAAATTATAATGAAGCACGGAAAGAAATATACTGAGGCAGCAAAACTTGTTGACCGCAGCGTAGCATATGAGCCTGCAGAAGCTATCTCTCTTGTAAAGAAGACCGCTACTGCAAAATTCGATGAGACTATTGAAGTACACATCAGAACCGGTTGTGACGGACGTCACGCTGACCAGCAGATTCGTGGCGCAGTAGTTCTCCCTAACGGAACCGGTAAGACCGTAAGAGTACTGGTAATCGCTAAGGGCGATAAACTGGCAGAAGCTCAGGCAGCAGGTGCTGACTTTGTTGGCGGAGAAGAGCTCGTTCCCAAGATTCAGAACGATGGATGGCTTGACTTCGATGTAGTAGTTGCTACTCCCGATATGATGGGCGTTGTAGGACGTCTCGGTAAGGTTCTCGGACCTAAGGGTCTTATGCCTAACCCTAAGGCAGGAACCGTTACCATGGATGTAACAAAGGCAGTTAACGATATCAAAGCCGGTAAGATCGAGTACAGACTCGACAAGAGCAACATCGTACACGTTCCCGTAGGAAAGGCTTCCTTCACCGAGGAGCAGCTTACTCAAAACTTCGATGCTCTTATGGAGGCTATTTCTAAGGCTAAGCCCAGCGCACTTAAGGGACAGTACCTTAGAAGCATCACTCTTACAAGCACCATGGGCCCCGGTGTAAAGGTTAATGCATCCAAGTATTAATTTTTTAAAGTGGCTTGACATATAAATAATATTATGGTATTTTAGCAAAGGTTTAAATACCAGGCCGAAGACAGCAGGTGTGCGAAAGCACGTAAATCCCGCCGAGGTAGATTATTTAAGTAATTATTTACGAAATTCTCTCCCATGCTGTCAATCAGTATGGGAGTTTTTTCTTTGAATAATCTTTAAAGATTCGGCTCCATTCTATAAGGAGGTAAAAAGAAAAAATGGCTAAGGTTGAAATTAAAGCACCCATCGTGGCAGAGATTTCAGAGTGCATCAAAGATGCGCAGTCAATGGTAGTTGTTGACTATCGTGGACTTACCGTTGAGCAGGACACTCAGCTCCGTAAGAGCCTTCGTGAGGCAGGTGTAGCCTATAAGGTATACAAGAACACCTTCATCACAAGAGCAATCAAAGGAACCGAGTTCGAGTCTCTCACCGAGTATCTTGAAGGACCTACCGCAATCGCTGTTTCCAAGGATGATGCAACTGCACCCGCAAGAGTACTTGCTAAGTTTGCTAAGACTGCAGAAGCTTTGGAGATTAAGGCAGGTATCGTAGAGGGAACCCTTTATGATGCAAAGGGAATGGGAAACATCGCAAGCATTCCTTCAAGAGAAGAGCTTCTTTCAAGACTTCTTGGAAGCTTCAAGAGCCCCATCACCAACTTCGCTCGTGTTATCAATCAGGTTGCTGAAAAAGGCGGCGCTTCAGCTTGTGAAGCAGCTCCCGCTGAGGCAGAGGCAGAAGCACCTGCAGCAGAAGCAGCTGAGACAGCAGCAGAGTAATCGTTACAAAACAAACCAATTTATTTTGAATTTTAATGGAGGATTTTAAAAATGGCTAAGTTATCCACTCAGGAAATTTTAGACGCTATTAAAGAGCTTTCAGTTCTTGAGCTCAATGATCTTGTAAAGGCAGCAGAAGAAGAGTTCGGCGTATCTGCAGCAGCAGGCGTTGTTATGGCAGCTCCCGGAGCAGCAGCAGGCGCAGCAGCAGAAGAGAAGACCGAGTTCGACGTAGAGCTTACTGAGGTAGGCGCTGAGAAGGTTAAGGTTATCAAGGTTGTTCGTGAGGTAACCGGACTTGGACTTAAGGAAGCAAAGGACCTCGTTGAGGCTGCTCCCAAGGTTGTTAAAGAGGCTGCTTCTAAGGAAGACGCTGAGAACATCAAGAAGTCTCTTGAAGAGGCTGGCGCAAAGGTTACTCTTAAGTAATTTAAAGCAGACCGATTCCTACGCTTTATGCGTAGTAAGTTAAACGGTTGCCTGCATTCGCAAGATCGGATGCGGGCAACCTCTTTCCATTTTTAGTCATATTTCTATTATTCTTATAAAAAAATATTCCAAAAATAAAAAATAATCCTTGACCTATTGACAATAGCGTGATATTATGGATGATGCGCTATTGTGTGATGCTATGCACAAATTTAGAAAGAATGAGGTATTAGGTCAATGGAAAAGAACAGAATCCGTCCAACCAGTGGTCCGAGAGTCGCACGTATGAGTTACGCAAGACAGAAGGAAGTACTGGAGATGCCTAATCTGGTAGAAGTTCAGATAAACTCCTATCGGTGGTTTCTGGAAGAAGGACTTCAGGAAGTATTTGACGATATTTCGCCTATCTCTGACTACAGCGATTCGCTTAGTCTTGAGTTTGTAAGCTATGAACTCAAAGAAGAGAAGAAGAATTATACTATCGAAGAGTGTAAAGAGCGTGATACTACATACGCTGCTCCCCTCTTTGTTAAAGTGCGTCTTCGCAATAAGGAAGACAGCAAGAACATTCAGGAACATGATATTTTCATGGGTGATCTGCCTCTTATGACTGAGACCGGAACCTTTGTTATAAATGGAGCTGAAAGAGTTATCGTCAGCCAGCTTGTACGTTCCCCCGGTATCTATTACGGTATCGGACACGACAAGATCGGTAAGGAACTCTTCAGTTGTACCGTTATACCCAATCGTGGCGCGTGGTTGGAGTATGAGACCGATCCTAATAACGTATTCTACGTACGTGTAGACCGTACAAGAAAGGTACCCGTTACCGTTCTTCTTCGTGCGCTCGGACTCGGTACAAACCAGGAAATCAGAGAAATGTTCGGAGACGAAGAGAAGATCGAGGCATCTATCTCTAAGGATCCTTCAGTTAACGAGAAAGCTCCCGACGGAAGCTACGAGACAGGTCTTCTTGAGCTTTATCGCAAGATCCGTCCCGGCGAGCCTCTTACAGTTGAGAGTGCCCAGAGCCTTATCAATGCTATGTTCTTCGATCCCAGAAGATACGATCTTGCTAAGGTTGGACGTTATAAATTCAATAAAAAGCTTTCATTCAGAAACCGTATCAGCGGACATGTTCTCGCTGCCGATGTAATCGACCCCGGCACAGGCGAGCTTATTGCTGCTGCAGGAACAAAGGTAGACAGAGAAATGGCTGATCTTATCCAGAACAGCGCTGTTCCCTTCGTTCTTATCCAGACAGAAGAAAAGAATGAGAAGGTTCTTTCCAATATGATGGTAGAGCTTACTCACTTCGTTGATTGCGACCCCGCAGACTACGGAATTCATGAGAAAGTTTACTATCCTGTACTTAAGGACATCCTTGATGAGTTCAGCGAGGATCCCGAAGCTCTCGGCGAAGCTCTTAAGAGAAACGCACACGAGCTTGTTCCCAAGCACATCACAAAGGATGATATTTTCGCATCCATCAACTACAATATGCATCTCGAGTACGGTATCGGAAATGACGATGACATCGACCACCTCGGAAACAGACGTATCCGTGCGGTAGGTGAGCTTCTTCAGAACCAGTATCGTATCGGACTTTCACGTATGGAGCGTGTTGTACGTGAGCGTATGAGTACACATGACGCTGAGGATGTATCTCCTCAGAGCCTTATCAATATTAAGCCCGTAACTGCTGCTGTTAAGGAGTTCTTCGGATCTTCACAGCTTTCACAGTTCATGGACCAGAATAACCCTCTTGGTGAGCTTACTCACAAGAGACGTCTCTCAGCCCTTGGACCCGGTGGTCTTTCTCGTGACCGTGCAGGATTCGAGGTACGTGACGTACACTATTCACACTACGGAAGAATGTGTCCCATTGAGACCCCCGAAGGTCCCAATATCGGACTTATCAACTCCCTCGCAAGCTATGCCCGCATCAATGAGTATGGCTTTATTGAGGCACCTTACCGTGTGATCGACAAGACCGATCCAGCCAATCCTCGCGTTACCGACGAAGTTGTTTATATGACCGCGGACGAGGAAGATAATTACCATGTAGCTCAGGCAAACGAGCAGCTTGATGAAGAAGGACATTTCGTAAGAAAGTCCGTATCCGGTCGTTTCCGTGATGAGACTCAGGAATACCCCAAGGCTATGTTCGATTATATGGACGTATCTCCTAAGATGGTATTCTCAGTTGCTACTGCGCTTATTCCTTTCCTTCAGAACGACGACGCTAACCGTGCGCTGATGGGATCAAACATGCAGCGTCAGGCGGTTCCTCTTATGCTTACCGAGGCTCCTGTTGTAGGAACCGGTATGGAAGTTAAGACCGCTGTTGACTCAGGTGTCTGCGTTGTTGCCAAGGAAGACGGTGAGATTACTTACGTATCCGCTGATATTATCCGCGAGAAGGTTAAGGGCGGGGATGAGATCGAGTATAAGCTCAGCAAATTCACCCGTTCCAACCAGGGTAACTGCTATAACCAGAGACCTATCGTATTTAAGGGCGATAAGGTTAAAAAAGGCGAAGTAATCGCCGACGGACCTTCCACCTCACAGGGTGAGCTCGGACTCGGTAAGAACCCTCTTATCGGATTCATGACCTGGGAAGGTTACAACTACGAGGACGCTGTACTCCTTTCAGAGCGCCTTGTAAGAGATGATGTATACACTTCACTTCATATCGAAGAATATGAGGCAGAAGCAAGAGATACCAAGCTCGGACCCGAAGAGATCACAAGAGACGTTCCCAACGTCGGCGAGGAAGCACTTAAGAACCTCGACGAGAGAGGAATCATCCGTATCGGTGCTGAGGTTCGCGCCGGTGATATCCTTGTAGGTAAGGTTACTCCCAAGGGTGAGACCGAGCTTACCGCAGAGGAGAGACTCCTTCATGCAATCTTCGGTGAGAAGGCAAGAGAAGTAAGAGATACTTCCCTTAAGGTTCCTCACGGAGAATACGGTATCATCGTTGATGCCAAGGTATTTACAAGAGAAAACAGTGATGAGCTTGCTCCCGGCGTAAATATGTCGGTTCGCATCTACATCGCCCAGAAGAGAAAGATCTCCGTCGGCGATAAGATGGCAGGTCGTCACGGTAACAAGGGTGTCGTTTCACGTGTACTTCCCGTTGAGGATATGCCTTTCCTTCCTAACGGACGTCCTCTTGATATCGTGCTTAACCCCTTGGGCGTACCTTCCCGTATGAACATCGGACAGGTGCTCGAGATTCACCTTTCTCTTGCTGCAAAGGCACTTGGATTTAACGTTGCAACACCTATCTTCGACGGTGCAAACGAGAAAGACATCCAGGATACACTGCTTCTTGCTAACGATTACGTAAATCTTCCTTTCGATGAGAAGGAAGCTAAGGAGAAAGCTGAGAAGTCCGGCGAGAAATTCGATAAGAAGGCGCCTACATTCTCAAGTCTCCATAAAGATGAGCTTCTCCCCGAGGTTTATGATTACCTCTCAGAGAACCGCGACCACAGAAAGCTTTGGGAAGGCGTTCCCATTTCTGCAGACGGTAAGGTACAGCTTCGTGACGGACGTACCGGTGAGCCCTTCGACGGACCTACCACAATCGGTCACATGCATTACCTTAAGCTCCACCACCTCGTTGACGATAAGATCCACGCACGTTCAACCGGTCCTTACTCACTGGTTACCCAGCAGCCTCTCGGCGGTAAGGCACAGTTCGGTGGACAGCGTTTCGGAGAGATGGAAGTTTGGGCCCTCGAGGCATACGGCGCTTCCTACACTCTTCAGGAGATCCTTACCGTTAAGTCCGATGATATCATCGGTCGTGTGAAGACTTACGAAGCTATTATTAAGGGCGAGAATATTCCCGATGCGGGAATTCCCGAATCCTTCAAGGTTCTTCTCAAAGAACTCCAGGCTCTCGGACTTGATGTCAGAGTACTTGATGAGAACAGAGAAGAAGTTGAACTCAAAGAAAACATTGATTATGGTGATAACACCGATCCTCGTTTCGAGACTGATTTTGACGGCAAGTACGATGCAGACGCTTCTTCACTTGCAAGAGGCGGATATCAGACTCAGGAGTTCGAGGGCGATGAGCTTGTTGCTGTTGAGAGCGATGAGTATGAGAGCGATTTCGACGGAGATGATTTTGATGTCGATGATGACGATCAGTAATTGATTGCAGCGCAACCCTCCCATTTATCACATTTATAGAAGGAGATTCAAAAATGCCCGAAGCAATGAATTATCAGCCTATTACATTTGATGCAATTAAGATAGGCCTTGCATCACCTGAGAAGATTCTTGAGTGGTCACACGGTGAAGTTACAAAGCCCGAGACCATTAACTATCGTACTCTTAAGCCTGAGCGTGACGGACTTTTCTGCGAGCGTATTTTCGGACCCAGCAAGGACTGGGAATGCCACTGCGGAAAGTACAAGAAGCTCCGTTACAAAGGCATTGTCTGCGACAAGTGCGGCGTAGAAGTTACCAAGTCCAGCGTTCGTCGTGAGCGTATGGGACACATCAAGCTTGCAGCACCTGTTTCACACATTTGGTACTTTAAGGGTATCCCCAGCAGAATGGGACTTATTCTCGACATCTCTCCCAGAGATCTTGAGAAAGTACTCTATTTTGCAGCATATATCGTACTTGATCCCGGAACAGTAGAAGATTCCGATATCAAGAAAAAGAAGATCCTTACCGAGATGGAATATCAGGCAAAGAGAGAGCAGTACGGCAACGAATTCCGTGTAGGAATGGGTGCCGAAGCTATTAAGGAACTCCTTGCCGAGGTAGACCTTGAGAAGGAAAAGGCAGAGCTTCATGAAGAGTTCGAAACTTCTTCAGGCCAGAAGAGAGCCAGAGTAATCAAGAGACTTGAGGTAGTAGAAGCATTTTGCGAGTCAGGAAATAAGCCCGAGTGGATGATCCTTGACGTGCTTCCGGTTATCCCTCCCGATCTTCGTGCAATGGTACAGCTTGACGGCGGACGTTTCGCTACATCCGACCTTAACGACCTTTACAGAAGAATCATCAACAGAAATAACCGTCTTAACAGACTCCTTGAACTCGGTGCTCCCGATATCATCGTAAGAAACGAGAAGAGAATGCTCCAGGAAGCTGTCGATGCTCTTATCGACAACGGACGTAGAGGACGCCCTGTAACCGGACCCGGAAACAGACCTCTTAAGTCCCTTTCAGATATGCTTAAAGGTAAGTCCGGACGTTTCCGTCAGAACCTCCTTGGTAAGCGTGTTGACTATTCCGGACGTTCCGTTATCGTCGTTGGACCCGAACTTAAGATTTATCAGTGCGGACTTCCTAAGGAAATGGCTCTTGAGCTTTTCAAGCCCTTCGTTATGAAAGAGCTTGTATTCCGTGGAATCAGCCAGAATATCAAGAACGCCAAGAAGCTTGTTGAGCACTGGGACAACCAGATTTGGGACGTACTCGAGGACGTAATCCGCGAGCATCCCGTAATGCTTAACCGTGCTCCTACACTTCACAGACTTGGAATCCAGGCTTTCGAGCCCATCCTTGTTGAAGGTAAGGCAATCAAGCTTCATCCCCTCGTATGTACCGCGTTCAACGCAGACTTCGATGGAGACCAGATGGCTGTTCACCTTCCTCTTTCAGTAGAGGCGCAGGCAGAGTGTAGATTCCTTCTCCTCTCACCTAACAACCTCCTTAAGCCTTCAGACGGTGGCCCTGTTGCCGTTCCTTCACAGGATATGGTACTTGGTATTTACTATCTGACTCAGGAGAGAGGTCTTTCTGTCGGAGACAAGAGACCTGAGCCCGGTGAGGGAATGAATTTCAAGGATATGAACGAAGCTATCCTTGCGTACGAGAATGGATACATCACTCTTCATTCAAGAGTAAATGTACGTGTAAGCAAGGCTAACGCTAAGGGCGAGATCATCACAGGTACCGTATCAACTACCCTCGGAAGACTTTTCTTCAATGAAATCCTTCCTCAGGATCTTGGATATGTTGACAGAACCAACCCTGAAGATTTCTTAAAGCCCGAAGTTGATTTCCTTGTTGGTAAGAAACAGCTTAAGCAGATCCTTGAGAGAGTCATCAACAACCATGGTGCATTTAAGACCGCTGAGGTTCTTGATGATGTTAAGGCAATCGGTTACAAGTATTCAACAAGAGCAGCTATGACCGTATCTATTTCAGATATGACCGTGCCTGCTGACAAGCCTGAGCTTCTTGCAAAAGCACAGAATACCGTTGATGAGATCGCTATGAGATATCGTCGTGGTCTTTCAACCGAGGAAGAGCGTTATCGTCTTGTTATCGAGACCTGGAACAAGACCGATGCTCAGCTTACCGAGAGCCTTCTTAAGGGACTTGATAAATACAATAACATATTCATGATGGCTGACTCCGGTGCCCGTGGATCCAACCAGCAGATCAAGCAGCTTGCAGGTATGCGTGGACTTATGGCGGATACATCAGGTCACACCATCGAACTTCCTATTAAGTCAAACTTCCGTGAAGGACTCGATGTTCTGGAGTATTTCCTTTCAGCACACGGTGCTCGTAAGGGACTTTCTGATACAGCGCTCCGTACAGCAGACTCCGGATACCTTACCCGTCGAATGGTAGACGTATCCCAGCAGCTCGTTATTCACGATGATGACTGTGCAGTAGGAAGAGACGAGATCCCCGGAATGACCGTAAAGGCATTTATGGATGGTAAAGAAACCATCGAGAGCCTCAAGGATCGTATTACCGGAAGAACATCTTGCGAAGATATCTGCGACAAGGACGGAAAGGTTCTTGTTAAGAAGAATCATATGATCACACCCGCAAGAGCAGCCGCTATCTTAAAGGATGGCGTTGATAAAGACGGAAATCCTGTTACCAAGGTTAAGATCCGTACAATTCTTACCTGCCGCTCAAAGAACGGTATCTGTTCTAAGTGCTACGGCGCTAACATGGCTACCGGAGAGCCCGTTCAGGTAGGTGAAGCAGTCGGAATCATCGCAGCACAGTCCATCGGTGAGCCCGGTACACAGCTTACCATGAGAACATTCCATACCGGAGGTGTTGCAGGAGATAACATTACACAGGGTCTTCCCCGTGTCGAGGAGCTTTTCGAGGCAAGAAAGCCCAAGGGACTTGCTATTATCTGTGACTTCGGCGGAACCGTTGAAATCAGAGATACAAAGAAGAAGCGTGAAGTTGTTGTTTCCGGTGTCGACGAGAACGGACAGCCCAGAAGTAAGGCATACCTTATCCCTTACGGATCACGTATCAAGGTAGTAGACGGACAGGAGCTTGAGGCAGGTGACGAGCTTACCGAAGGTTCAGTATATCCTCACGATCTTATGAACATTAAGGGTATCAGAGCCGTACAGGATTACCTCCTTAGAGAAGTTCAGCGTGTATATCGTCTCCAGGGTGTTGATATCGCAGACAAGCATATCGAAGTACTTGTACGTCAGATGCTCAAGAAGGTTCGCGTGGATGAGAGCGGAGATTCTTCATATCTTCCCGGAACTATGGTTGACTTCGTAGAATTCGAAGACACCAACGAAGAGCTTGTTAAAGCAGGCAAGCAGCCCGCTGAAGGAAAGAGAATCATCCTTGGTATTACCAAGGCAGCTCTTGCAACTGACTCCTTCATGTCAGCAGCATCCTTCCAGGAGACCACCAAGGTTCTTACCGATGCAGCTATTAAGGGACGTATCGATCCCCTTATCGGACTCAAGGAGAACGTTATCATCGGTAAACTTATTCCTGCAGGTACCGGTCTTAGAAGATACCGCAATACTGCCCTCTCTACCGACAACACCATCGACACCATCGATTTCGATGAGTTCGAAGAGGTTGAGGACGGTGCTGAGAATGCAGATGCTGTTGCAACAGCCGAGTCTTCTGAGGAAGAGTAAACGATAAACTTTTATCAAAAAGACAATATTATTAATCAGGGAGCAAAAAGCTCCCTGATTTTTTTCTTAAAAGTCTATTATTTCATTGACAAATATAAGGATTGGTAGTAAAGTTGGGAATGGTTCTCAAATTGATTTTGGGAACGATTCTCAATTTTGCTTTTAAAACTGAAGTTTATGAAGGATAGAAAATGGGAATTAGACCAAAATATAAAACTAAACAGCAGGAGATTATTTTAGACTTCTTAAAGTCTAAAAAAGACGGGCATGTTACCATCGCCGATATGAATGACCATATCCGCGATATGGGGCTTTCTGTGGGACAGTCGACTATTTACAGGCAGATGGATAAACTTGTGGAGGAGGGGCTTGTCAACAAGTATATAGTTGATGTCAACAGCTCAGCTTGCTACGAGTATATAGGGGATGAATCCGAAGAGGAAAAAGTTTCCTGCATTCATTTAAAGTGTGAGAACTGCGGAAGGCTTATCCATCTTAAATGCAACGAGATGCAGGAGCTGGAACATCACCTTTTGGGCCATCACAACTTTAAGATCGACCCTTCAAGAACGGTTTTGTACGGAATATGCGAGAAATGTCAAAAAGAAGAAACGAAAAAAACAGAATAGACATCGCTAAGATAGCCGTCGCGGGAATCTTTGTTCTTTGCTTTATGTTCACGGTCCTTTTCTCGTCATACATATCGGGCGAAGAATTTCACCATGACTGTAGCGGAGAAGACTGTCCTATCTGCGAGGTATTAAGCATATGCGAGGCAAGCGTCAAAATTCTTAATTTTGCAACGCCGGTTCTTATATCCTTCGGAATAGTATTTGCGGCAATCTTTGAAGCGGGCAGATTTAAATCTGTATGTGCGGAAAGGTCTTTGGTCTCATACAAAGTAAGGCTTAATGATTGATCTGATAAATATATGTATTGTAAGCGATAAATATAAAAAGATATGATCATTAAGGAGCAATTATGAAAAAGATTATTTCAGCTATTTTAGTAGCTTTTTATGCAGTAACCTGCCTTGCGGCATGTGGAACAAATACGTCAGCAGCCGGAGATGCTTCCGGTAAGATAAGCGTTGTTGCAACTATTTTCCCTGAGTATGACTGGGTAAAGAATATCGCCTGGGATATCGACAATATCGATGTTACTATGCTTCTTGACAATGGGGTGGACCTTCACAGCTATCAGCCTACTGCGGTTGACATCGCTAAGATTTCCGACTGCGATATGTTTATATATGTAGGCGGCGAATCCGATGAGTGGGTAGAGGATGCTCTCTCGGAAGCAAAGAATAAAGATATGGTTGTTATAAACCTTCTTGAGACCCTCGGAGAGAGTGTAAAGGCCGAGGAAGTTAAGGAAGGCATGGAGCATGACCATGAGGACGAGGATCACGACCATGAAGAGGGCGAAGAGAATGACCATGAAGATGACCACGACCATGAGCATGAAGAGGGAGAGATAGAGTTTGACGAACATGTTTGGCTTTCTCTTAAGAATACTGCTGTGATCTGCGATGCTATCGAGGCCGGTCTTGAAAAGATCGATGCTGCTAACGCTGAAAGTTACAGAACAAACCTTGATTCCTACAAGGCTGAACTTGATAAACTTGATAAGCAGTATGAAGCGGTTACATCTGCAGCCGAGGTTAAGACAGTTTTGTTTGGCGACAGATTCCCCTTCAGATACCTTGTGGACGACTACGGACTCGATTATTATGCTGCATTTGTAGGATGCTCGGCTGAGACCGAAGCAAGCTTTGAGACCATCGTGTTCCTAGCAAATAAGGTCGATGAACTTGGCTTAAAGCATGTAATGAAGATCGAGGGAACAAAGGCAGACATCGCAGATACAATTATCAATAACACAAATGGCAAGGATATGGACGTACTTACGCTTGACTCTATGCAGTCTACCACATCTAAAGATGTGAAGGAAGGTACGACTTATCTCGGAATTATGATGAGCAATCTTGAGGTTTTAAAGAAAGCTCTCAATTAATCGGAGGATTTTAAAATGGCACTGCTGAAAGCAGATAGTCTGTCGCTGGGATACGATAATCAGGCTATATTAACGGATTTATCATTTGAAATAAATAAGGGCGATTATTTGTGTATCGTTGGCGAAAACGGTTCCGGTAAAACGACTTTGATGAAGACGCTTCTTGGACTTCAAAAGCCCTATGGCGGAACCATCACTTTCGGAGACGGACTTACGAAAAAGGATATAGGCTATCTGCCTCAGCAAACCCTTGTACAGAGAGATTTTCCCGCAGCGGTAAGAGAGATTGTTTTATCGGGATGCCAGGCAAAGACCGGTCTCAGACCTTTTTATAACAAGGCGGAGAAAAAGCTCGCGGAAGATAATATGGAAAAGATGGGAATCACTCATCTTAAAGACAGGTGCTACAGAGAACTCTCAGGCGGTCAGCAGCAGCGCGTCCTTTTGGCAAGAGCCCTTTGCGCGACAGGAAAGCTCCTTCTTCTTGACGAGCCTGTAGCGGGACTTGATCCTAAGGTTACTGCGGAGATGTATGCGCTGATCGAGAGCCTTAATAAAGAGGGAATCAGTATTATTATGATCTCGCACGATATTTCTGCGGCCTTAAAGTATGCAAGCCATATTCTCCACATCGGAGAGACGATTTATTTCGGAACAAAAAAAGACTATCTTGAAAGCAGTCTTGGCCGCAATTTCTTGGGAGAGGAGGTATAAAAAGATGATTGACAAACTTATTATGTATCTCCAGTATCCCTTTGTAAGATATGCCATAATCGTAGCGGTACTTATCGCTCTTTGCTCATCCCTTCTTGGGGTGACCCTTGTGCTTAAGCGCTTTTCTTATATCGGAGACGGTCTTTCGCATGTAGCTTTCGGAGCTATGGCTGTGGCTACAGTCCTTAAGCTGACCAACAATATGCTGCTTATACTTCCTGTAACGGTTTTAAGCGCTGTACTGCTCCTTAGAAAAGGCAATAATGCAAAGATAAAGGGTGATGCCGCTATCGCGATGATAAGTGTCGGAGCGCTTGCTTTCGGCTACCTTATCATGAACGTATTTTCCACCTCTTCAAACCTTTCGGGAGATGTGTGCAGTACGCTTTTCGGAGCGACATCAATACTTACTCTTAAGCCGAAGGAAGTTATCCTTTGCATTGTGCTTTCTGTGCTGGTTGTGGCTATATTTATCTTTTTCTACAACAAGATATTTGCCGTGACCTTCGATGAAGATTTCTCAAAGGCGAGCGGAGTTAAAACAAACGCTTATAACCTTTTGATCGCTATCGTAATTGCAGTTATAATAGTACTGGCAATGAACCTTGTAGGTTCCCTCCTCATTTCCGCGCTCGTAATATTCCCTGCGCTTTCGGCTATGAGGATATTTAGAAACTTTAAACAGGTTACAATTTTCTCTGCTATCATATCCGTTATCTGCGCTCTTTTGGGACTTATAGTCTCAATCCTCGCCGAGACACCTATCGGCTCCACCATCGTTGCCGTAGACGTGGTTGTATTCGGAATCTGCTGGGTAATAGGAAAGATAACCGGAGGAAGATAACCGGAGGACGAAAATGGCAAAAAAGAAGTTATTGTGCATATGTGTGTTAGCGGTGGCAATGATCTGTTTGACGGGCTGCTCGGACGGGTCAGCTTCAACGCATAATGTCAGCGGTACACAGAGCATAGCTCAGGTTATCCAATCGGAGATGGATAAGGAAGATGCCAAAGCAGAAGAGAAGAATAGCGATAGTAGCGAAACTACGGAAACAAGTACCGGCTCGCTTGACGACATCTTAGCTTCAGGAGATTATCCTATGAGTGATGAAGATGGGGTTGGTGAGACAGAACTAAGCCCTGAAAAAGAAGAGCAGGATACGACTGAAGCAGAGGGAAATAAAGAGGAGAACACCGCAAGCGCAGGTAGCACTGAGAGCGGAGCAATCGATATAGATCTTACGGTTATGGGCAAGGACATGGTCTATGCTGAGGTTTATAATATGATGGCCAGACCGAACGACTATATCGGAAAGACCATTAAAATGAGGGGATCTTACAGCTATTATTATGATTCAAACAGCGGTAATGAATACCATGCCTGCATTATTGAGGATGCGCTGGCCTGCTGTTCACAGGGAATAGAATTTGTACCTACGGACGCTTATACTTACCCGAATGATTTCCCGGCAAATGGCGAAGAAATTACAGTGATCGGAACATTTGACATATATCTGGAAGCGGATTTTGCCTTTATGACACTTAAAAACGCAACCCTTGGATAAGGGCTGCGTTTTTTTTGTAAAATGACCCGGGGGGACGGGGATGGGGGTTCATTTTATAAATACTCCTAAAATGAACCCCCATCCCCGTCCCCCCTGGTCATTTTACTCGATAGTGATGGTGCTGCCGGAGCTGCCGGAGCTGACTTTCCAGGAAGTGATCTTGTAGAAGGGGTCGTCGGATCCCTCCTTCGGGTATAGCAGGGACAGCTCTACATAAAGCTTCTGCTTTGAATTGATGTCGATAACAAACGATCTCGAGCTTCCGCCGACGGAGTTGTAGAAAACTTCCTCATCTCCTTTGGCAAACTTATACGCGCTGAGGAGCTCGTGGTCGATATCGGCTATGAGGCTCTGGGCTCTGTTGCAGGCGGCGTAATATTCGCCCGTTCTGTTTATAACCTTGCCGCCAAGCTTTCTGTCAGAATTTGAGCTGACAACGCAAAGCACGGCAAATGCAACAAGGCAGAGCGTTACAAATATCAAAAGGATGGATGTGGACCCCGGATTTAGTTTAAATTCGGGGGCATTTTTCGGTTGTTCTCCAAGGATGGAATTTTGTTTAGCCATATTTGCTCCAATTACTCGATCTCTTTAGCGCTACGGGGGACGTTTACGGTTATGTCAAGGCTGTAAATCGGCTTGGAAGTATCGGACATATCGTAGAAGCTGACCGTACCGTCTTTTGTGTGGTTATCGTTAAGGTCGCCCGTTTTTAACTCTACATAGTAAGCCGCAGCTTCCCCGTCAAAAGAAACAGCGTTAAATCCTGCGTCAAAGTAAACGGTAATGCTTTCGGGGGTGGTCAGAGAAAGTCCGGGATAAAGGATTTCCGAAATCCCGGCTATATTTCCGTTTTCTGCGTAGAAAGCTTCCGCCACATTATTAACTTCTATTACCGCGTGGTTTTCATTTATAGCGGTCTGGCTGATGATGTGTGACTTGGCAAACATCTGGGCGCTTACTGCGGCGCTCAGGGAGAAGAACAGGATGCACACTATCATCTCCATAAGGAAAAGTCCTGATTTAGAATGTTTCATTAGGGGATTCTCCCGAGTAGTTTTGCAATAAAAGTCTGTTTACAGCTCCGTCTTTATGGCTAAGGTTTACTTCAATCACGTTTTCGGAAACGGTATCTTCGACATCAATTGTTTCAAGCTCTGTGATTTTTTGGCCTGCGGCAAGAAGACCGAGGGTCAGGTTGTGATCGGCGGGGGCGTACAGCTCGCAAAGATAACCGTCACGGCAGTACAGATAGGTCGCGTACTCACGCTTGTCGACTGTTTTGTAGATTGCAAGTACATCTCCGTAATCGGAAGAAAGGGTACCGATCTTTCCGCCCTGTCGCATCTTTTCGCTTATATAGGAACTGGATGTTCTTGTTTCAAAATTGGCCTGCATATTGTTGATGGTGTTGCGGTAGATGGAAGAACCGGCGATTATCAGCATTACGGCTGAAAAGGCGAAGGCTCCGAACAGCGCAAGCACAAATATTACATCAATAATATGAGGAGTCTGTTTTTGCTGCATATCGTTTCCTCACTGGAAGGTCTTTAATAGAAAGATACTCCGGATTTGAAAGTCACAACGTAATCCGGATAAAGGTTTTCTCCGTAAAAAGTGTACTGTACAACAAAGGTATCATGGTCATAGGTAAGACCGTAATGCTTGGTTAAATAATCAACATCTGCCGGATACATTCCCTCTAAGGCGTAGCATTGAGCGATATCATGCTCAAGAGCGGTTTCGAGGCTTTGCTTCTGGCGGGCTAAGGTATCGTCGGATACCGTTCCCAAAAGTATAAAGAACACTACCAGTATCACAACGAAAAACACAATCGGCAGATATTTTGAAACATATTTAATTGGCGAAGGTGTTGCCTGTTCAAATCTGTTCATTGATTTACCCTTTTGTTTATCCGATGCTTGACATGATTCCCATAAGAGGAAGGATTACCGACAATAGGATCATACCTACGATAAGTGAAAGGATGATTACCAGCGTAGGCTCAAGTACGGAGAGGATGGACTGGATCTTCTTTGTCGACTGCTTTTCGTATGCGTCCGCAATCTGGATAAGGACCGTGTCGGGATTACCGCTTGTAAAGCCGACAGAAACCATCTGTGAATAAAGGTTCGAGAAGATATCCGAGTGGGAAAGAGCTTCGGAGAAGTTGCTTCCCTCTCTGATCATATTTTTACATTTATCGATTCTTTCGCACATCTTGGGGTGCTCAACCATCTTTTTAGCCATATCGAGGCCGGAGTATGTATCCATACCGCTGGAGATGGCGATGGCGAGGGAACTTGCAAAACGTTCACAGGCAACGCTCTCGTAGAAGCCCTTGGTAAGAGGAAAATGAACGAGGAAGTTGTGGCTTATCTTGCGCCCTGCGGCGGTGTGGTTTGAAATAATATAGAAAAGAACAAGTACTCCGAAGATGCAAAGAAATACGATGGAGTAATTGTTGAGAGCCTGTCCAATCTTGAGCATCGAGCCCGCAAATCCTGTCATATCGGTACCGAGCTCGTTAAATACCTGCTGGAAGATAGGCATAACCTTTCCTACAAGTACGATGATTACAACAAGCATCATGATCAGCATAACCACCGGGTAGGTAAGGGCTCCTCTTAAGGATTCGGAAATGGCCTGCTCTTTTTCGTAAAACTCGGCAAGAGCGATCATACAGGTATCTGTTTTTCCGGATTCCTCACCGAGGGAGATCATATTGATAACGTAGTCAGGAAATACCTTTGTCTCGGAAAGCGCGGTTGAGAAGGTCTCGCCCTTTCGGCAGGTGTCGCGTATCTGAGTTATCAGCTCGCGGCCTTTTTCGTTTTTACTGTCTCCGAGCAGGATCTGCATCGCGTCTCTGGGGCCGATACCTGCTGAGAAAAGCATGGAGGTCTGTCTGAAAAATGATGCAATTTCTTCGTTTGAAAGACTCTTTTGATTTGCCATTTTAATTTCCTCAATATATTTTCTGAAGTGTGTAATTGGTTCCGTCACCAATAAATTTCTTTAAAGCAGCATCGTTGGTACTTGCTCCGAAGGTGGGATCCATAAGTTCCCAGGTATCTCCGGTAAATTCGATGATTCCGTTGACCCAGCCGATATCGTCTATATGAACGCTTATCCATGCGTGGTATGCATCGGCGGCATATCCGATCTCGAGCCTTGTGGGGATTCCCTGGCTTCTGAGCATCGAACACATAAGGGAAGCGTAGTCGAGGCAGATTCCCGTTTTGATATCAAGTATGTGATCCACATCGGGAACGTAATTGGTAGGCTTGCTTTCGGCTTTTGCCGTATCGTAAGTGATGTTGTTTATAATGTAATCGTAGACGGCGGAAACGGCTTCAAGGTCCGAATTGCAGCTGTAAACAAGGTCCGATGCCATTTTAACGCATTTGCTGTTTTCCGAGAAATTAACATATTGATTTGGATAAAGGTAAGGAGTAAGCTCATCGGCTATCGTTACATTTATCACCTCTGACATTGCAACTGCGTACTGGGTTCCTTCGATGTTTTCGTAGACGGCTATGGTATAGTCTCCGTTTCCGCCCGTCAAAGGAAATACCTCGTAGTCATTGGTCTTAAGGTCGTATGTGTAAACAACTTCATCCGGTCCTGTGACACGAAGCTTTATGATGGGCACCTGGCCGAAGTATTTAACACTGACGTATCCGTCATCAGAATGGGAAAAATCGATCGAAGCGACATCGCTTTCTATGAGGTTTACACCGTCCTGCAAAGGAACAAGACAACGGATGGTGTTGTCGCGGCTTCCCTTGACGGGCTCTGCAGGGGGCGTTTCCGCTACGGGAGCAGGGGATTGCGATGGGGAATCGGCGGGCTGACCTTGCGAAGCCGGCGGCGTTATATCTCCACCGGTTGAGGGAGCCGACCCTGCGCACCCGGTAAGAGATGCTGCCAAAGCTAGCGAGGCAGCCATATATGAAATTTTCCGAAATAATTGTCTTTTCATATTTTATCTGCAATAATCGGAAAACTTTATCCTATTAAAGGGTTACTACATAAATTTATCATATTTATAAGAAAAAATTAATACTTCTCGTAATAATTTTGATGATTTATGTGATATACTTAGATAAAATCGGCAAAATTGCGGAAAAATCCATTTTGGAGGATGCAGTTTTATGAAAATTTTGGTCACAGGTGTGGCAGGACAGCTCGGACATGATGTTATGAACGAGCTTGATAAAAGAAATATAGAAGGCATCGGAACCGATCTTGCTCCCGCCTACAGCGGAGCCGAGGATAACAGCGCCGTTACAAAGATGCCTTATTTTAGCCTTGATATTACGGACAAGGCGGCAGTATCCGAACTGATAAATAAAGTAAGACCGGATGCGATAATCCACTGCGCGGCTTGGACGGCAGTTGATCTTGCGGAGGATGAAGACAAAAAAGAAAAGGTTTTTGCGATAAATGAAGGCGGAACGAGAAATATCGCCGAGGCCGCTAAATCAGTAGATGCAAAAATGCTCTATATCTCCACGGACTACGTGTTTGACGGGCAGGGCGAAAAGCCCTGGGATCCGGACTGCAAGGATTATAGGCCCTTAAATGTATACGGTGAGTCTAAGCTTGCGGGGGAAAAGGCCGTTTCCGGAATCCTTGATAAATTCTTTATCGTACGTATTGCCTGGGTTTTTGGGCAAAACGGAAAGAACTTCGTCAAGACCATGCTGAATGTCGGAAAGAGTCATGACGAGGTCAGAGTCGTCTGCGACCAGATGGGAACCCCGACTTACACCCTTGATCTTTCAAGGCTTCTGGCGGATATGATCGTTACCGATAAATACGGATACTATCATGCGACCAACGAGGGCGGATTCATTTCCTGGTATGACTTTACAAAGGAAATTTACAAGGTAGCGGGGCTGAAAACAAAGGTTACTCCCGTAACAACAGCGGAATACGGGCTTTCAAAAGCCGCAAGACCTTTTAACAGCAGGCTCGATAAGAGCAAGCTTAAAGAGGCCGGATTTGAGCCTCTTCCCACCTGGCAGGATGCCCTTTTAAGATATATACCTCTGATTTCAGAGTAATATTTAACCTAAGGAGATTTTTAAAATGAGTGACGCTTACGTAGAATGCCTTGTAAAAGGCCGCCCCAACACCCTTGCAAAGGCTCTCAGAGTTCTTTTTATCGTACTGCTTGCCGCTACTGTGGTTGCGATGTTTATTACAGGATGGTTTGTCCTTTTGATCGTTGTGATCGCTTTCGGAGTCGGCATCTATGTTTCAAGCCAGTACACCGATGTTGAGTACGAATACCTCTATATAGATAAGGAACTCGTTATCGATAAGATTTACAACCAGGCAAAGAGAAAAAGAGTTGCAACATACGACTTCGATAAGGTTCTTGTAATCGCCCCCATAGGGTCCTATCATCTTGACAACTTCGGAAAGCTCTCGGATAAGCCCAAGGATTACAGTATAGGAATCGAAGAACAGCCGGACAAAAGATTTGTTATCTTCTATGAAGGAAAAGAGCAGATTCTTATCTCGCCTAACGAAGAGCTTGTAAAGATAATGAAAAACGCAGCTCCCAGGAAGGTTTTCTCTGATTGATGATCAACTCATTTTGGGTTTCGTGGGCCATTGTTTTCCGCTTCAACGCGGTAGTGCAATAGGAAAATTTTTTCTTGTAAATTATTGGTAAATGTTTTATAGTATTTAAAATTTAGTTTTCACAAGAGGAGTAAAAAAATGGCACAGATTATCGCTGAAGGCATCACATTTGATGATGTGCTGCTGGTTCCCGCTTACTCCCAGGTCATTCCCAATCAAGTGGATGTTTCTACCTGGCTCACCAAGAAAATCAAACTTAATATTCCGCTTATGAGTGCGGGCATGGATACCGTTACGGAACACCGCATGGCTATCGCTATGGCCAGACAGGGTGGTATCGGAATCATCCATAAGAACATGTCAATCGAAGCGCAGGCTGACGAAGTTGACAAGGTTAAGCGCTCAGAAAACGGAGTTATCACCGATCCTTTTTCACTCAGCCCCGATCATTCTCTTGCTGATGCGGACGAGCTTATGGGCAAGTTCCGTATTTCGGGTGTGCCTATCACAGAGGGCAAGAAGCTTGTCGGAATCATCACAAACCGCGATCTTAAGTTCGAGACAGACTATACCAAGAAGATCCGCGAGTGCATGACAAGCGAGAATCTTGTAACCGCTAAAGAAGGAATCACCCTCGAAGAAGCAAAGAAGATTCTTGGCGCTGCCAGAAAAGAAAAGCTTCCTATCGTTGATGACGACTTCAATTTAAAAGGACTTATTACTATTAAAGATATTGAGAAGGCTATCAAGTATCCTCTCGCTGCCAAGGATTCCCAGGGAAGACTTCTTTGCGGTGCAGGCGTTGGTATTACCGCCAATGTACTTGACAGAGTAGAAGCTCTTGTTAACGCTCATGTTGACGTTATCGTACTTGACTCTGCTCACGGCCACTCACAGAACGTACTTAACTGCGTAAAGATGATCAAGGAAAAATATCCCGATCTTCAGGTTATTGCCGGAAACGTAGCTACCTACGAAGGAACAAAGGCTCTTATCGAGGCAGGTGCGGACGCCGTTAAGGTTGGTATCGGACCCGGATCTATCTGCACAACACGTGTCGTTGCAGGTATCGGTGTACCCCAGATCACAGCTATTATGGAAGCTTACAGAGCTTCAAGCGAATACGGAGTTCCCATCATCGCCGACGGCGGTATCAAGTACTCCGGAGATGTTACAAAAGCTCTTGCAGCCGGCGGAAGCTGCTGCATGATGGGTTCAATGTTTGCAGGATGCGAAGAGAGCCCCGGAGACTTTGAGCTCTATCAGGGAAGAAAATACAAGGTTTACCGCGGAATGGGCTCCATCGCAGCTATGGAGAACGGTTCCAAGGACCGCTACTTCCAGGAAAACGCAAAGAAGCTTGTACCCGAAGGCGTTGAAGGCCGCGTAGCTTACAAGGGAATGGTAGAAGATACCATCTTCCAGCTCCTCGGCGGACTTCGTTCCGGTATGGGATACTGCGGAGCGGCAAGCATCCCCGAACTTACCGAGAAGGGAAGATTCGTAAAGATTTCCGCTGCATCCTTAAAGGAGAGCCATCCTCACGACATCCACATCACAAAGGAAGCTCCCAACTACAGCATCGAAGCAAACTAATAAATACAAAAAACCGCGATCCTTTCAAGGACCGCGGTTTTTTTGTGCCCACCTGCGCCCAAAATGACACCCCGGGACGGGGTTGGGGGGTCATTTTTTTGACACAGGGGGACGGGGGTGGGGGTTCATTTTGTTTTTGTAGGTTTAAAAACTCGCCCGTTTATGTTACAATATTGAAGAAAATGGGCTAGGTGTTCTTTGCGTGCCCGAAAGTGAGATTTAGTTGATGATAAAAACCGATTATAACGAAGTTATTAATTTAAAATCACTTAAGAAACTGCAGGACGAATATTGCCGTGTTGCGCAGGTTGCAGCGGTTTGCTGCGAGATTGGCGGAGAGATAATAGGCGCTGCCGGAAGCCTGCCGGGGATTACGGATGAAGAGGGATGGGAGAAGGAATTTGTAAAGCTTGATGTTGTTAAAGAGCTCTTCGAAGCGGTTACCGAGGACAACATCGAGGATGTCAGAACCATCCGCATTACTCCCGAGGGAGAGCCTGACGGATTCTATCTGGCAGCAGTCGCAATAAGAATCGAGAACGAAATGGTTTCTGTCTGGCTCCTTGCCGCCAGCGGAAAGCTTACCGAGAAAGAAATGTTCGACAGGACGGATATGCTCCGTGATACCTGTTCGATGATATACGCCGGCAGACTTAATCTTATAGATGCCGAGATTGAAAATATAAAGAAAAAAGACGCGGAGTCGGAGCACAGACTTATGGGCAGAGCCTACAAGGCCAGCTCTTCTCTTGTTAACCTTCTTGACAGCAAGGCCGGAACGGAGACCGTGCTTCAGCTTTGGCTTGAGATAACCGCCGGTTATTTAATGGTAGACGAGGCAAAGATCTATCGCGATGACGACGGACGCGGAAAGATGGGTGTGCTTGCCGAGACAAAGCGTATAGGAGTACTTCCTCCTGCAATTTCCGAGGGAACGGAAGATACCCTGATGCAGGCTATCAGCAAGGATGCACCGGTTATAATGTCATCCGCCGCGCTCTCTGCCGACCATGGCAACCCCTTTTCGGGAGCCGGAATCTCTTCGATCATTACAATGCCCATCCTTGGCAAAGCCGACGGAAGCGGCAGTATGATCGCTATGTTTAAAAACTACGAGGGCGAGAGAGAATGGACTGCGGATGAGATCAGGTTTGTCTCAGACGCTGTCAGAATTATCCAAAACATCCTCGTTACCCGAATAAATAAAAATTCACTTGCCGGCTCTTTCAGAGCTCTGGAGGATATCCTTAACAATATCGGAGTATCCTTCTATCTTACCGGAAGAGACAACGGCAAAGTCATCTTTGTAAACAAGATGCTCATCGAGACTTTCGAAGATGAGTGGAAAGACGGACAGCTTAATTCGATGATCGTCGACAGCCTAAGGAGGCGTAAGGACGGCGGCATAGAAATCTACAATTCAAAGCTGGACCGCTGGTATGAAGTAAGTATAAAGGAAATCGAGTGGATGGACGGATCCGCCGCTACTCTCTATTCCCTTTACGACGTTACCGACCGTAAGCTCCACCAGAGCAAGATCGAGCAGCAGGCATTTACCGATTTCCTTACCGGACTTTATAACCGTATGTGCTGCGAGAGAGACCTTGCAAGACTTATCGATGAAGTCGAGAAGGACGGAACAAGGGGAGCTCTTGTTTACCTTGACCTCGACGACTTTAAGCATATCAACGACGGCCTCGGCCATCAGTACGGAGATGTTCTTCTTAAGTCAATCTCCTCCGCGATGCGCTCTGTGCACGGCGTTGAGAACAATTGCTACCGTATGGGCGGCGATGAATTTGTTATCCTTATCCCGCCTTCGTCATACGACAGATTTGAGGCTATTCTTACCGAGATAAAGGATGTTTTCAGTAAGCCCTTCTTCCTTAAGGATTCGGATTACTACTGTACATCCAGTATCGGCGTTGTTACTTTCCCCGATAACGGAAATACGGTTCAGGGACTTATCCGCAAAGCCGATATCGCCATGTACGAGGCTAAAAAGAGCGGTAAGAACCGAATGGCAAGATACAGCTCGGATCAGGATTCCGCCGCCGGCAGAAGACTCGATATGGAAAAGAATATGCGTGATGCGGAAGATACCGATTATCGCGAGTTCCAGGTTTACTATCAGCCTATAATCGACGTGGAAGACGGACTCGAGGAGTGCGTGGGAGCGGAAGCTTTGGTAAGATGGGACAGCAAGCAGCTCGGCTTTGTATCGCCGGTTGATTTCATCCCTCTTGCAGAGTACTTAGGACTTATCAATCCTATCGGAGACCACGTATTAAAAGAGGCCTGCAAGACCGTTAAATCCTGGAATGACAGGGGCTACGGCTATATGAAGGTAAATGTTAACCTTTCCGTAGTTCAGCTTTTACAAAATAATATAGTAGAGATTGTCGAGAATACCCTTAAGGAGACCGGACTTTCTCCGAAGAACCTTACCCTTGAGGTTACCGAGAGCCTTGCGATAAACGATATGCAGCGTATGATCGGTATCCTTTCAAAGATAAAAGCCCTCGGAGTGTCGATCGCTCTCGATGATTTCGGAACGGGTTATTCTTCGCTTAACCATATAAGGGAAATTCCCTTTGATATAATCAAAGTTGACCAGAGTTTCGTCAAAGACCTTGCGGAAGACGCATACTCACAGGCATTCGTCAAGATGGTAGCCGAGCTTGCGCAGACCAGAGGCGTAAAGATCTGCGTTGAAGGTATCGAGACTCCGGACCAGTATAATGTTGTTAAAAACTTTAAAATTAAATATATCCAAGGATTCTACTTTGATAAGCCTTTGCCCCAAAGAGAGTTCGAGGAAAAATATCTAAAGTAAGAGGAGAAAACCAAAAATGACATCGATGAAACACGAACTGAGCACCAACGCGTACCCCGGAAGAGGAATTGTGGTGGGAGTTACTCCCGACGGTAAAAAAGCCGTTACCGCATACTTTATTATGGGTAGAAGTGTCAACAGCCGCAACAGAGTATTTGTTACCGAAGGGGAAGGCATCCGTACGCAGGCGTTCGATCCGTCAAAGCTTGAGGACCCCAGCCTTATCATCTACGCACCGGTCAGAGTACTCGGAGATGATACCATCGTAACCAACGGAGATCAGACAGACACCATCTACGATGGAATGAGCAAGGGCGAGACTTTTGAACAGTCCTTAAGATGCAGGGAGTTTGAGCCCGACGGCCCCAACTACACCCCCAGAATTTCAGCAGTAATGCATTTAAGCGGCGGAAAGTTTTCGTACGAGATGTCAATCTTAAAGAGCAATAACGGAGACCCCTCTTCCTGCCAGAGATTCACATACAGCTATGAGAATCCCAAGGCCGGACAGGGACACTTCATCCATACCTATATGCACGACGGAAATCCCCTTCCCAGCTATGAAGGCGAGCCTACACCCGTAGAGATCCTCGACAATATGGATGAATTTACAAAGCTTCTTTGGGAGAACTTGAGCGAAGATAACAAGGTATCTCTTTTCGTAAGATACATTGATATCGCAACCGGAAAGACAGAGACAAAGATCATCAACAAAAACAAGTGATTCGGCATAGCGGATCAATAAAGTCAGATAATAAAGACAGCTAAATAAGTTAGATAAAAAGAGGTTAATTTACAATTATGAGCGAGATACAGTTAAAATACGGATGCAACCCTAACCAGAAACCTTCCAGAATCTATATGGAGGACGGAAGCGAACTTCCCGTTAAGGTTTTAAACGGACGTCCCGGATATATCAATTTCCTTGATGCCTTCAACGGATGGCAGCTTGTTAAAGAATTAAAGGAGGCTACCGGACTTCCCGCTGCCACTTCCTTTAAGCATGTTTCTCCCGCCGGCGCTGCTGTAGGACTTCCCCTTAGCGATACCCTTGCAAAAATCTACTGGGTAGACGATCTCGGAGAGCTCAGTCCCCTTGCCTGCGCATACGCAAGAGCAAGAGGCGCTGACAGAATGTCATCATTCGGAGATTTCATCGCTCTTTCCGATGTCTGCGATGCCGACACCGCAAGACTTATCAAGAGAGAGGTATCTGACGGAGTCATCGCTCCCGGATATACCGAGGAAGCTTTAGAGCTTCTTATGCAGAAGAAAAAGGGAGCTTACAATATCCTTCAGATCGATCCCGCTTACAAGCCCGCTCCTCTTGAGAAGAAGCAGGTTTACGGAGTGACCTTCGAGCAGGGAAGAAACGAGCTTGACGTAAACGCAGGTCTTCTTGACAATATCGTTACCGAGAACAAGGAGATCCCCGAGAAGGCTCTTATCGATATGAAGATTTCTCTTATCGTACTTAAGTATACCCAGTCAAACTCCGTTTGCTACGTTAAGGACGGACAGGCTATCGGTATCGGAGCCGGACAGCAGTCCAGAATCCACTGCACAAGACTTGCGGGAAGCAAGGCTGACAACTGGTACCTTCGCCAGTCTCCCAAGGTTATGGGGCTTCAGTTTGCAGACGGACTTGGACGCGCCGACAGAGACAATGCTATCGATGTTTATATCGGTGATGAGTATGAGGATGTTCTCGCAGAGGGCGTTTGGCAAAAGACCTTCAAGGTTAAGCCCGAGGTATTTACAAGAGAGGAAAAGAAGGAATGGCTTAAGGGTATGACGGATGTAACCGTTGGTTCCGACGCTTTCTTCCCCTTCTCCGACAATATCGAAAGAGCAAGAAAGAGCGGCGTTAAGTATATCGCACAGCCCGGCGGATCGGTACGTGACGATGCGGTTATCGACTGCTGCAATAAGTACAATATGGTTATGGCCTTCACAGGCATCAGACTTTTCCATCACTAATCGATCGGAAGAATAAATGAAACTCAGTGATTTACTTGTATACAATGAAATATGGATACAGTGTCATGATAACCCGGATCCGGACGCCATAGGCTCCGGGTTCGCACTTTACGTTTACTACAGGTCAATGGGTAAGTATGTCCGGCTTTTCTACAGCGGAAAGAACAGGATCTCAAAGAACAATCTCCTTATAATGAAGGAGATGCTTGATATCCCCCTCGAATATATAAGCCCTGAAGAAGCGGCACTAAGCGAGGCACCGGGCCTTTTACTTACCGTTGACTGTCAGTACGGCTCGGGAAATGTTACCCGGATTAAGGCCAAAAACATTGCGACTATAGACCATCATCCTATGGAATCGGGAATCGGGGACAATTTAAGGATATGCCCCGGGCTTGGCAGCTGCGCAACCCTTGTCTGGAAGATGCTTTGCGAGGAGAAATACCCCGTCAACACCGACAGAAAAATGGGAACGGCTCTTTACTACGGCCTGTATACCGATACAAACCAGTTTTCCGAGCTTTTCGGAGCCGAAGACCTTGATATGAGGGATGCGCTGGTCATTGACTCGCATATAATGCAAAAACTCAGAAAGACCAACCTTTCTTTAAGAGAGCTGGAGGTTGCCGGGATCGCCATGAAGAATTACTTCTACGATCCTTCGCACAGATATGCTATAATTAAGACCTTACCCTGTGACTCTAATGTCCTCGGACTTATCGCCGATTTCCTTATGCAGGTGGGCGAGATCGACCTTTGCGTCGTTTACAACGAAGTAGAGGACGGTTTTAAGCTCTCGGTAAGAAGCTGCATTATGGAGGTAAACTCCAATGAACTGGCGGCTTATCTTACCAAAGAGATCGGAACCGGAGGCGGACATTACGAAAAGGCGGGAGGTTTTATAAGCAAGAAGCTTTTTTATTCCAGGTATCGCAAGATGGATACAGAGGAATACTTCAAGATCTGTCTGTCGGAGTATTGCGAGGCGTTCCAGCTTATAAAGGGAACGGATTACGAATTCCCGGAGGGTAAGGAAGTTAAGACTTATACCCATATCGACAGACCGGTTATCGTGGTAAGACCCGAAAGCTTTCTTGATGTGGGAAGTAAGGTGACGCTTCGATGGGGACAGCATGTGGAAGACCTTGAGATTGCCCATGACGAGTATTGGGCTCTTGAGAGGGGCGGATACATCCAGCGAATGTCCAGAAGTATCTTCAATAAATATTTTGAAATTTCGGACGAGGAGTTCCCGGAGAATTACAGCGATGTATCGGGACTTCCGACAGTTAAAAGCTGGAGCGACGGAAGAGTATTCTCCATCGTAGGATACGCTGTGATCTGCAGAGACAAGGGTAAGCTTAAGGCCAGAGGAATGAGGCTTACCAGAAATATAAAATATTTCCCGGATTGGGGAGACGGACGATATATTTCCGGCTATACCGGAGATTATCTGATGATGATCGAAAAAGACAAAACAATATTTATAGAGCCCGGAGCTTACTTTGACAGTAATTACATACCGGACGAGGAGTAGAAATGGCAGAATCAAAACATTTTATTGAAAACTTTATTGATAAGGACCTTGCGGATGGAGTTTACGACCATGTGCAGACCCGTTTCCCTCCGGAACCCAATGGTTATCTTCATATCGGACATGCAAAGAGTATAATCCTCAACTCCACTATGGCTAAGGAGTATGGCGGAAAGTTCAATTTAAGATTTGACGACACAAACCCCACCAAGGAAAAGAGCGAATTTGTAGAGTCTATCAAGGAAGATGTCAAGTGGCTCGGAGCCGATTGGGAAGACAGACTTTTCTTTGCTTCCGATTACTTCGACAAGATGTACGAATGCGCCGAAAAGCTTATCCTTAAGGGAAAAGCATACGTTTCGGATTTAAGCGCGGATGAGATAAAAGAGTACAGAGGCTCTTTCGAGACTCCCGGTAAAAACGATCCTTCCAGAGACAGAAGCATCGAAGAGAATTTACAGCTCTTCAGAGATATGAAAGCCGGAAAGTTTGCTGACGGAGAAAAGGTGCTCCGCGCAAAGATCGATATGGCGGCTCCCAATATCAATATGAGAGACCCCGTAATCTACCGTGTTGCACATATGACACACCACAACACAGGCGATAAGTGGTGCATCTACCCGATGTATGACTTCGCACACCCTCTCGAGGACGCCTTTGAGGGAATTACCCACTCCCTCTGCACCCTTGAGTTCGAGGATCACAGACCTCTCTACGACTGGTTTGTAAAAGAAGTCGGATTCGAGATGCCTCCGAGACAGATCGAGTTTGCAAAGCTCTATCTCAAAAATGTTGTTACAGGTAAAAGATATATAAAGAAGCTTGTAGAGACGGGAGTTGTAGACGGATGGGACGATCCGAGACTCGTATCCATCGCGGCCTTAAGAAGAAGAGGCTTTACCCCCGAATCAATAAGACGTTTCGTAGAGATATCCGGTATTTCAAAGGCACAGTCTACTGCTGACTACGCAGCTCTTGAATTCTGTATCAGAGAGGACTTAAAGCCTTCAGTACCGAGAATGATGGCAATCTTAGACCCTATTAAGCTTGTTATCGACAACTATCCCGAAGGACAGAGCGAGGAGCTTGAAGTAGTAAACAACGCCGAGAACGAATCTCTCGGATCGAGAAAGGTACCTTTCAGCCGCGAGCTTTATATTGAGAGAGATGACTTTATGGAGGAGCCTCCCAAGAAGTATTTCAGACTCTTCCCCGGCAATGAGGTAAGACTTATGGGTGCTTACTTCGTAACGGCAACTTCATTCGAGAAGGACGCTGAAGGAAATGTTACTGTTGTGCATTGCACCTATGACCCCGAGACCAAAGGGGGCAATAGCCCCGACGGAAGAAAGGTTAAGGGAACTATCCACTTTGTAGATGCAAAGAGCGCGGTTCCTTGCAAGGTAAGACTCTACGAGAACCTTATCGACGAAGCTAAGGCTGATGAGATGGGATCTACTTACGACGAGAACGGAGAGCTTTACTTAAATCCCAACTCATTGCAGGTTTGTGACGCGTTCGTAGAGCCAGAGCTCGCTAAGGCTAAGGCTTTTGACAGATTCCAGTTTGTAAGACAGGGATTTTTCTGTGCGGACTGCAAGGATTCCAAGGAAGGAGCGCCGGTATTTAACCGTATCGTTTCCCTTAAGAGTTCTTTCGTACTTCCCAAGGAATGATAAAAAGTTTGATTTTTGCTACAGGCGGTAAATGGAAATATAGATCATTAAAGAGGTAATTGACAATGGCAGGATTATTGGACGGATTAGAGAGCCTTGGACTTGGAAATCTTGAAAATCTTGATGTTTTCGCTGAGGAAAAAAAGCAGGCTAAGGCACAAGGAGCGGCTGCAGAAGAAAAGAAAGGGCCTACAGAAGAAGAGCTTATCTACGACAAGGAATTTGACTGCCCTGTTTGCGGAAAGAAGTTTACAGCAAAGGTAATGAAGAGCGGAAAAGCTAAGCTCCTCGGAACAGATGCCGATATGAGGCCGAAGTACGAGGGTATCGATTCAAACAAGTACGATGTACTGCTTTGCGGAAGATGCGGATATTCTGCTCTTGTAAGATACCACGGAAACCTCCTTCCCACCCAGGTTAAGCTTATCAAAGACAATATCAGCAGCAACATTAAGCTGAAAAAGTATGATGAGCCTACATACAGCTACGAACAGGCCCTTGAAAGATACAAGATCGCACTTGCCAACGCTGTAGTTAAAAAGTGCAAGATCAGTGAGAGAGCTTTTATCTGTTTAAAGACGGCCTGGCTTATCAGAGGTATGAAGGAAGCCGGCGTAGCGGAAAACAAGATTTCAGCCGAAGAGATCGCCAGCTACGAAGCTCAGGAAAAAGAATACTTAAAGAATGCATACCAGGGATTCTACGAGGCGAGAAGCAAGGAAAATCCGCCTATTGCGGGAATGGATAATGCTACGCTTGATTATCTGCTTGCGCAGCTTGCTTTCAGATTCGGTGACTACGGAACTTCTCTTAAGATGGTAGAGGCTCTTCTTATGTCGAGAGAAAGCGCAAGGATCAAGAACAAGGCTCTTGACCTTAAGGAAGCGATCAAGGAAGCTAAGGCAAAGGCCGGAGAGGCTTAAAGGGGAGTCCTTTTATGAAAGAACAGCTCTATACAATCCCGCTTAATGATGCGGTAAATGCCGGTGATGAGTGCCCGTTTTGTTTTATAGAGAGGAATGTGGAACAGGATCTCTTGGATTATGTCTTAGGAAGCGGCTCATCATACATGGAAGCGGATATGCGCGCTATTACAGACAGCGAAGGGTTTTGCCGGGATCATTTTAAAAAGATGTTTGCTTACGGAAATACCCTTGGGAACGGCTGGATACTTAAGACACACTATATGAATATCCGCCGGGAGATGGATAAGGAATTTAAATCCTTTAGACCCGGTAAAGTTTCTCTTATGGATAAGCTGAAAAAAGCGTCGAGTAACAATTCGCTGGTTAACTGGGCAAGAGAGACCGAGAAGAGCTGTTATATCTGCGGACAGTTTGAAAAGACTTTTCAAAGGTATCTTGATACTTTCTTCTATCTTTGGAACAATGATCCGGAGTTTGTAGAAAAGGTTTCAAGGAGCAAGGGATTTTGCATACCGCACTTTGGTGATCTTTGTGAAAAGGCGGATGAAACTCTTTCGGACAGTAAAAAGGATGAGTTTTACTCGATGATGAAGCGCCTGATGACAGAGAATTTTGACAGATTGCAGGAAGATGTCTCCTGGCTTGTAGAGAAGTTTGACTACCAGAATCAGGACGCTGACTGGAAGAATTCCAAGGACGCCGTTCAAAGAGGAATGCAAAAGCTTAAAGGCGGATATCCCGCTGATGCGCCCTATAGAGCGAATAAATAATTGGACCTAAAGGCTTTTATTTTCCTGTATGATTTATTATAATAAGCATATATGGACTATGGGTCCTGTTTAATATTGAAATTATTTCAGACAGATATGAAAGGAGTTTTAAAATGAAGAAGTTTGCCAGAGTACTTATTGCAACAGCTGTAGTAGGCGGCATCGCAGCAGCAGTTGCGTATTTCTACAACCAGAAAAAGAAATCATCCATCACCATCGATGAGTTTGAAGATGACGAGGAAGAGGATGAGCGCAGCTACGTTAAGCTGAACAACGCTGCAAAGGACGTTTTCAATAACGTAAAAGAGGCTGCTGAGGGTGCATTTACTCCTTTAAAGGATGCTGTTACCAAAGCGAAGGATAATGTTACCGAGGCTGCATCCGAAGCGCAGGAAACAGTTGAAGAGTTCTTCGACGAGAGCGATGCAAATCAGTAATCTGATTTAAATAATATTGAACCTGTTAAACAGAGCATTCCGTAAAAGGAATGCTCTGTTTTTGCTTATGTGAAATAGATATTCCTATTTTATTAGAGGGAGCTTTCTGCAGTACATTTTAAAAAGTACTGTAGAAGGCTTTTTTTTGCTGTGATAAAATAGTTTCAGGAAAGTGAGAAATATGGGAAAACTAAAATTCATCTTCGGACCTTCGGGTTCCGGCAAAACTACAAAAATATACAGGGATATGCTCGAGGGAGCGGCTGCGAATCCGGACAGAAATTACCTTATAGTTGTACCGGATCAGTTTACGATGCAGACGCAAAACGATCTCTCGAGGATGAGCGAAAGAGGCGGTATTTTAAATATCGACGTATTAAGCTTTGGACGTCTGTCCCATAGGATCTTGACTGAAGTAGGATGGAGGGAGACTCCCGTACTGGACGATACGGGAAAGTGCCTTGTACTTCAGCGCGTAGCGGGAGAGATATCTGCGGAGCTGCCTGTTCTTGGAGGAAAGCTTCACCGTCAGGGGTATATCCATGAGGTAAAGAGCGTAATCTCTGAATTTATGCAGTACGGATTATCACCATCGGATATCGATAAGATGATCGGCGAAATGAAGGGGCGCGGAGCTCTTAATGCTAAGCTTACGGATCTTAAGATTCTTTACGAAGCTTTTAAAAAGTATATTGAGGGCAGTTTCATTACCCGGGAGGAGAAGCTGGATATCCTTAGGGAGATAATGCCTTCATCATCAATACTTCCGGGAAGCGTTGTTGTATTTGACGGCTTTACCGGATTTACTCCGATCCAGATAAGGGTTATAGAGGACATCATCCGTCTTGCGGACGAAACCTGGGTTTCGCTTGTACTTGATAAGGACGTAAAAATAGAGGACTGCTTTGATATGCAAAGCCTCTTTTACTTAAGCGGAAAGACCTATAAGGCTCTTGCAGGGGATGCAAAAAAAGGCGGACCGGAGCTTATAGAGCCGGAATATTGCGGTTACGCGTTTAATTCAGAGAAGATTCATTTCCTTGGGGAAAACATCTTCCGCAGCGGTGCCAAAAGATTTGAAGGGGAAGATGATGGATCAGTTGTGCTTTTTGAGGCTTCAAATATCGCCGAAGAGGTTCACCAGGCGGGGCTTCTTATATGCAAGCAGTTAAGGGAGAATCCGACGCTTCAGTATAGAAATATCGCTGTGGTAACCGGAGATCTTGAGGGGTACGCTCCATATTTTGAGAGAGAGTTTTCCCGTATGGGAATCCCATTTTTCATTGACAGAACGAGTTCCATCAGGCTTAATCCTATGATCGAGGGAATAAGGGGAGTGCTTGGCCTGTTTATTAACAAGTTTGACGCAGAATCGGTATTCAGATACCTAAGAAGCGGCATTTCCGGAATAGAACCTGACGATATTGATATTCTCGAAGAGTTTGTAAGAAGATGCGGAATCAGGGGATACAGAGACTGGAGCCGTGTTTTTGAGGATAAGACAGAAAGCGGAAAATCCGGTAAAGAAAAGGATCCGGAAAAGGAAGAGAAATTAGGAAGAGTAAACGCTGTAAGAGCAATGTTTATGGATCAGGTAGGGCTTATATACAAGGCGTCTGTAAACGTTGCTGAGAGCTGGAAAAATGTTCCGGGAAAGGATTCAAAGAGAAAAGTTTCGGTATTTGCAGAGGCTTTGTACGATTTCCTTGAGGGAATAGATGCAGCGGGAGTTTTAAATAAATATGCCGATGAATTTGCTTCTACCGGAGACCTTGTCAGGGAAAAGGAATACAGACAGGTTTATAAAAAGGTCATGGAGCTTTTTGAACAGGTTATCTCGTTGATGGGGGAGGACGAGATTACCTTAAAAGAGTTCGCGGAGATCCTTGATGCCGGCTTTGGAGAGATCCGTATAGGAACCATACCGCAGACCGTTGATAAGGTACTTATCGGCGACATTGAAAGGACAAGAGTCCCTGCTGTAAGGATCATGTTCTTTATGGGTGTCAACGAAGGAAATATTCCCAAGAGTACGGATAAAGGCGGTATCATTTCGGACCTTGAGAGGGAAATCTTAAGAGACAATGGTTACGAACTGGCTCCTACTCCGAGAGAAGAGATGTATAGCCAACGGTTATACCTTTATATGAATATGACAAAGCCTAAGGACAGGCTCTATTTGTCTTGGGCCGATCTGGATGCATCCGGGAAGAGTCTGAGGCCTTCCTATATCTGTGAGATGATAAAGAGGATGCTTCCGGGGATCAAAGTGGATATACCGGAAAAAGAGAGATTAACCGAGCAGATAGTTAATAAAGTCGAGGGATTAAGATATCTTTCCGACGAGCTTAGAAGATTCGCGGAAAGCCCCGGATACGACGAGAGCCTCGTATATACCCTGCACAGTGCTTTTGGAGACGGGGATGCTCTTATAAAGAGAAACCGGATGGAAGATGCGGCATTCGCCAGGTACAGAGCGGAGAAACTAAATGGCCTTGTTGCAAAAAAACTGTACTGCGAAGAATCGGAAGAGCTCAGTGAGAATCAGGATGCAGACATATTGCGAAGCAGCATCAGCCAGCTTGAAGCCTATACGAGCTGCCATTATGCATTCTTTTTAAGATACGGTCTCGGGCTCAAAGAGACAGAGGAATTTGAAGTCGGAAGCAGGGATACGGGTAATGTATTTCATGAAGTTCTGGAGAAGTTTTCCTTAAAACTTAAGGAAGATAAGTTAAGCTGGGCAGAGTTTGATGATGAATATGCTAAGAAAAACGTTTCGGAGATCCTTACGGGAATAACCGATGTTTATGGAGCCAGTGTGTTCCAAAACAGTGCAAGAGTAAGAAAAGGCATAGAACGCCTCGAAAAGGCTCTTGTTTCAAGTATCCTGACCATCAGGTACCAGATCAGAAAAGGTAAATTCCTGCCAAGCGGATTTGAAGTTCCTTTCAGGAGGGATCTTTCCATGAAACCTTCCGAGGGAAAAAAGAGGGTTTTAAGGCTCAGAGGAAAGATAGACAGGGTTGACTGCGCAAGGGAGGACGGAACCGTGTTTGTCAGGATCGTGGATTATAAGTCATCCGCGAAATCTCTTGATCTTAACAGGGTTTATGACGGACGCCAGATGCAGCTTCCCATGTACCTGTCTCAGGAGTTGAATAAACTTCGAAAAGACGGGGAAACAGCGCATCCTGCCGGATTGTTCTATTATCATGTAGAGGATCCTTTTATCAGTGCAGATTTAGGAACCACTGAAGAAGATATCGAAAAGCAGCGCATCAAGCAGTCAAGACTCAGCGGATATGTGGCAAATGACGACCGGATCATAGGCTTAAACGATGAGGATCTTGCAGAGGGAAATGGAGAATCGGATGTAATAAGGGTTAAATATAAACAGGACGGAACTACGGATTCGCGTTCAAAGGTTCTTAATGCGGATGACATTAATGATGTTATTACGTATACCGAGAATCTTGCAAAGTCCCTGGGAGATGAGATCCTTTCGGGAGATATATGTGTTAATCCCATAGAAGGAGAGAGCTGTAAGTACTGTGCGTACAAGGGGGCATGTCCCTACGACAGAAAGATTCCGGGGTATACGGCAAGACGGGCCTCAAAGCTTAAAGACGATGAAATATTAGCGGCCATGAGGGAGAAAAACAGTGGCAATTAGGTTTACAAAAGATCAGCAAAAGGTTATAGATACCAGAAATAAAAACGTTCTTGTCAGCGCGGCTGCGGGAAGCGGAAAGACAGCGGTACTTGTTGAGAGGATTGTTTCTCTTGTTTGCGATGAAAAAAATAAGATCGATATCGACGAGCTCCTTGTGGTTACTTTTACTAAAGCTGCCGCGGCGGAGATGAGAGAGCGTGTCTGCAGGAGAATAAGCGAAAAGCTTGAGGAGAATCCCTCTTCGGAGCATCTTCAAAAGCAGTATGCCCTTGTCCACAGGGCAATGATAACGACAATAGATTCTTTTTGTTTAAATGTTGTCAGAAACCATTTCAGAGAGATAGATTTTGACCCTGATTTCAGAGTAATGGATGAGGGCGAAAGGGAACTTTTAAGGCGGGATGTGCTCTCCGAACTTTTAGAGGAAAAGTATGAGGAGGGAGACGAAAGATTTCTTGCCGCATCAATGTTCTTTTCTCCAAACAGGTCAAACGACTCGGATTTTGAAAAGGCTATCATGGATCTTCAGGAGTATGCGGAGAGCTTTGCCTGGCCAGAGAAGTTTTTGACAGAGAGAAAAAAAGACCACGAAGATACCCTCGGAGCATTGACGGATGTACGTCTTGCAGGTGGAAAAACTATCGGAGATCCACTTGGAGTATTCTTTTACAAGTATTTAAAAGGGATAACCGATGGATATATTTCCGATTACGAGAAAGCAATAAAGCTTTGCGACGCCGATGGGGGACCGGCCGTTTATAAAAATACTTTTCTCGATGAAAAGATGAGGCTTGAGGAGGCTTTGGGGGGAGAAAATGCCCTTGAGATAGCAGAGGGACTTAAGAGATATGTGAATGACAACCTAAAACTGCCTTCCTACTCTACAAAGCCTAAGAAGGGTGAAACAGTCCTTGGGTCCGAAATTGAGAGGAAGGAAGCGATAAAGGGAGAAGCAAAAGGTCTTAGGGACGAAGCAAAGAAGAAGATAAAAAAACTGGTCGATGTTTTTTTTACGCCGGGTATTGAAGAAAAGGCTGAGATATCGGACAAGTGCGCTCCTTATATGAATGAACTTCTTGATGTGACGATAGAGTTTAGAAGGCGCTTTTTGGAGAAAAAGGCTGAAAAAAAAGTTACTGATTTCGGAGACCTTGAGCACTTTGCTCTTGATATTCTGATAGATCCCGAGAAAAATCCGACTCCTGCGGCTCTTGAGTACAGGGAACATTTTAAAGAAATCATGGTGGATGAGTACCAGGACAGTAACCTTGTACAGGATGTGCTGCTTGATGCGATCTCTTCAAAGGAGCCGGGTAAATTTGACAGGTTTATGGTGGGCGATGTAAAGCAGAGTATCTACGGCTTCAGACAGGCCAGACCGGACCTGTTTTTGGAGAAGTTTGCTTCCTATCCGGTAACCGAAGGTTGTGAGAGGATCGATCTTTCAAAGAATTTCAGAAGTCGCACAGAAGTCCTTGACTGTGTAAACGAGATCTTTGACAAGATCATGCACGAAAAGACAGGCTCTATCGAGTATGACAGCGCTGCAAGGCTTTATGCCGGGGCGTCATATCCTGAAGGGGGAGAGAACTTTAAGGCCGAGCTGGTCCTTATTGATTCAAAGCTGTCAGAGGAGATAAATGAGAGCGATGATAATCAGGATGACAATAGTGAGAATGAGGACGAGGATTACTCATTAAGCGCCGAGGCTTACCGGGAAGAAGAAACGGAGAGCCTTGTCCTTGCCAATCTTGTAAGAAATGCTCTTGATTCAAAGGTGACGGAGACTGTCAGGACGCCGGAGGGGGAAGTAAGAAGGCTTCGCCCTGCAAGATACAGCGATATTGTAATCCTTCACAGGAGCCCCAGCAGGATAGCGGATGCCCTTGGAAAGGTTTTTGAGGAAGAAGGGATCCCTATCTCTATTAACCAGGGAGGCGGATATTTCAGCACCCCCGAGATCAAGAGCGTAATGCAGCTTCTTCGGACCATCAACAATCCTCTTTCCGATATTTCACTTTTCGGAACTCTTACTTCCGTATTCGGCGGATTAGGAGATGGTGACGTTTCTGAGATAAAAGCGAATAATCCGGGTATGGGACTTTGGGAGGCGGTTAAAAAGGACTGCCCTTCATTTGCCGATAAAATAAACAGATACAGAAAGTATGCCACATACAGGAGCATCAGAGAGCTTTTGCAGGTGATCTTTGATGAACATGATTACCTTGAGTATATAACTGCCCTTCCCGGAGGAGCAAAGAGGCGCGCCAATGCGGAGATGCTTCTTACCTACGCCTCTAACTTTGAGAAGACAAGCTATTACGGGTTGTACCACTTCGTAAGGTACATCGACCAGCTTGAAAAGTACACGACTGACAATACTTCCGAAGCGGATGTGCTTGGAGAGAGCGCCGATGTCGTAAGGCTTATGTCCATACATAAGAGTAAAGGACTGGAATTTCCAATCACAATAATTGCCGGAATGGGAAAATCTTTCAATCTGATGGACGCAAAGGCGAAGATCGCCCACAATAATGAGCTTGGGCTTGGCTGCGATTATATCGATCTTGAAAAGAGGATAAAGCTTAAGAGCATTCGGAGAGAGATCATAGCAAAGAAAATCCTCGAAGATTCGATCTCGGAGGAGATGAGGCTTTTATACGTTGCCATGACCAGAGCAAAGGAAAAGCTTATTATGTTAGGCCGGATAGAGGATTCGGAAAAGGTTCTTGAAAAGGTAAAAAGTGGCTTTGATGACGAGCTGTCCTACAGCAAGTTTATTAATGCTAAGACCTATTTAGACCTCGTACTTCCGGTTATCGGGGGATGTGGCAGCATAAGCGTCTCTGTGATGAGCGGAGAGGATATTGAAAGTAACAGGGTATCCGAACAGCTTTCTTTGGAAGACCATAGGATCGAGCTTAAGCGGTCGGAGGAAAAGGCTGACCGGGATGAGCTTTCCCGTATAGAGGAAAGATTCAGCTATAAATATCCTTTTGAGTATTTAAATAAGCTTTACACCAAGACTACCGTATCCGAACTTAAGATGGCCGCGATGCTGGATGAAGATGAGAGCGCGTACGAGAAGTTCGAAAGCAGGGAGACCGAGAAGTACATCCCTTCATTCAGACGGGAGGAAACCGGAATTACCGGTACTGTCAGGGGTAATTCGTACCACAGGGTTATGGAGATAATGGACTTTGACAGAACGCTGGGTAAGGCCCTCGGAGGAAGGATTTCGACTTTCGATGAGTTTAAGAAGGCTGTATCAGAAAAAAAGGCGGAAATAGAAAACTGTCTGAAAGAATTCCTGGAAGAGGAATTAAAGGAGCACAGGATAAGCGAAGAATGCTTTGAAGCGGTAAATCTGTCCAAGATCCTTTGGTTTATGACCGGCGGACTAGCCTTTAGGATGTGGAAGAGCGCCTCTTTAGGTAAACTCTTTAGGGAACAGCCATTTGTACTCAGCATTCCCGCGAATAAAGTAAACAGCGAGTTCCCTGAAAGCGAGAGCGTTATAATCCAGGGAATTATAGACGCTTATTTTGTAGAAGGGGACTCTGTCATCCTTCTTGATTACAAGACAGATGCCGTTAAAAGCTGCGATGAGCTTGTAAAACGTTACGAGACCCAGCTCGACTATTATCAGGAAGCAATAGAAAAGCTCACAGGACTAGGGGTCTCCGAGAGAATACTGTATTCATTCAGCTTAGGCGAGCAGGTTGGCTGCTAAGAAAGGATTAAATTGAGTAAGATATATTTTGCCCCGATGGAAGGGATTACTACCCCTACATACAGAAGGGTACATAAGAAATACTACGGCGGTATCGATAAGTATTTTTCGCCGTTTATCGTTGTTACCGGTACGCACCACCTTAAAAAAAGAGAGACAAGGGAATTTAAACCCTTTGAAGAAAAGCTTGTACCGCAGATATTGACTCAGAGGGGAGAAGACTTTGCATGGGCCGCTAAAATGCTGAAAGGGATGGGATATACGGAAGTAAATCTAAATCTTGGGTGTCCGGCGGCTACCGTTGTGACAAAGGGAAAGGGCTCGGGACTTTTAAGGGATAAGGATAAGCTTAAGAGATTCTTTGAAGATGTATTTTCAGAAGGCGATCTACCCGATATTTCTGTTAAAACGAGGAGCGGTTTTATATACCATGAAGAAGCTGAGGAACTTGCGGAGATTTTTGCGGGATTTCCCCTTAAAGAGATCATAGTTCACCCAAGAGTCAGGGAGGAGTTTTATCAGGGAAATCCCAATTTTGAATCTTTTAGGATTATAAAAGAAGGCGTTAACAGTCCCGTTATTTACAACGGAGATGTTTTTGATGTAAAGCGGCTGAAAGAGGCTTTCTTAGCCGAAGGGAAGGAGGGCGTGATGCTGGGCAGAGGACTTCTTAGAAATCCTGCTCTTGCGGAGGGAAAAGAGTTTGAGCCTGCGGACAAAAGACTGTTTCCTTTTCTTGATGAATTGTATGATAGTTACGCCGAGGTCCTAAGCGGGGACAGGGATATTCTCTTTAAGATGAAGGAGCTTTGGACGTATCTTATAACAGGATTTCCGGATAAAAAAGAGGAGTATAAAAAGCTCCTTAAATCGGCTACCGCGGCAGATTACAAAGCGGCGGTAAAAAGTATATTGGAATTATAGCAAAAAAGCTTCACTGCGCGGTGTTGCGCAGTGAAGCTTTTTGTAAGCCGGCCGATTCAAAAATGACCCCCCAACCCCGTCCCGGGGTGTCATTTTGCTTTTTCTTTTTTGAAGGAAATAGCGGTATCACTCTGTGCCATCTCGGTAACCTTGGCGATCGCTTTTCTTACAGGAGGAATAAAGTATATACCAACGGTTACTGCCATCTCAGTAAGGATGTAGCTGTAGTTGTAAGCGATAGAGTAGATATTTGTAAGCTTCTTGGGGAACCAGTCGGGCATATAGTCCATCCAGTACATATATCCGCCGATGGTGTGGAATAATCCGCGTACTACGCAAGCTACGATATATCCGATAATAAGGCCGTTCTTTTTCTTGTACCAGAGGCCTGAAAGTCCGAGCGCGGTAAATGCGAAGAAATAGTCGCAGCAGGTCTGGAAAGGAGAAAGGAAATAGGATCCTCCGGACTGAATAAACTGAAGTAAGCTGTAAGCGAATGCAGTTACAAGTCCGACATTGATTCCGTAAACATATCCGATGTATGTGATGAAGAACATAGAGAATAAGGTTACGGAGCCGCCCATAGGCATCTCAAGCTTGACAAATGAAGTAGCAAATGCCAGAGCAAGTGCGATACCTGCGAATGCTAAGGTTTTGGATGAAAAACGTTCGGTTTTCTGCTTGCGGCCTACGATAATGGCAGCTACAGCGATCGCAAGGATGATAAGGACGATCAGCGCAATGTAGCCGGGCTTTGCAAGTTCGTAGTAGTCTCCCCATTCGGGATCCTGGATGTGGGTAATAAAAAATGACATTAAATGCCTCCTTCCGCCGGTATTAACCGGATCAAGTAATAAGGGTTTTGGATAAGTGCATATAGATTTACACCATCCTTTTCTCAGCGTTACGGAAATCTGATTTCCTTTGCACCCCTGGCAACGCTATGAATTTTTAGAGTGAACGCTAATTGCATTTCACGATTAGTTATATTAATATTTGAATTGAAATATGTCAAGAAGGAATTTTTTAAAGGAGGTAACCGATGGATAGCAGTATTGAAAAGATCAAAGAATTAAACGAAATAGTGAACAGATATGACAATATCGTGTTTTTTGGCGGCGCAGGTGTATCAACGGAGAGCGGGATACCTGATTTCAGGAGCGTAGACGGTCTTTACAATCAGCAGTACGATTACCCTCCGGAGACAATACTTTCCCACACATTCTATATGAGAAACCGCAAGGAATTCTATAGATTCTATAAGAATAAGATGCTTATAGAGGGAGCTGAGCCAAATGCCTGCCACCTTAAACTTGCCGAGCTTGAAAAGGCGGGTAAGCTTAAGGCTGTTATCACGCAGAATATCGACGGACTGCACCAGAAAGCGGGAAGCAAGGAGGTACTTGAACTTCACGGCTCGACGCTTCGAAATTACTGCGAGCATTGCGGTAAATTTTTCGATTTTGATTATATAAAAAACAGCACAGGGGACTATCCGGTCTGTGATGAATGCGGAGCGCCCATAAAACCCGATGTTGTCCTGTACGAGGAAGGCTTAAATCAGGATACAATAAATAAGGCGGTTCGCTATATTTCTCAGGCTCAGGTTCTGATCATAGCGGGAACTTCTTTGGCTGTTTATCCGGCGGCGGGACTTATCGATTACTTCAGCGGAGAAAAGCTCGTAGTGATCAATATGGCTCCGACTTCAAGAGATTCATATGCTGATCTTTGCATTAAGGATAAAGTCGGATATGTTATGAGCCAGATTAAACTAAAGTAAGGCGGAAAGACAGTAGAGGAGACTTGTAAATTGATTCAAAACAGAGTTTCATTATACTTATCCGAGAAATAGTTATTGCTAAATAATCAAACTGTGTTAAAATGTTGACAGGCAATTGAATAATGAGAGGCGTAATTTTTCGAAGAGTCGAGGAGTTTACTATGAAAAAGTTGCTTACTTTTTTTGTGACACTTTCTATTGCGGCTGCACTGTGCGGATGCGCAGGCGGTACGGGAGCGTCTTCGGAGGATAAAACCTCTAAAGAAGCCACCTACGGAGGTTCTGTAGTAGTTGGCATTCAGCAGGATATTGATGGTCTTGACCCCCACAAGGTAACGGCGGCAGGAACTAAAGAAATCCTCTTTAATATTTTTGAAGGTCTTGTTAAATGTGATTCAAACGGCGATCTTATCGGCGCTGTAGCTGAAAAGTATGAGCTGTCTGAGGACGGACTTACCTACACATTTACATTAAGACCAGGCGTTAAGTTCCACAACGGAAACGAAGTAACTGCAGAAGATGTTAAATACTCTATCGAGAGGGCAGCGGGATTACTTGACGGTACCCCTTTAGTTTCTCCCTTAAGTATCGTTACTGCAGTTGATATAGTTGATGAGAAAACGGTCCGTGTTACCGCGGGAAGCGTCAATCCTGAGCTGATCTACAGTTTTACAACCGCTATTATTCCTAATGGCAGCGGCGAGGATGAGAACGCTGATCCTATCGGTACCGGACCTTTTCGTTTCGTATCTTACACTCCCCAGGAGGGAATCGTGATCGAAAAGAACGAGGACTACTGGCAGAAGGGTCTCCCTTATCTTGATCAGGTTGATTTCAAGATCATCACAAGCGCTGAGACAGCTCTTGTAGAGCTCAAGGCCGGAACTGTACAGGTATATCCTTATCTTACTGATGCGATGGCTACGGAGATTGAGAGCCAGATGCAGGTGCTTGTATCACCATCGGTTAACGTTCAGGCGCTGTTCTTTAACAATGCGGACGAGCTTCTTAGCGACGTTAAGGTCAGACAGGCTATCTGCTATGCCCTTAACCGCGAGGAAGTCAGCGAGTTTGTTGCCGGCGGAGATGCAACCATCATCAGTTCTGCTATGCTTCCTACTCTTGAGTCCTACTATGTAGATTTAAACGATACCTACGGAACTACCGGAAATGTAGACAAGGCTAAAGAGCTTCTTGCTGAGGCAGGATATCCCGATGGAATCGACCTTACGATCACAGTTCCTTCAAACTATGAGTTCCATATGGATACCGCTGAAGTAGTTGTAGAACAGCTTAAGGCTGCGGGAATCAATGCAAAGATTGACGCTGTTGACTGGAATACCTGGCTTGAGGATGTTTACACAAACAGAAACTACCAGTCAACTATCTGCGCGATCACAAGCGATATGACCCCCGGATATCTTCTCAACCGTTTTGTTTCAGACTCAAAGAAGAACTTTATCAACTTTAACAGTGCAGATTTCGACACTATTTACGGAAATGTTCTTGAAGCAAAGTCTCTTGGAGAGAGAGGAATCCTTTACAAGGAACTCCAGAAAATCCTTGCTGACGAAGCCGGAAGTGCCTTTATCCAGGTACCTGCAAACAAGGTGGCAGTATCTAATGAACTTGGCGGATACAAGTTCTACCCTGTATATGTACAGGATATGTCTACAGTTTATTACGTAAAATAATTATCGAAAGGAGGAAAACAGGTATGGCATATATTGTTAAGAAAACAGCGACTCTCATTATTACATTGTTCCTTGTGTCTGTACTTGCTTTCCTCGCCTTTCAGATCATCCCGGGAGATGTGGTGACTTCCATCTTGGGAACGGAAGCCACCCCCGAACGGGAGGAAGCCCTAAGAGAAGAATTGGGGCTCGATAAACCACCGGTCCAAAGATACATTAAATGGGCCGGCGGTGTGTTACGAGGAGACCTTGGAGTAAGCTATCGTTATTCCAAGAACATGAACGAGATGATGCCGGTATCGGAACTTATCGGAGACAAGCTGCCGGTCACATTGCTTTTGGCGCTTTTTGCGATGATACTTACGATACTTTTTGCGATTCCCATAGGAGTACTCTGGGCGGGAACAAAAAATAAGTTCCTTGACGGGGCGCTAAATGTCCTGACGCAGACATCTATGGCAATCCCGGCCTTTTTCCTGGGTATCCTGGTAACATACCTTTTCGGTATAGTATTAAAAATGTTTACACCCGGTTCCTACGTCAGCTATAAAAAGGATGTGGGAGCTTTTGTGAGCTATATGATCTTTCCGGCTATAGCGATAGCTATCCCGAAGATCGGGATGACCGCAAGGTTTCTTAGAAACTCCACTCTTACCGAGCTTAGATCGGATTACGTGCGTACGGCGAAAAGCAAGGGCTGCGAGGATAAGACGATTCTCTTTAAGCATGTACTTCGAAACGCAATGCTTCCGGTTGTAACCTTTATAGGTATGATAATCGCGGAGACGGTTGCCGGTTCCATCGTGGTTGAGCAGGTTTTCTCCCTTCCCGGTATCGGAAGGCTGCTTATAAGCTCAATCTCCACAAGAGATTTTCCGGTTGTTGAGATACTGATCATGTATATAACTATGGTAGTCATAGTTGTTTACTTTATTGTTGATATTATTTACAGGGAGCTTGATCCAAGAATCCGTGTAGAGTAGTAAGGCTTGGTGCTGTAAATTGACAGGAAAGAGTACGAAAAAAATTAATACATACCTTTTGGTAGGCGCCATAATGGGAGGAATAATTCTCCTTCTGTCTGTGGTGTCTATTTTTTGGACCCCTTACAGCCCGACGCAGATGAGCGCCGCTCTTCGCTTTAAGCCCCCGAGCTTTGCGCATATCTTCGGTACCGACAATTTCGGGCGGGATATTTTCTCCAGAGTTATGAAGGCTATCGGAACAAGCTTCCTTATCAGCCTTTTTGTTGTGCTGATATCTGCTGTGGCGGGCATACTTATCGGCGCTGTTACGGGATATTTCGGCGGTGTTATCGATGCGGTAGTAATGCGCGTGGTTGACGCTATAAACGGGTTCCCAAGTATACTTCTTGCTCTTGTTATAATAAGCATCCTGGGTAAGGCGAGAGCAAATGTTGTACTGGCGCTTGGAATCGCCTTCACACCAAGCTTTGTTCGTATCGTAAGAGGAGAATTCATAAGGCTTCGGGATTCCGACTATATCGTCAGGGCAAGGCTTATGGGAGCAAGAAAAAGGCGTATCCTTTTTTTGCACATACTCCCCAATATCTTCTCTACCTTTTGGGTAAGTGTGATGATAGGTTTTAACAATGCCATCCTTGCCGAGTCGGGCCTTAGTTATTTAGGTATCGGCGTACAGGCGCCTGATGCTACTTTGGGAAGTATGTTAAGCGACGCCCAGGGATATCTTAGCAGCGCGCCGTGGTACGCGCTTGCGCCGGGACTTACAATAGTCTGGATGGTTCTTTCGGCGGCTATGTTAAGCGAAGGACTGTCGAGAAAAAAGAAAAACATCTAGCTTATTTTTTATTGAGGTTTTACATTGATCAGAATCGATAATCTGACAATTTCATTTTTAGGAAAGACCGCTGTAAACGATGTGTCTTTGGAAATCCGGCCCGGGGAGATACTGGGTCTTGTTGGCGAGAGCGGAAGCGGAAAAAGCGTTACCGCCCTTAGTCTTATGGGACTTATGTCCGATGAAGCGGAAGTTTTAAAGGGTAAAGTAACCTTTGGTGACAAGGTGCTACTTGAAGCCGGAAAGATTCCCGACGAGAGGCTTCTTAGAAGCTATCGCGGCAGCAGGATAAGTATGGTCTTTCAGGAGCCTATGACGAGTCTTAACCCGACGATGAAGGTTGGGTATCAGGTTTCGGAACAGCTTCTTTTGCATGCCAAGGAAAAGTACCCTACTGCAGCCGACAGGAAAAAATGTGTTGTAGAGGCTTTTGAAAGCGTAGGACTTAACGACTGTGAGGCGCTTTACGACAAGTATCCTCATCAGCTTTCCGGAGGTATGAGGCAGCGCGTGATGATTGCGATGGCTGTGATCCTGCACCCGGAGCTTATAATCTGCGACGAGCCTACGACGGCTCTTGACGTTACTATACAAAACCAGATCGTAAGGCTCTTAAAAGAGATAAACGGTCGCGAGAAAAACAGTATGATCTTTATTACCCATGACCTTAATCTCGCAAGAAGGATCTGTGACAGGATACTTGTTATGAAGGACGGCTGTATAGCCGAACAGGGAGATACGGAAAGTATTTTTACCGCTCCTAAGACGGAATACGCGAAAAAGCTTATTGCAGCCGTTCCCGGAAGGAAGAGCCAAAAAGCGACTGCCGGTGCGGATATGGGCAAAGGCCGGCTTGATGCTTACAAGGACAGGACAAGTATTTTAACCGTCAAAGATCTCGACGTTTTTTACAAAGAAAGAAGCAAGAAGCTCTTTGGAAAGAGTATCCACAGAAAGGTTGTTTCGGGAGCTGAGTTTGATATTTACGAGGGCGAGACTTTAGGACTTGTAGGAGAGAGCGGATGCGGAAAGAGTTCTCTTTGCAAGGCTATCCTCGGAATAAACAAGGATATCACGGGGCAGGTGGTAAACCGTACGGTACGCCCCCAGATGGTCTTTCAGGATCCCTACAGCTCGCTAAATCCCGCAAGGACCATCGGATGGCAGTTAGAGGAACCTCTCTTTGCCATGGATATCCTTGAAAAGGACATAAAGACCAATAAAGCCTGGCGTAAAGAGCAGGCAATCGAGATGCTAAGAAGGGTCGGACTCGACGAGAGCTATTACGACAGGATGCCCAGTCAGCTTTCGGGAGGCCAGAGGCAGCGCGTTAGTATAGCCCAGGCTCTTATTACTAAACCTAAGTTTATTTTTGCCGATGAGCCTGTTTCCGCTCTTGATGTTACGATTCAGGATCAGGTTCTTGACCTTTTAAAGAGCCTTCAGGAGGAGTACAAGATAGCATACCTTTTCATCTCCCATGATATCAACGTTATCTACAGAGTAAGCGACAGGATCATGGTTATGAAGGACGGAAAGATATTGGAGATCGGGGATAAGGAAAGTATATTTGAGAATCCCCAAAATCCTTATACAAAGGAGCTCCTTGAGGAATCATAGTTTGACGAAGCGTAGCTTGTAAAGCCACATTCCGTAAAACCAATCCGGAGAGCAATTCGATATATAATTTCTGAATATTAGTTAAGAATTATCGAAAAACAATAAAAATATATTGACATAGCATTTTTATAGTGGTAATGTATCCTTGGCAAGAGGGTATAGACATTTGTTTATACATTTGCCGGATATATTACCTTTTTTTATGTAAGAATTGAACTGCCAAGGAGGCGGTAAAGGAGAGGAAATGAAACACGATATTTTTTCTAAATGGATCAAGGTAGTAATAATCGGAACGGCTTTAATCGGAATAGGCGCCTGCGCTTATCTTGTACCGGAGCTTTTCAGAGCTTTTAAGAGATGGTATCCGGAGCTTTCAAACTGGGTGGCGCCCTGGATGGTGCTCATCTATGTTTGCGCGGTTCCCTGCTTTGTAGCTCTCGTTACGGGCTGGCTGATTGCCGACAATATCGGCAGGGACAAAAGCTTTACGATGAAAAACGCGGGGCTCTTTAAGCTTTTTTCGCTTTTGGCTCTTGGGGATTCGATAGTGTTCGGAGTAGGAAGCCTGGTGTATACGCTTCTTGGGTTCAATCATCCCGGGCTTTTGCTTATCCAGATGCTTATAGTTTTTGTGGGACTTGCCATATTTGTCTGCATGGCCGCTCTTTCTTATCTTGTCGGAAAGGCTGCTGCGCTTCAGGAAGACAGTGACCTGACCATTTAACTTATCGATCTGAATATTAAGAAGAGGAGATAGCGGACATGAAGATAGTTGTTAACGTTGACGTCATGATGGCGAAGCGAAAGATATCATCGAATGAGCTGGCCGAAAAGGTGGGGATCACGCCGGCCAACCTTTCCGTACTTAAGACGGGAAAGGCAAAAGCAATCAGATTTTCAACACTTATGGCAATCTGCCATGAATTAAAGTGTCAACCCGGAGACATCCTTGAGTTTATAGACGATCCGGAGTAAAAGGAGAGATTATGGAAACGAATGTATTTGAAAAGATTATAGCAATTTTGATATTCCCTTTATCATTTTTGTATGCCTCATGGCTTTTTGAAAGCGAACCTGATTACAATCGCATAATGTTTGGAATTTTTACGCTTTTGGTGATAATAATCGTAGAGGCTATATACTGGAAGCGAAAAAGAAACTTTGAAACTTACGCTATGCTTCTTATGACTGTGCTTGGAGGGGTGTCTGTCTGCTTTGATATCGGAGAGGCCTGGGATAATTATATGAAGATATTCTTCACACATTTATTCGCAGTGTATTATATCCTCGTCCGTTCGGGCAGACTCGCCGAAGGAGAGACTTCCCATATGATGGTCTGGGACGGAATAACGGGATTTTGCGTTATGCCCTTTAAGAACTGGCCTCTGAACGTACGGACTATCGGAAGTATTTTCAAAACCAAAAAGGATTCGAAAGCCAAAAAGACGGTACCTATCGTACTCCTTGCAAGCTTTGTAGCCATCATCCTTTTCTTTATAGCACTTAACTATCTGAGAAATGCCGATGATAATTACAATTCTCTTATGGAAAAGATCGGGGAGGTTATAAAGATTGACTGGGATTTTCTTTTGATCCCCAAACTTATACTTACAGCCCTCGCCGGAACTTGGCTTTACGGACTTATCGGCGGCTGCTTTAGGGAGACGGAGGAACAGGTTAGACACAGAGGAGATAATATTAAATGGTTCGTAGGAAAATTAAGAAAGGTACCGGGGCTTGTCTGGGTCATTTTCATCGGTTTGTTCTCGGTGTTCTATGCTATATTCTTTTTTATGCAGGGAAGCTACTTATGGGGGGCTTTCGCAATGAAGCTTCCGGAAGGATTCACCTACTCTGAGTACGCCCGCAAGGGATTCGGCGAGATGTGCGGAGTGATGGTTGTAAACTTTATCCTTCTTTGGCTCTCTACCCGCACGGCAGAGACATATAAAACACCGGTAAAGATAGCCTGCACTGTGCTTAATGCCGAGAGTATGATATTCGCACTTATCGCGTTTTTAAAGATCTTTATGTATATATATCAGTACGGTTTTACTCCCTTACGTTTGGAGTCTATCTGGGCGGCAACTGTTTTGTTCCTTGCCTGCGTAGCTGCCGGAGTAAATATGCTTACCGAAAAAAAGACTGCCCGCATCTGGTTTTACGTAAGCGCTCTGAGTCTTGCGGGGCTTTGCCTGGTATAGGGCTTTGTGGTAGAATAATATATACATAATTATTCGGGAGCTAAGCATGATACTGACTGTTGATGTTGGAAATACAAATATTGTGATCGGATGCGCCGAGCCCGGCACAAGAAAGATAATCTTTGAGGAGCGCCTCTATACCGACAGACATAAATCGGATACGGAGTACGCAACAAGCGCTAAATCAATCCTCGACCTTTATAATATATCTCCTGCGGATTTAGAAGGCGGAATCCTTTCTTCATCGGTTCCGCCGGTTACGGAGCCTATAAGAAGGGGGCTTGAAAAGCTTCTCGGGAAAAAGATAATAGAAGTAGGTCCGGGAATCAAAACGGGAGTTGATATAAAGCTTGACGATCCCTCATCTTTAGGAGCGGATCTTCTTGTGGGAGCGGTTGCGGGTATATCGTACTACGGCTCGCCGCTGATCCTTATAGATATGGGAACGGCTACGACAATTTCTATCATCAATAACGAAAAGCGATTTATGGGAGGGATGATAATCCCGGGAATAGAGGTTTCACTTGCCGGGCTTGCAAGAAGGGCTGCCCATCTTCCCGAGGTTGCCATAAAGGTACCGGGAAGGCTTATCGGAGGAAATACAGTCGGAGCGATGCAAAGCGGAAGCATTTACGGACATGCCTCCTGTATTGACGGTATGATAGACAGGATCTGGGATGAACTCGGATACAAGACGGCGATAGTTGCCACCGGAGGATTTGCGGGAATAGTGATCCCCTGCTGCAAGCATGAGATCACTCTTGATGACAGCCTGCTGATTAAGGGGCTCACGATCCTCTTTGAAAAGAATACTAAGCATAAATAAGATATTAACAACGTAAAAAAAGAACCGGCAAGGCTAATAAGCTTTGCCGGTTATGTATATTATAAGATCTTTTGTAATTTCCACCGCAGGGGAGTTCCTTACGATTCCGATCACAACCTTTGAGGAATTGTCATTGGCACAGGCGAAGTTTTCATTAAATAAAGGGCAATCGTCAATATAGATTCCAACGGGAACGGGATCCTCCATAGAAGAAGGATCCGTGCTGTCCGGGAATTCCTCGGAATACTCGTAGTTATCTTCGTCGTGCGCCTTTTTATACCTCTCCATAACGGCTCTGTCCGCGTAGCAGATCCTGCCCTCCAAAGCTTTAATCTCATCCGCGGAAAGGTAATCATCGAGGATTAAAAAGAAATCACTGTATGCATAATTATTAAACCAGTCCTCCGGGGCGCTTATGGCGTCAACATCACCGGCGGATACGTAGATCGCCAGATTTTGGCGGCCGCTGTAGCCGAAGGTATCCGAGTAGGAAGGGGAGCCGGGAAGCTCAGAGCCCTTTTGCCCGGAAAAAATAAAGTTCATGTTAAAGTTTATCGTGTTTTTCTTAGGGGAGAGCCCGTGCTCTTCAAGAAAAGGTGCTGTAATATTTTCTTCGTAGTTTCCCGTGGGATTAATTACCGTATCTATCATCGCCACATAAACGGTTTCATCCTTGCTCTTAACGATATTTGTAATAATACTGACGGCGATAATGATAAAAGCGATACCGCCGATAAACCACCATTTATAGTAAGTCCAAAAGTAGTCGAGCCTCTTTTTCAGGGGCTGATTCTTGATATCTTCACGTTCCTTTTTGAATTCATCCATTAAAGGCATAATACATGCATCTCCTTTGGCCGTTACGATCCGGCAACAAGAACAGTTTAGTTTTTTGGTTAAATAAAGTCAATTAAATATGTATAAAAAATAAATATTGGTTATTGCAAATATTTCCCGATAACCTTAAAATATTTTCAGTCACTTCATACTTGCAGACTTAAAGAGGAGAAAAGAAAAAATGAAAAAAAGTCTTGTTAAGAAGCTGATGGCTTTTGCTCTCAGCGCAGCTTTAACTCTTGGTGTTTGCGCTTGCGCAGCACCCGGATCCGCAAACGGAAAAAACGATGCTGAAAAAAACGCTGCATTAAATGTTGCGGTTATCAAACAGCTCGACCACGCTTCACTCGACGAGATAGCAAATGCTATTACAGCTAAGCTTGATGCTATCGCTTCCGAGAAAGGCATTACTATTAACTACACCGTTTATTCCGGACAGAACGATCAGACAGTCCTCAAGCAGATTGCAGATCAGGCTGTAGCCGATAAGGTAGATGCCATCATTCCCATCGCTACTCTTGCAGCGCAGGTTGCAACCGTATCCGCTGAGGAATCCAAGACTCCCGTTATATATGCAGCAATCTCAGATCCCAAGGCTGCTGAGCTTACCGGTATCGATTATGTTACCGGAACCAGCGACGGACTCAACACTGAGTTCATCATGGACATGATGTTTGCACAGAATCCCGATTTAAACAAAGTCGGAATCCTTTACTCTCTTTCAGAGATCAACTCAGCTACTCCCGTAGCCGAGGCAAAGGCTTACCTTGATTCGAAGGGGATCGAGTACGTTGAAGCTACCGGAAATACCAACGACGAAGTTGTTGCCGCAGCATCAACGCTCATCGCTTCAGATGTACAGGCTGTATTTACTCCTACCGATAACGTGGTAATGGCAGCAGAGCTCGCTATCTATGAAGACTTTGCAAATGCCGGAATCCTTCATTACGCCGGCGCAGACTCTTTTGTAAGAAACGGAGCCTTCGCTACCTGCGGTGTAAACTACACCGACCTCGGTACAAAGACTGCAGAGCTTGCTTACACTGCTATGACTGACGGTATGGACGGTCTTCAGGAGTATTACCTTATGGACGGCGGTATCATCACAGTCAACACCGAAACCGCTGCAGCTGCAAATGCCGACTATAGCGCATTTGCCGATATGGGACAGCTTGTAGAAGTTGTTACCAGCGAAGAATAATCATCAAAGGGGCAGTAGGAATATTGCCCCTTTTTTTGGTACTTTTCGGAAAACGTTTTATCTGCTAAAATCTTTAATAGATCATTATATAAAGGAAGGGTAGAGTAGTGCTATATATTCTAAAGACCGCATTGGAGCTGGGACTTTTGTACAGCCTCGTTCCCATGGCGTTGTTTCTAAGCTACAGGGTACTTGATATTGCGGACCTTACAACGGACGGATGCTTTGTTCTCGGCGCCGCCGTGTCGGTTCAGATGGCCGCTATAGGACATCCTATACTCGGTATACCTCTTGCGATGGGTGCCGGAGCCTGTGCCGGTTTTGTGACCGCATTTTTACATACGAGGCTTAAGGTTCCTTCAATCCTTGCGGGTATTATTACAAATACCGGACTGTACACCATAAACCTTATGACTATGGGATGGAGTTCGAGCGTTTCCCTTCTTAAAAAGCAGACTATCTACAGTTTATTTAAGTCTATACCGTTTATCGGGGATTGGGGCTCGGTAATCCTTACCCTTATAATAGTTGCCGCTGTTTCCGTATTCCTTATCTTCTTCCTTGGAACCAGGCTTGGCCTTTCAATTAGAGCAACGGGAGACAACATCGATATGGTAAGGGCGTCTTCGGTAAATCCGACTTTTACTATTACGGTGGGTCTTTGTCTTGCCAACGCGATGACCGCTCTTTCGGGAGCTATGGTTTCGCAAAATCAAAAGACCGTTGATATTAACGGCGGTACGGGAATCGTAGTTATCGGACTTGCCTGTCTTATAATCGGAGAGACCGTACTCGGAAGAAGGAGCGTTAAAAAGGGCGTTATTGCGGCTGTTGTAGGCTCCATTATCTACCGAGTAATATATGCGGTATGTCTTTATACAAAGATTATACCCGTCGACTTCTTAAAGCTTCTTACGGCTGTAATCGTAGCTATAGCGATAGCTTTCCCTGCCATGAAAAAGGGCATTGCTTTTATGCAAAAAAAGAGAGTACATATGAAGGGAGGGGACAAGAATGCTTGATATTAAAAATATCAGTGTAACCTTTAATCCCGGAACTCCGGATGAAAAGAAGGCTATTACAGATTTGTCTCTTCATCTTGATGACGGAGACTTTGTCACGATAATCGGTTCAAACGGAGCCGGAAAATCAACGCTTTTCAACGCGGTAGCGGGAACCTTCTTTGTTGATGATGGAAGCATTTTCTTAGGCGGCCAGGATATTACGTTTTTAGAGGAACACAAAAGAAGCCGTATTATCGGAAGAATGTTTCAGGATCCTTTAAAGGGGACGGCGCCCTCTATGACCATCGAGGAAAATCTTGCCCTTGCATACCTTCGCTCCTCGGAAGGAACCTCGCCTTTCAGCCATATAAGCGGAAGGGATAAGAAACTCTTCAGAGAAAAGCTCTCGATGCTGGGGATGGGACTTGAGGACAGGATGAGACATCCCGTAGGGCTTCTATCGGGAGGACAGAGGCAGGCTCTTACGCTTCTTATGGCGACGATGGTTACGCCTAAGATACTGCTCCTTGATGAGCATACAGCGGCTCTTGATCCCGCTACAGCCGATAAGGTTATAGAGCTTACAAGAAGGATCGTCGGAGAGAATCATATAACCTGTATGATGATCACACACAATATGAAGCAGGCCCTTGAAATCGGAAACAGAACCTTCCTTATGTCGGACGGTAATATAGTGTATGACGTTAAGGGCGAGGAAAGAGCCGGACTTAATATTGAGGACTTGCTTGTAAAATTCAAGGCAGGTACAGGAAAGGCTTTGGATAACGACAGGATTTTACTAACATAGCGACTGTTATTTAATACAGAACATATACCGAGAGGATTTAAAATGGCGACTATCAGAGATGTGGCAAAGCTTGCCGGAGTAGCGGTTTCTACCGTTTCAAAGGTAATAAATAAATATCCCAATGTTTCCGAGGAAACAGCAATCAGGGTAAATAAGGCTATTGAAGAGCTTAAGTTTACGCCCAATGTGGTTGCGGCTTCTCTTTCCTCAAAGCAGTCGGGAAGGGTTGGCCTGCTTATCAATACGGATATTCAGACATCCGCGATAGACGAGATTTCGATGCAGTATCTTAAAGGCGCTTTGCACAAGGCTCAGGAGCTGCATATTGAGGTTGTGCCCATATTCTTTTCGATGCTTGAGGGGATGGATGAGGCAGAGACCGAGAAATACCTTAAGTCACAAAATATCAAGGGCCTTGTTATCTACGGAATGTCAAAGGATGATTATGTACTCCAGAGAGTAATCGCAAGAGAGCAGTTTAAATGCGTTTTGATAGACGTTCCGATTATAAATGACAGCTGTTCTCATATTGGAATCGATCATCGTCAGGCTCAAAAAGATGTTGCAAGAAAAACCATTATGGAAAATAACACCTTTAATGGTCAGGTACTTTATATCTCCGGAAAGAAAAACGGGTATGTCTCCGACGAGCGCTTACAGGGTATGCTGGAACTTGCCCAGGAGCTGGAGCTGGCGGTAAGTTTGCACTGCGGCGAGTTCTCTGAAAAGAAGGCCAGGGAGATTACCTTTAAGTACGGAAGTATGCATGATATTATTATCTGCGCTTCGGATATGATGGCTATCGGCGCAATGAGAGCGCTGACGGATATGGATATTTTCCGCCCCGTATGTGGCTTTGACGGAATCTCGCTTATGGGATATGCCGGAAAGCAGATGAATACCGTTAAGCAAAACTTCTACGATATTTCATCCGAAGCGGTAGCTGAGTGCTCAAGGCTTATGGGGGGCAGCCTGGGAAGAAAGATTGTCGCACCTCATGAACTTGTAAGGATCGAATATTTGGATATGATAGTATAGATACTAAAATGCCGCTGATCTCAGCGGCATTTATATTTATAAAAAAGTCGATTCTAGCGATTTATAAGCATTTTTAGTGCTATAAATCGCCAGACTATAAAATTCGTTTCACTAGCTCAAGGGCCTCTTCCAACCGTTTTCTCGGGCAGGCGATGTTCATGCGCAGGAAGTTTTCTCCGCTTCTTCCATACTCGCCACCGGCTGTCAGATAGACGCCAGTTTCCGCTTTGAGTTTCTTCTCCAATTCTGTTCCGTTCATTCCGGTTCCGGAAACATCGATCCAAAGAAGGTAAGTAGCCTCGGAAGGGATGAGTTTTAGCTTCGGATAAGCGGAAAGGAAATCCTTTACTATCTGCTTATTTTCGTAAATATAGTTACGAAGTTCTTCAAGCCAAGGTTCGCCTTCATTAAAAGCCGCAATGGTTACGGGAATTGCAAAACTGTTGGGCTCGGCAACTTCATCTGTATTAAGGGCACGCCATATCTTTTTCCTAAGATCCGGGTTCGGAATAGACACAGCAGCTGTCTGCATACCGGCAATATTAAATGCTTTTGTAGGAGCGATGGCGGTTATGCTGATGTTCTTGTTAGTTTCATTAACAGAAGCAAAAGGAATATATTCTTTTCCCGGATCGGTGATGTCGCAGTGAATCTCATCTGATAAAACCGTAACATTATGCTTTGCGCAAAGTTCACCGACCTTAGCAAGCTCCTCTGTACTCCAGATCCTTCCTACAGGGTTATGCGGATTGCAGAAGATAAGAAGCTTTGTCTTTTCATCCGAGAGAGCTTCCTCAAGATTTTCATAGTCTATCTTATAAATATCATGCGATACCAAATCCGAATCCTTGATGCTGAGGTTATCTCCGCCGAGAAGGCTTTTATTGTAAATCAGCGGTACTTCGCAAACGTTGCAACCGTTATTTATAATGCTGTTAAAGAAGATATTATAAACCGGGGTAAGAATCACTACGTTGTCACCGGGTACTGTCAGCTTACGGACGGTACTTGAGATAGCAGGCACAACACCGGTACAAAAAATGAGCCAGTCTTTTTCCATTTTAAAGTTATGGCGTCTGTCCCACCAGGAGATGTATGCGTCATACCATTCATTGGGAATGATATTGTAACCAAAAATCCCGTGAGATACTCTGTCTTCCAATGCTTTTCTTATGGGAGGGGCGGCTTCGAAATCCATATCTGCAACCCAAAGAGGATATGCTGCTCCGTCACAATCATCCCACTTTAAAGAAGAGGTCCCTCTGCGCTGCGTCATTTTGTCAAAATTGTACTTGTATTCCATTATTTTCTCTCTCTATAAAAACTGATTAATCAAAAACCTCTTCAGCGTCTGAAGAGGTTTAAGAAATCTAAATGTCTGTAATCAATCATAAACCGGGTGGTCGGAATGTTTATCGATCGCGTCGCAGATAATATTGGTAGCGGAAGGATCGATCTTGTCTTTTTCGATGATGAGCTCTCCTATGTGCTCTGCCTTAATGGTTCCGCTTTTGGGATTGAGTACGCTGATAACATCGCCGGTAATCTCGGCATTAACATTAGAGTACTCAAAAGCAAGATTTGTATTAAAGAGCTTACAATCCTTCATAACAAGATTGTCTACATAACACATACCCTGTAAGCTCTCAATCACGCAGTTTACCAAAGTAAGATTTTTAGCGTTCCATCCTAAGTATTCACCTGTAATGAACGAGTCGTAGACTGTAACGTTCTCGGTATTCCAAAAGGCATCCTTTGAGATAAGATGGGAATTGCGGATCGTCATATTCTTTACACCGTCGAAGCTATAGTTTCCGTCCAGAGTAAGGTTATTAATCTCCATATTGGAGCAGTTCATAGCAAAATAATCGCCTTTGACGGTAACGTCTTTAATCTTTACATCATTGCAAGACCAAAGGGTCTCAAGAGCGTGTGTAAAGGCAACATTCTCCAAAGTCAGATTATCGCAGCGTCTGAATCCCTTAGGGGCCTGGTATACGGTGTTTTTGACCTCGATATTTTTGGTGTACCAAATGCCGGCTCTGGCCATATCAAAAAAAGTACATCTGTCTGCCTTTATATTGTTACAGTACCAAAGAGGGTACTTCCAACGGAAAAGGCATTCGTCGATTTCTATATTTGAACTTTCTTTTAAGGGGCTTTCACCATTGTCAAAAACGCATTCTGTTATGTGCAGATCATTTGAGTTAAAAAGGGCTCTTTCTCCGAAAAGATTTTCCCTGGTAACGTTTTGCATGGGCTTTCCTCCATAATATCAATAGTTGTATTAATTATATCTGATTACGGAAAGAAATAGTATTAAAATACGATAAATTTTTTGTATAGAAAGTATAATTGGTAATATTACCAAGTGCCAAAGTAAATTTAACTAAAAAATAAGTTAAAAATTGTTAGAATTTAGTATATCGTCATCTTATGGATGGCGATATATTTGTTTTATGGGAGGTTGTATGGATCTACCCATATTACAGGTATATCACCCGGAGGATTATTTGATGAATATAACATATAACGAGAAAAACAGAAGCTTTAAGCTTGATACTGAGAATACATCATACTGTATAGCAATCTGCGATGAAGAGGGGTTCATCGGACATGCATACTATGGAACAAAGTTGGAGGAAGAGCCTCTTTATCTGATGAGAACAGCGGAGCCTCCTTTTGTACCTTCGAAAAATAACAGGGACAGAGGCTCATTTATGGATACATTTCCCTGCGAATTTCCGGGAAACGGGCTGGGAGATTACAGAGATGGAGCTATCGAGATCATTGACGCCGAGGGACACAGAGCTGTTAATTTTACCTATGACGATTTCAGGATCTATGACGGCAAGGACAAGATAGACGGACTTCCGCAGACATTTGAAAATGGGGGATCTCTTGACGGTAAAAGCGGTGCAAAGGCAAAGAGCCTTGAAATATATGCATCGGACAAAACACTTAGCTTAAAGGCAGTTTTAAAATATACCATATTTGAAGACAGCGATGCGCTTATAAGAAGCGTAAAGATTGTTAACGAATCGGGTAAGGATATTTTTCTTACCAAGGTGATGAGCACTTCTCTTGATATGGACAGCGAGAACTTTGAACTCCTTACTTTGCACGGATCCTGGGCAAGAGAGCGCCAGATGGACTTTAGACCCATCGGCTACGGAAAGACGAGCGTAGGCTCGGTCAAGGGAGAATCTTCCCATCAGGAGCATCCCTTTATGGCGCTTGTTGAGAGTGGCGCAACACAGGAATCCGGAAGGGTTTATGGATTTAGCTTTATTTACTCCGGAAATTTCCTTGCTCAGGTTGAAAAGAGTCAGTTTGATTCCGTAAGGGTAATAATGGGGATCAGTCCGATAGGCTTTAAGTGGGAGCTTAAGGCAGGAGAGAGCTTCCAGACGCCTGAGGTAGCTATGGTTTATTCAGATGGCGGACTCGGAAAAATGAGCCGTACATACCATGATCTTTACAGAAATCATTTGATCCGCAGCCCTTATAAGGACAAGGAAAGACCGATACTTATCAACAACTGGGAAGCTACATATTTTGATTTTAATACGGAAAAGCTTCTTGATATCGCAAGACAGGCCAAGAAGTCCGGCATAGAGATGCTGGTAATGGACGACGGATGGTTTGGCGTAAGAAACGATGATAATACATCCTTAGGTGACTGGAATGTCAACGAGAAAAAACTTCCCGGAGGTCTTAAGCACCTTGTAGATGAAGTAAACAAGATCGGCCTTAAGTTCGGTATCTGGATGGAGCCGGAGATGATATCTCCGGATTCGGACCTTTACAGAGCTCATCCCGACTGGGCCTTTGCTGTTCCTAACAGAGTAGGGACAAGGTCAAGGAATCAGTTTGTTTTAGACCTTACGAGGCCTGAAGTACTTGAACACACCTGGAACAGTATAAAAACTGTACTTTCTTCAGCAAATATCGAGTATTTAAAGTGGGATATGAACAGACAGCTTACCGACCTTGGAAGTTTAGGACTTGATAAGGATAATCAGGGAGAGATATTCCACAGATTTGTCCTTGCGGTATATGAATTGCAGGAAAGGCTTGTTACAGAGTTCCCGAATCTTCTTCTCGAAAACTGCTCCGGAGGAGGAGCAAGATTTGATGCCGGAATGCTTTACTACGGACCACAGATCTGGTGCTCTGATGATACGGACGCGATAGAAAGGTTGGGAATCCAGGAAGGAACGGCTCTTATTTATCCTCTTTCAAGTATGGGCGCCCATGTATCCGATTGCCCGAACCATACCGTAGGAAGGGTGACTCCGTTTGAAACAAGAGGACATGTAGCCCTTGCGGGAACCTTTGGTTATGAACTTGATATAACAAAGATCCCGGAAGAGGATAGGAACATGATTCCTGAGCAGACTGCCATGTACCACAAGTACCACAGCCTTGTACGCAGCGGCGATTATTACCGCATTGCTTCCTACAGAGAGAACAGATATTACGATTGCTACGGAGTTGTAAGTAAGGATAAGTCGGAGGCCCTCTTTACTTTTGTGCAGGTTGTGGGCCGCCCAAATTACCACAGCAGACTGATACGACTTGCTGGCCTTAAACCGGATGCAAAGTACCGAATCGAGGGAGAGGAGACGAAGCTTCTCGGAAAGACGATTATGGAAGCGGGAATCCTTGTTTCTAACCTTTGGGGAGATTACAAGTCAAAGCTTATTCATTTAACAGAGGTGGATTAATGGCAAAGAGTGTAAAACTTGCGGATATAGCTAAAGAGATGGGAGTCAGCGTTGTTACGGTTTCCAAAGCTCTATCGGGACAAAAAGGTGTCAGCGAGAGCATGCGCGAAAGGATAATCGCAAGGGCTGATGAACTTGGATATGTACAACCCTCCGCGGCTAAAAAGCAGGAAAAAAACGTAAGCTACAATTTAGGCGTTCTTATCGGAGAAGGATATCTCGGAGATTACTCCTTCTATCTACAGATGTACCAGCAGGTGGCAAGGAGCGCAGTTGAGAGAGGCTGCTTTTCAATACTTGAAGTGGTAAGCGAACAGATGGAAGGCGGGATGATCCTTCCTAAGATAATAAGCGAAAACAAAGCTGACGGAGTCGTTGTTATCGGGGCTTTAAGTGAGAAGTATTTAAATCTTCTTTTAAAGGAATCTGCCGTACCGGTCATCTTTATGGATTTTTCCGACAAAAAGAGAGCTACTGATTGCGTAATATCGGACAGTTTCTTCGGCGGATACCATATGACCAATTATCTTATAGATATGGGACACACAAGGATCGCTTATGTCGGAACGGTAGGCGTTACGGGTTCTATCACGGACAGGTATCTCGGATATATGAAGGCTCTTTTGGAGCGGGGGATCCCTTTTAGGGAAGACTGGGTGATCGGCGACCGTAAATCCGCAAGCGGAACCATAGGCGGGGATGATTACCTAAAGCTTCCCAAGGATATGCCGACAGCCTTTTTTTGCAACTGTGACCTGACGGCAGGAATACTTATAAACAAGCTGGAAAAGGAAGGCTTTAGAGTGCCGGAGGATATTTCCGTTGCCGGATATGACGATTACGTATACCCGGGGCTTTGCGATACGGACATTACGACCTATGCGGTTGATATTTCCGAGATGGCAGCGCAGACAGTCAACGTTCTTATTAAAAAGATATCGGGAGCCTCCTACCGTAAGGGCATTCACGTCGTTGAGGGAAACCTTGTTGTAAAGAACAGTGTAAAGAAGCGCAGATAGCGGCTAACGGTGAAGGAAATTTTTTTATTAAGCTAAAATTAGCCGATAAATTAGTTAAAATTAAGTAAGAATATATAAAATATTGTTTTAAATTTAAGCAATATTACGATTGTTTATATTTTTACTTAAAAGTATATTAAACCTATAACAAAGGTCTGCCCGCTGGGAGACCGGATGAAACTAAATATAATCAAGCAACCTATTTAGCAAAAGGAGATCAAAATGAGCGAAATTAAGATGATTGCACCCGCAGTACCCAATGTTCCCTGGCAGGATAAGCCCGCTGACCTTAAGCCCGGCGCACCTATCTGGAGATACACCGAGAACCCTATTATTAATCGTAACCCCATTGAGGGCGTTGCACGTATCTTTAACAGTGCAGTAGTACCTTACGAAGGAGCTTTCGTAGGAGTATTCCGCGGAGAACAGACAAACGGCATTTCCTTTATCTACTTCGGAAGAAGTAAAGACGGTATCCACTGGGATTTTGAAAAGGACAAGATCCGTTTCAAGGACGAGAACGGCGAAGACTTTATGCCTAAGTATGCATACGATCCCAGACTTGTAAAAGTTGAAGATACATATTATGCTATTTGGTGTCAGGACTTTTACGGAGCATCTATCGGTATGGCAAAGACCACCGATTTCAAGACCTGGACCAAGATGGAGTGCCCTTTCATTCCTTTCAACAGAAATGCGGTACTCTTCCCCAGAAAGATAAACGGTATGTACAAGATGCTCAGCCGTCCTTCAGACTCCGGTCACACACCTTTCGGAGATATCTTCATTTCCGAGAGCCCCGATCTCGAGTACTGGGGACATCACAGACACGTTATGGGACGCAACGGCTTCTGGTGGGAGTCTCTTAAGATCGGCGGCGGTGCTGCTCCTATCGAGACAAGCGAAGGCTGGCTTATCTTCTACCACGGCGTAAGCGGAACCTGCAACGGATATGTATATTCCATCGGAGGAGCGATCCTTGATCTTGATGAGCCTTCAAAGGTTCTTTACAGATGCGAGAACTTCCTTCTTACTCCCGAAGAGTGGTATGAGGAAAGAGGATTCGTTCCCAATGTTTGCTTCCCTTGCGCTACTGTTCACGATCCCGAGAGCGGAAAGATCGCTCTTTACTACGGATGCGCTGACAGCTACGTAGGTGTGGCATTCTGCTACTTTGACGAAATTGTACAGTACATTAAGGATCATTCCAACACAGATTGGAACGATACAGACCTCGGAAAGTGCTAATCTTTTAACCTTTCCGTTTAAAGAAAGGCAGGGTAAATATGAATCTTGAAATTCTGGCTAAAGAAATGAAAAGTCATTTGCTCGAAACGATCATTCCCTTTTGGAAGGGGATGCGGGACGATAAGTACGGCGGATATTACGGATGGCTTTCGTACGATCTTGAACTTAATATGAAGGCAGAAAAAGGATGCATATTGAACAGCCGCATCACCTGGTTTTTCAGCAATGTTTTGCTCCTTTACAAGAAGGGACTTATAACCGACGGTGACTTTATAAAGTACGGTTATACCGCTCTTGATATAAAGGATGAAGCCAAGCATGCCTACAATTTCCTTGTAAGTAAATGTGTTGACAAAAAATACGGCGGAGTATTCTGGTCGGTTAATTATGACGGTACTCCCGCCGATACCACTAAGCATTGCTATAACCAGGCGTTTTGCATATACGCCCTTGCCTCTTATTATGATGCCATCGGCGACAGGCAGGCGCTCGAACTTGCCAAGAGACTTGTGGGTATCATAGAGGAGCATTTTACCGATGATATTGGCTATCTTGAGGCTAAGACTGTAGATTTTAAGCCCGAATCAAATGAGAAGCTTTCGGAAAACGGAGTTATGGCAGATAAAACCATGAACACGCTTTTGCACGTATTCGAGGCGTACAGCGAGCTCTACAGAGTGTCAGGGGATTCATACGTAGGCGAGAGGCTTGCCTGGATAATGGATACTTTCGCCGACAAGATCTACAATCCCGCTCTTCACAGACAGGAAGTTTTCTTCGATGCAAATTACAATTCCATAATCGACCTTCACTCATACGGTCATGATATTGAGACTGCCTGGCTTATGGACAGAGGAGTCAAGATCCTCGGAGACAAGAAGTACGAGGAGAAGATGTATCCCATCACAAAAGACCTTACGGAGAACATCTATAAGGTTGCCTTTGACGGAAGAAGCCTTGCGAACGAATGCGATAAGGGCGTAGTCAACGAGTGGAGGATCTGGTGGGTGCAGGCTGAGGCTGTTCTCGGCTTTGTAAACGGATATCTGGCTGACAACTCGAAGGGTAAATACCTGGACGCAGCTGCAAAAGAGTGGGAATTCATCAAGGAATATGTCTGGGATAAGAGAGGCGGAAGCGAGTGGTTTTCACAGGTAGATAAAAACGGTACGCCGGATCCTAAAAAGCCTATTGTTGAGCCCTGGAAATGCCCTTACCACAATGGACGTATGTGCCTTGAAGTAATGAAGAGAGCTGCCGGAATTGAAGTTTAAATTGCTGATATTGAAGCTTGGAACGGACTTATACTTATTAGATTAACACAGGGTTAATTTGGAGAAACTATTATGGTTCACGAAAAGTACTATGAACTGCAAAAGAAGGTGGATGAGCTCACCTCTAGAAAGAATAAAAAGACGGACTTTTATAACGGAATCTACGACAGATACGAGTACCCCGTGCTTACGAGGGAGATGATCCCCGTGACATGGATGTACGACATAAACAAGGATACCAATCCCTTCTTTATGGAGAGACTGGGAGTAAATGCAACATTTAACTCCGGTGCGATCTATCTTAACGGAAAGTATTATCTTGTTGCGAGAGTAGAGGGAAACGATCGAAAGTCTTTCTTCGCTGTTGCCGAGTCGGATAACGGTGTGGACGGATTTAAGTTCTGGGACTATCCCATCCTTCTTCCCGATACCTGCAAGGATGAAACCAATGTCTACGATATGAGGATTACTCAGCACGAGGACGGCTATATCTACGGCGTTTTTTGCTCCGAGAGTAAGGATACTTCCGTAAACGATCTTTCTGCCGCTACTGCTGCCGCAGGAATCGTTCGTACTAAGGACTTAAAGACATGGGAGAGACTTGACAATCTCAAGACTCTTCGCTCCCCTCAGCAGAGAAATGTTGTGCTCCATCCCGAGTTCGTTGACGGAAAGTACGCTTTCTATACCCGCCCTATGGATGATTTCATCGAGACAGGAAGCGGCGGAGGAGTAGGATTCGGACTTTGCGACGATATTACCCACGCTGTTATCGACGAGGAGAAGATGACCTCTCTTCGTAAGTACCACACTATCACGGAAGCTAAAAACGGCGCGGGCGCTGTTCCGATAAAGACTGAGAAGGGCTGGATCCATATCGCTCACGGCGTTAGAAATACCGCAGCGGGACTGAGGTATGTCATTTATGCTTTTGCTACAGACTTAAAGGATCCTTCAAAGGTAATCGCTGAGCCTTCAGGAATGCTTATAGGACCCAGAGGCGGCGAGAGAGTAGGAGATGTTTCAAACGTAGTATTTACAAACGGCGCTATTGTGAACGACAAAAACGAGGTATTTATTTACTACGCATCGTCGGATACAAGGCTGCACGTAGCTACGACTACGATCGACAAGCTGGTGGATTATGTATTTAATACGCCCCAAGATCCGGGAAGAAGCGTGGAGTGCGTAGCCCAGAGATGTGAGCTTATCCGCAAGAACTTGGAGCTTCTAAATCGCTAGCGATAAATGCATTTGACATTAGTAACTGCCGGGTTTAAAATATGAGTACAAAAAGGTGATTATGTGATCTACTTCTATAGTGCTCACATACAAAAAACCCAGGGTTGCAGCCCTGGGTTTTTTTGATTCTAATACAAAAAGTATTATTATTCAAATAGTAAAAAAGGAAAACAAGTATGAACGAGGGAATAAAAATAATATCTCCAAAGCAGAGCGAGATTATATACAGCGGCAGGATTGATTTTACCGATCCCGAGGCGCCGGTTTTGGTCTATGCTGCCAGCTTTTTTAAGGTAAGATTTACCGGCAAGACCTGCCGACTTACCTTTGAAAACAGGAAAGCCTGGGCGGAGAATTCTCTGGGCATCATTCTTGACGGAGTACAGGGAAAACTGATCCTTAAGGACTCCGGAAAGGTAACTTACGATATAGCCGAAACTATCCGCACGGAAGACGGAAAGCTTTTCCCGGAGGATGACTTTTTTAAGAACCTTTCCGAAGGAGAGCACGAGCTAACGGTCTTTAAGCGCCAGGACGGCGGACAGCATTATGTTACATTTTTCGGCCTTGAGATTGAAGAGGGGGCAAAGGTTATTAAGCCTGCGCCGCTTCCGGAGAAAAAGATGGAGGTTATAGGAGACAGCGTATCCTGCGGGGAAGTATGCGAAGCCATAGAATGCATTGCTTCTTCCGACCCTGAGAACAACGAAGGAAGATACAACAACAGCTACTATTCTTACTCATGGCAGGTGGCAAGAGAGCTTAATATGGAGCTTCACGATACCTCCCAGGGCGGAATTTCGCTTCTTGATAAGACGGGCTGGTTTAACGGACCCGAAGATTTCAGAGGCGTAGAGTCCTGCTACGATAAGCTAAAGTACAATCCGCCTCTCGGAGAGAGCAGCTGGGACTATAAGCTTTGGAAGCCGGATCTTGTAATCCTTGCCTTCGGACAAAACGACGCAAACCCGAAGGATATTATGAAAGAAGAATACGACGGCGAGGCGGCTAACCATTGGAGAGCTGAATACGAGGCGTTTATTAAAAAGCTTCGTACGTACTATCCCGGGGTTACCATAGTCTGCATCACAACACTTCTGATGCACGATCCAGCCTGGGACAGAGCGATTGACGAAGTCGTAGAAAAGATAAATAAAGCGGATGCTGCTACAAAAGACAGTAACCAGGGCGGCCTCTACCACTTTATGTTTAAGAGAAACGGAGCCGCAACTCCGGGACACCCGAGAATTCCGGAGCACGAGGAGATGGCTGAAGAGTTATCTTCATTTATTCGGAGTATATTATCCTAGTGACGGCGCCTAGCCTTGACAGGTTCGTTCACTCACACGCCTCTCGGCTCAAAGCGCTCCGGTAGCGGTACTAAACTCATGCTGCGTTATCACTTGCATTCGTTAAGTGCCGACGTCGCTACATGGTTCGCTCACGAGCCTGTCAACGCTCTCGCCTGTTACGAGAGAGAAAAGGAAAATAATATGAATATAGATTACGAATCAGGAATTAAGAATATCGGAAATACCAATAGATTAAAAAAAGCATTTGAGAGAGCGGAAAAAGGGGAAGCACTCACTATTGCCTTCCTTGGCGGGTCGATCACCCAGGGAAGTCTTGCAAGCGAGCCTTCAAAATGTTACGCAGCGAGAGTTTTTGCATGGTGGGTAGAGACTTTTCCCAAGGCTAAATTAACATTTATTAACGCGGGCATCGGCGCTACGGACTCTCAGTTTGGATGCGCGAGAGCTGCGGAGGATGTCCTTTCCTACAAACCCGATGTTATAAGCGTTGAGTATGCCGTAAACGATATGAGCACGGTACATTTCTTAGAGACCTTCGAGGGGGTTGTAAGAAAACTCCTGTCGGCGGATAACGCTCCTGCAGTTTACACTTTTTACAATGTCTGCTACGACAACGGATCAAGCGCAGAGCTGATGCATTCAAAGATAGCAAGGCACTATAATATCCCCGCTTTTTCGATGCAGAGTACAATCTATCCCCTCCTTTTGGCTGGAGAAATCGAAAACAGGGAGATTACCCCTGACGATCTTCATCCCAATGACAGAGGTCATGAGATGGTTGCAAGCGTCATTACATACGGCCTTGACAAGATAAGAAAAGGTGAAATAAACGGCGGACTTTCGGAAGAAATGGAGTCTGACCTTTGCAAAACAGCAAAGCTCCCCGCACCCCTTACGGCAAATGCTTACGAGGACTCTGTAAGATACAGAAATAAAAATGCGGATGTGGTTTCCTGCGAGGGATGGGAGGTTGACGAGGCTCCCCAAGACCACATTACGGATATATTTAAAAACGGATGGACGGCTACGAAGAAAGGTGCAAAGATTTCCTTTAAGGTTAAAGGAAGCTGCATCGGGGTTCAGTACAGAAGAACGATCAAACTTCCCGCGCCTGTTGCGGTGGCTAAGGTTGACGGAGAAGTAAAGGCTACTCTTGATGCAAACTTTGACGAAACCTGGGGTGACAAGCTTTGCCTTGATACGCTTTTGGACCATGGAGATGCCGGAGAGCATATTGTTGAGATAGAGATTGTAGATGCTCCCGAGAAGAGCGAGCTTCCTTTTTATCTTGTAAGCGTCATCGCTTCCGGAAACCCTAAGCCTCTTTATTTAAAGCCCGCTTTTGCCCATACTATCTGGGGCGGGGAAAGACTTCGCACGGACTACGGATATGATGAGCCCGGGGATGATATCGGCGAATGCTGGGGAATCTCCGCGCATAAAAACGGAGAGGGTATAATCGCCTGCGGACAGTTCGCGGGTATGAAACTCAGCGAGCTTTGGGAAAGCCATCCGGAGCTTTTCGGAAATAAGGCGCCTGACGGAAGCAGGAAGCTTCCCTACGACAGATTCCCGCTCCTTACAAAGATCATCGACGCCAAAGCGGACCTTAGTATACAGGTTCATCCGGATGATGAATACGCCAAGGTAAATGAAAAAGGCTCTTTCGGAAAGACGGAGTGTTGGTATGTTCTTGACTGCCCTGAGGGCGGAAGCCTTGTAATCGGCCATAACGCTAAGGATAAGGCCGAGCTTGAAGATATGATCCGCGGCGGCAAGTGGGATAAATTTATCCGCGAAGTACCGGTTAAAAAGGGAGATTTCATCCAGATTGATCCCGGTACCGTACATGCCATAAAGGGAGGAATACTTCTTCTTGAGACTCAGCAAAACAGCGATATTACATACAGAGTTTACGACTACGACAGACTCCAGAACGGTAAGCCCCGTGAGCTTCATATAGACAAAAGTATCGATGTTATAACTGTACCCGCAAAGAGCGCCGATGAGGCTGTGGTAAACTTTGCCGAGGCACCGGTTAACGCCGTTACGCAGATGTACTCCTGCAAGTATTACACCGTTTCAAAGGTAAATGTTGACGGATGCGTAGAGTACGAAAACAGGGCTCCTTTCCTTTGCGTAAGCGTACTTGAAGGCGACGGAGAAATAAGCGGCTTTAAGGTCAATAAAGGAAATCATCTTATCCTTCCTTCGGGCTGGGCAAAAGTTTTGTTTTCGGGTAAAATGGAGCTTATCATTTCCCATGTCTAAGGGAAGATATACTAACCAAAGGTGATTACAAGAGCAGATTATGAGAGAGACTATACTTAGATACAATAAACCCGCAAAGGACTTTAACGAGGCGCTTCCTATAGGAAACGGAAGAATCGGCGGGATGATCTACGGCGGAACTGACCGTGATCTTATCGGATTAAACGAGGATTCAATCTGGTCCGGAGGCCTTCGAAACAGAAATAATCCCGATTCCAAAGAGGGGCTTAAAGAGGTAAGAAGACTCCTTTTTGAGGGAGATATTCCGGCAGCGGAAAAGCTGGCCTTCGAGACTATGGCGGCGGTTCCGCAAAACAGCAGGCATTATATGCCCTTAGGGGATCTGCAGATTGAATTCCCGGAGGCTGAAAACAGCGATACTTTCGGAAAATTCGGAGAAGAAAAAAAGGAAAGCGAAGAAATAAAAGTCTCTTCTTACGAAAGAACTCTTGACCTTGAAAGGGCGATTGCTTTTGTTTCCTACGAAAGAGACGGTGTAAATTACGAGAGAGAGTACTTTGTATCCGCGCCGAAAAATGCGCTTTTTGTACATATAAAGTCCTCTAAGCCCGGAATGGTAAGCTTTAAGGCCGGCGCAGACGGAAGAGACGATTATTACGACGATAACAGACCTGCCTCCGAAAATATGATTGCCTTTACGGGCGGCGCGGGGACCGGCGACGGAATAACCTTTGGTGCTATTCTTGCGGGAAAGTGTAGTGGCGGAAAAGTATATACTAGAGGCGGAAATCTTGTCTGCGAAGGGGCGGACGAGGCAACGCTTGTGTTAACTGTCCGTACGGACTTTTATCTAAAAAAAGGCGCTGCAAATGAGAACAGCGCTGTAAATGCGGTTTCTCTAAGCGTAAAAGATAAGCTGATTAAGATAGCTACTAAGGACGCAAAGGAAGCTCTTTCTGCTTCTTACGAAGAGGCTAAAACTGAGCATATAAAGGACTATAAGTCTTTCTTTGACAGAGTTGAACTTTGCCTAAAAGATAACAGCCTCGGTGCCCGCGATCTTACTACAGACGAGAGAATAAAAAGACTTGGGGAAGAAGATACGGACGACAATAAGCTGATGGAGCTGTACTTTAACTTCGGAAGATACCTCATGATCTCCGGAAGCAGACCGGGAAGTCAGCCTCTTAATCTTCAGGGAATCTGGAACAAGGATATGTGGCCTGCCTGGGGAAGTAAGTACACCGTAAATATCAATGCGCAGATGAACTACTGGCCTGCGGAGAGCTGTAATCTGTCCGAATGTCACGAGCCCCTTTTTGACCTCTTGGAGAGAGTTGCCGTGAACGGAAGACGTACGGCCAAGGAGATGTACGGCGTAACCGAAGGTTATGTCTGCCATCACAACACAGATATCTGGGGAGATACGGCGCCACAGGATAAGTGGATCCCGGCTACTATCTGGCCAAGCGGTGGTGCCTGGCTTGCACTTCATGTGTTTACCCACTTTGAGTACACAAAGGATATAGAATTTTTACAAGAAAACTATCATCTTTTAAAAGGTGCAGCAGAGTTTTTCTGCGAGTATCTGATACCTGATAAAGAGGGAAGGCTTGTGACCTGCCCTTCGGTTTCGCCGGAAAATACGTATATGACTGAGGAAGGGGTAAAGGGATGTCTTTGCATCGGACCCTCTATGGACTCTCAGATAATTACAGTTTTGTTCGAAGATGTCTGCGAAGCCGTAAAGGTGCTGTCAGAGGCTTCTGAAAATGGAGAGATTAAGCCCGGATTTGACATCAAAAAAGAAGAGGCTTTTGCGGACAGATTAAGGTTTCTTCTTAAAAAGATCCCTCATCCGGAGGTCGGAAAATACGGTCAGATAAAGGAATGGGCCGTTGACTACGACGAAGTGGAGATAGGCCACAGACATATTTCACAGCTTTTTGCCCTCTATCCCGCGGACCTTATTACTCCGGGCAAGACCCCGGAATTATCTAAGGCGGCGAGAGCAACCATTGGCAGAAGGCTTTCCCACGGAGGCGGACATACCGGCTGGAGCAGAGCCTGGATAACGAATATGTGGGCAAGACTCTACGATTCCGAAAAGGTATACGAGAATCTTAAAAAGCTCCTTGGAAATTCAACCAACCCCAATATGTTCGACAACCATCCCCCTTTCCAGATAGACGGAAACTTCGGAGGAACGGCGGCTATAGCGGAGGCTCTCCTTCAGTGCACGGACGGTGAGATAAAGCTTCTTCCCGCTCTTCCCGAAAAATGGAGCGAGGGAAGCGTAAGGGGACTTAAGGCAAAGGGCGGCATTACGGTAGACCTTTTCTGGAAGGAAGGGAAACTGACAAAAGGGTATCTTTTTAGCGAAAAGGATACCGAGGCTACTGTAAACTTTGAGGGTAGCAGCAAAAAGATAACCCTTAGAGCCGGAGAAAAAGTCAAAATACAGTAGATTATTGGAACTTAATCTGATATAATAGCGATTTGGGACGTTGCAGTGCTAAAGTGTCAGACGGCAAAGCCCGAAAAATCGCTATTCTTACCCGAAGGGAGTTACTAAAATGTTAAAACAGGTTTCAATATATGCAGAAAATACCAAGGGAAAGATGCTTGAGATCACAAGCATCCTCGCTAAGGAAAATATCAACATCTTAGGTTCCGTTACCAACGATTCCGCGGAGTACGGCATCGTAAGAATGGTTGTAAGCGACCCTAATAAAGCTGTGGAGGTTTTGAAAAATGCCGGAATCATCTGCAAGCTTACTGATGTTATCGGAGTAGAGGTCAAGGACGAGGTCGGAAATTTAAACCGCCTGCTTGAAGCTTTAAACAATTCAAACATCAACGTAAATTACCTTTATCTTTCATACAACCGCGAGTCCGGATGCCCTATTATGATAATGCACACCGGAGATGCCAAGGAAGTTGAAAACAGCCTTAGAAGTAAGGGCTTTTCCCTTTGCTGAGGGTAAATTAAATGGTATAATAAAACTGTTCGATGAAGTAATCCATCGGGCAGTTTTTTGCTATAAAGGATTAAAACAGGGAGATATCTCACAATGAATTCTAAGATCGATCTTTCCGGAGAATGGAACTTTTGCCTTGACGGCGAAAAAAGAGGTATAGAGGAGCATTTTGAAAATCAAAACTTCGATGACAGAATAGTTCTTCCTACATCAACCGCATACGCTAAAAAAGGAACTCCCAACAGAGAAAGGGAGACATACTTTCTTACCGAGGTTTACAAGTTCGAGGGATATTCCTGGTATAAGAGGACTGTGAGCCTTCCCTTTTCAGATAAAAAGCTTATTAAGGATAAGCATTTTTATCTTACCCTCGAAAGGACGAGGATCTCTCACGTTTGGATTGACGGGAAATACGTCGGAAGCAAAAACAGCTTTATCGCAAAGCATGTTTACGATCTTACGGGATTTATTGAAGGTACAACCTTTGAGATCACTTTGATGGTCTCTAACGTAGATTACGAGGCGGCGGGCGGCCATATGACAAGTCCCGATACCCAGACAAACTGGAACGGTATCCTGGGGGAGATATCGCTTACTGTCTGTGATACTGCAACCATCGGTTATGCGTCGTCTTCCTGTGACTATAAAAACAAAAAGGCTTTGATAGATCTTGATATCATCGGATTTGAAAAGTTTTCTTCAAAGATAAAAGTATCCGCGGATCTTTGTATCCTGAAAAAGAAATATCTGCGCCCCGACTCGGATTGCAGTATCTGGGAAGAGAGAGCTGCCGGGCAGCAGGCCGAGGCCACGGACCTTGAGATCCTTGAAAACTACCTTGATATTGAGAGAAATTCGGTTCCGGAAACAGAGCGCGAAGTGAAGATAAAAAAGGGCGAAAATAAAGTCTCTCTTAAGATCGATCTTCCGGGGGATGTTAAGGAGTGGGATGAGGAAGAGCCTTACGTATATCGCATAAACATCGTACTCCTTGGAGAAGACAGAGCAAAGCTGTCTGAAAAGACCCTCTGGTTCGGATACAGGGAGTTTAAGGCAGCGGGAGATAAGTTCACGATAAACGGACGAAAGACTTTTTTAAGGGGCAGACATCAGGGAATGCTCTTCCCGCTTTCGGGCTTTGCGCCAATGAACGTTACCGGCTGGCTTAAGGACTTTAAGATAGCTAAAGATTTTGGCATAAACCATGAAAGATGCCATACCTGCACACCTCCCGAGGCGGCATTTATCGCTGCGGATCTTTTGGGTATGTATTTTCAGCCGGAGATTCCCTTTTGGGGTACCTGGCAGGGGGAAAATGACGAGAACTACTCAGAAGTTAAAAAGACCCAGGAGTTTCTTAGAGAAGAAGGCTTTAATATATTAAAGGAATTTGCGGGACATCCGAGCTTTGTGATGATGTCTATGGGCAATGAACTCTGGGGAGATAAGGAATCTCTCGGAAAGCTTATAAAGGGCTACAAGGATGTAAGACCCGATATTTTATTTACACAGGGATCCAACAATTTCCAGTGGGTACCGTGTATTTTGCCCGAGGATGATTTCTTTTCCGGAGTCCGCTTTTCGGTTGACAGACAGATAAGGGGCTCATACGCTCAGTGCGACGCGCCTCTCGGAAGGATACAAAAGTCAAAGCCCTCAACAAACTGGAATTACGATAATGCCATAGATCCCGGGGTGGCCTCAAAGGCTTCGGGTGCAAAGAGCGGAGAAATTGAGATCCAGTACGGCACCGGCGTAAAGAAGGTAAAAGCCGGCGAAGCAGAGGGCGAGCTTATCCCTAAGATACCTGTAGTCAGCCATGAGATCGGACAGTACTTTATCTACCCCGATTACAGAGAGATCACGCGTTACACGGGAGCCCTTCAGGCGAGAAACCTGCAGGTTTTCCAGGAGAGAATCGAGGATAAAGGATTGTCCAAGAGAACCGAAGGTTATTTTAAGTCTTCGGGAGCTCTTGCAATGGACTGCTACAAAAACGAGCTGGAGGCGGCGCTTCGAAGCGGCCGCATGGCGGGATTTCAGATGCTTGATCTTCAAGACTTCTCGGGCCAGGGAACGGCTCTTGTCGGACCTTTAAACGCTCTTATGGAAAACAAGGGACTGATAGAAGCCGAAAGCTTCAGAGAGTTTTGCTCGGGAGCCGTTATCCTGGGCGAATTCGATTCCTTTGTTGTAAGCGCAGGGCAGGATTTTAAGCTTTCCACCAAGCTTTCGTATTTTAAAAAGAAGCCTCTCGGACAGGTTAAGATCAAGGTCCTTTTGGTTAATGCAGAGAATGATAAGATCGTTTTTGAAAAGGATCTGCAGGCTGATATCAAGGGGGAGACAGGGCTTTTTGATACCGGATCAATAAAGATAAAGATCCCCGGAAGGGCAGATGTCGCAAAGTATAATCTTAATCTTATAGTCAGCGAAGGAAGGAAGATGGTCTGCGAGAACCATTACACCCTTTGGGCCTATAAAAAGGCGGAAAAGTATAAGGTTGAGACGGATGTATTTGTGGTAGAAGAGCCTGACGGTCAGGAGATAAGCTTCCCCGTAACGGCATCCGGAAATGTAGCGATCACTTCGGACATGGTTGAGACGGATGCGGCCGTTGATGCGGGTAAATCGGTACTTTTTTATCTTACCCCCAACGAAAATAGAAGCCTTCCCGGAGCATACTGCACAGACTTCTGGAATTATCCTATGTTTAAGAGCATCTCGGAGTCTATGAACAAGCCAATACCCGTCGGAACGCTGGGCATGCTTATTGCAAATGACCACCCTGCCTTTGCGGGATTTAAGTGTGAGGCGTATACAACGCCCCAGTGGTATGAGATCGTAGAGAGGAGCAGAGCAAGCCTACTTAACTGGCTGGGCTTTAGGCCTCTTGCTACTGTAATAGACAACTGCGAGTCCAATGACAATCTCGGAATGATCTATGAATTCCTCATAATGGACGGAAAATCCGGACCGAGCCATGTACTTGTCTGCACCAGTCCTCTGGACAAGCTTACCGAGGAAGGATGCGCTCCGGCGGCCGCTCTTCAAAGGAGTCTGCTTAATTATCTGGAAAGCGGCGATACATCGGGAGCTCTTAAGACAAATATGCAGCAGCTTAAGAGGCTTGCATATTAAGAATCTGCTTGCTGTAAACAAGTATTTTTATTATAATATCAATATATCTATCTTCCCCTATTTTAGGGGAAGATGTCTTATCTAAGGAGATTTTTGTATCGGAGTTTGATTTAGTACTTTTGGGATTTAACAAATAAACAGCGTCTTAGCTAGGCTTTGGGCTAGGCCCGAAGATTAGGGAAAGAGAGCGGCCTGTGGGAAAATACATTTTTGACGACAGTAATCTTGAGCTATTGGAACGAAGCTGTATACCTTATGCCATATTTCAACTTTTGGAAGGAAGAGTAACCGCTCTTCTGGTTTCTGACGGTTTTTGCGATCTTTTTGATACAGACAGGGAAAATGCGATCGATCAGCTTAACAACCATACTTATGATGTGGATCATCCCGACGATGTGGCCAGACTTGGCGAAGCGGGTCTTGCCTTTGCGATTGAAGGCAAGGACTATGACGTTGTTTACAGAACATCTTCAAAAAAGGGATACAAGATCATTCATTCGAGAGGCAAGCATATTTATACCAAAAGCGGCGAGCGACTTGCGGTAATCTGGTACATTGACGAAGGCATGTACCAAGATGATAATAAAAGCGTTTACGACCAGGCGGTTGAAAACACTGTCCGCTCTACCGTTGATGTCTCCGGTCATAATTACGACTCTGTAACCGGTCTTCCCGTTACGAACTATTTCTTTAAAGTTGCGGAAGTTTCACGCAACAAGATCCTTGAAAGCGGAAAGGATGCGGTTCTTCTCTATATTGATTTCAACGAAATGAGAAACTACAACATTAAATACGGATTTTTAGAGGGAGACAGGCTCCTTATGGGTCTGGCTAAGGTTTTGGTGTCTCATTTTTCGAATATCAACTGTTGCAGATTCGGAAGCGACAGGTTTGTTGTTATTTCTGAAGATACGGATATAGAAAAGAAACTGGCGGAAATATTCGAAGAAACAAAATCATTAAACGGAGGCAGGTCCCTTACCTTAAGAGTCGGTATATACAAGCACAGTCAGGGGGATTACTCTGTAGGAATAGCCTGCGACAGAGCTAAAATGGCGGCGGATATGACTAAAGACCGCTTTAAGTCTACTTTCAATTATTACGACGAAAGTATGCTTAACGCTGCAAGGCAGAGGCAGTATGTGCTTGAGAATCTTGATACCGCAATAAGAAGAGGCTGGATACAGGTTTATTATCAGCCCATCATCAGATCCGCAAATGGAAGAGTAAGCGATGAGGAGGCTCTGGCAAGATGGATAGACCCCATAATGGGATTCTTGTCACCTGCTCAGTTCGTCCCTGTTCTTGAGGATTCAAAGCAGATCTACAAGCTGGATCTTTTCGTACTCGACCAGGTTTTAGAGAAAATAAAAACGATAGAAGAAAACGGGCTTCATGTTGTTCCCTGCTCGATAAACATCTCGAGAAGCGACTTTGAGATGTGCGATATAGTTGAGGAGATAAGAAAGCGCGTTGATGCATCGGGAGTAGGCCGCGACAAGATAACGATCGAGATAACCGAGAGTACTGTTGCTACCAACATGGAGTATGTCTCCCAGCAGGTATCGCTCCTTAAGGAGCTTGGTTTTGTTGTCTGGCTGGACGACTACGGAAGCGGATATTCATCTCCCGATATTTTGCAGAGTATGCCTTTCGGAACAATAAAACTGGATATGCAGTTTATGAGAAAGTTTGATGAGTCCGAAAAGTGCAAGATCATAATCAGCGAGATAATAAATATGGCTTTAAACCTCGGTCTTGAGACTGTTGTGGAAGGTGTTGAGACAGAGGAGCAGGTGGAGTTTTTACGAGAGGTGGGAGCTACAAAGCTTCAGGGCTACTACTATTGCAGACCAATACCTTTAGAGGAAGTTTTAAAGAGATATAAAACCGGCGCCCAGATTGGTTTCGAGAATCCGCTTGAATGCGAATATATTGAAGCTATCGGTAAGGTAAATCTTTACGATCTTTCGCTTACGGCAGGAGAATTCGGCGAAGGAGATATGTATTTCAATACTCTTCCTATGGCTATTTTCGAAGTGGACAATGACACCGCCGAGACTATAAGGTGCAATAGGGCCTGCAGAGCGGTTCTTAAGAAGAACTTTAAAGCTAAAGAATGCTGTAAGACAAGCAGGATCGTCCTAAGGGACGACACTCAGAGCAGGGAACTGAAAAAAGCACTTATAAAATGCGGTCAGACCGGATACCAGATGATAGAGGATCAGAGGACTCCGGATGATAAGATTGCACATACGCTCTTTAAGAGACTTGCCGTTAATCCTGTTACGGGAAAGAGGGCTATTGCTATCATCTTCCTTGAGATCAAGGATATTAATAAAAACTTCGATACCCTTACGTATGCCAATGTAGCGCTGGCGCTTTCCACAGACTATCTTGCCCTTTACTATGTAAACAAGGAAACGGAGGACTTTGTTGAGTATAAGACTAACGCGGGAAGCAACGAAATGGTTGTTGAAAGGCAGGGCAAAGATTTCTTCGAAAGCAGCCGCGAGGATGCGTTTTTGGCTATACATGAGGAGGACAGGGAAGGATTTATCAATACCTTTAACAGGGAGATAGTTTTAGGATATATCGAGAAATACGGAAGCTTTACGTATACATACAGAATTAAGACCGGCGACGATTTCATATATGTAAATATGAAGGCTACATCTATCGGCAGGAACCATATTATAATCGGCATCAATAATGTTGATGTTCAGATGCGAGAAAGAGAAGCTCTGAAGCGGATTGACGAGGAGAGGATAGCCTTTTCGAGGATCAGCGCTCTTGCGGGAACTTATATCGTTTTCTATTCGGTTAACCCGGCGGATAATTCGTATAAACAGTTTGATGCCAATAATGAGTATAAAGAACTTGGGGTATCAAGGGAAGGAAATGATTTTTTTGCCGATTCCATAGAGAGCGCAAAGAAGGCTATTTACAGCGAAGATTACGAGACATTTGCAAAGGGGATGCAGAAAGAACATATCTTAAAGGAGATAGAAGAAAGAGGAGTTTTCTCAATGACATACAGGCTTATGATCTCCGGAAAGCCGAGGTATGTCACCCTTAAGGCCAAAAAGATCGAGGAAAAGGGAAATGAGTTCCTTCTTTTTGGAGTAAACGATGTAGATACGCAGGTTAAGAAGGATCAGGAATATGCATATAATCTTGCGGTTGCAAGGAATAAATGGGGCATTGACTCTTTGACAGGCGTGAAGAATAAAAACGCCTTTAATGAGTCGGAAAACATGATCAATGAAGCTATCAGAAGCGAAGGCGGAGAGAACTTTGCGATTGTTGTGTTTGATATCAACAATCTGAAAGAAGTAAACGATAAGAAAGGACACAGCGCCGGCGATGAACTTATTAAGAAAGGATGCAGGCTGATCTGCGATGTATTTGCTCACAGCCCTGTCTTTAGGATAGGCGGAGACGAGTTCGCGGCTCTTGTCAGGGGAAGCGATTACGAAATTCTCGATGAACTTATGCAGAATTTCTATCTGATAAATCTTGAAAACAAGAAAAGCGGAGATGTTGTTGTGGCGGCAGGAGCGGCAAAATATCAGGGCGACAGATATGTTGAGGATGTATTTAAGAGGGCCGATGCCGAAATGTACGAGAACAAAAAGTTACTAAAGAAGCTCTAGTCTTTTGACTTTTTATCCCGTTTACTATATGCTTATCAGATGGGCGTGCCTTGGCAAAGTAAAGTATTAAAGGATTTTTGATATGTGGATCGCAGAAAATTGGAAAGATTACGAGGTTATAGACACCTCTGACGGAGAAAAGCTTGAAAGATGGGGTGAGTATAATCTCGTAAGACCCGATCCCCAGGTTATCTGGAGTACGGGACATGAAGATAAAAGGTGGAAGAAAAAGAACGGTCATTACCACAGATCCGCAAAAGGCGGAGGAGAGTGGGAGTTTTTTAATCTTCCCGAGGAATGGGAGATAAAGTATCCTTTGGTTAACGGAATCGTTTCGAAGGAACTTACTTTTCATTTAAAACCCTTCGCTTTTAAGCATACGGGAGTTTTCCCGGAGCAGGCCGTTAACTGGGAATGGACCAGCGGAATAATAAAAAGGGCTATAGAAAGCGGAAAAAGAGATCTTGCAACCAGGGATTTCGCGGAAGGTAAGCCTTTTAAGGTTCTCAATCTCTTTGCCTACACCGGAGGAGCAACGATGGCAGCCGCGGCAGCAGGCGCCCAGGTAACGCATGTTGATGCGGCAAAGGGCATGTTGGCCTGGGCAAAGGAAAATGCCGCTTCTTCGGGACTTTCGGAAGCTCCCATCAGATGGCTCGTTGACGACTGTACAAAGTTCGTCGAAAGAGAGCTAAGACGCGGAAATACCTACGACGGAATTATTATGGACCCTCCTTCTTACGGAAGAGGACCAAAGGGCGAAATCTGGAAGATCGAGGAAAGCATCTGGCCTTTTGTGCAGTTAGCTGCGCAGTTACTCAGCAAGGATGCGTCTTTCTTTCTCATTAATTCGTATACTACGGGTCTCCAGCCGGCGGTACTTACTTATATGATAGAAAGCGCGGTAAGGGCAGAGCGCGGAGGATGCGTGGAAAGTTCTGAAATAGGGCTTCCCGTAAGCTTAAACGGACTAGTGCTTCCCTGCGGAGCGTCGGGAAGATGGTCCTCTTTAGGCTAAGCGGAGAAAGACTTACAGTTTTTGAAAGAAATATGATCGGTTAGGATTTTATATAGATGAGTATTTTAAATGTGGAGCATCTGACTCACGGATTTGGAGACAGGGCGATTTTTGAAGATGTATCCTTCAGATTACTTAAGGGAGAGCATATCGGACTTATCGGAGCCAATGGCGAAGGTAAGTCCACATTTATGAATATAATTACCGGGAAGCTTCAGCCCGACGAGGGAAAGATTGAGTGGGCCAAAAATGTAAGAGTGGGCTACCTTGATCAGCATACCGTCCTTGAAAAGGGAATGACGATAGAGAGCGTCCTAAAGAGCGCCTTTGATTTCCTTTTTGATATGGAAAAGGAGATGAACGGTATTTATGAAAGCCTCGCGGAGGCCGATCCCGAGAAGATGGATGAGCTGATGGAGGAGGCGGGAACTATCTCAGACCTTCTTACAATGCATGATTTTTACATGATAGATGCAAAGGTGGAAGAGGTTGCAAGAGCCCTCGGAATCCTTGATCTTGGACTTGAAAGAGATGTTACGGAGCTTTCGGGAGGTCAGAGGACCAAGGTGTTAATGGCAAAGCTTCTTCTTGAAAAGCCGGACATCCTTCTTCTCGACGAGCCCACCAACTATCTCGACGCGGAACATATAGAGTGGCTTAAGAGATATTTGAACGAGTACGAGAACGCATTCATCCTGATCTCCCATGACATTCCTTTCCTTAACAGCGTAATCAATCTGATCTACCATATGGATAACCGCAAGCTTGAAAGGTACGTGGGAGATTACGACAAGTTTAAGGAAGTTTACGAGATGAAGAAGTCCCAGCTCGAGGCGGCTTATAACAAGCAGCAGCAGGAGATCAAGGACCTTAAGGACTTCGTTGCAAGAAATAAGGCAAGAGTTGCAACGAGAAATATGGCAATGTCCCGCCAGAAAAAGCTGGACAAGATGGATGTCATAGAGCTTGCGGCAGAGAAGCCAAAGCCTGAGTTTAACTTTAAGGAGGCTAGGACTCCCGGAAAGTATATCTTTACTACAAAAGATCTTGTGATCGGTTACGATGAGCCGCTTTCAAACCCTCTTACGCTTGAGATGGAGAGGGGAAGCAAGATTGTTCTTACCGGTGCAAACGGTATCGGAAAGACTACCCTTTTAAAGAGTATTTTAGGGCTTATAAAACCGCTTTCGGGAAGCGCCGAGCTTGGAGATTATCTTGAGATCGGATATTTCGAGCAGGAGATGGATCAGAGCATCACAACAACCTGTATCGAGGAAATCTGGCAGACCTTTCCCGGTTTTACCCAGTATGAGGTAAGAAGCGCTCTTGCAAAGTGCGGACTTACAACAAAGCATATAGAGAGCCAGGTTCGCGTCCTCTCGGGAGGAGAGCAGGCGAAGGTACGTCTTTGTAAGCTTATCAACAAGCCTACGAATATTTTGCTCCTCGACGAGCCCACAAACCACCTTGATGTGGATGCAAAGGATGAGCTTAAAAGGGCGCTTAAAGATTATAAGGGAAGTATTTTGATGGTCTGCCACGAGCCGGAGTTTTACGATGGGTTAGCCACGGATGTCTGGGACTGCTCGAAGTGGTCCAAGCTTATTGTATAAGCTTGGACAGCAAAGATGCGACTTACTTGTTCTCTGAATGGTGATGAATATGGAAACAGGAAAGAAAGACAAGGAAAAACTCCTTGAAATCGCATACAAGATCATAGATGCGGCGCATGCAAGGATTTTACTTGATCTGCGTTTTCTTGAGGTTGCCATGGGCAATCTTTCATGGGAGCCCGCCTTTGGAAGCTCTTCCTACGCCTGCGACGGAAAAAAGATATATTTCGACCCGAAGAAGCTGGTGGAGGATTTCAAGTTAGATCAGGAATCTGTTGTTAATCTGTATCTTCATGAGATTTTTCACCTTGTTTTTCATCACTATTTTGAGTATGAAAAAAAGAATGAAAAGGCATGGGATCTTGCTTCGGATGTAGCGGTCTGGACTGTTATGATGGAACTCGATACCTATAAGGATAAGTCGGAAGCGGATGCGGAGAGAAGGCTTAAACTAAAGACCTTGAGAAAAAGATGTCCGCAGCTTTCCGCGGTAAAGCTCTATAAACTGTTTCTGGTAGAGCCCCCTTCCTACCTCGAGGAGGCGACTCTTCGAAGGCTTTTTTGCACAGACAGCCACGTCCTTTGGAAGGAGCCGGAAAAGTATGAGATTTCCCTTGAGCAGTGGAAAAAGATCACGGAGCGTATAAAGGCGGATCTTAAGAGCTTTTCAAAAAATAAAGCGGGGGGAGAGAGCCTTGATCTTGAACTGGCCGAAGCGACCCGTGAAAAGCAGGACTACGGTAAATTCCTTAAACAGTTTATGATGCAGGGTGAGGCGATGCATATAAACGATGAAGAGTTCGATTATGTGTATTATACCTATGGTCTTGAAACATACGGAAATATGCCTCTTGTAGAGCCGCTTGAGTATAAGGATATTAACAGGATCAACGAGTTTGTTATTGCACTTGATACTTCCGCTTCCTGCAAGGGAAAGGTGGTACAGGATTTCCTCCGGAAAACAGTCGGGATACTTCGGAGCGAGGACACTTTTTTTAAGAAGATGAATGTCCACATTTTGCAGTGTGACAATCAGATTCAGAGCGATACGAAGATAACCTGCGATGAAGATTTTGAGGATTTCCTTATAAACGGAAAACTGACAGGATTCGGTTCTACGGATTTTCGTCCCGTCTTTGAATACGTTGACAAACTTCGAAAAGACGGGGAACTGAAGAAATTAAAGGGACTTATATACTTCACCGACGGTTATGGAGTCTATCCCGGGGAAATGCCGGATTACAATGTTTCCTTTGTTTTTCTGGGAGAGGATGACAGAGCGCCGCAGGTTCCGGCCTGGGCCGCTAAGGTGGTTCTTTCGCCTGAGGATATCTTGTAGAAAAGATTTGCAGATTATGGGGGCATTTGATTTATTTGGAGATTTGTGTTTTGAATACTGAAACAGACGTTAAAAGTAAGAGAAAAAGAAGGGGGAAAAGAGCTCTTATCGCTGCGGGGACAGCGTTTGCTTTGATACTGATCTTCGCGATATTTTTCAAGGCATATGTTATGGACTATTATCACGCGGACAATGTGATAATCAATTCGGTAAAGAATGTGTTTGACGGGAAGGTGCATACATACAGTAGCGACGATGGAATGGTGTTTTTGCCTGCCTGTAAGGAGTACAAGGCTGTTATTGTCTTTTACCCGGGCGGGAAGGTTGAGTACACCGCCTACAGTCCTTTTATGTATGAACTGGCGGGGAGAGGGTATGTTTGTATACTGCCGAGAATGCCGGAAAATCTGGCTTTTTTAAGGATAGATGCAATTGATATACTTGATAAATATATAGGAGACAACGCGGAAAGGGTTCAGGGGCTTAACTGGTATCTGGCGGGACATTCCCTCGGCGGAGTTGCGGCAGCCGCATATTTAAATGATTCGCCGGAAAGAGAATACGAGGGGCTTATACTTTGCGCTTCGTATACGACGCAGGATTTTTCGGACAGCGATCTCAGGCTTTTGTCAATCTACGGATCAAACGACAAGGTTTTGAATATGGAAAGCTATGAAAAAAATAGAGCAAACTGGCCGGCTGAGAGCGAGGAGATAATTATTTCCGGGGGGATTCATTCGTATTTTGGAAGCTACGGAATACAAAAAGGTGACGGACAGCCCGAAATGTCAAACGCCGAACAGATTAAAGAAGCCGCGGATCATATAGCGGACTGGGCTTATTAAGAGGAAGAAATATGAATATCAGGGATGCAAAAAAGTATATTGAGGATACCGTAAAGCTTTATCTTAAAAAGGATGATTTCGGAGAGTACAGGATTCCGGTCGTAAGACAGAGGCCGGTTTTTTTGCTCGGCGCTCCGGGAATCGGAAAGACTGCTATCATGGAGCAGATTGCGCAGGAGCTGGGTATTGCGCTCGTGTCGTACTCGATGACGCATCACACACGCCAGTCAGCACTGGGTCTTCCCTTTATCGAGCATAAAAACTACTCCGGTGAGGAATATGCCGTTTCCGAGTATACGATGAGCGAGATAATCGCATCGGTCTACGAGACGATGGAAAAGAGCGGCATCAGAGAGGGAATACTTTTCCTTGATGAGATAAACTGCGTTTCCGAGACTCTTGCACCTTCAATGCTTCAGTTTCTGCAGTACAAGACCTTCGGACGCCATCAGGTCCCCGAAGGCTGGGTGATCGTTACGGCCGGAAACCCTCCCGAGTACAATAAATCCGTACGCGAATTTGATGTGGTTACGCTGGACAGGCTTAAGATTTTAAATGTGGACGCTGATTATGATGCCTGGAAGAAATATGCGAGAACCAGGGGGATCCATAACGCAATAACGACTTATCTTGAACTTAACAAGGAAGATTTTTACATAATCGAGACGGTAGCCTCCGGAAAAAGCTTCGTTACGGCAAGAGGCTGGGAAGACCTTTCACAGATACTTCTTCTTTACGAGGAGGAAGGGCTTAGAGTCTCGGAGACTCTCGTAGGTCAGTACCTTAGAAATGACAGAGTAGTAAGAGAGTTTACGGCGTATTACGATCTTTACAATAAATATAAAAATGATTATGACGCGGGCGCTATACTTGCGGGAATTTATGGAGAAGAGACTGTATCTAAGGCTTCCTCCGCTCCTTTTGACGAGAAGCTGTCGCTGATGGGTCTTCTTGTTTCCGAGATTCTCGGAAGGATGGGGGATGTCAATAAAAAGGGAGAGATGTTAAAGTCGGTACTTCCGGCGCTTAAGGCTATGAAAGGATCCTCTGTCGAAGCTGTATTGGGGGACCTTATAAGCGCAAGAAAGAAAAAAACGGATAGCTTAAAGGCAGCAGGCGCATACTCGGACGAAGAGAAAAAGATTTCGAGACTTACTCTTTTGTTTTATGAAGGATGTAAGAAAGCCCTCGAAAAGGCAAAGGCGGAAGCTGTGGGAAGTTCATTTACCGATGAGGAAGCTTTTGAAGTTGTAAGGGATGTCTTTAACAAGAAGAAATCCGAGCTTATGGATGAGGCAGGGAAAGTCCGCGAAGGCTTAAAAAATGCCTTTGAGTTTACAAAAAAAACCTTCAAACAGGGAAATGAGATGCTTATCCTTCTTACGGAACTTACTGTTAGCAATGTGGGAACTAGGTTTCTTTCTGAATTCGGCAGCAAGGAGTACAATAAATACAGCTCCGAGATGTTGATGACGGAGAAAAATACAGAGATTTTGAAGGAGATTGAAAAGCTCGATCTGTAGTTAAGGGTAAAGGAAAGATGGTCAGGGAAATTGATCTTGGAAACGGCGGCCTTGGTGTCAGTACGTTTCCGGGCGAGAACGGAAATATTTACGCCAAAATTGAATACTACAGAGGAAAAGATGTTTCGGTTTCTATTCCCGAATCTTTTGAGGAGGCTCCCGTTACGGTTATAGGCAAAAAAGCCTTTTTAGGGGCTAAAACGCTTACAAAGATAAGCCTTCCGAAGGCGGTAAGTTCTATCGGAGATTATGCTTTTGCATCCTGCAGCTCGCTTAAGGAGCTAAAGATCCCCGGAGGAAGGATCGAATACGGTATCGGAGTTTTTAAAGACTGTGGTAAGCTTGAGAGGATTGTAAGGAAAAACGGACCGGATACGGGCGCAGATCTTGGTGATGCTGCAGCGCATATGGAGGCGGATTTGCTGCAGAAAGATCTTCCCTATTTGCTCGCTCTTTCCGTTACAAGGCTTGATGCTATGTATCTTTTGGAAGATGACACGGCCGGAAGCCCGGAGTGGTTTGAAAGACTAGACGGAGCGCTGACGCTTTTTCTCGGTAAGGACGACTCCGAAGGATTTTCAAAGATGCTTCTTTGCGGTGAAGAGGATTATGTGGGGGATGAGAGCAATCTTGACACGTATTGCCTCATAAAGAAGAAAGAAAAGGTAAGGGCACTGTTTGCGCGCCTTTTGCATGATGCGGGGCTTAGTGAGGCAAATAAAAAGGTTTTCGCGGGTTATATGAGGGAGAATATGACAGCTGTGGTCTGGCCTCTTTTATTGGATGAGCATGGCGAGGATAGGGAATACTTTGATCTTCTCATTGATATAGGGTGCATAGGCCCGGAAAACGTCGCTTCGCTTATCGAGAGTATGGGGGACAGGTACACGACGATGAAAGGGTATCTGATAAGGTACAAGGGGGAGACCGGCGAAGAAAGCAGCTTTTTTGACGACATGGAATTGTAAGGAACTGCTTATGGAGAGTTAAGCTGTAAATGCTGAAAGATTTTTGGCTGTAAATGCAGAAAATTCCGATATAACGCTTGACAACATATTTGCATTATTGTAAAATCTGTGAATGTGCGACGATTTAGGTTTGCAAAGGCCTCCCAACCCGAGCTTCCGACGGTCTGAGCGCCTCTCATCATGGTATTAACGGCCCGGACATCCGTTTTTATCGCAAAAGTGGTGTGAGACAGGTTTTCCTGTAATAAATTTATAGAACGAATACATTTGCGGAGCGGTCCGTTAAATGTAGCTAATCAATTTGGAGGAAACACGATGAAGACTTATATGCCTAGCGCTTCTACCATTGAGAGAAAATGGTATGTAGTAGACGCTACTAATAAGACTCTCGGCCGTCTTGCTGCTGAGGTCGCAAAAGTTTTAAGAGGTAAGAACAAGCCTACTTACACTCCTTTCCTTGATACCGGCGATTTCGTTATCGTTGTAAACGCTGAGAAGATTAAGGTTACAGGTAAGAAGCTTGACCAGAAGATTTACTATCATCACTCTGACTATGTTGGAGGAATGAAGGAAGAGTCACTTAGAGATAAGCTTGCAAACAGCCCTGCTGAAGTAATCGAGCTTGCAGTTAAGGGTATGCTTCCCAAGGGACCCTTAGGAAGACAGATGTACACAAAGCTTCACGTATACGCAGGAGCTGAGCATCCTCATGCTGCTCAGAAGCCTGAAGAGCTTACATTCTAAGGGAGGTTAAATAAATGGCTAAGTCAGAAAGATATTATGGAACCGGTAGAAGAAAGAGCTCTGTTGCAAGAGTTTATGTTACTCCCGGAAAAGGAAAGATCACTATCAACAAGAGAGATATCGACGAGTATTTCGGTCTTGAGACCCTTAAGATGGTAGTTCGTCAGCCCCTCGCCGTTACCGAGAACGAAGGAAAGTTCGACGTAACCGTAACCGTTAAGGGCGGCGGAACCACAGGTCAGGCCGGAGCTATCCGTCACGGACTTTCAAGAGCCCTTCTTCAGGTTGATGCAGATTTCAGACCTGTTCTCAAGAAGGAAGGATTCCTTACAAGAGACCCTCGTATGAAGGAAAGAAAGAAGTACGGTCTCAAAGCAGCTAGAAGAGCGCCTCAGTTCAGCAAGCGTTAATCATTGCTTACAAACCCCGAAAACTCACGGTTTCCGGGGTTTTTCTTTTTGAAAAAATCTGTTTTGTTTTGACTCGTTTTGTCTCAGTTTATAGGGGTTAAATCGGGGTTATACAACCGAATGCTTACACATTCGGTTGTCTGGGGTACTGGCAGCTATAGGTTGTTGAAGAATGAATTGCCCTTATGGGTTAAAAAATGGGTTAATGATGAACCGTTAGTAGTGCATATACGGAGCTTCTTTCACCTGCCCCTTAAACTCATCTTATCTACCGTCTGAATGATCCGAATGCACTTCATGCAAAGGAGGATTCAGATGTCTAAAAAATCAGAAACGATCACATTAATTCCAATCGAAAAGCTTATTCCGTTCAGAGATCATCCGTTTCAGGTGAAGGATGATGAACAAATGCAGATGCTCATCGAGAGTATCCGTAGTGTCGGTGTTCTTGTACCGGGCATAGTAAGACCGTTAGAAAACGACACGTATGAACTTATAGCCGGACACAGGCGTAAACGAGCCTCGGAGTTTCTTGGACTGTCTGTCATGCCGGTAATCGTTAAGGATGTGGATTACGATTCCGCAACCGTGATGATGGTAGACAGTAACTTTCAACGAGAAGAGATTTTGCCAAGTGAACGCGCAAGGGCATACAAGATGAAGCTGGATGCGATCAAACGACAGGGAGCCCGGAATGATTTAACTTCTGACCAACTTGGACAGAAGTTGGAACGAAAGTCTTCCAGAGATCTTATTGCTGAGAACAGTCCTGATAGTTCCTCGCAGATTCAGCGTTATCTCAGATTAAATGAACTGATCCCAGGGCTCCTTCAGATGGTAGATGACAGAAAGATCGCACTTACTCCCGCGGCAGAGCTTTCTTTTTTGTCCAAAGAGGAGCAGGAACTTCTTTTGCTGACTATCGATAGTTAACAGGCCACGCCTTCTCTTTCGCAGGCGCAAAGAATGAAGCAGCTATCCAAGGAAGGACAGCTGACGGACGATATGATCCTGAAGATTATGACGGAACAGAAGAAGACGGAGTGCTGGAATTTGATTCTTCCGATGAATAGGGTGACAAAGTACTTTCCCAAGTCGTATACGCCACAGAAGATGGAAGAGGTAATCTTTTCCTTGTTAGACAGATGGAATAAAAGTAAATCTCGGTAAAATAACAAAAAATACCGAGAAATGCCTTGACTATATTCTGAAATAAAGATAAGATATTTAAGTAAATATAGGTCAAAATTCAAAAATTACCGAGGTTTACCAAAATGGTTCTATCATATAAGGAAGCGGCGCTTAGATTTGGAAATGATTATAATTTGACAAAAGCGGTGTCTGATGGGGTAATCTTCAAGCAGGAAGAAGGTATATACTCAACAGAGCGATTTGAACCGGAAATTGGAATTGTTATGAAAAAGTATTCCAAAGCTGTGCTTACCGGGGAGTACGCATTTTACGTTCACGGTCTGACTAATGTCATACCGGAAAAATATGATTTGGCTACACCATCCAAGGCAGCACCCATAACGGATCCGCGAGTTAGGCAAAGCTATGTGAACGATAAAGTCTTTTCATTAGGCATAATCGAGAAAGAAGTAGACGGCGTAACAGTCAGAATATACGATAAAGAACGTATGCTCATAGAGTTGTTACGGAAAAAGAATTCCATGCCATATGATCTTTACAAAGAAATCATTATGAATTACAGAGAGATAATAGGGAGTCTTGAGATTTGGAGGATTCAGGAGTATACTGCAGTTTTTCCTAAGAGCAAGATGATAACTAAAGCACTTGACGAGGAGGTTATGTAATTGAATTTACGTGAAATGATGAACGAATATGCGGAAGAGGGGCTTACGAGAGCACTCGCAGCGTCTCGCGTTTGCCAGGATATAGTGCTGAAGGCGTTGGCAGAGGGACCGCTAAGCCGCAATGTAACCATAAAAGGCGGAGTTGTTATGAGAAGCCTGACAAAGAATAACAGAAGAGCGACCAGTGATATTGATCTGGATTTCATTCATTATTCTCTGGATGATGCGGCAATACGAGAATTCGTTAAAAAACTGAATTGTATAGACGGCGTTCGCATTGAGATGTCCGGCGATATTAAAGAACTGAAACATCAGGATTATCACGGGAAAAGCATAGAAGTTGTCATAAGCGATGACTATGGTAATACCGTAAGAAGTAAGATTGATATTGGTGTTCACAAGCATCTTGAGATCGATCAGGAAGAGTACTGCTTTGATGTGTGTATGGATGATGAAGGCGCTACTCTTTTAAAGAATACTTATGAGCAGTCTTTTGTTGAGAAACTTAGATCGCTGCTTAAGTTTGGTGCCAACAGCCGAAGATATAAAGATATTTTCGATATGTACTACCTTAGAACTGTCGTTTCTGAAGAGAAAATGAAGGAATTGATGGATATTCTGATCTTTAGCGATCCGGATATGTTTGAAGACTCTGTAGACGATATTGTCAGACGCTTGAGGGGAACATTCAAGGATGAACAGTATTTGAAGAGGGTATCTGAGTCCCGTCAAAGATGGTTGGATAACGAAATACACGAGATTTCAAACGCGATAGTCGAATATGTTATGAAATTGGGCTAAAACGAATATGCCAAAAAAGATTGGATGAAATGGTGGAGAAAAAATGATCTACTGGATAAACGGGCCATATGGAGTGGGAAAATCTACGGTGGCGGAAGCACTGCAGAAAAAGCTGCCTAAGGCTCATATATTTGATGCAGAAGAGGTTGGCAATGCAATCCGTGACAACTTTCCGGAGGAAAGCAAGTATAGCATCATTTTTGAAGGATATTCTCTTTGGAGAGAAACGAACTATAAGCTGTTAAAAGAGATTTATGAGAAATATGACGGAGACATTATCGTCCCCATGACACTGACCTTGCCGGAATCGTATGAAGAAATTATCAAATGCCTTATGGATTCAGATATCAAGGTAAAATACGTAATCCTTGATGCGGATTATATGACTATACATGATAGAATCATTGCCCGGGGAGAGAAAGAGAACTGCTGGTGCATGCAGAACATCGACATGTGCCTGGATGCATTGCAAAGTGATCGGCATGCAGTTCATATCGATACCCGTGAAAAGTCTCCGGAACAGATTGCGGAGGAAATATTGACAAAGGAGTTGTTTTAAATTCGTCAATAGTCCAGGAACTTGTCATTCCGTTCGATTATGTGAGAGCAGAGTGGCTTCCGAGAGCAGTTCAAGATACTGCATACATAAGAAAGAGTACTGTAAAAGTATCTCAGCAAGTTAAAAAGTTATTGTAATATGAACTATCGACTTAAAAAGTTGAGTCGGCAGCAAGGACAAGGAGAAAAAGACGTGGAAATAAAAGAATATAAAGAATATAACGAGACTAACTATTAAAAGTCAATAGAAAAACAGCGTTTTTTGAATAAAACATCATTAGGTGTTTTAGATAGCTCGGAGGCAGGCTTAAGCCTCAATCAGTACCTTGAAAACTGCATGACAAACAGAGCATCTGTATAGGTG
>JAFUFI010000024.1 GCA_017469945.1 Lachnospiraceae bacterium | reverse complement strand
CAAAATACTGCATAAGATAGAGAGGTCCGTACCAGGGAATATCATCTTTTACGTAAAGCTTTGCCTTGGCAGGAGTTACTTTGCAGCGGTAGTTTACTCCTTCATAGGTGAAGGGGAACTCAAGGGTAATTTTATCTGAAGCTTTAACCTCAGTCATAATGTTCTGGGGAAGTGCATCTCCGCCCTTAAACTCTACAACTGTGGGAGAAGTAACGGTTTTTGCGAGTTCCTTGATGTTTTCAGTGGCCGTTTCAGTCGACTCGTTGTACTCTGCTATAAAGTACTCGGGAGTTCCGGGTTCGGGTTCATCACTATCAGTCTCGGGATGGGTAAGATTAGTACCGGAAAAATGTCCGCCTTTTAAAGGAATCAGCATGTCGTCATGGGATGTGACAGCATTTGATGTCCAAACATTGAAATCATCAAGATCGAATTCAACTTCAGTTCCGTCTTCAAGTGTTCCTGAAACATGACCTGTAACCTCCAAAACATAACCATCATTAAAGCTTCCGTTATGGCGAAGTTCAATAGTGTTAAGGTCATATCTCGACTGAGAATCCTGAGTTAATGCAATTGAGAAACCAGTGTAATCTGTGGATACCGGTCCCCATTTGAACATATCTCCATTATATTCTGAAAAGAAACAATAGTTGGAAAGATATATGTCGTTATAATTATTGGGTTTATAAAACTCTGCTCCCTCAATTTGGGAAAGTCCCTCATAGATGATTGTTCCGGTAAGTGTTGACGCTATTCCACCTTCATTAGGCGCATCGTGCTCTCCGGAATAAACTGTTACATCAAATGTACCATTAAACACAAGCCTTCCATTAGTAACAACAGCTGTATCTGGGCTACTGTTTGTTGCAAAGGATTGCAACGGGAGACAGGTAAGGAGCAGTACCCCCGCAAGGAGTCTGCCGATAGTGCTAAGAACTTTTCTTTTCATTACAAATTACCTCCTGGTTTTATAAAATATAGAACTGGAAAATAGAACATGAAAAAATAGAACTGGCTATATTCTACCCCCCCCCTAGAAAAGTCAAGCTTTCGGGCACTTTATATGGATCACCGTGGCAATAAACGAACAAAAAAATAAGGCTTCAGGTTAAGAAGCCTTATTATTCCATGTATGTTTTGCGATCTATTCTTCGATATGTTCAATACCTGTATTTAGGATCGTAATGATATGCTTATCCGCAGGAGAGTAAAAGATCGTCTTTCCCTCGCGGCGGTTCTTTACGAGATCCATCTGTTTAAGGACGCGAAGCTGGTGAGATACCGCGGATTCGCTCATCCCGACAGCCTTTGCGATATCTCCGACGCTCAGCTCCGAGCAAAGAAGTACATTTAATATCTTAAGCCTTGTGGCGTCCGCAAACACCTTAAAAAAGTCCGCAAGCTCGCTAAGCTCCTCATCAGGGGGAAGCATTTTATCTATTTTCTTAAAAAGTTCCTCGTCCATTTTCCCAATACCTTTCTTTGCTTAATTACCAATCTCCACGATTTCTCCGTCATATCGGATCATAATTACTTTCGCGCCATACTCTTTTGCCGCTTTTTCTCCGAAGTCCTCTCCGAGTATAAAGATGGCGGTTGACAGAGCGTCTGTTAAAAGTCCGCTCATCTCCCCCTCTTTTTCGGGAAGAATAACCGTCACCGATACAAATCCGCTGTCGGCGCATTTCCCCGTAGCCGGATCAAGGATATGGTGGTATCTCGTCCCGTCAAGGTCGATATACCTTTCGTAATTACCCGATGTGGAAACAAGGGCATCTCCCGTAACCGGTGTCATCATAATACTCGTGCCTTTTTTGAAAGGGTCAGTTATAGCTATATACCAGGGCTTTCCGTCAGGCTTACTTCCGATAGTCCTGATACTTCCGCCCGCAGAGATGGTTCCCCTTAGGATATCGTCCTCTCGTATCCCCGCTCTGTCTAAGTATATGCCCTTTCCAACAGCTCCAAGATCAAGTATCATCCCTTCCGGAATATATATCCTATGGTTATCTATTTTTATTTTTTCATATCCGCATTTATCGAGAGCCTTTTTTGTTTCTTCACCTGAAGGGACTCTAAACTCTCTCTCTTCCTTAACTGCCCCCTCTATGTTCCAAAGATCAATAAGAGCACCAATGGATATATCAAATGCTCCGTCTGTTTTATCCGAAATCTCCAGACAGGTTTTAAGTATCTCTTCCATCTCCTCCGAGAGCGGATATCCTTCAGGGTCACCGGCAGATGCATTTATCTTATAGATTTCCGATTCCGGTTCAAATCTGGAAAGCTCTTTCTTTTCAAGGTCTTTTCCAAGACCTATAAGTTCATGGTATATGTCATAAGCCCTGTCCCAGAAAAAGCTTTTCGAACCGCCTTGGTCTTCAGCATCATATACGATCCTTTCTGCCTTCGTCGCGATATTTATCGTAACGATGGTATCCATAATGATCTCGCTGCCTTCTTTTTCGGAGATAAACGCCGCGCAGCCGGACAAAGAGCCGAGCAAAAGACCGGCAGTACAAAGCAAGGTTAAACTCCTTCGGAAGAAAGATATATATTTATCTTTAAATCTCATCCTTTTCTTTTTCCGTCAATTCATTTAATAGCTCCTCTACGGTCTTTCCGAGCAGAGGATGTCTGTAATACCCCGCAATCTTTGCAACAGGCTTTAAAACAAAGGCTCTGTTTTGCATATCGATATGAGGTATGGTAAGGGTACTGTCGCTCATCACAAGATCATCGTAAAAGATTATATCCATATCCAATGTCCTGGGTCCCCAATGGATTTCTCTCGTTCTTCCCTCGCTGTTTTCAATCTCGTGGAGAAAATCAAGAAGCTCGTGAGACGATAGAAGGGTCTCGATTATGACCGCGCTGTTTACGAAGTCATCCTGTTCAACGCCGCCGTAGGGCTTTGTTACAAATCTTCTGGATTCACAGATAAATCTTGTATGTTCATGGGCATTTAACTTGCCAAGCGAAACATTTAAATGCTCATTTTTATCACCCATATTAGAACCAATGGATAGTATAGCTGTATGCCAGGAAAGCTTTCTTACTACAGAAACCGACTCAAAGGGAAGGCCAATGGGAGCCTCGGGCTTTCTGATCTCAAGCGTTATACTCTTTGCAAGAGAATATCTGCAAAGAAGGGCTCTGCAGAGCTCTTCCGCCGCTCTTTCGATGAGTTTGCAGGTATTTTCCTTCATAAACTCCGTAATAAAGCTGCACATCTCTGCATAGTTAACCGTTTCTGAAAGGTCGTCGGATAAAACGTCCTGTCTGTCGGTATCCAGCTCAATATCGGCATTTACAAAGAAATTCTGCCCTTTTTTTGTTTCCTCTTCATAGACTCCGTGGTATGCGTATACGCAAAGCTCACGGATCCTGATGGATCTGAAATCACTGTTTTTCATAGCACTCCATAATCGCATTGTAAAAATCCGGATAGGTTACGCGTATCATCATAGGTTTTCCTTCGGAGGTAAGGAAGCAATGTTCGGACTCTCCCTCAAAGACCGCCTCACCGTCCTGGCGCGTCATAACGTAGGAGAGCTTAAGCTTTACGCCTTTGAACTCCTTTATCTTAACCTCGATCGAAATATCATCATCGAAGGTGGTACTCTTTTTGTACTTACCGTTTACGCTGATGACGGGCGAGATGATACCAAGCTCTTCAAGCTTTGTGTAGGGCCATCCGATCTTGTTTAAGAAATCAACCCTTGCCTCCTCCATCCATCTTATATAATTGGAATGGTGAGTGACAAGCATTTTGTCCGTTTCGTAATACTGAACTTTGTGTCTGTACATGTCTAAACCTTTCTGCCTATATTTTTGACCCCCGGGGACGGGGTTGGGGGTTCATTTTTCTTATCTTTATTATGCACATCGCATATCTTGTTGTAAATAAACATCCCAAGAAGGCTGATAAAAAGCGTCACGCCAAAACAGATGCAAGCGAAAAGTATCCTTCTCTCTCCGAGCGCAGAAGCTCCCATTGCGGATGTTATAACCGATGGTATCCTAGCAATCGTTGAGATGATCAGCCACTTTGGGAGAGATATATCCGTAAGCCCCGCAAAATAGCTTAAAATGTCTTTCGGCGTTCCGGGTATAAACATCAGCATAAACATCCAAAAATCCCGCTTCTTTGAAGCCTTCAAGAACTTAAGCTTTGCTATCTTTTCATCTGAGAAAAAAAGCTTTACCGCTTTCATACCGAAGGCTCTTACGATAAGGAAGTTTGCGGCGCTTCCGATTGCCACCCCTATAAGGCAAAGCACCGTACCCTCAAAGGCTCCGAAGGCATATCCCGCCGCCAGCTCTATAGGCTCTCCCGGGATAAAGGCAAGGAGTATCTGAAATACGGTAATGCAGACAAATATGATCCTGCTTTTTATCCCGTATCTGTCAACAAAGCTTCTGACAAGGTCCGCGTTCGTTACAAATCCCAGTATCTTTTTCCCCAGAAAGACTGTAAGAAGGGCGGACAGAGCAAGTATAAGGACAATGATCAATATGACCGTTATCCGTTTTTTTATTATCTTTTTATCATCCATCTTAAAATAATGCCCTGATTCTCTCTACCGTTCTCTCGCGCATAGCGGCACTGTCCGCAAACCAGGAGTCGCTTACCTCAAAGACCTCATCCATTGACGGGATTTTCTTGTTAAAGATGTTTCCAATCTTTTTTCCGATTCCGGAGGCTTTTTTGTCTTTTCCGCTTTCAAAGGCCGTGATCAGCAAGGCAAGATTAATCCCACACCGTACGCCTGCTGCCAAAAATGGCTCCAAAATATAGTAGTCCTTAAGCGCTCTCGGCGCGTATGTCCTGTAAACTTTCAGAAAATCTTCTTTGGTTTTTTCAAAAAGGTCTTCCCTTTCGGTAAATACTTCCTCGAGTTTTATGCAAAAAAGCTCATCCGCCTTACTCTCGTAGACTTTTCCAAAAATCTTTTTGTATCTGTGAAAAAGGTAAAGCAGCTTACGGTTGTGGAGAAAGAGGTCGATTTCCTGCATCTCCGCGTACATAGTTTCATTAATAAAGGAGAACGGGAGTATCGGCAGTCCTTTATATATCTCCTTACAACGCTCTTTTATGATAAACGGAATCTCGTCCGTATGTTCTCTTAAAAAATCTTCAGCCGAAAAGGTCACATCCAAAAGGCCGTCAAAATCATTCCTTACAAGCTTTAAATGCTGACCATAGAGATGAACAAATACCGACTTCGTAATATCAAAAAACTCCCTTATATTTCGGGCTTTTTCGATTTTTTCGCAAACGAGCAGGCAATCCTTTTCAAGGTGCGTAGCAAACATCTTGTCGATCTCGTCGCCGTTTAATGTATTGAATTCTTCAAAAAAAGAAATTGATTCCCTGTTCATATTTGGTATACTTGCTTTATGGCTATAAATGATAATGAGAAAAATGAAAAATCTCTGAGGTCCAGGATAGTCTTGGCATCCTGCTTTATTTTGGTACTCTTTATATCCGCTCTCTTAGCGATATTCCTGACAAAAGGCCGTGAAATGGATTCATCCTGCAAAGCTTATATCTACAGCGACGGTGAGCTTATAAAAGTACTTAAGCTCGATGAGCAGCCTGACTCATCCTTTGATATTGTATCAAAAAACGGCGGAGTTAACACCTTAACTATAAAGAACCACGATATACGTGTTGAAAAAGCCGACTGTCCCGACGGACTCTGCGTAAAATGCGGATTCGCCAGAGGGAACTCTCTTCCCATAGTCTGTCTTCCACACAAACTTGTTATCGAGATCAGGGACGATTCCGGAAAGGAGGAAGCTGTAGATGCAGTCACATACTAAACAGATCGCTATGCTTTCTCTTTTTGCAGCTCTCGCCATCGGAATACATGGGCTTGAATCTATGATTCCCGCGTTGATTCCCATACCCGGGATAAAGCTTGGCCTTGCCAATATAATCACACTTATCGTCCTGAAAAAATACGACTTTAAAAGCGCCGCTCTCGTCTTAACGGTAAGAATCTTTCTTTCCGCAATCTTATTCGGAGGAATGATGAGCTTCGCTTACTCGGCATTCGGCGGAGCAGTCTGCCTTACCGGCGAGTATCTTATTGACAGATTCTTTAAAGGAAAAGCCCTTTATATTACAGCTATATTTGGCGCCGTACTTCATAACGCGGCTCAGCTTCTTGTTGCCATCGGATTTACAAATACTCCGGGCATACTTCTGTACGCTCCGTATCTTGTTATCAGCGGAATTGTAACCGGACTCCTTACCGGCGTAGCCGCTTACTTTTCCCTTAAACTCCTTGAGAAAGTATAGCCCTCGTCATATCAAGAGCTCTTCTGTTTTCCTTTATATCGTGAACCCTGAAAAATCTCGCACCCTTCAAAGCACCGATCACAGAAGTTGCTACCGTTCCCTCTACTCTTTCCGAAGAAGGAAGGTCAAGGGTCAAACCGATGACAGATTTTCTGCTTGTTCCGAGAAGGATTGGGAGCTCAAGTTTACATAATTCATCTAATCTGTTTATTATTTCAAGGTTTTGTTCATAGCTTTTAGCAAATCCCACCCCGGGATCTATCATGATCCTGTCCCTTGAAATTCCGGCTTTTACTGCTATTTCAACAGATTCTCTAAGGTCACTTACCACATCCTCTGTATAGTTTACATAATTCGTATCTTTTCTGTTTTGCATAAGACAGCAGGAAACACCTGCCTTAGCTACAATATCAGCCATATCCGGAGAGTACTTAAATCCCCAGATATCGTTTATAAGATCCGCTCCGGCTTCTATTCCGGCCTTTGCCACAGCGCCCTTGTAGGTATCGAGGGAAATCGGAATATCAAAATTTTTCTTTATCGCCTCTATAACAGGTGCAGTCCGTTCAATCTCTTCTTCATCAGATATCAGGGTATATCCCGGTCTTGTAGACTCTCCGCCTACATCCACGATATCCATCCCTTCTCCGATCATTTTCTCCACGGTAGGCAAAACCCTGTCTTTATTTACTTTCCCATCAATAATAAAACGCCCCCCGTCTGAAAATGAGTCGGGGGTAACGTTTAAAATTCCAAAAATATAAAATCTGTCGTCCTTACAAAACTCTCTGTCTGCGATGATCATCGTTAATCCCTCATAAGGCTGAAAAATCTGTTTCTAAGTTCTTCGCTGTCTTCAAAGCAGCCTCTTGTTGCTACGGTAACAGTCTTGCTTCCGGGCTTTTTAACCCCTCGCATCGTCATACACATATGCTCGGCTTCAAGTACGACCATGGCTCCCTTTGCCCCGAGATTCTCCATAACCGCATCCGCAATCTGTCCGGTCATACGCTCCTGAATCTGAAGCCTGCGGGCAAAGACCTCAACCGTCCTTGCAAGCTTGCTGATCCCGACCACCTTGTCACCGGGTACGTAGGCTATATGCGCTTTTCCGTAAAAAGGCATCATATGATGCTCACACATAGAGTAGAAGGTTATATCCTTTTCGATGACCATCTCGCTGTTATCGGCGGTAAACACCTTCGAAAGGATTTCCTTAGGGTCTTTATCATATCCCTCGAAGATTTCCTCGTACATTCTTGCAATACGATCCGGGGTATCTTTAAGGCCCTCTCTGTCTTTATCTTCACCTATTGCTTCAAGCAAAAGGCTTACTGCCTGTTTTATTTTTTCCTGGTCCATTTTTCGTAAGCTCCGTAATCTGTCCCAAAAATGAAAGGGACCCGAAAATAACTATTACTCCGTCCGTTCCGGCTACCATCTTAGCCATCTCGAGGGCTTCATAAAGAGAGTCAGTCGCGGTAACATTCTTGTTGAAATGCTTTACCGTCTCGGCAAGTTCAATCGCAGGAAGAGCCCTTTTATTGCCCGGAGTTTCAACCGTAAATATCTGCTCAGCCAAAGGAGCTGTGATCTCGCTTACCTTTTCGTACTCTTTATCCTTCAGCATACCCATTATATATACGATACGGCGATTTGTAAAATAAAATAAAAGTGAATCAGACAGTCTCAAAGCGGCTTCTTCGTTATGCGCTCCGTCGACGATTATCGCAGGCTTATCCGAAAGAATCTGAAATCTTCCGGGCCAGCTTGCCTCCTTAAGTCCCTCATACAACGCTTTATCAGTTATCCTAAGACCTAAGCTTCTAAGTACCTCTACAGTCTCAATTGCAAGCGCCGCGTTTTTAAGCTGGTATTTTCCGAGAAGGGAAATCTCAATCTTTTTATGTTCCTTGTAATCAAAGAGCTGAAAAATCGAGGCTTTTGAGACTTTGCGGTCTTTTATTTTATCTTCATCAACTGTAGTCAGGTTGCTTTTCTTTTCCTTTGCGACATCCTCAATAACGCGAGCCGCTTCTTTGTGCTGCCTTGCGCTGACAACAGGACATCCCGGTTTTATAATACCGGCTTTTTGAAAAGCAATCTTTTCAAGGCTGTCCCCGAGAAAAGCCATATGATCAAAGCTAACTGAAGCAATGACGCTGCAAAGGGGCTTCTCGATTATATTTGTGGAGTCTTCAAGTCCCCCCATGCCGGTCTCAATCACGGCTATATCGCAATTTTTCTCTTTAAAATATAAAAAAGCAAGAGCGGTCTCCGTCTCAAAAGAGGAGGGCTTTTCAAGTCCCCTTTCCTCCATACGACAGGCAGCCGCCCTGACAAGCTCCGTCATCTTAACAAGGTCCGCGGCGGAAATGTTCTTTTTGCCGACACGGTATCTCTCGCGATAATCAAAAACCGCGGGGGATGTGAAAACTCCCACCTTAAAGCCGGCCTTTATAAGCACAGATGAAACAAAGGCGCAAACAGAGCCTTTTCCGTTTGTTCCCGCAACATGAACGCACTTAAGATCATCCTGGGGATTTCCGAGCTCCTCTAAAAGGTTTTTGATCCTTGATAATCCGGGGTTAATACTTCCGCCCCGTATTCCGGTAAGATATTCTATTGCTTCGTTTAATGCTGAATCCGACATTTACTGACGTAACCTGGTGCCTTCGTATTTGCTTCTAAGGGCGAGGGAACTCTTCAGTCCCTCATATTTTTCAAACAGATCTCCCTGAGGCAACACTATATCGCAGGTACAGGCAAGGAGTGAAAGCTTCTCCGGGGTAAGTCTGGTTTTCATATTAACAAGGGCGGTAAGCTTTTCCGTATAGGTTTCGCAGGCCATAAAGGCGTCAACATCAGGATCCTCTTCGCTGTTTTCCGCGGTAAGTTCGAATCTCATAAGCTGCGTAGCTTCGGGATACTTTTCTTTATCAACCTGGCTCATAAACATCTCGAGGGGCCTTGCGTAAACTTCCGTCTCATCCGCAACCGACTGGTAAACCACAAGTCTGTCTCCGGTCTCTGTGTGCTTTGCCACCGCAAGTACGCGGTAAAGATTACCTTTAAAATGCCTGTAAACTTCCTGTGGTTTAGGGATATTCATATTTTTTCTCCTTGGGCCGGCGATCTGTTTTTACCGGTCCGAATAATTATAACTCTTTTTTTGTTTTTATGTCACCCACATACTATATAAAAAATCTATACTTAACTAATCAAAAATCACCTCAAATGTACAATCGGGGTCGTAAAAAGAAAGACCCGCAATATTTGCGGAAAGCTCCTGCTTTTCTTCATTTGACATTGATTCAAAGATTCTGTGGTGAAGCCTGACGCTGTAAACTCTCGCTCTGTCTCCCTCAGTCACATAAGTAACTGTAACGCCGGCATTTTCATAGGGACTTTCTTTAATATAGTCTCTTATAATCGCTTTATATTCATCCGTACGCGCCTTTAAGTATTCACATCTTGCCTCGGCCGAAGTGTCTGATGCGCCGCTTGAAACAAAGGTAAATCCGATCAAGAGTCCGATGACCAAAACAACACTTAAAATCCCGTAAACTATATTTTTGATATTCATAATATTTCCTCCCGTAAATCTGTCAGCTATAGACAGCCGCACTGCTTTTCTTTACTGGATACAGTCTACCAAATTTTAAGAGCAATAAATCGGTCTTATTGAAGCCAGATGTTCATAAGTTTAAACAGAGCTTCATAGTCCTTTATGCACATAGTTTCCTTTACGGAGTGCATTCCCAGCATCGGTACGCCCAAATCCGCCGCAGGCACAGGCAAATATGAAGAAATGATGGGGCCGAGGGTCTGTCCGCCAGGCGCTCCGGATTTGTTTGCCTGCCTTGAAAAAGGAATATCGTTCTTTTCGCAAAGCGCTTTAAGGATTGCTCCCATGGCGGGATCCGTAACATATCTCTGGCTTGCGCTTGTCTTAAATACAACGCCTTTTCCCATTAAGGCCTTTGCGGTATCGTCGGCTTTCTCTGCGTAATTGGGGTGAACGCCGTGAGCTCCGTCGACGGAAAGGATCTTTGTCCTGGAAACGTCTGAGAGCTTATTTGCATTTGCAAAAAGCTTCGATTCATATATTCTGTCAACGATTGCGTTCAAAATATTGGAATCGGCGCCCTGCTTTGTTCTGCTTCCGATCTCTTCGTTGTCAAAAAGAGCAATTATGCTGAGCTTAGCGTCTTTTTGATCATTCCCCGCATCAGCGATAATTCCTTCTGTAAGAGCCGCCACAGAGGCTATATTGTCTATTCTGGAGGCAAGGAGGAACTCGCCCTTGCTTCCGCAGATAACAGGCTCCTCGCAAAGGTACAGACTAAAGTCATAGTCCAGAATATCTTCCTTTTTTGCGCCGATCTTTTCGGCGATAAGTCCGACAAAGCTTTCATCCTCGTCTTCAGCACCCGAAACAAGGCCAAATACGGGCAAAAGCTCTTTTTGAGGATCGAGGCTCCTGCTTTCGATTTCTCTGTCCATATGAGGCGCAAGGGAAGGGATGATAAACCAGGGATTTTCCGTGTCAAACAAAACAGCCTTGGGATTATAAGGATCCTCGGTTCTTAAAAGAACTGTTCCCGCTGCTCCCAGCCCCCTGTCAAACCAGGTACGCTTGAGCATACCGCCGTAGGGCTCCACATTGAGCTTGTTTATTCCGGCTGATTTCATATCGGGATTCGGCTTAATGCGAAATGTGGGGGAATCGGTATGTGCGCATGCTATATGCATTCCGTTTTCTGCATCCGCTTTGTTTACCTTAAAAGCAAAAAGCGCCGTGGGATAAGGTACGCAGTAGTACTTTCCTCCCTCTTTTAATTCAAATTCCTTTGTAAAATCAAGATTTTCAAAGCCGGCTTCTTTAAGCTTTCCTGCAGCAAATTCTACTGCATGATAAGGGCTTTTGGCGGCTTTTAAATAATCAATAAGTTCAGTCATTTTGTTACCTCTTAAAAAAACTTTATGCAAAACATTTTAACACAAATAAATGCAAATAACTACTCCGTAGCCCTTCTTGAATAAATCTTTCATGTATGATAATCTTTAGTCATGAGGCGCCTTGGGAGATGTTTATACACCCCTTTACAGGGCGTTTTTTAATTGGAGATACGATGGAAGAGAAAATTTTTTTGTCACTGCTGCGCGCAAGTAATGCACATCACGATCAGGCACGTATAGTTTTTCGCGCTTTGGGGCTTTCCGACGGCCAGCCCAAGGTTCTGTACGTACTGCGCCGTACCCCGGGAATGTTCCAAAAGGATCTGGCAAAGTACTGTTCTGTTACCCCCTCTACGATGGCTGTTCTTTTATCAAAAATGGAAAGTCAGGGGCTTATTTATAGAGAGGATTACCTGGTATCTCCGGGTAACTATGCAAAAAAGGTGTATGCCACAGACTTCGGCAATCAAAAAACAGATGAGCTGGAGCTTTTGATAGAAAAGCTTGAAGAGACCACATTAAACGGCCTTACGGTCGAAGAAATCGATACGCTTTTCTATCTTCTTCATAAAATAACCGTCAACCTCGGCGGCACCCCACAAACCTAAAATGACCCCCGGGGACGGGGTTAGGGGTTCATTTTTTTGACACAGGGGGACGGGGGTGCTGTGTCATTTTTCAAACAAAAAGCGCAGCAAATGCTGCGAAAAAAATGACCCCCCAACCCCGTCCCCGGGGGTCATTTTTTGTAAAAAAAATCGGAACCTTGAAATAAGGTTCCGATTTACGTCGGAGTGGCGGGATTCGAACTCGCGACCTCCGCCTCCCTAAGACGGCGCTCTAACCAAGCTGAGCCACACCCCGAAGCAACATTAGAATAATACCATACCATACGAATTAATGCAAGAACTTTTTTTCAATTATTTTCATT
>JAFUFI010000023.1 GCA_017469945.1 Lachnospiraceae bacterium | reverse complement strand
GTAGCATTTGCTATAAATATCTGATCCACAATGTTATAAAGTGCTCCTACCAGGAGAGAAATGATACATGGAATAGCATACTTACGCATCAGACTCCCTACCGGTTCAGTTCCTAAAAATCTGTTTTCATTCTCATTCATTTTTTCACCACACAAAAAGAGGCGTGTTGCCATCAGCCGGATTTACGCCAAAAGCCACACGCCACTTTAAGTTTCCTTTTCTTATTTTAAGTAATCTCCAACAGAACTGGTCTTACGCAGATTCTGCTACTCGTTTAATAATATCTTACTACTTTTTTGTTTGGATTTTCAAAAGACATTTTCAACAAGTTTGTGTATTTGTTGCATTGTTGAAAAATAACAAACCCTCCCCAGTCTGTCAAAGAGCAGAATGATTTTGACCTTTTTTTTAATCAATTCTTCTGACTTTTAATGAACGCTATCATCCTATCAAATGCATCCCTCGCAACATCGTTTACTCGTTCCGAAGCAACAAAGCAATGCTGCATCTCCATATTTCTTTCTGCAAGAGGATCGATCAATTCATGTACTACTCCTACCGCTGTCAGGGCTTCATCCATATCGCGCATATCCACATAATATTCACTCCCCAAAAGAACATTAGGCGGATAATTGGAATCAACCCATAGAATGTTGTTATATCTGCGTATCTCCTCCCGGCTCAGAAAAAAAGAACCCTTCACATAGTTTCCGACAAGTATCTTCGTCCCTAAAGAAAACTTGTCATATGCAAGAGGCGCATCATCAAGCACAACCGCCATGATCTGCTCTGGCTTCAATACCGAGCTGATTCCTAAAATATCGGCATAATCCGGATTAGTGATAACACTTCCCAACTGACTTGTCATGATTGCACCGGCAGATGAACCCATTATCACCACACGATCCATATCCAGATGATATTCCTCCGAATGATCCATCAAAAATCGAAATGCTTCATTTGCCTGAATTAAGGGATCAGGAAAATGATATTCGGGTACCAGTACATAATCAATATTTACAAGATTAAATCCTTCTGCGCAAATATCATTAAGCAGCGCCGTAGCGTCACTCTCCGCAAGCGGATCTCCAACGCTTTTACTCCCTCCGAAAAAACCTCCGCCATGAAAGTATATAAGCGTCGGATTTGATGCATCCCTATCCTTATTCGGATAGGTGATATCAAGGTAGCTGCTCGGATAGTTTTCAGAATACTTGACCTCTGTAATGACATACTGTCCATTGTCCTTTAAGCCTTCCATAGGTTCTCCAAGCGGCTCATAGAGATTGACCGTATTCACTGCACTTGCCGATAGCTTTTGAATCATACCAACAATGATCTGCGTATGTGTCAGGACAAACAATATCCCTCCTGCCTTTATCTGTCAATTTTAAAAAGCTTAGCTGTTACATTTGATATCATCACAGACAATACTACTCCGACAATTATAACTACGATAAGGCTCCATGCAGGACTTGCAGCCATAAGACTTTCAGCATACCCGGACGGCATTTCTTCAACGGCACATTCATAGGTATAGTCTCTGTTAAACCAGATTTGTCCGTAATAACCAAAACTTGAAAATGTCATGATTACAGTAGCTATCACATCTCCTGTCCAGTTATACTTGAAGACTGCACGTACTGCCTCAGCAAGGACTGTTATGATAATAACTGGTATTACATGCCATGCCACAGCATCCTGAATCAACAAAAGTAATAGAATCATTGCAAGCCCAAGGCACGTTGCTACTCCCAGAGCTTTTACCTTTCTGAATGCGTATATGATGATTCCAGAGAGCAGTATTCCTGCCGTAATCTGATAACACACAAACAGTACCGGCGTAATCGCTCCCGTAACGCACACAATCGCTGTTCCTACTGCATACAGAACTGCATAAAGCAGCATCCATAATGCACTCTTTTTGTTCCATTCTTTCATGATGAGGTTCCTCCCTTTAAGTTAATTATTTTTGTTAGCATTAACTAACCCATAAAACAAAGAAAGTCCCGGTCTCCCGGGATCTTTCATAGTTTCCTATAGATTTATAATTATTTTATTCCGTATATATCCTTCCAGCCAGGATAAAGCAGATTGCCAACAAATTTCATATGCGATAGCGCTTCATCTCTTTTCATGTCATGCCTTACTATCTCAAACACAAGATGTGTATATGCCGTCGCCAGCATATGCCACTGCATATCAGATATCTCCTCGACCCTATTACCGGAAGCTTTTAATATCTCATAATACCTTTTATCTTCCTTCTCTTCGTGTTCAATCAATGATTCCTCGAAGTCTTCGTATGCCGAGCCCTCTGAACAGCAGAGTAAAAGCTTTAAGCCATCATAGCGTTCGTAAATAAACTCAACCCAGAAAGTGGCCCAGTCATCATCAAATGGATTGTAGAAAGCATCAGCTTCCATCTGTGCTTCGCCACTTCGTACCATCTCATGAAAAGCATCCAGTGTATCCTTAACCAGATAGTAAAACATATCTTCTTTACTTTTGAAGTGCTTATAAAGGCCCGCTGTCGTAATTCCGACTTTTGCAGAAATACGATTAAGAGATGCCTTCTCATAACCATAAGTAAGGAACTCCTCTTTCATGTACTGTATGATTTTCGCATTTGTGACAGTCTTATCTTTTGGCAAATCCGGCTCCTTGGTTAATGCTATTAACTTTTTATAGTTAATCATATTAACTTTTCTTTGTCAATACCGCTATCACAATTATATTTCTCTTACAAGATCATACATAAAGCTCTTGACTCTCTGATTACACATATCACAGAAATACTTTGTAATTAGCCTGCCTGTTTTACCTGTATGTTTTTACTTAAAGGTTATTTTTATGATCTGCGCCTTAACAAGCACATCGCAGAATTTAATCATCAGTTTATGGAAAAAGCTGACATCCTTATATATATCCCTATATCCGCGCATATAGCTTTTTGCTGACACATCTGCAAAATCACCGGACCAGTTTCTAAGCTCATCCTTATCTTCTAATGAGAAAAATGCGCCAACATCAGCTATTCCTGCTTCCTTAAGCCAGGTTTTGGTCATCATCTTTGCTCCACGCCTGTTACAGCTGTCGAAAACAAGAACGGCTCCGGGAAATTTCTTTGCCATCTTTTGAAATAGCGCCTTCACATCCTCGGTCTTAAAGTAATAAAACACGCCGGATGCAAATAAGACCGCACCGCCTCTTAAATCAATCTCATCCATCCAGGTCTCGTCGTTAAGGTCAAAAGCAAGGTTTCTTTCTCTCTCGCTCTCAGGAAGCAGTTCATTTCTGACAGCGATTACATCCGGCATATCGATGTTATAGCCTTTGCACCTTCCGTTGTCGCACTTACGAAAGGTATCATCAAGCCCGCATCCGAGATTGACCACCGCGGCCTCCGGATTTTTCTTTAAATAATCCTTTACTTCCCATGCAAGGTCATACTGCCTTTGTGCAACCTCCAGCGCTCCAAAGAGACCTGCTGCGCTTTCCATCTTTTTTCCCTTTTCCGCGAAGTCATAGTCAAGCATGCTGCATATACGCTCTGCTTCCGGATCCCTGAACAGATCTGGGAAGTGTTCCGAGCAAACCTTTCTTCCATACAAAGGTATGATAAGCGTCTCCTGTACTGTGTTTTTCTCTATATGATACATACTTATTCAGCTCCTTTTTATAATATCAACCCTATAAGCCAAGCAGAACTTCAACGATCATCTTTTCTTATCTGTAAGAGTTAGTGCACAAACAAATCGCAGACCACTAAACCTGCTAACAATGGATGTTGCAGCATAGGCAAACATCGCTGCACACAAAAAACCGAGGATTGATGATACTGCATATCTCCAATCAGGAGCCACATTCCATGATATGCCCATATAGGCATCCGGATCTGATGTTGTGCCAATCGTACCGTATCCAAGCAGAAAATCGCCGATAATAGCAAGTACCATTGCATACCAAACCCAAACAATATTCTTTGTTTTGACTTCATAACTTACCTCCCTCAATATTCAGTGTTGTTTTAAACATACCGCCAATAATCCTCCCATCATCCAAAGATTTCCTGCGCTGATCCATGCTGCAGCAAGGGCATTTGTTACCCCATAATCTCCAATCACTCTCATGATCATGATCCATATAACTCCAAACAGTATATTGAATATCCAGCACCATTTTGGAAGCGGTGTGTGTCCTTTTGCAAAAGCTCTGATCTGGACTATAGCTGCTAGGAAAAAGAAAATAAGAAATATGATCGCTGCCGGAAGCAGAAACCATTTTAAGAATCCTCCCACTTCACTTACAACCGTTGCAGGATCATTCTCATAAAATCGCTTCAGAAGAAAAGCCGCAATACAACACGGAACATGAACTCCGCATCCGCCGAATGCAAGACAGCCTAAGATACCTGCTCTGTATGCATGCGCATCCTTTTCGGAATACGGATGTATCATCCTGTAAACGGCAAACCAGCACAAACATTCAATCGGTATACCCACAAGGCCGAGTAATGCCGAAGCTATGATCCTGCCGTCTGACACAAGCAAAAACCTTGCAAACATTGGCGGAAGACCTTCTGCATCGTAGTAGTATGTTCCCCATCCAAGGATCATATCAGCAACAAAAACCATTAGAGCTGCTAAAATCCCCAATTTCAACAAGTGTTTTATCCGTTTCCAATCCATTGCCATTTCCTTATCCTTTCATTTGATGACTATGATTTTTTCAATCCAAAAATCCCTTTCTTTTCATGGAGGTACACTTTCAACAGGTTCCCACAACAGCTAACGGTTTTAGAAAATCCATCTCGCGCCTCCAAAACTTTCAATACTGATCGTTTATGCCTGAATACTTGGCATATCGTCACCTCGATCGGTTAGCTTTAACTAACTTAATATGATAACACTCGTTTGCCTCTCTGTCTATACTCCGAACGAAAAAACGGGCAGCCACACCGGAAATGCAGCTACCCACTTACTTCCTCACCTACCGTAAGAAAGATTTCTCAAAATACAGTAAGGTTTTCCACTGACTGATTTCAAAGTGAAAACTACTTCATATTCAGCACTTTATCCGCAACTATATTTATGAATTCCCTGTCATGGGTGATCACAAGTATACACGTACCATTTACGGCTACATTTCTCAAATACTCAGCTATGACTCTCATATGACGCCCGTCAAGTCCGCTGGTAGGTTCATCAAGTATGAGGATCGGATTGTTCCTAAGAAGAGCTGCGGCAAGAATGACCCTTTGCTTCTGTCCTCCTGACAAAGAAGCCGGATGACGCCTCCTATATTCCCAGAGATCAAATCTGTTAAGGATATCTTCAACCTCTTTTTCGTCTCCATCAAGGTCTGTGTTAAGCGTTACTTCCTGTAATACCGTCGGCGTAAATATCTGATAATCAGCATCCTGTCCTACGAAAAAGCAATCCCTGATGCGTTTTCCGGCCTGAATCGTTTCACCAAATATCCTGACAGATCCCTTCTGCTGCCTGAGTTCACCTGCAATAATCCTGCATAAAGTTGTCTTTCCGACTCCGTTTTCCCCTGTAATGGCTGTTATTTCTCCACGATAAAAGCTTGCTGAAAAACTATTCAGTATTTCTTTCTTCCCACGCTTAAACCGGATATTATCAACTATCAGGACAGGGCTATCTCCGATTTTCCTTCCTGTAGGTACAAACTCAGGTATCTCGGAAAGAACCCGAAGTCCCATTTTTATCATTTCATCATCAGACAATCTGTTGTAATCACCTGCTTCAAATATCTTTTCTATCCGACCAGCACGCATTACGATCATTCGGTCTGCCAGTTCTTTTAAGTACCCCATTCTGTGTTCGGATATTACAATAGTATAGCCTTTTGTCTTTAATTTTTTCAAAAGTTCTCTCAGTTGTACTGTGCCCTCAGTATCGAGATTGGCTGACGGTTCATCCATTATAAGTACTTTGGGTTCTACTGAACATGCTGCCGCTATGGCAACCTTTTGTTTTTCACCGCTGGATAGTTTAAACAAATTTTTATCAAGCAGTTTCTCTATTCCCATAAGATCGTCTATTTCTTTCAGACGTTCATTCATCCGCTCTCTGGTAAAGTTCCGGTTTTCCATCGCCAGAACGATCTCATCAGTGGTATTTATTGAAAAAAACTGACTTCGGGGGTCCTGAAAAACGTTTCCTGCCAGCATTCCGATATCATCCAGACTTTTTTCATAATCTTCATCAATATCTATCGGTTTACCTTCGTCTGACGAAAAAACCGTCTCTCCGTTCAGAATGTACGCCCCACTGATCGTACCCTCGAAATAATTTGGGCACAGCCCGTTAAGCACTCGTGTAAGCGTAGTTTTTCCACAGCCGCTCTCTCCCGTAACAACAACGCACTCGCCGGCTTTTATACGCAACGAAATATCCGACAGGTTATAATCCCTCTTTTTATCGGATCCGTATTTGAAACTGACATTTTTAAGCTCGATCACTTCACATCACTCCCCCGCATATATATTCCACGTAACATATTCCTGTTGCGCACAGTATCAAAGCAGCAAGTAAAAACCAGTCAGATGTCCGCATCTTTACCTCGTAATACGGATTATAATCACCTTTCAGCTTCATCCCTCTAACCTCCGCCGATGCAGTGAGTTCATCCGCAACCTTTGTAGTCCTAATAAGCAACGGGACTATCGTGTATTCAAAGAGCTGCGGCAAACGGGTTATTGCCGTTCTAAGGGACGTTCCTATTTCGCGGTATCTCTGTGCCCGTCTGATAGCGGAATACTCCATGCCCACAGTCGGAAGAAACCGCAGCAAAACCGCAAGCGAAATAGTAAATGTTCGAGGAACCTTAAGTTTATCAAGAGACGCTATCAGTTTACCTGTAGGTGCCTTGGCGACCGGATATGCAGCGATCACCGCTATGATAAGCCTTCTGAGGTACACAAGAAGAAGCGGCAGATTCCCTACCGCTCTTACATCCTTTATAAAAAATAGTGCAATCTCCAAAGTGACAAACAATACTATCTGCGGAACAACCTTCTTAAATCCAAGAATGAATCCTGTCCATATGGTGACAACCAACAGACTCAGATAAACAGCATATTCCGACTTGATAATGAGAACTCCGACTGATGTTATAAGTAGTGCCACCATCCGAACTCGTATATCGGTATTCTTCATTATTCCTCCACAATACCTGCAGGTGCAAACTGCTTTTTCATCAAAAGATAACCTATAAGCATTCCAATCGCAGATGTTGCAATAAGCATAAGAACAACAGTTATCACTATCACCGGATTTCTATAGGTATTTACCATTGTGCTCACTGTTTCCTCGGCATATCCTTTATCGATCAGCCCCTGAGCGTATTTATCCCCAAGAATGATCACGGGGAAAAAGCTGCCAAGACCATATACGGTCGTATGCAGAGCGTAAGCTGCACCTGCACGCAGAACCTTATGATAACCGTCATTTAAGCAGATAGCTTCACAAATGCAGCCGGTAACCAGGAAGATCACACCTGTCAGCACTTGCCCCATGATTAGAAAATACAAAGCCTTTATGCCGAAGAAAAGTATCTGGGTTCCGATCTTTGATGATTTACTGATCATAAGTACATAAACAGGTCCTGAAATAATAGCCATAAGTGCATATCCGGCATAAAGCTGCAGCATAACCGATGATGAAAACGGAATGGCCGTTACCATACTGATAATGAACGTAAGTGCCGAAAATAGCGTTACAAGGATAATCTCCTTAAGGCCAAGCCCTTTTCTGTTTTTTCTTGATTTTGATGTACTGTTACTCATTGGTTTTAATCCTCCATTTATTCTTTTGACTGTTTTCACAGTTTATTCCTATGATGAACAATATGACTGACAACCCCAGAACCATAAGGGCCTCTTTCCAGCAGCTGAGCACAGAACCGGTTGTCTGTATCTTTTCTATTCCAAGCCCGATCCATCTCTGAGGAAAGCACGCTCCTATTATTTGCATTGCCTTTGGCATAAACCGATACGGAAACAACACTCCGGCAAACAATGCCATAGGCATTAAAACGAACGTTCCGACAAATCCCAGCGATTCTTCTTTTTTCAGAAATGCCGCAAAGAAAACATATATCGATACCGATAGTACATTGCTCACGAATAGCATAAGCAAAAATCCAAGGGAATTACGCATACCAAAATCAAAGTTTAGTATCAATCCCACAAGATAATAGATGACCGAACCAAGCATCATAAAAATCAGATATACGATCGACATTCCCAGACGGTACGAGGCTTTTGATGTTCCGCTAAGCAATATCCGATCCTTCATGCGGTTTTTGCGTTCTTCAATAATAAGTGCTCCCAGAAGATTCCCGGCTGTAAGGGTCTTAAAGATCATAAAAGCAAGAGAATTTGATATCGAAAGCCATTTCTTTTTTGCATCATTTACTGAAACGACCGATTCCGTTTTCTCTGTCCACGTCCTCAGACTCTCCGTCACACAAAGCTCTATGGTGCTTTCTATTTCAGACTCACCGATAACAATAAAACTAACTGAGGGAACTTCACTTCCGTAAGTATCTTTAATTACTACCCCAAGCTCCGCGTTCCCCCCGCTTAGCTTTTCCGTGATCTTATCCTCTGAAGTCTCCTGTACTTTAATCCCTTCCAGCTTACGAAGATCATCCACTATTCTTATTGCCGCTTTGGATGTACTGTCATTTGAAACAACGACATTGTGCATTGTCGTATACGGCAAAAGAAATGACATCAAAAGAAAGATCATGATCGGCTGTATCGTTATCAGGTAGATCATTTCCTTGTTCCTCTTAAACAGGGTAAAAGTATTTTTCATTACACTGATCATGCTTTCTTCGTCACCTTCTTTCCAAGATGTATACCCAAAATGATAAATGCCAATGTAAGTCCGAGAAGCACCAGTATACTGTATGTAGTTTTCTCATCAATGATTCCGTTATACAAACTGATGATTGCTCTGTTCGTATAGTAAAGTGGGCTGATCTTTACTATGAATCTAAGCACCGGCAGGTTTTCAAGCAGGTAAAGCGGTGTTATCGAGCCTCCCAGATATCCGCACAGCATTGAAAACATCAATACGCTGCTCTGACACATAGTTCTGTTCTTTCCCCATAAACCTACTACACATCCAAACACCGCACTGAAGATCACAAGACACAGGAGAACGATCACGATATATCCGGCTTTATTTCCCCAGTCAACCTTAAGTACAGTTCTTGAATATGCAAAAGATGTTACTATCATGATAAGACCGCAGATAACTCCCGTAAGGACCTTGCTGATCACCATTGACAAAATACCTGCGCCGCCAAGTTTTATCCTTTCTATTGTTCCGAATTTCTTCTCGTCATATACCATGAAGGCTACAAGGAGTCCCATGAACATGATTGAAAATGCCAAACCCGCAAAAGTGTAATAATTTTTCGAATCAAGCTTATTCACTTCAACTCTGACTTTGTTAATTGCAGGCCCGCTCCGGGAAGTGGTGCCGGACATATAATTATCCGCTATCTGACTGAACAGGGTTCTCGCAAGCTTTCCTCCTTCGGGCTCATTGAATGAACTACGAAAGTAATCATATCCGTTGTCTTTAATTGTGATAACCCCATACGCCTTGCTGGACTCAACCCTGCGGCAGGCTTCTTCATAGTCATAGACCTGTTCAAAAGAAATACCGATAGCACCTGTCATCTTTTCCCTGATCTCGTTAAATTCCCCTGATCTTGACTCATTCTGTGTGTTTAAATAATAATAAATACATCCGTTATCGAAAGTACCATAGTCTGCACTGATGTAATCCCGCAATGCAAAGCTGAATATCGTTATAAGAAGCAAAGGCATTACAAACATGAAGAGCAGATTCCCTTTGCTTGTAAAAAACACTTTAATCTCTTTCCACATCTGTACAAAAAACATATCCCCACCTACTTCCCGTCCCTAAGTTCTTTACCTGTGAGCGTCAGGAATATTTCTTCCAGACTCGGTTCAAGGCTTCCTATGTTGCTGATTGTGAGATGGTTGTCAGCCGCAACGCGTATCACATTTTCCATAAGCGTCTGATCCTCCGAATAAAAGATCTTACATGTTGAAATATTATCCTCAGTACTGATATTACATCTGTGGACGCTCTCTATGCTTTGAATTGCTTCTTCAAATCCCGCAAGTCCGTCAGAACCGGCGGTAAAAGTAACATCCATTTCGCGATCCTTACCCATCTTATCAAGGATATCTTCCTTTGTTCCTGAAGCGATCACTTTACCATGATCAATAACCGTGATCTTGTTGCAGATTTCTTCCACTTCAGGCATGTAATGTGTCGTATAAAGAATTGTCGCTCCCTTTTTGTTCAAGGCTTTTACATTTTCAAGGATTCTGTTTCTGGACTGCGGATCAATGCCGACTGTAGGCTCATCCATGATGATGAGCTTCGGTGAATGAACGATTCCGCAAGCCATATTGAGTCTTCTCTTCATTCCGCCCGAGAATTCAGATGCTTTTTTTCTCTTCACTTCAAGCAACCCGACAAAATCAAGGGCTTCCTCGGTTTTTTTCTTAAGTTCGCTGCCCTTAAATCCGTATAAGGAGCAAAAGAATCTCACATTTTCCTCTGCTGAAAGGTCGGGATATATCGCAAGATCCTGTGGTATATATCCGATATTCCGCTTCCATTTTCCGATCGGCTGCGCATTTTCATATGTAACAGAACCACTGTCATAAGGCAGAAGTCCTGTAATACAACCTATCGTAGTGCTCTTTCCCGCTCCATTTGGTCCGAGTATCCCATGTATCTCTCCCGGTTCTACGGTAATTGATATACCATCTACGGCAGTCAGATCTCCGAATGTCTTTTTGAGATCCTTTATATTCACAATACCCATATCATCCTCCAATATAAATGAATTTATTATGCTTTTTATTCATGTAGTCGCTTATAAAGGTTAGCACCAACTAACCTAAATGTCAATACGTATTGACTTATTATTTTTGAGATGATATAAAGTTATAAATGAATGGATTTGATTACATATTCATAAAGAAATCACTATAAAGAATATAAGAGAGGATGTTACTATGCCGCAGATATTTGATGAAGCCGGTCGTGAACGGGTACGTATATTGCTACTTGAAAGCGGATTTGATCTTATCAAGACTCACGGTCTGAAAAAAACATCCATAAGCGATGTTACTAAACGAGCAGGAATTGCTTCCGGCACTTTTTATAATTTTTTTAAAACAAAAGAGGAATTTGTCTATCAGATAGTTCTGTATAAGAGAGCACAATCCAAAGAACTGCTTACTAAGATGTCTAAAGGAAAGAAGATGGATGCAGATACATTCAGAAAGTATCTGACCACCCTCTATACCTCTGATAACAATATTTTTGAATATTTAAATGAAAGCGAGATCGATCAGCTAAAAGCCCGCTGGCCGGAGGAATACTGGAAAAGCAACAGCAATGACCAGCATACTGTAAATCAGATGCTGACTATGCTAGACAATCCCAGAACCGACTGTGACTGGAAGGTTCTTGGCAACCTTTTTAAATCCATCGCGCTGATCGGCCACGGGAAAGATCAGCTATATCAAGACAAATACAAAGAGACCATCCGCCTGTTTGCAGATATGATTGTCAGATATGTATTCGTAAAAGAATAATTTCAAAATCTACAAACACTATCACTATTCTGCCGCCTCCCTATCAATCTGCTCTATCCATCCGCAGATTGTATCCAGCACGATTTTCCCGTTTCCGACATTGCAGTGATTCTGTGCATCTTCTTTATCCGTAAAAAGGCGGAAGGTCAGACTTTTTACATTTTTCAGCATATTGATTTCTCTGCCGATAAGCCGGTAATCAATAAAATGATCCTGATTTGCGCCGACGATCAACATATGTTGCGTGATTTTATCGGCTACCGGCTCAAGGTCATATAATTTCAGCTTCTGTGCATACCCGTAGGCATCCTTCGCTTCATAAGCATAGCAGCCGTGTTTGATTCCCCAATCGATAACCGGCTCTTTCTTTGCTTTCTTTCCAAACACAAAATTAATGAGAGGACGGGCGTGGAGTTTCATAAACAGGTAGAACATCTTTTGTATGGCCGGTTTCTGCATTCCAACAATCACATCCTGAAAACATGGAAATACCGACCATGCCACGACCTTGGTGATACGGTTGTCAAATGCCGCAGCCCTTGGCGCAAGATACCCACCAAGTGAGATACCGATAATTGTTACATTGTCCAGATTGAAGAAATCCAGAACCGCTTTAACAGGCTTCTCCCACTCATGTGTGAAATGCATTCCCTGTAGGCGCATCACGCCGCCCTGGCCGGGACCTTCAAACATATAAACTTCAAAGCCCTGCTCCTGCAGGTAGAGCACCGTAAATAGAAACTCTTCAAAATAACTGTCATTGCCGCCGTGAAGTAAGATGGTTCCTTTGCTCCTGCCCTGCGGCACAACATGCATGACAGGCAGTTTTACATTCTCATAAGGAACCTCCAGCTTCCTTATCCGGGAATCTTCTCCTTCAAAGTAATCAGCATAATACTGATAGAAAAGCTCCGTTGCTCTTTCATAGTATGCCTTCTTATCCGGATCCCCGTCATACATGAAAAACTCGCTCATGCGGTAATAGGCAATTGCGTTCTGTATGCGGTTCTCTTGCATAGCCCTATCGCCAAGAGCAATTAGTTCCCGCTTCCAATCCTCGCTTGTCCTGATCCTGTTTGCAATGGGCTGTACATCCTCAAGCCGTCCACCATCCCAGTTAATAACACGGTTGAGCTGGTAGTCAAAGTTACGCTCTGCATTCAGTTTATACACACCTTTTTTCAGTCTGACCGGCTGACTTATATCGTATTTATCCATAAAAAATGCCTCCTTGCTACATCTTACATAACAAGGATAGTATTCTTTGATTTATAGAACTTTCAAATAGATGCTAACTTTTCGTATAGTCCGAAAAGGACAATCCGAACATCCGCTTGCAGGTGGAAGCAAAATGAGATGGAGAATCGAAGCCTGCCATCATTGCCGCATCGGTGATATTCCCATATTTTTGAAAAAAAATATAACCTTTTCGCATTTTCTCCCATGCAAGATAGCGAGACAGGGATATGCCAAGATTTTCCTTAAACAAGTGGGACAGTCGGCTTTTAGAAAGGCAGACTTTGTTGCAAAGGAAGTCTACAGCTTTTTCAGGTACTTCTTCCGTTTGCCGAAGTATAGCCAGCACCTCGGTAATCCGCGGATCCAGTTGTCTATCGGTGCTTTTTAGCATCCCTAAATATTCAAGTATAGCCTTATCTACCGCATCTACCGAATTTTTGTTCTCTTTCCAGAGAGTTTTTATCGTTTCTGCCCGGTCTGCCGCAAGGCAAAAAAATTTGCCTCCATGTAAAAACAGATGGTCAATCTCACTTGCATAGCGACTTGCAGGATCGAACAGAAACACAAGCATTTCTCCTGAATCAGAGTATGCCGTGTGAGGCACATCGGAGGCAATAAAAACAGCATCCGTGTCAAAGTTCTCATTTTCTACGGTACAGTGTAGCTCCGATCCAAGACCTACAATCAAGTGAACAGCGAGATGTGAATGAATATCCGGCGTCCTGTATTCTGATCGCATCAATATGCGATCGTATTCAAACAACGTATCGGTCATGTAAGGCCCTTCCTCCTCTGTCAATGTCACATATGGATTTACCGTCTTTTTCTTTTTTCTTACAACAGTACAGCTAATCCCAAAAACATAAATGCATTTGCAATATTTCCCTTTGCAGGAATCTTAGTAAACGCCAGTATCAAAAATGCGGGAAGTGTATTGAATACGCATCCCCATCTCGGAATATCTGTTTTTCCTGTTACAATCATAACAAACAGCAATATATCAAAAACCAGGAGTCCTGCATATGCTATTGCTGCAGGAGATGTTCTCTTAAAGAAATCCATGATAACGTTTTGCGCATCTCCTGTTCTTCCAAGTCTCACATAAAACCACTCCGTGGCTCCGCATAAGACATGGTGAGCCGCTATAAGCACAATAAAGAATAAGGATGCTACCAACATAATGCTCCCCACAACAGGCGAATTTTCCCGGATCATCCTGCTGACACCTATATATCCAAAAGAGGCTAAAAACAGCGCAAACACACCAATAAGCATTGCCAGCTCTATCTGTTTTAATGATGCCCCTTCAAAAACCTTTTGCATTTTTTTACTATCTTTCACATCAGAAAACTCAAATCTGCCATTTTTCATGTATGCCAGCATACAATCTGTTATTCCGCAAATAATATGCCCTATACAGGCAATGATAAGTACTGTCTTCATACAATTATCGCCTCCAGTCATTTCCTGAATATCTCATCAAAGCAGGCATCTCCACATACATGCACTTGCATATGTGGTATTCAATCTTATCTTTATCCAGGGTAAATGAATCATAGGTAATGCTTCCGTCTTTTATCCTGTCCGCGTGATCAGATTTATTCCATATCCTCACCACCGGGAAACTGAACGGAAAAAGGTCTATAAACTTAATGATCCTAACAAAAGCATTCCACCTGCTTTCCATGCTCTTTTCAACTGCCGGAATGATCCTGTCATCCATATAACCCATAGCTTTCAGCTCAAGGCACATGGATATAACGGCATACACAAAAGAGACGTTTGTTGAAGGATATATATTGTGAGCTCTGAACTCATCAGAGTTGTACATATCCGCAAGCCTCTTCTCATATGATGTCACTCTTTGATCAATGCCTTTTATTCCCTCGTTTGACAGAAGGCTTTTGTAATATTTCGAGTATGATTTAATGTTTTTTTCAATCTCTTTTTGATTCATCTTCTCCCTGATCTCTTCTTTTTTCTCTTTCGTCGCCAGGTTAATAAATGTCAATCAGATTCTTCCTCCCATCCCTTACATACATCGCACCACCCGAGAGCACCTGATGCCTTTTCCAGTTCGTCCGGCGTCAGTGATACGGATGTAAATTCATTTCCTCCTGCCGGATGAACTATATCAAATCTCTTCATCGAGACATCAAGCCAAATAGGGATACCTTCTTTTGCTCCAAAAGGACAAACTCCTCCAGGCGCAAATCCGATTAGCTCCTCTACCGAGTCCCTCGGAACCATGCTCGGCTTATTATGAAATTTAGCCTTAAACTTAGAGCTGTTAACTCTTCCATCTCCTGCCATAACAACTATGACCGGCTCCCCGTCAACTATAAAAGACAGCGTCTTGGCTATCTCAGCTTCCGAACATCCAATCTGCTGAGCGGCATGCTCAACTGTATCGATTGTCTCCTTATGCTCTGTTATCCTGTCTCCGAACCCTCTATCTGAAAGCCATTTATAAACCGTTTCGTTAATCAAAGTCTTTTCCCTCTCTTTTCGTCTTCTTCAAAGAACTGTATTATTCCCTCACTGTCCTCATCAAAATCATATCCCGGAAGAGCAGGGACGATCAGCCGATAGTCCTTCTCAAGAGGCGGTATGACATACTCGAAATAATCCTCCCATCATCCAAGCTTCTTCTTTACTGCAAATCTGAACATATCAGCACCAAGGATTTTCACTTTTATCTTATCTGCTTCATTTTCAAGAAGCTTTATTTCACCGTCTGTAAGTTTAGTGTTTGCTGCTGCAAACAGGTCATCAACCTGATAAGGCTTTCTGCAACCACAAATAGGCACAATTCCCTTAGTCACACAAAATGCCATGGCAACCTGCGGAATCTTAAGATCATGCTTCTTTCCAATTCTATTCATCAGTACATAAAGCGAATGAAGTTTCCTTTTCTTGCCATTAAAAATGAGCTTCATGAGAGACATTTTTGTCTTTACTCTCGGGTCTGTAAGCATCCCCTCTTCAAGAACAGCCCATGCCCAGAACTGAATACCATTCTCCTGACACCACGCTACAAGCCCGTTCTTCTCCCATTCCCGGTTGATCAGACTATAGTGATTCTGAACACCATACAAAGGAATACCTGCGCTATCAAGGATTTTTTTCGACAGCTTACATTCCTCAAGGGTAAAATTGGAAATCCCCACATGCTTTATCTTTCCCTCTTTTATGAGTGTTATGATCTCTTTTAAGTTTTTTTCTATATCTGAAGGAAGATGGAGCCAGTATATATCTACGTACTTACGCCCAAAATCCTGTAAATCCCTTTCCAGAGACCTTCTGACTTGCCCTGTTTTATAGGCCCCGGTCGGAGTGAACTTTGAAGATATGATCACATCATCGGTTCCAAACTCCCCGATCATTTTCTGAGCCTTGCCAAGCCCATAATCCTGAGCCAGATCAAAGATCATCAGGCCTTTTTCTTTCGCTCTTTCATAGCATTTTCTGATCGTTTCGGTATCTACGCTCTCTCCCCGAAGCACCTTACCATATACTGCACTTCCCCATGAATTAGTCCCTACAACCGCTATGGGATTCAAAATGTCCATCTCACGCCTCCATGAATCTTTCTCTTTCTTTTTAGCCTTCACCATTTACTCTTTTGCTATAACGGAAATCACACAAATCTGCGCCTTCCGCCAATGTTTTTGTTCTTACCAATGAGGATCCAGCCTGTAGCCCTGGCTCCATAAAAAAGTTCCTTATCTCTTGGCTTTATCACTTCCCTGAATTCCTTTGGTGCTGATGAAAACATCTTTTTATCCTGAACCTTATCCTAAACTTGAAATCCGGCAATCATCAAAAGAATAGAGAACATCATAAATCCAGCTCCTAACGCACCTATTATTCTCACATTACATTTCTTTAATAGCAGCAATACCAATGTAGAAGGCACAGGGTTAAGCAGAAGACATATCTTCGGTACCGCTAACGCCCCGTTAATAATTGCACTCATCACAATTACCGTGCTGCCGAGCCATAAAGTCGCAAAGCCTATCATCATGGGGACCTTGGAGACCATATCCAAAGCAGAAAAAGTCTCTTCCACCTCTTTATCATCAAGTTTTTTATACAGCCGCCTGTACAGGAGCGGCTTCATGCAGTAAACAACATGACAAAGGAGTCCTGTATAACAACCGATGAATGTATTGATCTTTAGTGCAAGTCCGAGTCCAACACTGTTCTTCCCGATAAGCACAGCCAGCATCCACATCACAAGATAAGTCCCCGGTTGGCCAAGAAATGACAGCCAAAATGATAATTCAAATCTTTTATCCGTAACATCCTGCCACCACTTCACCGGATGTTTTCCCGGAATCTGATCATACTTTTCTTTTTGATTTACAAGCGGAACATCTGCAAGCGACGCTAAAAGGCTGCTTATAATTCCTATTATTCCGATCACAACATATTTATTCATAACTTGTCTCCCTATATCGTTAACAGCATATGAACGCCTCTCTTTGATATTTTATTCACCCTCTGCGACTGTTTTACTACGTATCGTCTTCACAAAGAACAGAAAGTAGATCATGTGTGCTGTCCAAACCACTGCCAGTATGATGCAAGGTATCCATATCCCCTTACGAGACATAAAAAAAAATCCAAGTCCCATAAGAATTGTGACCGTTGTCAAAATACATGCTTTGGTCGATGCAAGCATTCCTTCCTTTTTCACAAAAGATTCAAGATGTTTCTTGTAAAGTTTTGTCCCCTTAAACCAGTTGTTAAGCTTCTCGGAGCTTCTTGCAAAGCAGTATGCCGCAACAAGGTAAAACGGCGTTGTCGGCAATATCGGAAGTACCACTCCGACAGTTCCGAGAGCCAGGCATATGCAGCCAACTAAGATGAACACAATCTTCTTAATTTTCATTTTCTCTAAAATCTCCGCCGGATAATGCTCTACCATTTAAAAACCGCAAGCCTGTTATTGATATTCCTGCCCACGATTGCAAAAAGCTTTCCTCGAATTGAGTACTTCCTCATCTCCTCGTTGTAGCTTCTTTCCGATACAAAAGTAAGGCGCGGTTCCAGCTCAAGGTATTCCTTACCGGACTTTGTTCCCCAGCCAAAGGTTGCGTTTGTGTTCTTTACGGCATCGTGATGTTTTCCGTTCTTTTCAAGAAAAGGAGAATGCAACTCCGCCAAAAGATATCCATGAGAAAAGCTGTCACAGAGCATATTAAGGCATGTCTTTACCATATCCTTTGAAAAATATTCAAGCACTCCCTCCATGACAACAATGGTCATATCATTTTTCGGAAGACTCTTTGTCCACTCCCCCTCAAGAGCACTTCCGGAAAGCATCGTGCATCTTTCCCTGTCTTCGTAGACCTTACGTCTTACAGCAATCTGATCGGGAAGATCCACATCAAACCATGTTATCTTCCCGTTGTCCACCTGTGAAAACTTATCATCAAACCCACAGCCGAGATTTACACACAGTGCATCCTGATACATGTCAATAAGTCTCTTTAATTCATCGCGAAACATGATGGTTCTGGCAACAACACCCTCATGTGACAGGAATGGATCAAATTTACTTACATCCACTCCGAGAGTTTCTATGATTTCTTTTGCCTTTAGATCTTTGATCCTAGCATTGGTTCTTGCCGTCTCGCTTGCTTTTATCGCAAGTGGAATAAGTGCTGTTTCCTGAATGTCTCCAAATTTTAAATCCATCTTCTGTCTCCTTACCGGCATATTTGCCTGTGGATAGTTTTTTCTATCCATTATTAGTTATCTCTAACCTATAACGATACCACTTCCTTGTATATATGTCCAGAAAAGAGTAATATCATTGAAACTCCCCTTTCTTGCCTTTTCCTGTCTCATTCATGAAATCCGTCCGCCTTCCATAGCCAGCACTTTCTCCGCTATCTGCATGGTGGACTCTCTGTGCGAAACAAGAAGAATAGTCTTCTCTTCCGCTTCTTCTTTGAGGGATTTTAAGATTACCGCTTCGTTCAGGCTATCCAGATTACTTGTTGGTTCGTCGAGAAGCATAAACGGTGCATTATGAAGAAATGCTCTTGCAAGTCCGATCCTCTGCCTCTCACCGCCGGAGAGTGTACTCCCAAGTTCTCCCACTTCTGTTTCATAACCTTTTGGAAGCGTCATGATAAAGTCATGGATGGATGCTTTTTTGCAAGCATTCATGACTTCTTCATCCGATGCATCCATTTTACCGATACGGATATTGTTTGCGATCGTATCCTTAAACAGCTGGGTATCCTGGGTCATATAACTTTCCATGTCCCGAAGATCCTCAGTATTTATCTCATTTATGTTTCTTCCGGATACCGAGACTTCACCTTCTCCCACCTTCCAAAATCTCATGAGCAGCTTAAGGAGGGTGGACTTTCCGCATCCACTCTTTCCGACAATGCCGACGATCTTTCCCTTTGGCACCTTAAGCGATACGTTATTCAGCACATTTTCTCCTGCGTAGGCAAAAGAGACGTCTTTTACTTCCGCACCGGCAAAATCTACAGTTGCCTTTCCTGTTATGTCTTCCGTCACCGGCTCTTCATCGATGATGGCGAGGACCCGCGCACCGGATGCAACCGTACTCTGAAGCGTGGTTCCAAGCGCCGCAAGTGCAGTTACAGGTCCGAATGATGACATAAGCGCAATCAACGGAATAAGAAATCCATCGAATTCAACCCGTCCACTCTGATAAAGCCATGTACACACAAGCAGCATTACTATGTCAGAAATAAGAATTAACATATTCGCTATCGCCATGTTGGTTCCGGTAAGCTTACTCAAAACTCCCTGTCGCTCCGAAAGTGCCCTTGTTTTATCACTTATCTCTTTCAGCCTCTTTTCTCCAAAAGAATACTGAAGCGTATCATCAATCCCTCTTATGCTTTCAAGCATATGAGCCGAAAGCTGTCCCGACTGTGCCCGAAGTTCATCCCCGGTTGTTCCGCTCCGCTTTGATATAATAACCGGAAGTACCACTCCCACGAGAAGGAACGAAATAAGGGCTATGATTCCGAGCAGCGGATGAAAGCTCCCTATAAACAGACACATGACCGTTTCCGAAACTATTGCGATGCATATCGGCGAGATCGTATGTGCATAGAAAACCTCCAGGAGCTCCACATCGGATGTGATAAGGGATATCAGGTCACCTTTATCCCTGCCTTCAAGTTTTGCAGGGCAAAGCCTTCTGAGTGCTTTAAAAACTTTGTCTCTTATGATTGCGAGTAGCGTAAATGCAATATAATGATTTGTCCTCTGCTCCGAAAAACGGAATATCGCCCTTAACACCGCAAAGGACAGAAGCAGACCAATGAGCATATGTAGGGACAGATTCGTCTGCATCCCAAGGCCGATCAGTATTGCTTCTCCGCCAAGGATCGGGATAAACTCTGCGGTCAGAAATCCAAGCGTTCCGAGTACTACGGCCAGGATCATAAAACCGGAGAGAGGCTTCACAAGCTTAAGCATTCTGAACAGGATCAGTGCTTTGTTTTGCTTTTTCATTAACCTGCACCTCCCTTTCCGTATTCCTCAAGTTCCTTTTGAGTATTCCACAGATTTCTGTATACGCTATCCGTTTCAAGAAGTTCTGCATGGTTTCCCGATCCGGAAATCCTGCCGTTATCCAGTACAAAGATTCTATCCGCATCCACAACATTCATGAGCCTGTGTGTGATCATGATGACAGTCTTTTTTTTAGCAAGTTTCTTTATCTCAGAAAGAATAAGTTCCTCACTCTCGATATCAATATTGCTGGTAGCCTCGTCAAAGATATATACTCTCGCATCGTGAAGGATCGCTCTTGCCAGGGCAAGACGCTGCTTCTGTCCACCGGAAAGATTTCCAGCGTTCTCCGTAAGAAGAGTATCCAGTCCGTTCTCTTCTTTAAAAAATCCGTCTATATTACACTCTGCAAGCACATTCCAGAGTTCCTCTTCCGAAGCCTCCGGATCAGCCAAAAGAAGGTTCTCCCTCACCGTTCCTTTGAAGAACGTACTTCCAATTCCAACATAGTTGATATTCTTAAAAAGGTTGTCTTCGTTGATATCAGAAACATTTATTCCGGCAATAGTAAGAGTTCCCTGCTTAATCGTATTTCGTCCCATAATAAGCGATGCAATGGTTGATTTACCGCTTCCGCTCTCTCCTACGATTCCCGTAAATGTATTTTCCCTGATATCTATTGAAACGCCGTCAAGAACCTGCTTTTCATCATAGGAAAAGCTGACATCTGCCAGTCTGATGTCCAGACCTTTTTCCGGTATCAGTGCTGACTTCTCTTTTGGTTCCTCTTCATTTAAAAATCTGAAGATGCGGTCGCTTGCGGCCATTCCATTCATAGCCACATGAAAATAGCATCCGAGTTTTCGCATCGGAAGAAAGAAATCCGCAGAAAGAAGGATCATAAAAACTGTGCTTTGAAGTGTCAGATTTCCGTCTATAAACTCTTTTCCCGCAAGTACGATGCCAAGCGCAGCCCCACCGTATGCAAAGAAATCCATGATGATAATGGAGTTTAGCTGCATTGTAAGAACTTTCATGGTAATGCGTCTGAAGTTCTCGGACTCCGCATTCATCTGCTCATTCTTATAGGCATCAGCTTTATATGTCTTGAGCGTCGTCATACCCTGAAGATTTTCGAGGAAGGTACTCCCAAGCTTCGCATACTGATCCCAGTACTTGGAAAGCAGCTTCTTTGCGATCTTCTGAACCATCATGATCGCCCCCGGGATAAGAGGCACGCAGATAAGCAGTACACCTGCCACTTTAAAGCTCCCTGCAAGACCAAACAATGCAAACAAGGTGATCGGAGCGATAAATGCATAGAAGAACTGCGATACATACTGTCCAAAATAGCTTTCAAGCTGTTCCACGCCCTCCACGGACTCCTGCACAAGCTCGGCGGTTGTCGCATGCTCCCTGTAGGTATTTCCAAGCTTCAATATCTTTTTATATATCTGCTCTCTCATGACGCGCTTTACGGTCTTCGATGCACGATAGCTCATCTGCGTCGTTTTCTTTGTCATGACAAACCGAACAATGAGAACACCTGCAAGTATCGCAAGAGAAATAAGCATCTCTTTTACGGTCATTTCCTTGCTATACAGCTTTCCTACCGCATTTGCGATGATAAAGATCATCACAGCATTCATCATAAGTTCAGTCCACTGGCAGATGATGTTACCCACTATGTATTTTTTACTTTCCGGGCACATGGCCATCAGTCTTTTATCAAACATTCATTCCTCCGAAATCAATCTTTTATGAGATCATACATGTGAAATCGCTCCCCGCAGTTTCTAACCCTGTCAAGCTTCATCCCAAGGTGCTCGTATCTTGCAGCTTTATCCTTATCATCAGTATCAAGAATGACAGGAATGCCTTTCTTCTCTGCTATTTCATATACATCCTCAAGCATTTTTCGCATATGACCTTGTCCCTGATACTCCGGTCTGACCACTAACATTTCTATTCTCAAAAACTTCCTTTTTGCTTTCCTCATTCTGGTCTCAATCGTACTGCCTTCTGCAAAGCAGGCTTTGATAAATTTCTTCATATTTGAAAATCCACCGAGTGCCTTTTTCTCTGCCATGATCATCTTGATCCCATCAAAGAATCTGACAGCTCCTGCTCCCTCCCCGGAGAGCATAAGGTACCCTTCCCTTTTATCCGAAGTAGTAAATAAAAGTCCGCTATTATATGCTGCCTGTGTTATTGCGTTCATATACGTAAACATATCCTCTCTGGACTTTATATACTTCACCAGCCCAAGATCAGCTTCATTATATTTATAATCATAAAAGGCATCTGCTATCTGCTTTGAAATTGTAACTACCTCTTCTCTATTAAGTCCGGTCAGTTTTATCACTTCATCACCTATCTTGCTTTCTGGCACCAACGGTTATCCCCCGCTTCTATCCATATATATCGTCATTATAACATTTTTTGTTAGTCATGGCTAACTGTAATTTCAAATAATAGGGATTGCATGTCCGCAATCCCCATCTGTGGCACACTCTCTGTTTATTTTCTTTAGTAGATTTCGGGTACAACTAAGATGTTGTACCATTTACGCCCACCTTTCTTAAGAGCAGTTTGATCTTTTAACACAGCTACGCTTCATTGACAAGTTTTCCGGTCATATGCTCCGGGACAAGTTCAAGGCATAAAACATTGCGGAAAGAATTCCTGATTTCTTTTTCAAGATATTCCCGGTCATCGGTGAACTTCTTTGTCAGCTCAGAGCAGATTTTAAGAGCAGTCTCCTCATCCTCCACAAAATGAATCCTGCCAAAAGTTATGACACTCTTTATATTGAGCGCCCAGTCCCCTTCTTTACGATAGCCTTCGTCGTATACGCAGTAGCTTGCCTTGTCGCATGCTCTGATAGAGTCAATTTTGTGTCCCTCTTTTGCGCCATGGAAATAAATCTTTCCATCCTCTTCGCAGTACCAGTGGTCAATAGGAATTCCGTAAGGGTATCCGTCATCTCCTATGAGGGACAGCACGCCTCTTTTGGTACTTTTAAGGATTTCAATGCATTCCTCCTTGGGGATCTGTTGCTTAAATCTTCGCATTTCTCTAAACATTTTTAAACCTCTTTTATCTTTATTCCGGCCACATTGCAGCCTTTAATACTCCGAAAAAATATCTGTAAGTTCTTTAGTTTCTTCGTCTGATACTTCTTCAATAAGGAAGGATTCGGTGCTGCTTTCAAATGTAACCCGTACGCCATCCGGTTTGGAATCTACCCTAAGTATGTGCGGAAATTTTCCATGCTCCTCAAAGAAGCCAAGGACAGCATCAAAAACATCGTCCGGATAATCCGATTCCAAGAGCAGTTTCTTTTGTTTGCTTCCATTTATAAAGTATAATTTCATAAGCTCCACTCCCTGAAAAATCCCCGGTGAAGTCCACCGGGGAAAACACATTCCACTATCTGAATCAGTAATACCTTCTTACCTCTTCTTCTGTAAGATTGGCATACGGCTCTTGATTTATAACCACCTTATATAATGATTCAAAATCATTGCACAAAGGCTTTGCCGCTTTTATAAGCGCAATAAGTCCCTCTGTTCGGCCCTCTTCACGGCCCTCTTCACGGCCCTCCATCCTTTGAAGATATCCATAGCTTTCTGTAGCTTCTTCCTGGGTAAGTAAAGTAAACATTACGTCCTCTACCTCCTTTCTATGTTGCATCAGATACTCTGCAAGATTGCCATTTTCAATACAGATCCGAATGGCTTCTTCTATCGCTTTCTTCTTATCATTATGCAACAAAAACTGCTCTTTTACAACCGTGCAAAAGTTGATATATTCTCCGATTATATCCTTTCTTCCATCATCCGCAAATATAACTTTCGCTTTAAGATCGATAAAGAAATCTGAATCAGCAAAGAACTCATCTCTAAGGGATAGAGCACCCGGTTTATTACCTCTTTCACCCGTATACAGAACATATAGTTCCGGCGTAGGCAATTCTATCTTTGAATTACTGTAAAGTTTTGCCTTCAACGCCTCGTTGTTATAAATATAATCTCTATATGTTCTTGCTAGGTAAATAAAGATCCTAATGATAATGTTTGAACTCCATGTACTCTGCGCCTCAACAAGTATCACAAGCTTTTTTCTCGCAATAAATCCAAGGTCATTATATATGCCATTGGTTAAAACATTTTCTATGGTAATGATATCAAGATCATCTTTACTGACCGATACATCCTCCGGATGTAATGCTTTATACAGTTTCAGAAGATATTTCTTATCTTCCCTTCCAAAAAGACTGACAAAAACTGAATTCTGATAATCACGTCTTGGTTCGTTCATTAAAACTAAAACTATAAGTCGACTTGTATATCCCTCCGTACTCTATTTGGAAAAAGTTCTCGGTACCTAATTTCTTATCCATATTTATATTATAGAACATTTGTTCGCACTTGTAAATCGAACACATTCTTAAGATTTAAGTAAGATCGTAAGAAAAAAATCCCCGGTGAAGTCCACCGGGGAAAACACATTCCACTATCTGAATCAGTAATACCTTCTCGGTTCAATTGTTATTATACCATCATCTTATAAATCTTCGTACAATCCTTGGCATCAAGAGTCACAAATCCGGAAATGCTTCCGTCTCTGCCATCTCCGTAGCAAAGGGCTTCAACAAGCTTTGGGATATCTTCCTCCTTTGCGCCGAGCTCTTTAAAGCTAAGAGGCATTCCGATGGATCCTAAGAAATTCTCGAGAGCAGCAATACCTGCAAGAGCGGTTACTTCCGGATGATCAAAATCCATCTGACATCCCCATACTCTTACGGCAAGCTTTGCAAAGCGCATAACATCATGCTTATATACATATTTAAATACCGCAGGCATTGTTACGGCAAGTCCGGCTCCGTGTGCACAGTCGTAAAGGGCTGAGAGTTCATGCTCGATATTGTGGCTGTTCCAGTCCTGGCTCCTTCCGACGCCGACAGCATTGTTATGTGCCATCATTCCGGCCCACATGATATTGGCTCTTGCCTCGTAGTTGTCGGGATCTGCGATCACTCTGGGGCCTTCATGGATCATAGTAAGTAAGAGTCCCTCAATAAGTCTGTCTGTCACCTCGACTTCTTTCGTGTTTGTCAGGTATCTCTCATGGAGATGCGCCATAATATCGGTAATACCCGCTGCTGTCTGATATGCCGGAAGAGTCTGTGTCAAAGCGGGATTCAAGATACTGAACTTAGGTCTTATAGCATCTCCGCTTGCGCCTCTTTTGAACATTCCATCTTCTTTTGTAATAACGGAATCGGGACTTCCCTCGCTTCCCGCCGCTGCTATCGTAAGAATTGTTCCTACGGGAAGTGCCTTTTCAATTCTCTTTCCGCTGTAGAAATCCCAAAAATCTCCGTCATAAAGAACACCAGCGGCGATTGCCTTAGATGAATCGATCGTACTTCCTCCGCCTACCGCAAGGATAAAGTCAATATTTCCCTTCTTGCAAAGCTCTATTCCTTCATATACAAGGCCGCTTCTCGGGTTGGGCTTTACTCCGCCAAGCTCTGTATATTGTACTCCCGATGCCTCGAGGGATTTCTTTACTCTGTCAAGCAGTCCGCTTCTAACGACGCTGCCTCCGCCATAGTGGATAAGGACTTTGCTTCCGCCGAAGCGCTTTACAAGCTCTCCTGCTTTGTTTTCAGCGTCTTTACCAAACTCAAAAAATGTCGGTGAATAAAAAGAAAAATTATCCATGTTGCTATCCTCCTAAAGCAATTTCTTTTGTACTCCTACCTTCAATTAAACCCCCAAGGCTGCCGCCGGTCAAATAAAAGTTTTCTAAAATGAACCCCCACCCCCGTCCCGGGGTGTCAAAAAAATGATATCTAAACAAAATCCTTTCTATGTGGTATCCTATTAGAGGTAGTTTTTTAATAATACGATAAAAGGGATTTATAGAAAATGAAACAGAATTCATGTCCAAATTGCTCTGCTAAACTTGAATTATCGCCGAATAAAAAAATGCTTATCTGCCCTTACTGCGGTTCGGAGTTTACCGTAAGCAGTGAAGAAACCGATGGTTATGAAAGCGGTGAACTGATTAACAAAGACCTCTTCTACTACGAATGGCAGTATGATAAGCTTCTTAACTACAACAACGACTGTCGGGAAGTGGTTTCGTCCTTTGTCAGATACCTTAATGAATACGACTCAGCGGAAAAGCTGAAGGAGTATATTCATGGTTATCTTTTGACAAGCGACGACCTCTCAGCTCCCGGAATCCGCGAAGATAAAATGTCCGGTATAAAGGCAAGAATAACTTCCTATACCGAGCCCGGCGAAGAAATACTGCTTTATTACGACAACGGAATCTTCTTCCACGGAAAGGCAGGAATCGTAATCACGGATAAGCAAGCTCTCTTCATTGAAAGCAAAAAGATCACTGCCGTAGAATTTACAAAGATTCCTTATCTTTACTTTGGATATTCCGTAGGGCTTCCCGAGATAAAGCTCGGAGAACGCTACCTAAACAACATTCAAAAACTCGGCTCAAGCTGCAAGCTTATGGGCGCTGTCGCCGCCTATATCTGCCTCCGTGCATTTGAAATCGCACCAGGCCGCCCCAAAATAAAGCTCACCTCATTTTGACACCCCGGGACGGGGTTGGGGGTTCACTAAAAATGACACAGGGGGACGGGGTTGGGGGTTCACTTTTGACAACTCCCGTAAGATAAAAAACTAAATAAAATAAGCGCCGAAGATGACTCTTACATCATCTTCGGCGTTTTGATTTATTCGGGAAACTATCCAAAAATCGGAATTAACCCCCAAAAACTATAATCACTTCTTTACGTGAAATGCGCCCATACCGGGGTAGCAAGCTGATGCGCCGAGCTGTTCTTCGATTCGAAGGAGCTGGTTGTACTTTGCTACTCTCTCGCTTCTGCTGGGTGCACCCGTCTTAATCTGGCAGGTATTTAAGGCAACTGCAAGATCGGCGATGGTAGTATCTGCGGTTTCTCCCGAACGGTGGGAAGAAATAGCTGTGTATCCGGCGTTATGAGCCATCTTGATAGCCTCAAGTGTCTCGGATACGGAACCAATCTGGTTAAGCTTGATAAGGATTGAGTTACCTGCTCCGAGCAAAATACCCTTTGCAAGTCTTTCTGTGTTTGTAACAAAAAGATCATCTCCGACAAGCTGAACCTTGTGACCGATCTTTGCTGTCATTCTCTGCCAGCCTTCCCAATCCTCCTCATCGAGTCCGTCTTCGATTGAGATGATGGGATATTTGTCTACAAGCGCCTCCCAGTGAGCGATAAGTTCATCGGATGTGAAATCCTTACCTGACTTGGGCTGATGGTAGAAGCCTTTTCCCTTAGGACTCTTCCACTCTGAAGAAGCCGCATCCATTGCGATCATAAAATCTTTTCCGGGCTCAAATCCGGCCTTCTTGATAGCCTCAAGAATCTTCTCAATCGCTTCCTCATCACTCTTTAACTTGTTGGGAGCAAATCCACCTTCATCTCCCACAGCGGTAACATCATCCATCTCCTTGATAAGAGACTTAAGAGTGTGGAATACTTCTGCGCACCATCTGAGAGCTTCCTTGAATGAAGGGGCTCCGACGGGCATGATCATAAATTCCTGTGTATCTACTGCGCTGTCCGCGTGCGCTCCACCGTTTAAAATGTTCATCATAGGAACGGGAAGCTTTGTGCCCTGTACGCCACCAAGGAAACGATAAAGGGGCACACCGAGGGAAATACTTGCTGCTCTTGCTGCTGCGATTGAAACAGCCAGAATAGCGTTTGCTCCAAGATTTGACTTATCCTTTGTTCCGTCTGCTTTTATCATCGCTGCGTCAACCGCGTAAGTATCCGAAGCGTCAATTCCCTTAACCGCGTCGTTTATAACAGTATTAATATTTTCAACTGCTTTCATTACGCCTTTTCCAAGATATCTGGATTTATCTCCGTCTCTTAACTCAAGCGCCTCAAATTCACCTGTTGATGCTCCGCTGGGTGCGGTCCCGAACGCAACGGTTCCATCAGATAAGAAAACCTGCGCTTCTACTGTGGGATTTCCGCGAGAGTCAAGGATCTCACGTCCGATAACCTTTTCAATTGTCATGTTAGCCATTTAGCTTTCTCCTTTCAAAAATACGAAGGAACTGCCTCGCCCGGAGACAGTTCCGATATCCTTCGAATTAATTTTACCCAATAATCAACTCAGAGGATTTCGCATATGATTTACTCAAAGTTAGTCTATACTAACGAGGCCAATTTTACAATCCCCGCTACTGATAACAATTATCACATAACCTTTTTGACCCCCGGGGACCCCCGGGGACGGGGTTGGGGTGTCAAAATGAACCCCGGGGACGGGGTTGGGGGTTCATTTTTGTTACTGCTTCTTAATCCTTTTATAAACAATGGTTACAGCTGTTCCGATGGCAGAAAGCGCTACTACTACGATCAGCGCTATCAGAAGTCTCTTTAAAGCCTGCGCATGATTTGCGCTTTCGCTCTTTGCAATCAGGGTATTATCGTTTCTGCCAATGGTCTGCGCAAGCGGAGCAGATGTATCGCCGATTTTTTCGGTTGAGGCAGCCTCCCCCGATATGCTGTCCCTTGTAACTGCACCTACTTCCGTTTTTTCTGCCACTCCGTCTCTTGTTACAGTGCCTACCTCGTTTCTGCCGGCGTAATTATCCCTCGCCACAGCTCCGAATTCATTTCTGGCTGCAATATTTCCAAGAACTTCTCCCAGATTCTGTTCCTGTGGTCTTACTTCGGCCGCAGGCAAACTGCTATCTTCGGCCGCAGGCAAACTGCTGCCCTCTCCTTCGGATCCGGCCTCAGGCTTTTCCCCCTCCTTAGAGCCTTCGGTTTCCTCTCCGTCGCCGGTGCCATCATCGTCACTTGCCACAGCACCATTCTCTTCCTTGGAAGAAAGAATCCTTGCTGTTACATTTCCAAAGATTCCGTCAATCTTAAAATATCCTTCTTCCGGATAATACACCGCATTTCCGCTTACATACTTTTCCTTATCAAATTCGATACCGCTAATCTTATAACCATCGGCAGCCTTTACAGATATATAAACCGTCTGTCCGGGGCCTATAAGCAAAACCGCATCTCCTGTAAGGATGACATTTTCGGAAGCTGCCTCATCTACAGTTAAAGTCCAGTTCGCTCTCGGTACAAAGAAGTCAGCGTAGTTTGAGGCAAAATAAAAAGTATTTGTTGTATCATCAAATATTTCACCTGCTCTTAATACATGCTGTCCGGAAGAAAGGCCTGTAAACTCTCCGTCAGTAGCTTTCTCCCAACTTCCGCTTCCGGTTACAAGAGCACCCTGATGAACTTCACCGGTCCAGATTTCATAACCTTCGGGTACTCCTGTTACCTTTCCGTTTTTCTCTTCCGGGAAAGCTCCAAATATCTGGTTCTCATATAAAACAAGGTCTGCCTTTTTTTGAACGACAAGATGTACCGGTACAGTGAGCTCCGTTTTAGCAAAATCTGCCGTAAAAGAAAAAATACTTTCAAAATCCGCTTTATCGTTGCCGTCATTTACTCCGTAGCTGTATTTTATTTCCGCTATACCATTCCCATCCGTATTTGATGCGGATGTATAGGATACTTCTTTCTTGTCGCTTTTAAAATACACCTTTGTATCAGGTACCGCATTTCCATCCTCATCTGTAACTACAACAGCTATAGTAAACTGTATTGCTGCATTCTGCTCGGAATAAAGACCATCCTTACCCGGATTTACGCTTTTGAGTTCTATTTTCGAAGGAACGGACTTTTTCTCATACAAAGCCTTTATCGAAACACTTCCCTTTATATTTGATACACTAACCTCCCCTGTCGAAGCATAGTAGCTTACATCCGCATTCTCCGCAGGTTCAGCCAATACTCCGGTAATATGATACTTTTCCGTATCCGCAGCTTTTAGGAAGGATGTAAATGTCCTTCCGCTTCCTTCCTCCGCTTCAAAATATGTCTGACTCCATTTGACATTCTCATCGGTTTCAAAGGTTACCTCGTTGATAACCGGCTGTGCGCCTTCTTCAATCTTGACAGACTGATTTCCCGAAAAAATATAAATCTGATTGCCTTCCTGTCTCGCCGGAACGGAAACATAATACGTTCCTTCGGAAAGTCCTGTTATTGACTTGCCGGAGACTACAGTTGTAGCAGGATTTCCTTGTCTGTAATATGCAAGATCCGTTACAAGATTGAAATCGGCGTATGATTCCGAGAGATTTATGGCTCCCGTCGCCTTCCCGGAAACTGTGGCGCTTGCCTCTAAGTTTCCCTTTAAAGAGGCAAACTTTTTAACGTTTATAACAATCTCTTCACTTTTTGTAGCGGCGTAAACATCGTTTCCTGCAAAGTCCGCATATATGTAAAAGATTTGTCCGTCCGATACCGAAAGGCTTTTGGAAGTAAACTTCTTATAATCTGAATCCGTTGCCTTTTTATAATAGATACTAAGAGCACCGGAAGCGTCGATTTCCTGCCCTTCATCATCTGTAACCAAAGCGCTTACCGAAAGCTTATTTCCGTCTGTACTTACCGACAGATTCTGGCTTACCGTTAATGTCACATTCGTATTAAGCAGATTATTTTCACTTTCCTCTGCAAGCGAGGTGAGTTTAAAACCAAACAGAAACAGAATTGTTATTATCGATACAAGTATTCTCCTTACAGCTGATGCCTTTTTCATGATGTCTCTCCTATGCAAGCTCTATATAAATAAGCTGATGTCTGATTTTTCTCCTGCCCCTATAAAAGTAGCTACTCCCCCCAGCTCGACTCCGTCTATTAGTTCCTCCTGTCTGATACCCATAATATCCATTGACATCTGGCAGGCAACGATTCTTACTCCGTGTGCTTTAGCGTCCTCTATTAGTTCCTCAAGGGAAGAAATTCCCTTCTTTTTCATAATCCATCTGATCATTTTGGGGCCCGCGCCAAGCATATTCATCCTTGAAAGACCCAGCTTTTTCGAACCCTTCGGCATCATAAATCCAAACATCTTCTCGATAAACGCTTTACGTACCTTTACTTTCTTGGCGCTTCTTAAAATATTAAGTCCCCAGAAAGTAAAGAACATAGTTACATTTCTGCCCATAGCGGCCGCGCCGTTGGCAAGTATAAATGATGCGATGGTCTTATCAAGGTCTCCGCTAAAAACTATAAAAGTTTTATCATCGTTTTTGTCGGAGGCAGAAGCCTTTCCTTCTGAAGCAGATTCTTTAGCAGGCTCACCCTTGGTTATTTTAACCTTTATTACACCCTCTTCGGTAACAAGTTCATCAAGGCTGTTTCCCGTTCTCTCGCACCATACCTTTATATCTGATGCAAACGCTTCTTCGGTAGCCTCGACATTTACTTTTGTTCCCGCAGGCTTATCTCTTAAAGTATCCGCAACCTTTACGATAGGCCCGGGGCATCTAAGAGATTTGGCATCAATGTAAATGGCCTCGGCAGTAACCTGGTTTTCAAATTTTTTATATTCATCGTATCCGCCTAAGACATTCGTTGCATCATAACCTCTGTCTGCAAGGATCTCTGCTATTTCTCCGCTAAAGTCACCTGTTCTGCAGATAACATATACGGGTTTGTCATTCGGCACATTCTTAAGTTCCGTTCCTATCTTGCTGAAAGGTACATTAAGTGCTCCCGGTATTTCATGTATAAGGACCTCATCAGGCTCCCTCGCGTCAACTATCGTGATTTTAGAAAAGTCCAGTTTTGAAAAATCCTTTGCGCTTATCTCTTTTGCTTCATTTTCTACGTTTCCCATTTTTACTCCTTTTTGACCCCCGGGGACGGGGTTGGGGGTTCATTTTTTTAGTACTTCTAAAATAGCCTGTGCCAGTTTTTCGTGGCCTTCTTCGCTTAGATGCTCGTCGTCAACCTTGCTTGGACTTGCGTAATCGGAAGCCGCGATAAACTTGGTTCCTCTTTTCTTTGCTATATCGCTGTAGACCTTTTTAAGGGCCTTGCTTGTCCCGATGGACTTTTTGTCAAATTCCGGATCCTTTTCGGGTAAACAGACATCCTCCCCGAGATAGATAGGAGAAATCAGCAGAATGTTTTCCGGTTCTATGAACTTTTCTATCTCTGAAATGCATTTGTCAACGCCCTCTCCGATCTCTTCAGGTGTCGCGTTGTAATATGACTTGCAATCGTTGGTTCCAAGCATCAGTATTACTCCATCGACAGGATAGTGGCTTTCCAAGAGCACGGGCAGTTCCTTCGCGCCGTTTCGTCCCGGCCTCGTTCTGTCTTCGAAGACCGTTGTTCTTCCGCAAAGCCCCTCCTCGGCTATTCTTACTCCCCCAAGCCTTTTCTCAAGGATTCCGGTCCATCTTTTGTCTCTGGGATATCTGTTGTTTAAATTCTTTCCGGGAACAAGTCCCCATGTATTTGAATCTCCAAACGCTAACAATTCTTTCATATATATCACTCCGTTCTCTGAAAGGTAGCCAGTACCTGTAAAGTCATTTGTTTTCTTTATGCAATTATGGTAACATCCGCCTCTTCTATCGTCTAATACTATCAATTTATAGTTTGGTATAGCCGCTCTCTATAGCTGCAAAATGAACCCCCGGGACGGGGTTGGGGTGTCAAAATGAACCCCCGGGACGGGGTTGGGGTGTCATGGAACGGAGATGGTCAAAAAAGATAGTCAATTTTACTAAAGCAGAAACCAAATTACGTAAACCGGTTTATTAAATAATAACAAAATATAAAAATTTTATAAAAAATTATTGACTTGGGGGTAACCCCCACCTTTATATTAATAAAAGTTTCAAATATTTGGCAAAGCAGGTGAAAACCTGTGACGCAAAGCTAAAGGGACTTTAAAATGTCAGCCAGCTGCATTTATCGTAGATGTTTTTGTTCGATAAATTCTAAGCACAGGTCTGAGTCCCTGTGCTTATTTTTTTACCGGAAATAAAATTGTTGCTTATTAACTATGTATTCACCCGAAAGGAGAAAAGAAAAAAGGATGAATAAGAAAAGCAGAAACATGGTCCGTACAATAATCCTCATCGCCACAGTACTGGCGCTCGCAATGTCCGCAACAGTAGGAATCATAGGATTCAATCACATCAAAAAGGCATACTTCGCTTCCTTCAAGGAAGGCCTTAAGACAGCAGCATTACTTATCGAAGATGAACTGGCGCACGAGTGGACAGGTAATTTTGCCCTTAACGACAAAAACGAGCTTTTAAAGGGCGGAGTTTCAATTCACGATACCTTCCAGTCACAGCTTGATGCATTAAACAAGAATACCGGAATGCACTTTACCGTATTTTACGGCGATACCCGTTACATCACTTCATTAGTGGATCCCGAGACCGGCAAGCGCATGGAAAAGACCAAGGCTTCCGATGTCGTTATAGATCAAGTATTAAATAAGGGTAATGAGTATCTCGCAGAGAACTTCAGCCTCGCCGGACAAAACTGGTACGCTTACTATCTCCCCCTCAAGAATTCCGATGGATCCGTTGTTGGTATGATCTTTGCGGGACGCGACACTTCAATCGTTGACAAGAACCTTAAATCGGCAGCCCTCGCAATCCTCTTTTCGTTCATCGGTTTCTTCCTCTTCAACTTTGCCGTAGCACGTTTCCTTATCAGTACTACCTCAAAGGCAATGAAGGATATTGTAGATAGCCTCGGAAAGCTCGAAGGTGGAGAACTTGATTTCTATATCAACGGACGTACCTTCAACAGAAAAGACGAGCTTGGTCTTATCGCAGCAAGCTCAGCCCAGGTCCGTGATAAATTACAGGATGTTATCAGCGCAACAAAGAAGCTCTCCGACGACGTAACAAAGTCCGGAGAAAACCTTGCAAGTTCAGCAGCTACTGCTTCTTCCGTAGCCGAGCAGGTTACCATCGCAGTCGAGGATATCAGCCGCGGCGCTGCTTCTCAGGCTGAAAGCGTTGAAAATTCAGTTACAAATACAAACGAAATGGGTAACAGTATCGACGAGATCACAGACAAGATCGAAGCCCTTACCGGCGCAGCAGACGAAATGCTCGATGGCGCAAACCGCACAGTAGATACTTTAGCTCATCTTATCGAGAGCAATGAAATAATTATGGAATCTATGAATGATATCGATTCACAGATCCGCCTTACCAACGATTCCGTTAAAGAGATTGCCGACGCAACCGGAATGATCACAGATATCGCTAACCAGACTCATCTCCTCTCACTCAACGCTTCTATCGAAGCAGCAAGAGCAGGTGAGGCAGGACGCGGATTCGCAGTCGTTGCCGAGGAAATTGGTAACCTCTCAGCGCAGTCAAAGGATGCAGCAAACTCCATCATCAAGATCGTTGAGACCCTTGTTTCGGAATCCGCAAAGAGCGTAGAAACCATTGGTGAGTTAAGCAAGAGTATGACAAAGCAGAACGACCGCATCTCTTCTACCAAGGACGATATGGACAGTGTCGTAGAAAATGTTAATAACGTAGACAGCTCCACAAGAATGATCTCCGAGAAGATCCATCTTCTTAACAGCTTAAAGGCAAGCTTTTCAGATATCATCTCAGAGCTTGCAGCTATCTCTCAGCAAAACGCTGCAGCTACTGAGGAAACCAATGCTTCTATGGAAGAGCTTAACGCAACCTTCGCTCTTATCAGCCAGGCAGCCAGCGACCTCAGAGAAATGGCTGAAACCTTAAACGATAAGATGGCCTTCTTCACTCTCTCAAATCTCGAAAAAGAAGAAGAAAAAACAGCTTAATTTATATTTCTAATATGTAAAGGAATCCAGAAACTTCTTTAATCTCTCCGTTTGCGGGTGGTTAAAGAAGTCCTCGGGAGCTCCTTCTTCCACAATCTTTCCCCCATCAATAAATATCATACGATCCGCCACAGCCCTTGCAAAGGAAAGCTCGTGGGTAACGATCAGCATAGTCCGTCCTTCTTTAGCCAGAGAGACTACTACGTCTAAGACCTCTCTTACCATCTCGGGGTCTAATGCCGCCGTTATCTCATCAAGAAGGAGTACCTCAGGGTGCATCATCAAAGCCCTTACTATGGCAACTCTCTGCTTTTGTCCGCCGGATAACTGGTGGGGGTAGCTGTCTTTTTTGGTTAAAAGTCCGACTCTGTCAAGAAGCGCGAGCGCCTCTTTTTCCGCTTCCTTCTTGCTGACCTTTTTGACCTTTACGGGTGCTAAGATCATATTCTGGAGAACTGTTTTATGCGGGAAAAGGTCATAGCTTTGAAATACCATCCCAACTCTTTCTCTTACGGTGTTTAGCTTCCCGCCCGCAGGGTTAATAACCTCCCCGTCAAGGAGGACCTTACCGTCCTGGATCTTTTCGAGAGCATTAATGCATCTTAAAAAAGTACTCTTTCCGCATCCGGACGTTCCTACAAGAACGACCACCTCTCCTTTTTTAACGCTTAAGTCAATATGATCGAGTACCACAAGGTCCCCGTAGCTTTTTGTAAGGCCGCTTATTTTTAATATCTCTTCCATCTTTAACTCTTCCATTTCTTTTCAAGATGTTTTGAAAGCATACTTATCACGTAGCAAACAATAAAATACATGAAAAACACCGTAGCATATATACCGAAAGCCGCATTAGGCGAGCTTTTCCTGTTTGCTTCGATTATCTGCTGTCCTACCTTTAAAACCTCTACGATCCCTATCATCATCACAAGACTCGTAGTTTTTATCATTCGTGTTATCAGATTGATGGAAAGAGGTAGCATTCTCCTTATTATCTGAGGAATTATAATATAAAAATAGGTCTGAAAGGTTGTAAGCCCCAAGGAAAAGCTGCTCTCATACTGTATCTTCGGAATACCTCCCAAAGCTCCTCTTACAAGATCCGACATCTCTGCCGTTCCCCATAGCGAAAAAACTATAACAGATGCCGTCTCGGCGGACATATTTATCCCGAGAGCCTTTGTTGTCCCGAAATACACCAAAAACAAAAGAACCATCTGCGGCATTATCCGGATAAACTCTAAGTAGATCCTGCTGATAACCGTTATCACAGGCTTCTTTAAACTCATAAGGCTTCCAAGGGCTACGCCCAAAACTATACTTATAAGAGCTGATATAAGGCTTATCCTAAGGGCCACCCAAAGCCCCGTAAGTAGCCGCAGCATATTGCTGCCCTTTAACAAAACGTCAAATCCCATACTATTTCTCCAAAGCAGATTTTCTACGCTCCGAACATTTTATATCGAACCTTTTTCTCGATAAGATTTCCAAGGATCGATACCGGAAGCAGCATCAAGGTATAAAAGATAACAAGCAAAAACAGCGCTTCCGTCGTATTATAGTAAAGTCCTATAAGGTCTTTCGCCGTAAACATCAGGTCCATAAGACTTATTGCCGAAAAGACACTGGTCTCTTTAAGCAGAAAGATGACATTAGCTACTATAGCCGGCACGCTTAAGGAAAAGGCCTCGGGAAAGATAACATTAAAAAACATCTGCCCTCTTGTCATCCCAAGAGCAAGAGCGCTCTCCGTCTGAGACCCGGCTACAGCTTCAAGTCCGCTTCTAAAGCCTTCCGCCATATAGCTTCCACCAAGGAGTCCAAGTCCTACTGCTCCGCATACCTCCGCGGATATCCGTATGCCTATCTTCGGCAGTCCGAAGTATATGAAAAAGAGCTGTACGAGGAGCGGCGTATTTCTGAAAAGCTCCACATATACCTTCGAAAGCTGGCTAAAGAGCGGTACCTTGAAGTAGGAGAAGAACGCCGCAGCGATTCCTATTACAAAGGCTATCCCGATCCCGATAAGTCCGATCTTTACCGTTAGTCCAAAAGCCTTTGTGTACAAGGGAAAATATGATATTAGTACTTCAGCATCCATATTAGTTTCCTTTATGTTTTCTGTGGTCAAGACTCGTAGCGACCTTGGTTCCAACCATTTGTATGATCTGGAAGATAAGGATCAGTAAAACTACCGTGATTATCATAATATCTGTCTGCCATCTGTAGTAGCCGTATCTTACAGCAATATCTCCGAGTCCGCCTCCGCCTACGGTTCCGGACATTGCCGAGTAACCGAGGAGTATTCCGGTTGTGATGGTAAATCCGGCGATCAAAGAAGTTCTCGCTTCTACTAAAAGTACCTTAAAGATTATCTGGATATTGCTTGCCCCCATAGCCTTTGCCGCTTCGATAACTCCGGTATCCACCTCATTTAAAGCAGCCTCAACGACTCTCGCGATATAAGGCGCGGAGCAGATAACTAGTGGCACGATAGTTGCCGTAGAGCCATAGCTTTTCCCTACTACAAATCTTGTAAAGGGAATAAGGAGTATCAAGAGGATCAAAAAAGGTATACTTCTTATGATATTACAGACAAAGTCCCCTATTCGGTAGATGATAGGATTGGGCTTTAATCCGTTTTTACCCGTTGTGTATAAAATTACTCCAAGAGGAAGTCCAAGAATGTAACCAATGATTACCGAACCCAGGGTCATATACAGGGTATCCTTGATTCCGATAAGCAGCATATTAAGCACTTGTATATTCATTTTCAGATACCTCCGTTACAATAAGTCCCGTTTCTTTTAAGTAACCGATGATCGTATTCTTAGTCTGTCCATCCTCGGGAAGACCTAAGATCATCTCACCAACGGCACGTCCGTTTATGTTTCTCGTATCGGCCTTTAGGATATTAACAGGCTGGCCCGTTTTAAGGATCAGATTTGCAAGAACGGGCTCGTAGGCCGAGTTTTCTTTAAACACAATACGGATCGCATGCTTAGTTTCGATCTTTTCTACAGGTACATACCTGATCTCTTTTCCAAGTATCAGCTCCTTTGCTGCGTCTGACTTAGGCGAAGCGAATATCTCATCGACACTCCCCGACTCCACAAGCTTTCCGCCGTCGATAATAGCCACCTTATTACAGACTTCCGTAACAACCGACATCTGATGAGTGATGATGACAATGGTTATTCCGAGTCTTTCGTTTATTTCCTTTAATAGTTTCAATATCGATGTAGTGGTCTGGGGGTCCAAAGCGCTTGTTGCCTCGTCGCAAAGAAGGATCCTGGGGTCTGTTGCCAGGGCTCTCGCTATGGCAACTCTCTGCTTTTGACCGCCTGAGAGCTGCGTGGGGTATGCCTTTTCCTTGTCCTCAAGACCGACAAGTTTTAAAAGCCCTCTTGCGCGCTCCCTGGCTTCTTGTTTTCTTTTACCCGCAAGCTCCAAGGGAAAACAGACATTCCCGAGGACCGATCTTTGCTCTAAAAGATTAAAGCCCTGAAAAATCATTCCAATCTGTGCGCGCATCTTTCTAAGCTCCGCAGGACGAAGCTTTGAAAGGTCCACGCCGTCCACCAGCACAGTGCCTTCCGTAGGCTTTTCAAGATAGTTTATGGTCCTTACAAGAGTACTTTTTCCCGCACCGCTCATTCCGATGATCCCGTAGATATCTCCCTTTTCCACCGAAAGGCTTACTCCGTCAAGCGCAACTATTTTGTTATTTTCTACCTCAAAGGTTTTTACAAGATTCCTGATCTCAATAACACTCATATCCGTCTCCAAATTATCAGTATTTGCAAAAGCTTCCGTAAAGAAATAAAAGGGAGGGGCTTTTTGGCCCCTCCCACTGTTTACTGTTTAATCTTCAAAAAAGATAACTGCTCCGTCATAAGTATCTTCGATAAATTTCTTGATATCATCAGATCTGAGTACGGTTACAAGAGCCTTGATCTTGTCAGCGTTCTCGTTTCCTTCAAGTACTCCGATGATGTTTACATATGTTTTAGCGGCGATCGAATCGCTGGCCTCGTATGCAATTGAATCTTTACCTACCGAGTATCCTGCCTCAAGAGCGTAGTTTCCGTTAAGTACTACGTAAGAAACCTCATCAACGACTCTTGCAACCTGTGCTGCCTCGAGCTCAACAAACTCGATGTTGTAGGGGTTCTCTACGATATCATTTACGGTAGCGGTAAGTCCTGCACCATCCTTTAAAGTAATGATGCCGTTGTCCTGAAGAAGGAGAAGCGCTCTGGCTTCATTGGTAGTATCGTTGGGAAGAGCTACGGTGTCTCCGTCTGCGATATCTGAAAGTGAGCTCTTTGTTCCGGGATAGATTCCGAAGGGCTCATAGTGAATTCCGCCTGCATTTACAATGTGAGTTCCCTGCTCCTCATTGAAGCTGTTAAGGTAAGGGATGTGCTCCATGTAGTTAGCATCAAACTCGCCGGATTCAACTACAAGGTTGGGCTGTACATAGTCCTCAAACTCAACGATGTCAAGCTCATATCCGTAATCCTTTAAGATCTCAGCAGCCTTTCCAAGGATCTCGGCATGAGGAACGGGTGAAGCTGCGATCTTGATGGTCTCGCCGTTTCCGGGAACAATGTCAAGAGCGGCCGTGTCTGCAGGAGCTGCGTCCTCAGCTGCAGGTGCGCTGCTAACCTGTCCGCCTTCAACTACAAGGGTTTCCTCGTAATCTGCGCCGTAGGTATCAATAAGAGTAGCTTCGTATGCTGCGTGGAAGAAGTTTTCCTTGCCAAGGTTTACGATCTCGTCGTTAAGCCAATCAAGAAGTGAGCTGTTTCCCTTTGATACTGCTGCTGCGATGGTGTCCTGGCTTCCGAGGGAAGGGATACCTACAACATATCCGGGATTCTCGATAGCGTATGCAATAACCTCGGTGTTGTCGTTTGCCCATGCAACTCCGGTGCCGTTCTCAAAAGAAGTCTTAGCTGATGCGTAAGTGTCAAACTTCTGAAGCTTGATGTCGGGATAATTCTTCTCAAGATAGGTTTCTGCTGTGGTTCCTGAGATTACGATCACCTGATCGTCGCTTCCTATCTGCGAAAGATCGGTAATCACGTTTGCTTCGGGAGAAACAACTCCGAGAGCTACGTTCATATAAGGAAGAGCAAAGTCAACCTTTTCTGCTCTCTCTTCGGTTACTGTGAAGTTTGCAAGTACGATATCAACCTTGCCGGTCTCAAGGTACTCAACTCTGCTCGCTGCCTCTGTAGATACGTAGTTGATCTCAACTCCGAGGTCCTTACCGATCCTCTCGGCAAAGTATACATCGTATCCCTGGTAATCACCGTTCTCATCCACATATCCGAAGGGATTCTTGTCTGAGAATACTCCGATATTAACCTTTCCGCTTTCCTTGATCTCATCAAGGGTTCTGTAAACTCTGCTCTCCTCAGATACAGGCGTATCGCTTCCTGCATTTCCGGAATCAGATGTCTTAGCTGCGTTTCCGCATCCTGCAAGGACCGCTGCTGCAAGTCCGAAGCTTAACGCTCCTGCAAATAGTTTTTTTAAATTCAATTTTTTCATAATCTTTTTACTCCCAAATACTATTTGGTTTCCTCCTTGTTTTTTTTGATGACCATATGATAACAAGTAATAAGTTTTTTGGAAAATCGTTTAAACCTTTGATTCGTTATAGGGTAAAACTATAACTAAGCGGTAAGTGTAAAAGGATAGCCCAATTGCCGCTTTTTCACGGAAACGCAAAAAGAAACAGTGCGCAATGCATAATCTCTTACGCACGCACACCGTTTCCAAAAGGTATGATATGAAAGAAAAATGTGTTATTTAGTGTTTAATTATTTAAAGAAGCTCATATCCTTATTAAGCTTCTCGGATACATCCTTAAGGTTGTTAGCCGATCCGGCAAGTGTGATAACTGTAGCGGACAGCTCTTCCATAGAAGCTCCGGTCTCTTCGGATGAAGCTGCATTCTCCTCAGAGATTGCCGAAAGAGCATTCATCGTATCAACAACCGCATTCTTAGAAGACTCGCAGGTATCTGCACCCTGAACGATGGTATTTACACCGCTAACGGTATCTGCGATATCGCCGAGCATATTGTTTACGCTCTCTAAGGTTTCGCCAAGAGCCTCCTGCTGTGAAAGGTTGCTCTCTTTAATTTCATCAGCCGCTGCAACTGCAGCCTTGGACTGTGCAAGGAGGATATCCATCTCTCTTCTGATCTCGTCAGCCATATTCTTGGAATCATCGGCAAGCTTTCCAATCTCTTCTGCAACGACTGCGAATCCGCGTCCTGCCTCACCTGCTCTTGCTGCCTCGATAGAAGCGTTAAGGGAGAGGAGGTTAGTCTGAGTAGCGATTGATGTAATACCTTCAACCTTCTCGTTGATGCTTGTAACAGCATCCTGAGTAGCGCTGATGGTATTGGAGATCTCATCTATCTTATCGGTCATCTGGTTACTTGAAACCTGAAGGTTCGAAAGGGAGTTGGATGATGCCTCGGAAGCTTTCTGCATCTTTCCGGCGAGCTGCTCAAGCTGTGCAGAAGAATCCTTTACGTTAATAACAGCTTCTCCGATATAGCCGACATTTTCAACCGCAACCTGAATATCTTCAGCCTGCTCTGTAGCACCTGTAGCAATACCCTGAACTGCATTGGATACATCTTCCGCCGTCTGTGAGATCTGATTTGCCATATCCGAAAGCTCGTTGGATGAAGATTCAACGGTACTTGCGGATGCCTTGATGTTGGCAACGATTCCGTCGAGTTTTCCGATAACGGAATTGGTGTTACTAACCATCTCTCCGAATTCGTCCTTACGTCCCGCAAATTTATCGATCTTTGCAAATCTACCGTCGGCGAGCTTTGAAAGCGAATCGTTAACCGCCTTAACGGGATTTGTAAAGCTGATTGCCATAAGTACGGATACAACTGCTGCAGCGATCAGCATGATGATGCCGATAAGTACGCCTATGGTTGCAGCTTTTCTCGCTGCTGACATCGTTGTGTTGTAATCATCTGAAACAACAACGGTATATCCTGTAAGAGAATCTCTGTAATATGTCATTATAAGAGGCTTGTCAAAAGACTTCTTGTCGATTAAGGTTCCCTGCTCATTATCAAAATAAGGAGCGCCTGCCATATTATAGTCGTCATCGGGGCCGATGGAGAACTGTGCGTGAGCAGCCATTACTCCATCTCTGTCACAAACAAACGCATCATCGGTAACATTCGCAAGGAGCTCATGTAAAGCTTCAAGATCGTAGTTTCTCTGAACCTCACCTATAACCTTTCCGTCGTTTCCGAAAATAGGAACAGCGATGGTGATCTGGCGAAGACCTGTAGACTTACTTACAAGAACATTTGAAATGAAGATATTTCCCTTCATAGCTTCCTGGAAGTATTCTCTTTCCTTTACGTCTACGCAATTACCGGAGGACTTACGATCTGCATTCCGGATGCATCGGCAATTGCCATAACAGAACCATCATCCAGAATCTTATCTGCAGCCTGCATCATCTGGATCATTACATCATCTTCGATACCGGCGGTTCCTTCCATATAAACAATGGTTGTAGGATTCTCCGCTATGGATCTGACCATATCGACATTTTCCTGAAGTACACCTGAGTATTCCGCCGAAATATATCTGGCCTGTGCCTCAAGAGTACTCTGAGCATCAGCTAAAGCCTTATTGGTTGATGTCTTGTAGTTGACGATCATAACAATAAGAAGCGGTATAGCGGCTGCCGCCAGCATAACAAGAATAAGTTTCGTCTTGATGCTGTCAAAGATTCCTTTCTTAGCTTTCTTGGATTTAGGGGTTGTGTTGTTTGTAGCCATTGGTTTCTTCCTCCTTGACGAGTACTAAAAAGATTCAATACATAATCAAAACTTAAGTAGAACTTGGTGGGGCAAAAAACAAAATAAAGCAATACAAAAGCAAAACGACTATAGAACAAAAAAGAAAAATATTGTCAAAAAAACTCCAACAATATTGCTATTATAATAACATGTCGGAGCTTTTTTGTAAAATATTGTGTGAGTATTTAGCTCATTTTTTATAATTTTCAGATTTCTCCCATATAAGTATAATCCGCATCCTCTATAGCCTTTTTAACAAGGGCCTCATCGTATTCTCCGCAAAGAGTCATAACCGCTTCCTTTTTTTCGTGTGAAGCAGTAGCCTCCTCTACAAAGCTAAGAGCCTCTAAAGCGTTCTTTACGGCCTTTTCGCAGTGTGCGCACATCATTCCGTCGATTTTAACTGTCTTTGTCATTTTATCATCCTCTTTCCGATCGTCATCCGATCTAACTATTTCTTTTTCTTCCGCGTAAGCTTTCTCTTCTCCTAAAGCCCGGGGCATTTCCTTGCCGGATTTCTTTAGCTTAACAAGATTTAGTCTCAGGGCGTTCATGCATACCGTAAAGCTTGAGATGCTCATAGCCGCTGCCCCTATCATGGGATTCATCTTAAGCCCGAAGAGGCCTGCTGCCAGCGGAATGCATATTACATTATAGAAGAAAGCCCAGAACAGATTCTCTCTTATGTTTATAAGTGTCTTTCGGCTTAGAGTAACGGCTGCTGCCACATCGGAGAGCGTGCTGTTCATAAGTACGATATCGGCGCTGTCAATGGCAACATCCGTTCCGGCACCTATAGCTATACCGACATCTGCTCTTTTAAGAGCGGGGGCGTCGTTTATTCCGTCACCCACCATTGCAACTTTACCGTGTTTTGAAAGCTCTCTTATGACTTCTTCCTTGCCCTCAGGAAGGACTCCTGCTACGAAATCATCCACTCCCGCCTTCTTTGCAATAAAGGCCGCTGTCCTCTCGTTATCCCCCGTAAGCATAACAACCCTGACTCCGAGAGCCTTAAGGGCCTTTATACCTTCTGCGGAATCTTCTTTAATAGTATCGGCAACGGCTATAAGGCCGAGGATCCTTTCATCCTCCGCAAATACAAGGGGAGTCATTCCCTCATCCGCCATCTTTTCGGCGCTTCCTTTAAGCTCATCCTCCATTTTAAGTACGGATGATATGTACGAATAGCTTCCCCCTCTTAAAATGCTGCCTCCCGCTTTGCCCATAAGTCCGTTTCCGGGAAGTGCCTCAAAATCCGTAACATCAAATGCGGGGCAAGCGCCGTTAAACCTTTTGCCCACATATCTTACTACCGCTCCGGCAAGAGGGTGTTCAGACTTAATCTCAAGGGCGTAGGCTTTTGACAAGAGTTCATCCTCCGATACATCCTTCCCCGGCAGAAGCCTAACCACCTCAGGCTCACCTCTGGTTATGGTTCCTGTTTTATCAAGGGCTACCGTCTTGACCTTTCCGGCAATCTCAAGGGCCTGGCCGGTCTTAAAGAGAATTCCGTTTTTAGCTCCAACGCCGTTTCCGACCATTATAGCAACGGGAGTTGCAAGTCCCAAAGCGCAAGGACAGGAAATAACAAGTACGGAAATACCCCTTGCAAGCGCATCTCCCAAGGATGCTCCCGCGATCAGCCATCCGATCACAACGATAAGAGCAATTCCCATAACCGCCGGCACAAAAACTCCGCTTACCTTATCTGCGATCCTCGCTATAGGCGCCTTTGTAGCTGCGGCGTCGGATACAAGCTTTATTATCCCGGCAAGAGTCGTATCGTCTCCTACTCTTGTCGCCTTACATTTTAGATATCCCGAACGGTTTATGGTTGCGGCGCTTACTCTGTCCCCCTCTTTTTTATCTACAGGTACGGACTCTCCTGTAAGTGCGGATTCATCTACCGCTCCGCCGCCTGATAAAACTACTCCGTCAACAGGGACTGCGCTTCCGGGACGCACAATAAATGTATCTCCAACGGATACATCATCTACGGAAACCACATTTTCTACTCCGTTTCTTTCTACAACTGCCATCTTAGGCGCAAGCTTTATAAGGCTCTTTAGAGCGTCCGTAGTCTTTCCCTTTGACAGAGCTTCCAGCATCTTTCCAACGGTTATAAGCGCGGGGATCATAGCGGCAGCTTCAAAATAAAGATCTCCGTGGTAAATATCCATGATAGCTTCCATACCGTCCGCCATATTCATATTCACAGCCATAGAGCACATCTTATATAAGATGTAAATACTCCAGCCGTAAGATACCGAGCTTCCCAAAGCTACCAGAGTATCCATATTGGGCGAAAGGTGCCTAAGAGCCCCAAAGCCGTTAACATAGAACTTTTTGTTAACTATCATTACCGCGGCGGCGAGGATCGCCTGGGTAAGGGTTAAGGTAAGGGGATTATGCTTTAGAAAAGGCGGCAATGGCCAGGAAAGCATATTGTGTCCCATAGTTATATACATCAAAAGCAGTAAAAATACCGCCGATACAACAAGCCTTTTTATAAGTACGGGAGTTTCCCTGTCCTTTAAAGCTTCCTTCTCCGATAAATAAGAAGACTTGCCCTTTTTGTTTTTAGAGTCAGAGCTTTGTCCTCCCGGCGCTTTGCCCGCATCCTTAAGGCTCGCGTCATATCCCGCCTCCCTGACGGCTTTTATGATCCTTTCGGGATCCGCATCACCCTCAACACCCATTGAGTTTGTAAGAAGGCTTACGGAAACTTCCTTTACGCCCTCCAATTTAGAGACCGCTTTTTCAACTCTCGCCACGCACGCCGCGCAGCTCATTCCGGTCACAATATACTGTGTCATATATACTCCTCGTTAAAATACTTTTGCTTTTTCTTCATCAATCTCTTTATCCTTAACTTATATCAGTACTTTACCGGGTCTTTTCCGCTTCCGGTAAGTCTGATGAAACTATTCTATCACAAAACTAACTCCCCATATATTAAAAATACATAAAATCCTTTAACGTAAAATTTTCCTATGCTATAATTATATAACCAAATTTAAAGTATTTCGGAGATTTAAAAAGTGAAAATTTTTCAGTTAGACAGCCCCCTTATGAGAGCCCTTGGAAAGATGGCGGATATAGTCATCGTCAATCTGCTCACCTTACTCCTCTGCGTTCCGGTCATCACCGCAGGCGCCGCCTTTACAGCGATGCACTACTGTATGCTTAAGCTTGTAAGAGATGAGGAAGCCGGGATCGCCAAGCAGTTTTTCCACTCCTTTAAGGATAATTTCAAGCAGTCCACAATCATCTGGCTGATCTTCCTTTTGATCGCAGGCTTCTTCGGACTTGATTACTTCCTTATCTATGCTAACCCTACGGGACTTAGCCCCTATATCTTAGGTGGCGTACTGGTATTTACTTTTCTTATTATGTTTGTGGGAGTTTTTGTATATCCCATACAGGCTAAATTTGTTAATCCTATTCCTAAAACAATAAAGACCGCTTTTGTTTTTGCATTCAGACATTTCCCTGCTACTCTACTGATCCTCATCGCAGAAGCAGCTCCCTTTTCCCTTTTCTTTATCGGAAATGTCGGTCTTTGGCTCTTCCCCTTAGAGCTTTGCTTTTGTTTTGCGGCTCCCGCATTTCTTGCGGCTAAGCTCTACAATAAGCATTTCAAAAAGGCAGAGGATATCTATCTCGAAGCTCATCCCGAGGAGGACCTCTCCGCGGGGGATGAACATATTTTCAGCGATTCTGCCATAGCAGGGGACGAAAATAAGTAATCTTTTATCTTGTTTGCAGTTTTTGTGATATGATACAATAAATAAAAATTTAAGAAGGATGGTGTGATTTATGGGTAAATTGTTATCTCAGTCAGAAATTGACTCAATAGTTGATGCTCTTAATACTCTTAGGAACTACGCAGACGATAATGCTATTTCAGCCGATCTTTTGCATAACCAGGTCATTCTTACACAGGGTGAGATTGACAAGCTCATAAGTACGCTCAATACCGTCAAGGATGTTCCTCTCTTAAAGCCCAATGTAAATGTGGCTCTCTCCCAGCCTGAGATTGACTCTCTTATCGATGCCTTAAATTCCATCAAGGAATACGAGACCATCGATGCTCTCGAAGGAGATATCGCCAATAATCAGGCAGTTCTTTCTCAAAACGAGATCGATACTCTTATCGAAAAGCTGTTGCAGCTTAAAGGAAACAGCTAATACAAAAGTCAAAACGCTTATACAATACAGATTTAAAAAGGAACCGGTTTTATCCGGTTCCTTTTTTACATTTACTATTCCTTTTGGAAAGTATTAATTGTTTTTTTGTGTTCCTGCAGCTTCTTTCTTTTTACCGTTACTGTTTTTAGCGGCATTATAGAAAATAGTCTCCATAAGAACGGTACAGATTAAGTTAAGCAGTTCGGCGGGTAGATCCCATCTGCAGTGTCTGAAAAATACAGCAAGTATGAATCCCGCAATATTTGATCCTGTAACGATGAGAAGGTGGAGCCTGAAGAAACGTCTTTCATCTTCTTCATCCTTACTTACCTTTTCTTTACTATCTCTGTCTTTTCTTACATAATAGATTATTACTGTAAGGATACTTATTATAAGCAAAAGCACTATTATCCAATGGATAAAGCAGATTCCTTCATCTTCCACAACTACATAGGTTGAGTAGTTGTCCATATCCATAACGATCATGTCTCCGAGTATATCGAAATCAATATATCCGATAAGGGGCATGCCGTCTTCACCAATGGTTACGGAAAGGATTTTAGTACCTTTCTTTCCGAAGCTCTCTTTAAGCTCTTCCGGAATCTCAAAAGAAACCCTAACGGAGGAGTACTTCTCTTCGATCTTTCTCTCTTTCTCACCCTGAATGGTGACAAAGAATGTTGAATCAAAGCTTCCGGCTATTTTGCCGTGACCGTCTGTATAGTCTTCGGCGCCCACAAGCGCCTTTTCGGCATCCGGTCCCGTCTTATCAACTTCTACTCTGAAGATGACTCTTGAGTTATCTGAAAGCCTTTCTTTCTCGCTGCCTGTCAAAAGCTCGTCAAGCATACGTACTATGTCAGCTCCCAGGACTTCACAGTCTATGATTTTCTCATCCTCTGAGCCTTCAGTATCGGTACCGATAACGATAAGGCGTCCGTCCCCTGTTCCGATGTAGTTTTCGGGAAGATCCGGGGATGATCCATAGCTGCTTTGGTTTTCGGCATCTTCCGGTTTTTTGGCATCAGCCGCGGAATTTTCGGAAGTCTTCTCTGCCTCGTCGCCGCCTTCTGTTTCATCCTTTGATTCTTCTCCGGCATCCTTTTTGATCTCTTCTGTCTTAACACTTTGAGAAGGAACTGCCGCAGGCTTTACTGCCTCAAAACTGCTCTCGCCCTGAGTAGCATTTCCGCTATCCGAAGCAGGGATAGTCTGCACAGGAGCGGGCTTTTCCTTTACCCTGATCGAGATGATCTTTTCAGCAGCATTAAAGTTTGTGCTCTCAGGTACGGAAAGCTTAACTCTAAGTATTCCCGGCTCTTTAATACCCTCAGCGGATATCTCACTTCCCGACTCGTCAATGCAAATATACGATAGATCTTCGCCATCGGGCTTTTTGATGCTCCATCCGGATTCTAAGTCTTTAAGGAGATGCTCATTACCGTCGTAGATAAACTCAATATCCTCAGCCAGGATCTTTTGCTCTCCTCTTACTATCGTAAGGTCAGCGGACTCGGTCGTAATATTGTAATTGGGACTGCTTGCGGTAATGCTTAATGCTCCGTCGTAACTTCCGACAGGGTCGTAAATATCCGTGCTGTCGTTTACGGTAACAGCTATCTCACCCGGAATCTGTATCTCGCCCAAGATCACTCTCCAGGTATGATCCGTGGTCTTTTCACCGTAAGCTCTCTTGGCATTATCCGGCGCTATTGTAATATCTCGCTTTAATACCTCTAAACTTCCGCTTATCTTTGCGATCTCGTAGCTTGGTGTTACGTCTGCGCCGCTCGCATTACGTATTGTTACGGCTCCGATATCGTTTGATACACTTCCGGCATTCTTTATCTTAGAAGCCTCCGTCATACTTACACTTATACTGTCACCGGGTGCAAGCGTTCCTTCCGTGATACCATAGCCATCAGCCTTAGTATGGAACTGACCGTCGTAGATGGGCGCATCACTTCCCGTAAGACTTCCCGCAGTAATTGTAAGAGGTCTTTGCGAGATCGTAAGGGATCCTGGAACGTATGTAATATCATAGCAGGAAGTAACATCTTCTCCGTCCGGGTTTACTATAACTGCGTTTCCCGGAGTGTTGGAAGCGGTATTTCCTCCGGCTCCCTGTGATATACTCGTAATCTTTCCGCTTAAAGTAAGGGCAGAAAGCGTATCTCCCGTAAGAAGTCCACCGATTGTAAAACCGTCCCCGGGAACTGCGTCAGATGATTCATATGTCAGCGTCGCACCGTCGTATTCCTTTGAAAGGTCTTTTCCTGTGATCGTAAGAGGTATTTTATCCATCTTGTAGATGACAGCGCCTGTTGTCCTTGCAAGATAATTGGAAGATTCCGCGATCTTTGCTCTTACGTAGTAGGTTCCAGCCTTTGTATAAAGCTTACTGTCTGATAAAGGATCATATGGATCGTAGTCTGTCCAGGGGCCCACCTCTCCGACGGATGAATACTGCCAGGTTATATAATCCTTAATATCCTCTCCGGGGATATCGGCTATAAAGACTTCCGCGTTTGTGACCACGGGATCCGGCTTTGATTCTCCGTAGCTTCTGTTTACTGTCTCTTTAAGCTCTCCGCCTTCATCAAATCTGACAAGAGGATTATAAGAAGCCTTCCTTACGCTTATTGCTACGGGGCCAAGGGTCTTGGTCGCACTTTCCGCATTATCAAGTCTTGTGGCAGTAATAAGGCAGCTTATCTTGTATCTTCCCTCGCCGCTTTCAAGCTTCTTTCCGAAGTCATTTAAAGATGGCAGTTCATATACGCTTTCGTCCGAACCGGTAAGCTTTTCGTTAAGTCCCGAAGCCGTAAACTGATCGTTCTCCGTATCTTCTATAAACCATGTATAGGTATAGGAATATCCGTCGAGTCCAACATTATCCCCGACTACGGGTTTAGGAGAAGCCGTAGCTGCCGGAGCTTCCTCGTTTGTAAATCCATAGGTAACAAAGTCCTTTGAAGCTGTAAGGCTTCCGTCTACGCGAGCGGGGGTCTTTATAAGTCCGATCTTTGCATTAAGGATTTCGGAAGCATCATCGATCTCGTCCGATACCAAAAGCTTTCCTTCATAGATATACTTGCCTTCACGCTCATTTAAAGAAGGACTCTGCAAAACGCTCATATGAGATGCTGCAGGACCCGGCTGGGCAGAAACTGTGGTTGTTGCGGTATATCCCGTATCTACCGAAAGGTGTGCTGCAAAGAATAATTTCTCTCCTTCAATGGCATTTAGGCTGCTTCTTAATGTGTCATCTCCTTCGTATGTCAAATACACAGGATCAGATGGGGCTCCGTCAATAAGGATGCTTTCACCCTTGCCTGACGATACCGAATCCTCAAAGGAGACTGTTACTTTAACTACTTCCTTAGACGATGCAGTAACCTTTATTTCGGAGTCATCCACATTTTTATTTCCGGCATTTTGCTCTGTTGAAGCGATAGCCTTTACGGAAACTGTGTATGATCCCGTCTCTTCATGCATCTTGTCCGCAAAATCGTAGGAACTTGCCAAAGGACCTGCGTTTACGCTTTGTACCTCAGCTCCATCCTTTAAAAGCTTCAGTTCGTATCCCGCTACTTCAACATCTCCTATCCGGCTTACCGGATTCCAGGTAACAGATCCGATACTGTTGTCGCTCCATACGGGAGCCGAAAGCTGAAGCGCACTCTTTTTAACCGTAAGCTTTCCTTCATTAAAGGTAATATCATAGTTTCCGTTTGTAATTCCGCTAACGGTAATAGGATAACCATCGGATATATTTACATCAGAGTATGCACCTAAGGTATCGCTGTAGGTTTCGGTAGCATATACAAGGCTTCCGATAAAGTCGGGAGTATTTTCTATAGTCTCTCCCGCAACAAGTCCGGTAGCGGTGTAGCTAAATGAAGCCTGCCTGGGTCTTTCATCTCCATAGGAGATTTCCATATCCTCAGGCGTGATGCTTAAAGGAGCTTCATATATATCCGCAAAAGCTTCTTTATCCGTATCTGAAAGCTCGTATCTGCTTGTAAGCCAGTCTCCAAGCTCATAGTCAACGTGAACCGGCTTATTGGTACCGACATTTTTACTGTCGGTGTATCTTGAACCCGTAAAGTCAAATGTGATGATTGTGACCTCAGAGTTCTTTCTTAAATACTCCGCATCCGCAGGAAGAAGGCATTTGTCCGTGCCCTTATTTTGATCCGCAAGATCTGCTATAAGCATTTCTCTTTCTTTGACACTTATCTTACCGGGTAAGATATCTGTCGTTCCGTCATACATCTTTGCGGAGATATTGATCAGATTCTTGAGATTGCCGACGGTGATATTTATCTTACTGGGGCTTACGGTAAATACTCCCTTTACGAATACCACTTCATAGTTTTGAAGAACCGGCTTATTCTCAAGCTTTATGTCGTATGTTCCTACCAAAGTAGACTTTGAAGGAGTAATGCGGTTTTCTGTATCCTTTTCGGTTACGTAGGACCTTATGCTTCCAAGCTCCGTCGCGAAAGTATCCGCATCTCCCCATCCGTCAACAAAGCCCTCATATCTCCAGTCAAAAACGGGTACTTCTTCGTTTTCGTCACCTATCTTATATTTCATCTCTTTATCGTTTGCGGTGACGTAGAGCTTTTTCTTTGTAATATCGGCCGTGGCAGAGTTTTGGGATCCTGCCACGTCGATCACATAGTTTTTGGCGCAGTCCATACCTGAAACATTTATAAGTGCTTCCTTCGAGATGCTTAAAACTGCCAAAACGTCTTCTGCAGCCTCTTCATCCGTAAATACTGCACTTATCTTGTCAGCGTTCAATGCAAGCTTATCTGCTTTTTTAGTAAGAGCATTGGTATATAAAGGACTGAATACCACTCCGCTTACATCTACAGACTTAACGGTCTTAGTTCCGTCAAATACCTTGTCTCCCACCGTGATGCCACTTACTCTTACAGGGCACTTTTCAATCGTAAGGGTTGCGGGGCTGTAGGTGATCTCATAGTTGTCCTTCATGTCCCTTCCCTTGGTATCGAAAACTACGAGATTTTTCATAAGCATATCTTCATACACTCCGGCATCAACATATGACTTTACGCTTTGAGCCGTACTTGTATGGGAACCTATGAGTCCGTTTGCGGTATATTCTGTAATAGTCCGGGCCTGTCCGTTATAGGTAACGGTCTTTGAAACCGGCGTAACTTCAACGGGTCGCTTTCCGATAACATACTTTTGGTTTGTAATGGAGAAGCTGTAATCCGATGATTCGTAATGGGACTGGTCGTTAACCGAAACTGCCGCTACTGCGCTGTATAACCCTGCGTTTTCCTGCTTACCGGATACGGAAAGGGTTTCGGAAATATCCGCGTCTAAGGCAGGGATCGGATAGGTCTGATTCTCGGATAATCTGATTCCGGGCCCCTGAAGCTCTCCGTTATAGGTATAGTAGGGAACAGTCTCTCCTTCAACCTCTACCGTCTCCTCCGGGAATACCCATTCAATGTCAAGCGGTCTTGCGGTAATATTTCCCGTAAAGGAAAGAGTCGCGCTTTCGGGGAATACATAGTTGTATATAACATCTCCGCTTTCCCTGTTTACTATCCTCATATCGGAAACAACAAAGGCCTTTGCAGTTCTCACATGCTCGCTGTCATAATTTGCATTACAGTCAAGTATGTAGGCCCTGGTATCCGCATCTCCGTCAACATATCCCTGAACAGTATAGAACTCACCCCGGGAAAGTCTGTAAAGGTCGGAACCGACTTCCGTTACGGATCCGTTTACTTTAACAGAGCCGTCGTACATCTTGCTGAAGATGTTGTTTGTAGGCTTAATGCTTACAGTCTTTGGATCGATCCAAACGTCCTGCTCTCCTATATAATCCTCGTAGTTTCCTGTCTTATCCTTAATATAGATATATGTTGTGTGGCAGGTTTCATATCCCTGTGCATCAACCTTAACATCCTTATAAAGAGGAAGTTCTCCCGTAATACCCTCGAGAGTATTAAAGTTTTCCGCTGTGATCTGAGTATCGGGATGATAATAAATCTCATAATCAGATGCTGCACCGGGCTTTTTAACGCTTAAGGAGATCGAGTGGAATCTGTTATCGTAGATTCCGTGGTAAGACGTTGTCGTAACGCTCATCGGAGCCTTGTTTACAACGACGTCAAAGTCCTTTGTGATAAAACCGCTTCTTCCGTTATCGGTTCTCTCGTACATCACCTTAATGCGGTAGGTATATGTACCGGCATTTTTACCCGGAGTAAATCTGTAGGTTGCGGACGAGGTTGTTCCCTCGGGGATAGATATATCCTCCGATCCATCCTCATTTGTCTTAACAAGATACCACTGATATCCTGTGATCTTGGTCTTTTGTGCCTGTGCATTAAGCGCCGCGATCTCTTCGTCTGAAAGTCCTATGCACTCTTCATCCTGTGCGGTAAAGGAAGTTCCGGCAATAGCGGTTATGGTATTATCCGCAGAATCGGCATATCCGTATGTGTAGCTTTCTTTTCCGGAAAATCTTAAGGTAGGAGCTATGGTTTTATTCGGCTTTACCAAAGCAACAAGCTTAATGTCTTCCCTTACGGGTATGGTCATTTCAGTATTTGTTGAAAGAGCATGAGCTCCTGACTTTATAAGTCCGTTTTCAATGTCACTCTCATCAAACCATCCTATAAAGGTATAGCCGTCGCTAAGATGGGCGCTGATAGTAGCGTTCTCACCGAAAAAGTACATTCCGGCCCCTGATAAAATCAGGCCGCTTTCGGCTCCGTCCGTTGCAATTCCCGAAAGTTCAACAGTATAGTTGGCGCTTCTTGCGTAGTAAAGCTCTATTTCCATGCCGTATTTAGCTATAGGCCCGGAAGCACCCTTAGCGTATCTGACAACGCTAAGTCCGTCCTTGTATAGACCGTAGCTGTATCCAAACAGTTCAAAGTTATCATCAGGCAGTGCAAAGCTGTCTAAGTCCGCTATATTCTCGCTTGTGACGCTCTCTTCGGTAACAGCCGCAACAAGATCAGACTCACTTACCGTAATCTGTCCTCCACTTAAGGAAGCGCCTGCGAAGTAAAGCTCTCCTGACTCAGTTACGATCCTTACTGCCTCAGGTGCATTCGCTGTTCCCCAGATGTCAGCATTTTGATAAAGCCTATCACCAAAGGTTACATCAGCGGCAGTATCTCCTGTTTCATGCAAAGAGATAAAGTCTGAAGAATAGGAGCTGTCCTCCTTCTGGAAAAGGTGCACTATTTTCTGGTCAAAAGCAGCGGGTACGTACTGCGCAGATGCCTGAAGATCAAATCCCGGCATCTTGAAATACTCCTCTCCCGCTTCAATAACGGGAGTAAAGTCCTCGTAACTGCTTCCGTTCCACTTTTTCCAGTTCCAATGGTCAAAGGTATATCCGCCCTTTACGGGAGATGCCAATGCTACATGCTGGCCGATGGAGAACTTTCTCAGCTCGGGGTTATCGGTCTCCGATACATTGTTAAGTACTTCAACGTTATACTGGTCCCTCGCAAAATAAACCTTCAGGATTATGGGAGTGGTATTAACATATCCGTATGAGCGGTTATCTGTGTTGGTCTCGTTGTAGAAAAATCCGTCATAACCGTCTAAGTAATACTCCTCGTAATCGGCATCTTGCTTGCTTAAGGTTATCTCCGTATAGGTAAGGGTCGGCCTCTCGATACTTGTAAATACCGGAGCTTCGTCGAGGAAATACTTTATTGTTTTGGCTGTTTTATAGATAGGAACATCGCTTGTTCCAACGTTAACCTGCGCTGCTGACTCTTCCTTTGAAAGAGTTTTTCCTTCGCTTTCAAGCTTAGCAATAATGTCATCAAGGTTATCTTGGTTTACATAATTGTATGTATTTCCGCTGACCGTAATGGGGTCCGCAAGCTGGTAGTAAATATACTCCATATTGCGGATGGTGCTCTTTTCATACCTTCCGTAGACGGTTCTGTTGCGGTCCATAGTAAGGCCGTCATCCGGAACAGGTACTGAGTAAGCCTCATCGGTATACCAGGCTACATCATATCCGGTGCGCTTTTCCACGCTGTCGCATTTAACATCTTCCTTAGGCACAACCGAGCCGTATACGTATGAGTTTGCTACCTGATCGCTGTAGATACTTCCGTTAAAGTAGAAGGAAAGTCTGCAGTTTTCACGGTAGTAATAGTAAACATTGAGATATCCGTGGTCTCCGCTTACGTATGTTCCGCCATAACTTAAATTATCGTAAGCAAGAGCTGTTCTTTCGGGCTCATAGCGTCCGGAATCTTCATCATGCTCATCCTGATAATTGCTGAGAAAATCATCACAAAATGCTCTTTCATGGGTTCCCGATCCAATTCCGTAGGAAACGTAAGCTCCCTGAAGGAATCTGTCTGAGCTATCAACCTTAAATACAACAGGCTCATTTCCGAATGCACCGGTCTTTTCCCCTGTATTTAATAAAGGATCGTAGAAGAAGTAATCTCCGCCTATATATTTACATCCCGGGTGAAGATTTCTTGCATCATTTAAGTCTATTCCGGTGTAATCATAGCTTCTGCTTTTTGCGTTAGCGGCCGGATAATCGTCTAAGCCATCTGCTGCCTCGCTTTTTTTCGCCGCCGTTACAACAGCGCATTTATTGATAACTCTTACCTGATAGTACTCTTCTCCGTCTGTTTCTGCGTCTCCGTCATATCCGTAAAGAATAGGAACAGCTGTAGTATTGTCATCATAGGTCTTTGTTATGTTCTTATCTCCGTTAAGGCTTGTCCACCAGTCAAAGCTTTGATCCTTAAGATGTGCTCTGGTGATCCTAAGGTCAATATAGAAATCTTCCTTCTCGGATATCTGGTTGTAATAAACCGTAACTCTGTTGTAAGTATCATCTACAGAGAAGTAGCTGAGTACAGTATCGCTTATTCCCGCGCTACTTACGCTCTTTGCAGGGTACCCGGGATCTACTTCAATACCGCTTCCTATAGTTGTAAAGGTATAGGAAGGATAGGTGTTTGTAACGATGCCGTTGGCGTTAAAGTATCTGTAATGGCTTGTGTAGGAAACAAGGTAGGAAGCGTTTCTAAAGTCTGTCGAAAGGCCGTTATTTGTAAACTCGGCATCCGTCGTTATATTACTTCCGAGGGCAGCTAATCTGTTCCTTGCTTCAGCCTCCGAAATATTGTCAAATAAAAGATCGGGATCGAAGGCAAATGAAGTTCCCCACTTACCCGTAACCTGATAGCTTGCTATCTCGGTCTCTTCTCCACCGGTAGCCTTGTACTTATAGCTGACGGTGGCCGTTGTGCTTCTTCTTTCAAAGTAAACCTTTAAAACAAGAGAATCATCGTCCAAAACAACGCCCTCTTCCTTTGAAAGATTTCCGTTTGCGTCAGCCTCAGAAATCAGGGTATGGGTATAGTAACCATAATTATTTACTGTCTTAACAAAATCGTTGTAAGCAAGGAAATAATCATTTCCCTCATCATCTCTTTTATCCGCTACGATATGAATATTTCCGCCTATCGGATAGTCGTAAACAAGAGTAGACTTTAATTCATACTCACCAATGGTTCCCGTCTCGAAATAAAGTTCAAGTTTGAACTCCGCATTTTCGTTAGAAATTACGTCTTTGGTAATACTCATATCTCCCGCAGGCATTTTAGAGGGTTTATTACCTGTGGAGTAATCGGTATAGCTTGCAAATACAAAACCTTGGGGCATAGAAAAATCGTTGCCCGAATCGTCCTTTGCCGGGGATCCGTAGGCGGACTGTCCAAGATAATAATCAGGCTCCGAGAACTTGTCTATATCTAATTGCTCCTGATACTGATGTTTTTCGGTATGTCTGAATATATGATTAGTCTCAGACTCTCTGCTTCCCTTATAAACATCAACAAAAAGATCGTAAACGTTTCTTTCATAGTAGTAGTTGATATATAAGGTATCCAAAGGATCGTACTTTACAGTGCCGGCTTTCGTATCTGCGATCTCGGGGAGACTCTCTCCGTCTGCCGCGCCGTAAGATACGCTTACAGTCTTTAAAGTAAATCCTTCGACAGTGCCTGCTACAACCGTTCCTACATTTTCCTCTCCGTCTAAAAGGGCTGTAATACTGTCATCGGTTTTAGCTTTAAGTACTCTTGTAAGATCGTCATTAACAGCAAAGATCCCGGTCTTTGCCTCGCCGTTTCCTATTGTTTCTAAGTGATAAACAACCTTAAAAGTCGTATCCTTAGCCTTGAAGGTTCCGCTTGCGTATAGATCATTTGCCGGCATGGTCTCGGGAGCGACTCCGCTTCCGCCAAACTCCCATCCGACAAAGTCATATCCGGGCGCTGAAGGCTTATCCGCCTCGGAAATAGCCTGATTGTAGTAATAGTTCTGAACTATAACGGTATCTTCATCTTCCCCGGGCAGTCTGTAGGTGTATGTAACCGAGTACTGACCGGTCTTGTAGTATACATTCAAAACTATTCCCTGAGGATAGTTTTCAGGAACAAGCGAAACAGAGTCGTTATGTCCATCGGAAGTATCTAAAGAGTAATTGGCCCTGGGCTTTTGGATGTCAGAGTTATTAACGTCTATAACATCGCCGTGATTTCCCTGAAAAACAGCACTGACCTCAGGCTGGGCGGGATACTCTCCGTTTCCGTTCATATAAAAGTAATTAACGGTATAGTTAACCTTTTCGTTAGTCCACTGGGCAACGAGAGTATCGTTTACATTGGCTACCATAGCAGCGCCGTCAACACTGATACCTGTTTTTGCTCCGCTCCAGTACTTAAACTGATAATGATCTTTTGTAAACTTGTTAGCCGGGGGGAGAACGGGAGCTGTATTCTCAGCTTTGTAAATAGGGCTCATAGAGCCGCTTCCCTCTCCGGGATCAAACTGTATCTCGTATACTGAGATTCCCTTGTGAGGAGGCAAAACATTTCCTCCAACGTCCCTTACCTGTATTCCGTAAAGGCCGGACGCGTAAACATTCCCGGTTACAGTCTTATCGCCTGTAGCTCCCCCAAGACTTACCCACTCTACGGTATCGTCTGATACAGAGTATGTTCCGGTTACAGCGTCCTTTGTTACAGGGACAAATCTGTATGCATCAAGTCCGATAAGATCGCTGACCGTTGCTTTTAACTTAACTCCGGAAAGATCCGGTTCAAGATTCTCCGCGGTAAATGATTTAAGGGTAGGAAATGTATCTACTATATACGCAGTATATTTTACATTCGGCAGCGACTCCTCCATATCGGAAGTAAGACTGAGTCTTGCCCTTGAAACTGTCCCTTCCTTTGACAGATTGGTTTTACTGATCAAAGAAGCACTTTCATCACTACTTCCGAAGTCGTTTAATGTATATCCCTCATTGGCCTCACCGTAGATGATAACGCTCTCACCCTGAATAAGGGTTATTCTTTGGCCAAAGGTGCCAAGATCCAGTCTTTTGATCTTTTCAGACTGGTCCACACCGCCATAGGACCTATCAATAGTAATCGTAGCCGAATAAAGCATAGGGGATGTTCCGCAGTCTGCAGAATCGGCATAGTTATTCTTGCTCTTACCGCCAAAGGAAACAGTCTCTACGGTAAAGAAATAGGACTTTGCATCATCGGAATTATCCGCGCTTGTATGGATAGCTTCGGCAAAATCAATGCTGTTTGACTCGCAGATATTGAAAGCCTGTCCGTTTACGGGAATAACAGATTCCTTTTCGGTGGCGGGATTGTACGCATACAAAGTTACCTTGTATTTAACCGTAAGATCTTTTTTTGCAACAGCCACCCATGTGGCTCTTCCCGCAACTGCTTCATCCCACTCGCATCCCGCAGGGGAAGGAAGGGCTGTTGGAGTCACCTCAAGTACTCCGTCAACACAGACTATGTTATAGTTTGAGGCCTTTGTGGAGGATGAAAGGGTATAGGAAATCTTATTTGCCGCAGTTCCAACGTCTGTGATAGAGCCCCCAACCTCAATACTCTTAAAGGACTCGGAGCTTTTAACAAACTGACTGTCCGCATCGTCCTTTGAAGGTGAAAACGAAGAATTTGTATGGGCATTGCCGTCGTAAACCCAGCTTCCGCTTCCGGCGGTAAGAGTGATGGTCTTGGGGCTTATTGTAAAGTGGCAGGGAGCTGAATGTGTACTCTCATACTTAGATGATGAACCTACTATAGCAAATGCGGTATAATCTCCGGCATCAACGGGCTGATTGACAGAACCTGTAGAGAGCTTATTTATCTCCTCCTGAGATTTATGTCCGCTTACGTAGTAGATTCTGTAATTTGCCTTTTCGGCGTCCGTCATATCATCCGGGAAATTTCCTACCGAAAGACTCTTTGAGCCAGTTCCGTATATCCACTCTCCGGGCGTGTAATTGTCAATGGTTACGACAGGGATATATGCTCCCTTTGTGATATCAAAATGAAGAGTAATACTTCCGGTATAGTTTCTCTTAAAGCTTATTACCGCTCTGGGTCCGTTTGCGTCATCAGCCGATCCCATAGAAGTATTGTTAAAATATGAAACCGAGTAATCTTCGCTTGTAAGAGTTTGTGAAATATCTCCGTCGGTTACAATAACCCCGGGAGTAACAGCGCTTCCGGTATATTTACATGATGTGCTTTCCAAAACAGCGCTGACATTAGTACCCTCTCCGGCAGCCTTTGAAGCTACCTTTAAAAGCCCGGTTTCATCAACCGTTATCTCGTAATTGTCGCTGCTAAATGCTCCGCCATTAGGGTCTTGCACGATCCAATAGTTTCCGGCATTATCTCCCGAAGCGTAGCTGCAGGTAAAGCTTCCGGCAGAAGTAATCTTTGCGCTCTCCGAAGGAGCAGCATCTCCGGCGCTATCCCCATCATCTCCCAAAAGCCCGTAATACTTAAAGGTAAAGGATCCGGGGCCATCTTCTAAATATGTTACGTTAACGGTATCTGCCTTTACGGATAGGGGCGCCTTAGCGATATTTACGTTAAAGGGCTCTCCCTCGAGAGTTCCGTTTATAACGGTTCCGGTTTTCTTAGTAATTGTATAATCAGCCGAAACCTTGTATACTCCCGAGTCAGCCACATTTCTTACAGACAACCGACTTCCGGATGATCCGGTAATAAGAGTAAACTCATCCCCTGTCTTTTTAAACCACTTATAAGTTACGTTTTCTTCGGGAACATCTAAACATGCGTTAATTACCTGCGCCTCTGCGCTGTAGGTAAGATTTACGTTCGAAGAAGGATAAACCTCCCAAACAGGAATAACCGGCGTAGGATCTTCCTTGCCTGTTGCTGTTAAGGATACGGAGAGTTCTCCGCTGTATGAGCCATCTATCGAAAGAGTATTTTCTCTGCTTTCTGCGCCGTTTGAAAGAGTCATCCCTTCAGGCAGAGAGCTCCATGAGTCAAATACCCATCCTCCCTCAGTATCTGCCTCTGCACTTATACTTACGGAATTTCTTCCGTTCTTTCCGGCTATAAGAAGAGTACTTGCGGGAGAAACTGAAGTTATATGCTCTCCCCGGGATATCGAAACGCTTACAGCATAAGAGTAGCCTGCTTCGGAGCTTAGATCAGATTCCTTACTTGTCTCTGAAATAGCATCCGTAGGAACCGCCTGAACCTTATAGGTATACTTTCCGGCAGATAAAAAGCTTTCGGAAAAATCATAGCTTCCAACGGTTACACCCGTAGCCGAAGCGATAGCTTCCTGCTCTCCTTCTCTGTAAAGGAAAACTTTATAGTTACAGTTTTCGACAAGTTCCCAGTTTGCAACGGTTCCGTCGCTCCATCCGGTCAAAGCAGGAACAGCAACGGCTGTTTTTTCTGCGCCGCCCTGGGTTTCTCCCTGGCCCGCGCCGCCCTGGTTTTCGATATTGTCACCGCCTTCGCTTCCGTCTGCCAAGACAGGAATATCAATACCGCTAAAACCTACAAGTATAGACATACCGATGGCGGTTATTCTTCTTGTAAGCCCTAAACTGTTTTTTTTCTTTAATTTGTCATTACTATTGGGGAAAAATGAAAAAGTGTTTTTGATAAAACTCACAATCCAACTCCATTTGTTATCATGAGCGCTCAGATGATATTCTTTTAGCCTTACTTTTAAACTCAAATAACAATTCTCTAAACAAGATCTATGTTGACAGTTTCCGTCCTTTAAAACTATTTATTCGGTAAACATAACTCGGATTATACCATAGTTATCGGCAAAGAAACTGTAAATAATACCCAAAAAAAGCCCGCAAAAGTGGGGTTTCATGCGCAAAAAGCCCTTGGTTTCCACCGGATAGCAGTAAACCAAGGGCTTTACATTTGAATCTGAAAATCAGTTTCCTATTTTCATATTCTTAAATTTTTATAAACTATTTTTTAGAAAACAGTTTCCTTATGCAAAAGGGTTCTCAGTAGGATAAGGAAGGCTCTTAGGCTGGTTGTATGCAATATCCTTAATTCCAAGGAACTTGAATACTTCGAAGAGGTACTTTCCTACGTGTGCGAAAGCAACTGCTCCGTGGTGAGGATATCCCTTCTGAACGAGTACGTGACGATAGAAACGTCCCATCTCGGGAATAGCGAAGATTCCGATACCGCCGAATGATCTTGTAGGTACGTCTAAGATCTCGCCCTGTGCAATGTAGGAACGAAGGTTGCCCTGTGAATCGCACTGAAGACGATAGAAGGTAATATCTGATGCAGCAAGATCTCCCTCAAGAGTACCTCTTGTGAAATCGGGTTCGCTTCCTTCGGGCTCGAGAAGTCTGTGCTGGATGAGCTGATACTTAACGGCTCTGTCTGAGCAAAGCTTGCACTCGGGAGTATTTCCGCAGTGGAATCCCATGAATGTATCGGTAAGGGTGTACTGGCTGTACTTGCCCTTGATGTCCTCGTCGAAGATGTACTGAGGAACAGAGTTGTTGATGTCAAGAAGAGTAACGGTATCTGCAGATACGCACATTCCGATGTACTCTGAAAGAGCACCGTAAATGTCAACTTCACATGCTACAGGAATTCCTCTTGAAACAAGACGGCTGTTTACATAGCAGGGCTCGAAACCGAACTCTTCGGGGAATGCAGGCCAGCACTTGTCAGCGAATGCTACAAACTGACGAGCGCCCTTGTGCTCTTCTGCCCAGTCAAGAAGAGTAAGCTCGAACTGAGCCATTCTCTCATTGAGCTCTTTGTAGTACTTTCCTTCGCCCATTTCCTTAGCCATATCTGCACAAACCTCGGGAATACGGGGATCGTTCTTATGCTTTCTGTAAGAAACAAGAAGGTCAAGCTCTGAGTTCTCTTCGATCTCTACGCCGATCTCGTAAAGTCCCTTGATGGGAGCGTTACAAGCGAAGAAGTCCTGAGGTCTGGGACCGAAGGTAATGATCTTAAGGTTCTTAACACCGATCACGGCTCTTGCTACGGGAACGAAGTCCTTGATCATCTTAACGATGTCATCAGCTGTTCCGACAGGATACTCGGGGATATAAGCCTCGAGATGTCTCATACCAAGGTTGTAAGAAGCGTTGAGCATTCCGCAATAAGCGTCTCCACGTCCGTTGATAACGTCTCCGTCACCTTCTGCTGCTGCAACGAACATGCAAGGTCCGTCGAAGTTCTTTGCGATAAGGGTTTCGGGAGTCTCGGGACCGAAGTTTCCAAGGAATACTACAAGAGCATTACACTCAGCCTTCTTTACATCCTCTACAGCCTTAAGCATATCAAGCTCGTTCTCTACAGTGATCTGGCACTCGTAGATATCGTCACCATACTTGGAAACGATGTTCTTTCTGCGCTGTGTTGAAAGCGCGATAGGGAAACAGTCACGGCTAACCGCGATGATTCCGAGTTTCACATTAGGAATGTTTGTCATCATGATGTTATTTCCTCCATACATAGTTGTGTTAAATAGTATATACTTAAAAAATTAAATTACTACCAAAATATTTCGATAAAATATTTATTTTCTATAAACTCTTTATACGGAAAGGTTCTCTCCCTTAAGTCCAAGGAAGCTTCCCTCGGCCTGTCCGCCATCCTTATGAGCGATGAGCCACTTGTTGTTGGCTGCAAGAAGTCTGTCCTCGTTGTCGCAGACATTAGGATTCTTCTCGGCATGTGCTTCCTTAAGATCGTGGTTTGTTCCGTAAGGAAGTACGATGGTAACTCTAAAGCCGTTTCCGTCTACTCCGCAGGGAGCGTAGTGAAGAGTAGTTCCGTAGATCTCTACGCCGCATCCGGCAGGAAGTAAGAAGGCTTCCATCTTGGATGTATCATATGTAAAATCATCCTCGATATCCTGCTGCATACCAACGATCAAAATAGCGTCTGTCTGAGCAATGTTAAGCTCTGAGCATCTGTGGTACTCAACAGCGTTGAGCTTCTGATTGTGTCCGTTGCAGTAGCCTACCTGAATAGGGAGCTCTCCGTAGTATACTCTCTGAAGATCCTTAGCTGTGGAAACTGCCTCCAGAGCGGGGTCACCGGCCACATATACGCAAGTATCGGGGCAAGGTGTGTTTGCCATTGCTTCGATAAGAGGCTTAAGATCGACATTTTTAATGACCCTGCCGTATTTTCTAAACTCAGGATCGGTAACCTTTAAAATATTCATAGTCTTACCTCACAAAAAAATAGTATTTAGGCGAAAAACATAATCCACCCAAATACTATTTTACTTTATTTAATATAAAAATATACCCAAAAATTGCGTAAGTTAAAGTTCCCAAATATTGCTATTTCGGTATTATTGTTTGTATATTGCTATCTGATTAGAAAGCACTTTGTAAATCCCAGATTCGCAAACTTTCCGGGGAGATTTTCTCCTTGTCTGAAAACTAAATCCATACCGTGAAGATTCGTTATCTTTTTGGCTATTGAAAGCCCAAGCCCCGTTCCTCCTGAGCTTTTTCTCGACTCATCTCCCGTCTTAAAGGGCTCGAAGATATTCGGGGCTATTTCGCCTGGTATCAACGGGCCGCTGTCACAGACCGCGATCTTTATTTTTGATTCATCCTTAAAGAGGAAAAGCCCTATCTTTGTTCCGGAGGGATTGTGCTTTATGCTGTTATTAAGGAGATTAACGATAACCCTGGAAAACTGTACCTTGTCGGCTTCTACATAAATCTCCTCTTCGGGGATATCGGGATAAAGCTCCATACCGGCGTCATAGATATCCTGGTATAGATATGCTCCCGCCTGTCTTACAAGCTCTGATATGTCTGTTTTTTCTTTATGGAGCGTAAAGCCTTCGCTGTCTATCTTTACGTAATCAAACAAAAGATTGACCAGTTCATCCACCTTCTCCGCCTTCATACAGATAAGGTTTAAGTACTCTTCGGTCTTCGCTTCATCGGCTTTACTATCAAGTATTGCTCTTGAGTATCCGTAGATGGTCGTTATCGGAGTCCGAAGGTCATGGGCAATATCTGAAAGAAGAAGACTCCTTTTTTTCTCGTAAAGAAGATTTTTCTTTTTCTCTTCCTCTTCGAGAGCCGCAAATCTCGCCATCAGCCTGGCGGTAAATACAGAGCCCGCTATGATTATGGGCAAAAGGAGGACCACCATCATCAAAATAATGCAGACAAACATCAGTCCTCTTACGATAGGGCTTATGGCCTCATACTTTTCTACAAGACTGTTACCGTCAAAAAGGACGAAACTGTTTATTACTTTCTCGTCAATATCCCCAAGTCCTATGGGAATATATCTTGATATAAAAAGCATTATGAGCCGGACGATCAAATAGAAAAAGAAAACTATAACCGTCCAGACATCGTACTCAACCTTCGCATTATCCTTAAAAAGAAGGGGGCTTATCTTCGGGAAAATGATATTGTTAAATATAAGCACCAGCGCCGACTCGGTAAAGGCCACCAAAAGGAGCACAATTATGAAGTTTTTGACAATAAATGTCCGAAGCTCTCTTATCTTATCCAAGCTTATACCCCAGTCCGCGAAGCGTCTTTATATATTTGGAAGGATCGTCCGAAAGTTTAGTCCGAAGCTTGCTGATGGAAACCATGATATTGTTGTCGGCGATAATATAATCCTCGCCCCAGGCATGCTCATAAATCTGCTGTTTGGTAAAAACTTTCCCCGGGTGTCCCATAAAAAGCTCCATTATCTTAAACTCAACCGTGGTAAGTTCAATCTTTTCGTCTCCCCTTATAAGGGTACATCCGTCACAGTCAAGAGTTAAATCACCAAAGGTTATCGTAGCGGGTTGCCTGTTTTCACCGGAACCCAGCTTATAATATCTCCTCATCTGTGAGGCAACTCTCGCCGCTATTTCCAAGGGATTAAAAGGCTTAGAGATATAATCGTCCGCCCCCAGATTAAGACCGAGTATCTTTTCCGAATACTCATCCTTTGCCGAAAGGATAAGTACGGGTATATTGCTGGTCTCTCTTATCTTTTTAAGAACGCCGTATCCGTCCATCTCCGGCATCATGATATCGAGAATACACATATCCGGATGCTCTTTATTAAAGAGAGCCAAAGCCTCGAGACCGCTCCCGGCCTCGAGGACTTCATAGCTTTCATTTTCAAGGTAAAGTCTTATAAGACTTCTAATTTCCGCTTCGTCATCGGCTATCAAAATTTTATAGGACATTTTATTCACCTTTTAATTAAACTGTAGGAAGCTCATCTGCATTCTTTTCGGCTTTAACTGCCTCGTAAAATGCTGCGTAAGTAGCGTTTCTGTAAGGTCCGACATAGAAGATCTCAAGTACGCCCCAGGTAAGGAGACAAAGAATATTCCAGCCGATGAATGAAAGGTCAAGTACGAATGCCTTCCACTTGTTGCCCATCATAAGACGGTTGCTTTCCTTTAATGCCTCATCCTTGCTCATAGTAGGATTCTCGGAAAGGATATAGGGTACAAGTCTGTAAGCATATCCCTTTACGATACCGGGTATGATAAAGAGAAGGCTCCAAAGGAATACGAAAAGGTCTCTGAAGAACATTACCTTAACGATATTCTTGTAACCGTCCTTGAATCCGTTAAACATTACGCCGAGGTTCTGATTCTCGTCAATAGACTTTTTAAAGAATTTCTGGCAGCCGTATTCGATGGGATTGTATACGAAGATATCAAGTGCAATTCCGAAAATGCTTAATATAAGTCCGATAAACATCATTGCAATAACGACTGCTGCCACTGCTCCGGCTACTGCTCCGATGGCAGCGGCTCTGGTGGGCTTATCGATCGTGTAAGTCTTACCGTCAATCGTAATCTCTCCGTTTTCGGGATCTAAGGAAAAATCAATATCCTTTTCCCCATCAGAGTCACTATTTTCTTTCTCATTCCAATCAAAGCTGTAATCATTGTAGCCGTTGGTTATTCCATCTTTAAAATCCTCTAAATCGTCGGTATCTATACTTACTCCGCCGGCGCTGTGTCCGATAACGTTTCCTACATTACTGATCGATGAGGAAACTCCCGAGCTTACTCCGCCCGCCGTTCCTAGAACCATAGCAAGTACGATTGATACAAGTACATGCTTCCAATAGGTTTTCTTGAATGTCACCTTTGCTCTGTCTTTTAGTTCTCTTCTGGTCCACATAATATGCTCCTCTCTCTTTGCCATATATAAAGAATGAACTGTTTTCATGCTTTATTTTTTTGCATGACTTATCTTATGAGACGATTATAAAATGCGAACCTTTCCTTTAAAACAGGCAAACCTTAACATAACCTTAACGTTTAATTATTTGCGATTGCGTCGTAAACATTCTTGCAAGCAGGATAAATCTGCTTGAATACCTGATACTTAGCTTCATATCTTGCAGCGATCTCGGGATCGGGCTCAACGGTCTTTTTAACCTTAACGATAGCCTTAGCCGCATCTTCTACTGAAGCGTACTCTCCGCAGGCAACGGCTGCAAGCATAGCGCCGCCTAAGGAAGGTCCTTCCTCAACCTCAAGGATATCAACCTTCATGTTCATGATATTTGCCATCATCTTCTGCCAGAGAGGGCTCTTTGCACCACCGCCGCAGATCTTTGTTCTCTCGGGAGCGATTCCGAGGCTTCTTGCTACTTCCATTGAATCGCGAAGAGCGAATGAAACGCCTTCAAGTACTGCCTGTGTCATATCGGCGCGGGTATTGTCCATAGTAAGTCCGATAAAGGTTCCTCTTGCATTGGGATTGTTGTGAGGTGATCTTTCACCCATAAGGTAAGGAAGGAAGTAAACATGGTTATTTCCAAGCTTATCCTCGGTAATAGGCTCCTGCTCTTTTCCGTACTCCTTGGTTCCGATGATCTCGTCCATCCACCACTTGTTGCAGGAAGCTGCTGAAAGCATGCATCCCATAAGGTGGAACTTTCCGTCTGCATGGTCGAATGAGTGAAGTGCATTGTTAGAATCAACGCCAAACTTGTTTGAAGAGATAAAGAGTGTTCCGCTTGTTCCGAGAGAGATGTTGCATGCTCCGTCACCAACGGTTCCTGTTCCTACAGCTGCTGCCGCATTGTCTCCTGCGCCTGCTGCCACAACAACACCGTCCTTAAGACCGAGTTCCATAGCGAGCTCGTGGTTAAGCTCTCCCACTTTTTCATAGCTCTGGTAAATAGTGGGAAGCATATCCTCTGTGATTCCGCAGATATCGCACATTTCCTTTGACCACTTGTGGTTCTCAACGTCTAAAAGAAGCATTCCCGAAGCATCCGAATAATCGGTGCAGAAGGTATCTGTGAGCTTATATGCAAGATAATCCTTGGGAAGCATTATCTTTTTGATCTTCTTAAAGTTCTCGGGCTCGTTTTCCTTGACCCAGAGGATCTTGGGAGCGGTAAATCCTGCAAATGCGATGTTTGCTGTATACTTTGAAAGAGTTGCCTTTCCGATCTCGTTATTGAGGTAGTCTACCTGCTTCTGGGTCCTTCCGTCGTTCCAAAGGATTGCGGGGCGGATTACGTTATCGTTCTCATCGAGGATAACAAGTCCGTGCATCTGTCCTCCGAAGCTGATTCCTGCTACCTGTGACTTATCCTGTCCATCTAAGAGTTCCTTAAGTCCTGCAATTGACTGCTCATACCAGTCCTCGGGTTTTTGCTCTGACCAGCCGGGATTGGGGAAGTATAAAGGATATTCCTTTGATACGATTTTCTTGATGGATCCTTTTTCGTCCATGAGAAGTAATTTTACTGCGCTTGTGCCTAAGTCAATTCCTACGTAAAGCATTGTTTTTCTCCTTTTCATTTTGCATTGTTTATCGAATTGTTTTTTTATCCTAGTGACGGCGCCTAGTTTGTAACCGTCTCGGCGCTTACAGAAAAGTTAAACTCCTCAGGCTTTGTACCTGTAAGGGCGGCACTTCTTGAGTCAGGCTGATGGGTTCCGACGTAAACCGTGATATCGCCGTCAACCGTAACTTCATTCTTTCCGAGGTGAAGTCCAAGAGACTCGTTAGGTAGAATAAGCTCTACATGCTTAAGCTCTCCGGGAAGGAGTCTTACCTTCTTAAGTCCTTTAAGCTGCCATCTGGGAGCGCCATCTTTATGAACAGATACATATACCTGTAAGGTCTCGGCTCCTTCCAGCTTACCCAGGTTTGCAAAATCACCGCAAACTTTGATACCGTTTCCTTCAGGAATTGCCCTTACATTCGAAAGTTCGATGGGATTGTAAGAAAGTCCGTATCCGAAAGGATAAAGAGCTTCCTGCTCCATATATCTGTAGGTTCTTCCCTTCATGGCGTAATCCGTAAAGTCGGGAAGCTCGTCGATTTCATGATAGAAAGTGATGGGGAGCTTTCCTTCGGGGCTCTTTTCGCCGAAGAGGATTTTTGCAACAGCCGCTCCTCCCTGAGCTCCGAGATATCCGGCGTAAAGGTAAGCCGCGCATTTTTCCTCCGCGCCCTGCATCTGCATTGCGCTTCCTGCCATAAGAACAAGGATAACAGGCTTTCCGCTCTCTATGCAGGTATCAACGATAAGCTGCTGATTTCCGGGAAGCTTAAGATCTCTCTTGTCTCCGGATCCGTACTGGTTTCCGGTATCGCCCTCTTCTCCTTCGAGGGTGGCGTCAAGACCAACAACAACGATAACAGCATCCGAATAATTGCAGATAGTCTTAACTTCGCTCATACGGTCATTTTCTATTCCGAGATTTTCAACTCTGTCCTTATAGAGATGACATCCTTCGGAATAAAGAACTCTGGGCTTTTCTACGCCGTTATGTGCCGCGTACTTATCGATATATCTTCTGATACCTTCCAAAACAGTAATGTACTCGGAAGATGTTCCCTCGTAGTTTCCTACAAGAGCGCGTCTTGAATTTGCATTGGGTCCGATGACACCGAGAGTCTTAATCTTGGTAATATCAAGAGGGAGGGCACCGTTTCTGTTTTCAAGAAGAGTCATGCTCTGGAGAGCAACCTCCCGGTTGAACTTCCTGTTTTCATCAGTATCAACCGAAAGATAATCTATCTTGTCAAAGGGATTGTCATTAACCTCACCGAGAAGACCAAGCTTCATACGTGTGGTAAATAGATTGACTACCATCTCGTCGAGTCTTTCCTCTGAGACCTTGCCGTCTTTAATTGCAAGATTCAAAAGTTCGAAACAGTTTCCGCAGTTAACATCGCATCCGTTGTTGGCGGCAAGGGCTGCGGAATCTTCCAGGTCCTTTGTAAGTCCGTGTCCTTCGTTTAAGTCCTTAAGTGCCCAGCAGTCGCTGGTTACATGCCCCTTAAAGTTCCACATATCGCGAAGGATATCAAGAAGAAGTGTCTTACTTGCGCAGCACGCCTCTCCGTTTGTTCTGTTATAAGCACCCATCACGGCTTCAACCTTTGCATCTTCAACAAGGACCTTAAAAGCGGGAAGATACGTCTCCCAAAGGTCGATGTCGCTTACCTCTGCGTTGAATGAGTGTCTTATATCTTCGGGGCCTGAGTGAACCGCAAAATGTTTGGCGCAGGCTGCAGCCTTCATGTACTTTTCGTCATGGCCCTGGATACCTTCGACAAATCTCGCCCCCAGTCTTGAAGTAAGATAAGGGTCCTCTCCGAAGGTCTCATGTCCTCTTCCCCATCTGGGATCGCGGAAGATATTGATATTCGGTGACCAGAAGGTAAGTCCCTTGTAAATATCAGTATCGTTATATTTTTGCTGCTCGTTATACTTTGCTCTTCCTTCTGTTGAGATTACGTCTGCGATTTTCTCAAGAAGGTCTTCATCAAAGCTTCCCGCACTGGTAATAGCCTGAGGGAAAACTGTAGCTACTCCGGCTCTTGCTACGCCGTGGAGAGCTTCATTCCACCAGTTGTATGCCTTGATCCCGAGTCTGTCCACTGCCTTGGCCCAGTTTGTTGTCTGACTGACTTTCTCGTCTAAAGTCATCTGAGAAACAAGCTCTTTGGCCTTTTGGCGGAAGCTCTCATTAAGGCTTTCGTTTTTGGTCATATCCATTGGTTCTTCTCCTTTATTCTTTGATCCAATCGGGAGTAATTCCGATATACCCTGCTGCCCACTTTGTTCCGGCCTGTCTTACAAGGACTCTCTCCAAGGTAACGCCGGGGTCAAGCGCATAGATTCTTAAAACATTTTCTCCGGCAGAAGCCTCAAGTTCAAAGCTTGTTCTGTGTTCCTGATTTAAGACTCCCGCTGCCCACATAGCGCAGCTTCTCTCTCCTCCGTCGTACCCTTTGGTTACCGTTGCGACTTTCTTTATATCGCCGCCAAGTGAGACGCCTACCGCCATCTCATTTCCTTTGACAACGGGGTTGTTGGGAGCTGTAATTATCGTAAATTCGTACTTTGCTGCCTTTTCCGACTTAAACTTAAATTCCGCAAAAGGAGCATCCTCCCCTGGCTTAAAGGTCTTTACTGTGGGGAAAGCCTTAAGGCCGCTGTCATACTTTCCAAATCCTTTGAGAAGACGATATTCTCCGGCTGCGCCCGCTGTAAGCTTTGCATCCTTCATCTCAAATACAAGGCCGAGCTCGTTTGAAACTGACGCTCCCTCGCCGGGGATAAAACGAGTCTCCTTTTTAAGCGCTTCTTCCGAAAGAACAGGTACAATGCTTTCGTCCGTAACATCCGCAAAAAGAAGGTCTATATCCACGTGGGAAAACTTTGTGCGGACCGTTATTGTACAGGTAAGCTCTTTCTTGCCCGCAATAACTTTTAAAAGGGCATTTCTGTCAAGCTTAAGGTTAACCTTTACCCCGCTTACTTTGCCGCCTTCGTCTTCGTAACCTACGGTTCCCTTTGCCATATCAGCGTTAACAAACTCGGGAAGATTCTCAATCTCAAAATCGAATTCCTTTAACGCGCCGTTTTTGATCGTAATACTGCTCTCGTTGCATCCGGGATTAATAAAATCATCAATTACAAGTCTCTGCCTTGTCCAGTCTCCGCCCTGGGTTGCTACAGAGCTGTTCGAAGCGCTTACTATCATTCTGGGCTTATTCGCGGGCTCGATGGTAGCCATTATAGGATATGCGCACTCTTCGTCGTTCCAGTGTTTAAAGCCTACATGCTCTGAAAGCGCAAGTCCGTTCCACTTTCCGCCATTAAGACCATGATACTTCTTAGTAAGCTCCCTGTCGAAATCAATGCACTCTTTTATTTCTTTGGCAAGAGCGTTTGCTCTTACTGCCCCCTGGGTGGCATATAAGTGGTTCTTGCCTGCAAGAAGCTGCATCTTTAAAAGATTGCAGTATGCCTTTACAGGGAAAGTCACAAGCTGGAAGTATGCATCGTATAGCGCGCTTTTTTTAAGCTTTTCATCCATCTTGTCCGCAAGGCTCATAAGGCCGTCAGCCTTGCCCAAAAGGATATCGGACTCTTTGTAGTTCGTAGGATGGTAGGTTTCGCTTCCGATTGCTTCAGGCTTTCTTATATAGCTGAGCCTTGTGTAGTTTTCAAGGAGTTTTTCTGTTAAAGCCTTATCCTCGCCTGATAAAGCTCCAAACTGCATCTCTACGAATTTCTTTGTATATTCGCTGACCGCATCAGGATTTGATGTTCCCCACTTATCGATATCGTAAGCAAGATCAAGGAAGTATGAAAGAGGGAATTCCTGGGGCTTTAAGTCACCTACATTTACGATCCAGATCTTTCTTACGCCGTATTCATACGCCTGGCTCATCTGCTCGCAGGTACGGGCAATATGAGTTGAGTTGATCCACTCGTAGCTTATAGGGTCTCCGTGATAGTCGAAGTGGTAATACATACCCCATCCGCCCTTGCGGTCTCTCTGTCCCTCTTCGGGAAGAGTACGTAAGTTTCCGAAGTTGTCCTCGCAGAGCATACAGGTGATTCCGTCAAGTCCGTCCCAGGTCTTTAAGCCTTCAGCAGTCTCGTCGCCGTGGAAATACTTTTCGACTTCCTTGTAGATGGCAAGCATACGCTTTGTCTTATCAAGGTCCTCGGATATAGTCTCTTTTATAAGAGCGTTCTGTGTTGTAATAACCTCTTTAAGGTAATCGATATTGTCCTTAAGGGTTGCGGTAGTGCCTAAGACTTCGCTGTCTCTTTCTCCGCGCATACCCATAGTTATAATATTTTCGAACTTACCGTTTCTTTTTAGTCCGTCTCTCCAGTAATTGGTAAGGCCGGCCTTGTTCTTGTCAAAGTTCCAGGCTGTTCCGTAGGGGGTATCGTCTCCCTTTACCTTGTCCCACTCCTCGCTGTGGCGAAGGCAGGGCTCGTGGTGTGAGTTACTCATTACAACTCCGTACTCATCGGCAAGCTCCGCGTTTGAAAGTCCGGGGCCGTCAAGAGAAAAGTTTGAAGTCCACATAGCGGGCCAGAGATAGTTTCCCTTAAGTCTGAGGAGCAGTTCAAATACGTGGTCGTACATCTCTGTTGTAAAGCCGCCGAAATGCTCAAAGGTCCAGTTTCCGAAAGCGGGCCACTCGTCGTTTATAAAGAAGCCTCTGTATCTAACCGACGGTTCCTTTGATACAAAGCAGTCTCCGTCCCCGATCTCGATATAGTCCTTTTTAGCGGGAGTAACATCGGCAAACCAGTACCAGGGGCTTACTCCAAGTAGTTCCGAAAGATGGAACATACCGTAGATTGTTCCTCTCTTGTCGCTTCCTGCGATAAGAAGTACTTCCTCTCCTTCAAGATTTATCTTTCCAAAGGAGTATACTTCCCACTTATCCTTTATCTTTGAAGCGTCAAACGCTCCCTCACCTATAAGCTTATCAAGTACAGGGCTCTTTCCCAAGGTGCAGATAAGGACCTTCGCGGATCCGTCCTTTGCACCTATAGCGGTTATATCAGCGATATCTGCGGCCTTTCCGGTAACCGCCTCAAAGTCCTTTGAAACCTTTCCGGCGATCTTTTTAACTCCCGAAAAAGCTTCATCTTCTAAAATTATTTTTACGCATGAGCCTATTCTCATACAAAATCCTCCGATTAAAAAACAATATTTTCCTGTTTATTATTCTATTCTCTAAGCCGCCTCTTTACTATGAAAACAATATCTGTTTTTAGTCATACTTCTCAAATTTTGCGCAAAAAAACAGAATGCCGTATAAGCACTCTGTTTTAATTCTTATCTTCTTTTTGCAGCCTGTGACTGCGCCTGTAGTTGAGCCAGCCTTTTTGCTATCTGTTCCCTAATAAAGTCCTGTTTATCGGGCTTTGCAAGGTAGTACACATAGGAATCGATAACAAGACTCTGGGGAAGTCCCCTTCCGACGAGCTTAAAGTTCTCAAACCCTCTGTCTATATAGCTTTCTATATCGGTATTTGAAATAAAGGCCGGGCGGGCCATACAGTCCGAAAAGCTCTTTGTCTGCTGCTTGTTTGGGCACTCAAAAGGCGCCGCAATCTCGTACTCAAGCTGTTTTAAGGATTCGTCGCGGTAGTGGGCAATCCTCTTAGGGCAGCCCGGAAAACAGATCTCGTCAACAAGGATCTCAACTCTGTCAGCTACGGGCTCTAAGCTCTTTAAGACTTCCTCGTTATGGTTTAAGTCGTAATCGAGGACAACCATAAAGTAATCCTTATCAAGCTCCTCTTTAAGCTTTTCCGCGCTTGTTATGCGCTTGGTTGTAGAAGAAATAAACTTAAAATTCGGGTATTTCTCCCTTAAATAATCCTCAAGAATCTGCGTATTAACAAGGACCTGGTTTTGTCCGTTGTCGGCCTCCCTCATTATCAGATTGCAGAGAGTATCTGTAAGATGCTTCTCCTCGATAAGAGAGTTGGTCCAGGTGAATCTTACGGGGATATTTCTTGAGTTGTAATGCTTTATTATTCTTTGTACATCGTTTTTTGATGTAAATCCCAAAATAGTACGGCCGCCGTTCCATATAGCTCCGGGGAATGTGCCGTATACGCTGCCTATACGGTAGCCCTCATGAAAGCAGTTTGGGTACTCCTTCATAAGGTCGATTACAGTAGTATTAAGACCTTTAAAAACACAAAAACCGGGCAAATGCCAGTAGACATATTTAGACATACATCACACCTCTAAAACTAGTTTGCAGAACTAAGAAATAACGTGTTTGGACTGACTAAGTAGATATGTGTTTGGGTAATACTTTACGCTGATCGCTTAGGGCTCAGGGCCAATGACCCGGGCGGGGTTTATTCACAGTGATGATACCCGCGTGAGTCAGATTGTTAAGGAGCAATAATCTGGCTTCTCCGGTGTATTCCGGCTTAAGCATAAAGAAACAATATGTATCGATCAGCGAGAAGAGGTTTGCCGTTCTTCCCTCGATCTTGAAGTTGTTAATTCCTGCGGGAACATATTTCTCCCAGATATCTTCAGGCTTTACAAAGGTTCTGTAATCCTGAATCGTATGGAGGTTGTTCCTGTCTCCGTACTCGCAGTGCCAGGGGATTGTAGGAATCCTCTTTTCAGGAGGAAGGCTCCTGTTTTTGATGGCTATCCTTTCATTTCTCGCCTGGTTTATGTAGTGCTCTCCTCTTCTCGGACAATCCGGAATACAAAGCGCATTAACAAGGATCTCAAGCTTTTCGGGATGCTCCACCTTCTCTAAGATATCCCACCTGTTGTTAAAGTTGTAATCAAGGACAACGTACTTGTAATCCTTTGCTATCTCGGCATTAAGCGCATCAAGGTCCCTGATTTCCTTGCAGGTTGAGCTGTTGTAAGCGAAGTTTGGATATTTTTTTCTGAGGTATTCCTCCAAAACAGGCGAAAAGATTATAACTTCATTTTTGCCGTTGTTGGCGCATTCCATGCAGAAATTGCAATACGGATCGTCAAGGTCTTCTTCAGTGATCTCGGGATTGGTGTACGTAAAACGTACAGGCACTCCCTGATCGTTAAGATTCTTGATGACCGCCTTGATATAGCCCGCATCGCACTGGTCTCCGCTTACGTATCTTCCTCCCGTCCAAAGGGACATGGGGAATTCTCCGAAGCAGGAGCCTATCTCGACGCCCTCTCTGAAGTACTGGGGATACTGCTTCAGCATACTCAGCCAGAACATATTCAGAGGGTAATTATATCTAAGTCCGGGCAGATGAAATCTGACTTTCTTTTCCATTTGCACCCCTGGGGCCGCATATGTTTGGATTTAGAGCAAGTGCACTACATATGCGGATATTTTTATTCCGGTTTCGATATTACTATCTGACCGTCTTTAACAAATACTTTGACCTTATTGTCATCAAGTCCGAGTCCGGCAACCATCTCCTGAGGAAGCTGCAATCTTCCAACTCTGTCGAGAACGGCGTACTCATCCTGGGTATCTTCGCTTCTCCAGTCGATATCGCTCTCTTTAAGACGGTCTGCGTATGCCTCTTTAAGGACACGCTCGGAACTGATCTTTCCGTCTCTGATGGCAACAACACGCTTAACCTTCTTGGAAAGAGCGGTATCATGGGTAACGATAAGGATCGTCTGTCCCCGTCTGTTAAGCTCTGTGAACACATCAAAGATGTAATTTGCTGTCTTTGTATCTACGCTTCCCGTAGGCTCGTCCGCAAGGAGGAGCTTGGGTGAATTGGCAAGGGCGATCGCGATAGCGATTCTTTGCTGCTCACCACCGGAAAGCATATTCATTCTGCTACCTTTTTTATGAACCATTCCAACAAGCTCAAGAAGCTCGATAGCCTTGTCATGCTTTTTCTTGGTAGATGAAAGGTTCATAGGTAGCATAACATTTTCCAGCGCAGAAAGGAAGGGGAGCATATTTCTTCCGTTGTTCTGCCAGACAAATCCGACGGTATCTCTCTTGTAGAGAACAAGCTCCTTTTCCGTCATCGTAAAGAGGTTACTTCCCGCTACAAAAAGGGAACCTGCGCTGGGGCGGTCAAGGCCGCCGATCATATTAAGGAATGTGGATTTACCGCTGCCGGAATTACCGATGATAGCGGTAAGCTCGCCCTCCTCGACCGTAAGGTCGAGTCCCTGAAGGGCAAGTACTTCCGTTTCTTTTGTTTTATAAATCTTTACAAGGTTGTCAGCCTTAATCATTGTTTCTGCCATCGATACGTTCTCCATTTTCAAGCTCGATCAAAAAGTCTGCCGCACCCATAAGTCCTACGTCATGGGTAGTCATAAGGATTGAGATTCCTTCTTTTTTACTCATGTCGGCGAAAAGCTGTGCAACTCTGGCAGCCATAGCGCTGTCAAGCTCTGCTGTAGGCTCGTCGGCAAGAATAAGCTTGGGTTTGTGAGCAAGAGCTCTTGCTATTGCAACTCTTTGCTGCTCACCACCGGACATCTCTGCAGGCATATGAGTAAGTCTGTTTCCGAGGCCTACAAGTTTAAGGCACTCTTCTACTCTCTTGTCTCTTTCCTTTCCGGGAGCGATTCCGGCCATACGCATCGAGAATTCAACATTCTGGAATGCGTTAAGGGAAGGGATGAGGGATACCGACTGGAATACAAATCCCATCTTTGTCCTTCTCATATCTTCTTTTTCATGGTCCGAGAGCTTCGCTACGTCGGTTCCGTCGATCTTTATTATACCTTCTGTGGGTTTATCCAAAGTACAGATAAGGTTAAGAAGCGTTGTCTTACCTGAACCGGAGCGTCCTTTAAGGATAACAAAGGACCCCTCCGGAATCTGTGCATTTATCTTTTTGAGAGCCCAAAACTCTCCCCCGGGTACCGGAAACGCTCTTGATACGTTTTCGACTTCTATTACATTGTTCCCCATTATCAGTCTTCTCCTAACTTAAGTGCCTTAGCTACGTTCATCCTAAGGAGCATTACCGTGAGAACGGCAAGACATACTATCATCATTCCGCCGATTACGATTATCAGTCTGACAAGGTCAGTGCTGTTTGTGATAAGCTGCATGGGCAGAACCTGTGATGTTGAAGCATACGCCTTCTGCAAAATAGGAACGAACAAAAATGATGTCAGTTTGCCGATACCGAAACCTGCAAGTATCGAAAGAATGCCGCAGAATATCTGCTCGTTGATCAGCATATGGAAAAGCTCGGCCTTGTGGAATCCGGATGCACGGAGCACACCGAATACAAGCTCTCTCTCCTTGAGTGCCATGATCCAGTAGATCAGATAACCTACTCCGCAAAGAAGCAAGGTTACGACAAATCCCATTGTAAGGACACCGTTGGTTCCCTGAAGAAGAGGATCTGTAGCTGCGTCTTCGAGATCTACATTTCTGTTAACGTATTTGGTAAGCCTTACGTCGTTTTCCTGGATCCAGTTATAGATATCCTTCGCACCGGTTCCGGCTTTTTGTGACGCCCAGACTTCAAAAGGCATCTCTCCGAATTTTTCATGGAGGTACTCGTAATGAGCGACAACCAGGTAGTTACTCTCCGTAGCCACTTTGCCGTCGGGCTGAACTACGGATACTTCCGACGAAAATGCGGGCCAATAATCAAAGAAATCAATGATCACGCCGTTTGCGGATTTGTTTCTCGAGTTGGTATAAGAGATGGTATCTCCTACTTTGTATCCAAGCTTATCGCGGAAGTTAGAGGAAACAAGGACTCCGTTTTCAACAACCGCAAGCTCATTTAAAAGCTCATAATAATGCTTTCCGTTAAGCTTCTTTTTGACGTATGTGATCTGTCCGTACTCTTTTGTATGGATTCCGAGAACGTTTGCGGGAAGCTTTCCGTTTGTTCCGGCAGATACAGTAGCATCTGTAATATTATATACCTTTGTGTAGCTGTCTATAAAGGGGGCAGACAAATATTTTCCCACATCGGGCTCAATGTATGCGCCTGTCTTTGCTCCGTTTTGATCGATGATCTCGGTCCAGACTTCCTTCATAATAAGATCGCATCCGTCTTTGTAATCCGTATTTGCGATAGCGTTTTCAACTATCGTACGGGCTACGGTCGAATGGTACATACCCAAGGATACGGTCATAATAAGGAAAAGCATGATAAGCTGCTGCTTACGTCCGTTTTTAACATTCTCCATAAAGGAAACGAAGCTTGCAGGCTTCCAGCGCCTCTTGCCGATCGTGTAGATAAGCTTAAGAGCAAGGGGCTGAAGTCTTAAGAACAAAAGGCCGAGACCGATGATCATTAAGGATGAGGCAAGGTAAAGGAGCGGATCCAAGGACTTTCCGTTAAGTACGCTCTCTGCCATATCTGCGGAATTCTTATGGAAATTGTAATATCCGTATCCGGCAACAGCGATGCAGATAACATCGACAAAAAGCTTCTCCCAGAGAGCTTTTTTCTTCATAGCTTTCTGCTGCTTTAAGTTTACGATGGACACGCGGCTGTGCTTTATGGCAGGCACGGTAAGACAGATAAGTCCAAGGAGCATTGCGGCTCCGGCGTAGATTGCTGCCATGGGAGTAAAGCGTACTGCAAGAGTCTCCGAAAGGTCAAAGATCAGGAAGTTTCTTGTAGCGCCAAGGAGCTTTGAGAGGAACATTCCGAAAGGAATACCTATAACAGCTCCTAGACCAGTAAGGAAGAGTCCCTGATATAAATACAGTCTGAAAATCTGTGCTCTTGAAGATCCGCGGCTCTTGATAACGGAGATTTCATTTCTCTCCATCTCGTACATCTGTCCCGAGATCATAAGAAGGAAAGCCGCAAGCATTATAAGCACAGGTATCTGGAGTATAACAAGTGTGGCTGAGATACGTGAATGCTTATTGTTGTAGCTTGCTATTACGTCCGCATACGGCGGATCAGATATAACGTTCTTGTAAGAGCTTCTGTGAACGTAATACTCTGTCCATGCCGAAAGGTTTTCTATGCTTGATGCACTGATATCCTTATACTCGAACATAGCGGTGTAGTTGCAGACTACTGTGTATTTATCGGCATTGTCCCCGGTAAACATATTCATGAACAGGTCTGTGTTCATAAGAAATACATCGTCGAACTCACCCTTCTTTTCCTGCCAGTAGTAGTCGTTTTCGCTCTCCTTGCCGAACACACCTTTAATATAGGCTCTGAGGGGATGTCCGTCATGGTCCTTTGCAGCGTCAAAGATAATAGTCTCTCCTACGAGATAACCCTGCTTTGTCATACAGTCCTGGCTGATGACAACTTCAATGGCGCCATCCTCGGTAAGACCGCTCTCGGAGAACATTTCTCCGGAGACCATCTTTACATGATCTTTAAGATTGCTCTTGGTACCAAGTCTTACGTAAAGATCGTCCGCATCGTTTCTCATATACTCCGAATGTACGCCGTACTTGGTAAGGCAGTAGTAAAGTATCGTCTCCTTAGGCGTAACATTAAGATCGGAGTAAAGCTTCGGCATAAGGGCTTCCATGGACTTCATGGTATTTCCGCCTCTGTCCTTCTTGGAAGAGATAAGAACGGAAATCTGTGTAGGCCATGTTCCTGTTGAAGCCAAGTAATAATCAAATTCGTCCTGCAGCATGCGGTCGTATACTGCTTCCTGGTAAAGCGGAAAGCTTATAGCGGTCGCAACAAGAAGTATGCATCCCAAAAGGAGGCTGAGATTCATCCATTTCTTGTGCCACATTTTCTGTAACATTATTCCCAACATATCTTTGTACCTTCTGTAATTCCTTCCACCACCCAATAGTTTGAAGAATCGGATCCGCCGGCGATAAAGCTCGTCATATGCCTTGAACCATTCTCGTCAACAACGGTTACGTAGGGCGTTCCGTTAATATCGGTAACTGCCTTCTTCGGGATGATAAGAACATTTTCCATAGAGCGGATATTGGCTTTAACATCAACTCTTACTCTGCTCCACCAGCCGTCTGCATTTCTCGAGCTTCCTGCCATCTCGGCAATCGCATCTACAGGAAGCTGAACTATCGCATATCCCGAGAAAAGTGACTTGCTGATACTCATAGCATTGGCCGTCATAACCTGTCCTTCTACAGACTTGTTCTGGCCGTTTGGATCCAAGTAGGAAACGCTTACTTTGTTTCCGAAGGAAAGCTTTCCGTCCTCGTCTTCAACAAGTATAAAGCAGGAGTTTCCGCTTGCCACGCGGGCTACGCTGTCATCCCCTCCCAAGAGATCTCCGGGAACCTTACTTGTAACTTCGGTAATAATACCTTCGCATGCCGCGACGATTTTGGTAACCGATGCGTCCTTTTTAAGTTCTTTAATATAATCTTCTTTATCGTAAATCTGCTTTTTAACGCCCTTTATGGCGTATTTGTTGTCCTCTTCTCCCTCTTTTACAAGGGTATCAAGTCTTTCGTTAAGTCTTTGGAGCTCTCTCTCCGAGCGCTGAAGCTCTACGCTGTCGGATACAACATGAACCCTGGCGATAACGTCTCCCTTTTCGACTTTCTGGTATCTTGAAACAAGGACCTCATCGAGGTAAACCGTTCCGTGACTTACTCCGGTAACGATCCTCTCGGATGTGGGATAGAAAAGATATCCGTCATCGGAAAAGGCGTAGCTTATTGAGCCTTTCTTAACGGTATCCTCGCTCGCTCCGCTCTTTTCCTTGTATTCTGACTTAACCATCTCCCCTTCTTCAAGTCCTGAAAGCACCTCAACAAACTGACCTTCCTTGGCACCGACCTTAATGTATCTTTCCTTGTAGGAATCATCCTGGAATACATATACGTAGGTACCAACGGCAGGATCGTTTACAATAGACGAAGCGGGAACGCTGAGCACGTTCTCCCTCTTGGCATTAACAAGAACAATAACAGCGTAATCGCCGTAATTAACCTCACCGTTCGGATCGTCGATCACAAAGGAACTGAAAACGTTTCCGTTTTTCTCGGAGAGCTTCTTGTACTCTTCGGTAGAGATTTCCTCGTAGGTAACCTCGTATCTCTTTCCGTTTACTATGGCGTATACGTCTTCGGCCTTATTGATCTCGCCCTTGTTTATATAATTTGTTTTGAGCTCTTTTGTGTTCGGATCTCCGAGAGCCATTCCGACTGTATTCTTGCGGATATAATCTCCGGCGCCGTAGGGCTCTGTGTAGTAGCCGTTGCTCCAAAATCCCAAAGCAACTACCATTCCGTCCTTGGAAGCTAAAAGCTCTTTTTCATTGCGCTGTCTGATAAGATCGTTTAAGAGGCTTTTTTGATATGCAAGGTCAAGGTTAAAAAGCTCCTCTGTTTCCTTTATCTGAAGTACAGCTCTGTCGTAAGCAACGGAAGCATATCTGCTCTGTCCGTCGTAGGTCTTGTAATCTCTTTCCCAAGCGGCATAACCTGCATCGGTCTCCTCGGGCTTACTGTTTTCAAGGTTTGAAACAATCTGCTTCTTATACTCGAAATCTGCCTTGGCTTTGGCCTCGGTATCCTTTAGCTGTTCCATAGTATCATCGTGATCTTCCTGCATAGAAGCGATGTACTCTCTCTGTCCCTTTATTCTTTCATCAATCTCGGAAGTATTGGAACTGATAAGGATATCTCCTGCCTTTACAAGGTCTCCCGGCATCGCGGTGTACTCGGAAAAGACAATATCACTGTCAAAAGCACATTCCGTAACATCAGGCGTACATATCGCCGAAAGGATCTTGGAACTGTATATATTACGTCTCGTAACCGGCGCGCAGCTTACCGATACGCTAACGGGATCGAGAAGCTCGATTTTCTCATCATCCCCGGTATCGGCAGCGCAACCCGTAACAGATATGGCACCCGTTACCATCAAAGCTGCTGACGTAAAAGCGGCTATATATTTTTTAAAGTTATACATACTATTCATCAGCTTTTAATTACGCTATCCCCTTCATTTAATCCACTGAGTATCTCGGTCTTGCCGTTACCGGACAGCCCTACCTCTACCCAGACAACCGCTTTTAAACCATCGTCGTTTACGACATAAACGTAATTGTTGTCCCCGGCGCTCCTTACGCAATTGGAAGGGAGGCAGAGAACATTTTTGTGTTCAGCCGTAACAACGGTCATTTCTCCTTTGGTACCCGCTTCAAGACTCTCGGCATTTTCTCCGGTAAAGATCCTGAAATACTGCTTTTCTCCCCACTTATCCATATTGTAAGGGACAAGCTCATAATCGCCTTTTCCGTTTCCGGAAACAACTCTCATAGACACAACCGAGTCCTCCGAAAAGTACTCCGAAAAGCTTTCATCCTCGGTAACAAAGAAGCCTTCGGAATTGTCTACGATAGTCATAATGCACTTCTCTATATTGGAAGTTGACCCTTCAAGATTCTCGGCTATTTTGTTTACCTTTCCGTCGAACTGCGCATAAACCCTGCTATTTGCGTATTCGCTCTTTAAATTGGCAAGAGCCTTTCTGTCAAATTCCAATGAATCATTGATAGACTGCCTGCGGTAATCGTTGTTTTTCTTAAGAGCCTCGAGACCCTTGTCAAGATTATTCTTGGCATCCTCGTCTCCGCTCGACATATACATGTAGTTGAGATATTGATTCTGGCTGTCTAAGTTCTCTTCCTCATCAATATAACCAAGCTGCAGTTCATTTCTCTTTATCAGATACTCAAGTTTTGCTATATCGGCCTTGAGATTTCCCACTGCAAGAGCAACCAAAAGGTCGCCTTTTTTGACCTCATCTCCTTCGGAAACATAGACCTTGTCTATAAGCTTTCCGCTGACAGGAAAGTATACTTCCTGTTCATCCTCTTTTGTGTACACACATCTTAGCGGCAATGTTTCCTGAACATCGTCTCTGGTGCATTCCACCAGTGTAAAAGACGCTTCGTCATCTCCGCTTTCGAGTACAATAAGAGGCTCCTGACCTGTGCTTGCGGCGCAGCCGGCAAGACTTGCAGGTAAGGAGACAAGGGTTGAACAAACTATTATTTTTTTAAGTAAATCTTTAGTCTTCATAATCCCCTTCTGACTTTAAGTAAAAATATTTGCAGGGTATTCTTAAAATACAGTCTAATTCTATATTAGTAGGTCTGCTTATTCTATTTAATAAATGCCGTTTTCGCTTCCCGTTGCTCAAATTTTGCTATATTTAATTTGTATAGTTTCGACTACATATTCGCAATTCTTTTGTATATATTGTCTAAATGATGCAATTCGTTTAACAATAAAAAAATGCACAAAAAAAGGAACTGCACCGGAAAATACAGTCCCTTTTTTAAGTATTTATTTAAACCTTAAACTTAAGATCTATAGTGTCAATTACTGACCATTAGCCTGGTCGATGAATGACTTCCAAGACTCTGCTGCGCCGTCTACAGCTGCAGATACGTCAGCACCGGGATAGAGGTTCCAGGTAAGCTGTGAACCGGTCTCAAGTCCGGGGATCATTCCGTCGTAAGTGATCATACCGTGCTCAGCTTCTGACATCATAGGAACGGTCTCTTCGCAAGCTCTGTCATCAAAGATTCCGGAACGTGCACGAGAGATCTGTCCGTTGTATCCTTCGTATCCTGCAGGATCCTGGTTGATGATGTAGTAAGCAAATGCAAGGTTCCAAGCCTTCTGATCGTCATAGCATGAAGGAATAACGGTAGGGTTGTTTGACCAGCAGTTAAGGATCTTTCCTGAAGGTCCCTTAGGAAGCATTACAAATCCAACAGGGAAAGTAGCGTCAGCCCACTGTCCGCCTGCGCATCCTGCATAGAATCCGTCGATTGCGAATGCAACGGTACCAGCAAGGAACTCTTCCTTGTAGTAATCCCACTGTGCGCCTTCGGGTCTGGGCATGTAGTAGTCGTTCATAAGCTCTACAGCGAACTCAAGACCTTCGATGGTCTGAGGATCTTCAAGTCTGTAGGTATATCCGCTTGCGCCATTTCCTACGAACTCACCGCCGTTTGAAAGAGCGAAGGTTCTTCCCCATCCACCGGTGTTACCGGTAACGCCCCAAACATCGTTGGTTCCATCGTTGTCAGTATCCTTCTGGATTCTGTCCATAACTTCCTTGAACTTGTCCCAAGTCCAGGTTCCGTCAGCCTGTGCATCGTAAATCTCGTTTACGTCTACGTTAGCATCGGCAAGAATCTGCTCGTTGATGAAGATACCATCACGAGGCTCAGAAATTCCGGTGTACATAGCATAGATGCCACCCTTGTAAGTATACTGCTCATGTACCTTGTTTGCAGTAAAGATTTCCTCAGAGAAGTCAAGGCAATCAAGCTTGCTAAGATCATAGCAAAGTCCGGTTGCTACTGCCTGAGCCATCTCAGCTGAATCACGAACGATCCAGATGTAGTTGTTGTCATCACCACCGGTGGTAACATAATCAACGAAGTCTGCAGGAGTTGATCCCCAGTCAGAAATTGCCATCTGCTTAATGGTGAAGTTGTACTTCTCCTCGCACCACTCTACATACTCTTTACGAGCTTCATCGTACTCGTTCTGAGGAGCTGTAAGGTAGTAGTTCTCAGGATCGGTCCACCAGTCACGGATGATAACTTCCATTCCACCAAGGTCAACGGGATTTCCGTCAGCATCGGTGATAACGGTGTAAGGCTCAACATCTTCAGCGGGCTCCTCTACAACGTCAGCTGCAGGGGTCTCGGTGGTAGCGGGAGTCTCAGGTGTCTCTGCAGGTGTTTCTGCAGGAGCAGCATTGTTTGAACATGCTGCAAGGCTCATTGCCATTGCTGCTGTAAGAGCAACAGACATAACCTTTGAGGTCATTTTCTTTCTCATACTATATTTACCCTCCATATAGAATATATATTACGTTCCAGCGGACTTTTCCGGGAGTCCGTGAAACATACTACCAAAAGTATAGTAGCACACCCTTCTCAAAAAATCAATGCGTTTGTTCAAAATTTGTTCAAAATTTGTTCAAAATTTGTCAAAAATGACTTTAATGCGCTACTCTGTCATATTGTCCGATATTACATCTTAATACCGGAAGATGAAATACTCTCAACGAACTGTCTCTGTGCAAAGAGGTAAAGGATGATAACAGGTCCGACAACCATAAGTGTACCCGTTGATAATACGGCGTTGGACTGTGCAACCGAAATACTTACCTTTGCTCCTAAGATACGCTGCATATACGCTCCGAGGGAATCAACGATTCTTGAAATACTTGTACTTACAAGAGTTGTGGTTCCGAGGAACATATTTGAATAGAATCCGTCTGTCCACTGCCAAACGAAGGCAAAGAGGAAACAGGAAGTGATGATGGGCTTAGCTTCGGGAAGCATGATCCTTACGAAGGTTCTTAGCATGCCGCATCCGTCTACATAAGCAGCCTCTTCCATATCGTTGGGGATATTTCTGAAGAACTGACGGATCATATAAATGTAAAGTCCGTTCTTAAGTCCCATACATCCGGCACTCATCAGGTAGTAAGGAAGCTTAAGGCCTCTTAAGTTTAAGGTATTTCCTGTGATCAGCTTGATGATTCCGAGAAAATCGAAGAATCTAAAGTGCAGATACAGGGAGTTTGAAATAACCTGGGGAGGAATGATTATTACGAGCATAACCATCGCAAACCAGAATTTCTTAAGAGGGAACTTAAATCTTGCAAATCCGTATCCTACCAGAGTACATACTGCAATCTGAAGGATAGCGATCGTAAGTGAAATGATAAGCGAATTGGTAAAGGCTTTTCCGTAGTTCATAATCTCCGCAGCCAGCTTGTAGTTGCTGGTTGTAAAGTGAACAGGGATTGATACAACGATGGGGTTGTAAAGGTCCTGCTCTTCCATGAGACTGACGGATATCTTGTTAAGTATGGGCTGCAGGATAAGGAAGCAAAGTCCGAAAAGCAGGATAAATCTTGTTATGCTTATGAAAATCTGTGTGAGCTTTTTCTTAAGCAGATAACCTTCGGACTTTTTATTTCTTTCCCAAAAGCTCTCTTTTTTAATCTTTGTCTTAGTCATTATAATATACCACCTTATTGAGAAGTAGTGAGGTTATTCCAATAAACGCGATTACTATCAGGAAGTAGGTCCATGTCATCGCCGCGGATGCTCCGTAGTTCTGGTTCTGGATCATAACCTTCTGAAGCTTTTCAACAAGTTCGTTGTCGGATCTCATACAGAAGTCAACAACGGTGTAAATCCAGTTAACAAGGAAAAGTGAACTGATGGAAGGGAATGTGATCTTCCAAAGGCTCTCCCATGCGGTACATCCCTCGATATCGGCAGCTTCATACATGCTCTTGGGAATAGTCTGAAGTCCCGAGAGGAAAATGATTATCTGCATTCCGGATGCAAGAGCTACATCATAAATATTATCTATGACCTCGAATACCTTCTCAAAGGCCCTTACACCGACTCCGGTTGTTCGCAGGATGGTCTGCAATCCGTCCGTAATGCTTATTCCGGTTGTAACCTCTTCTACCTGCTGCTGGAGCGAGGCGATAAGTGAGTTGTTGGACTCGAGTCCTAACATAACACCAGATGAAAGGATTACAGGAAGGAAAAATACCGCTCTTACAAGGGCTCTTCCGTGGAACTTCTGGTTAAGGATAAGTGCCACGAAGAAGGAAAAGACGATGATGGCAAGCGAATAAACAAGCATTCGCAGTAGCTCTTCCGTAAGTAATCTTGCGTATTCAGGGTCGGTTCTGAACGCGTATACATAGTTGCCGAATCCGTTCCAGATCATATCGAATTTTCCGGCACCGAGCTCAACTGTGTTGAAGCTCATGTACAGGGACTGGAAGAAGGGCTTAACCATGAAAAACGCAAATCCGATTATAAAGGGGAGAATAAAGAGATAACCCGCTATCGCTTTACGTTTTTCAAGTCCGACGTATCTGTGCTTAGGTTTCTTATCCATTTTGTTAGCCTTTCGTAAACATTACAAATACTTATTTTGCTACTGCGTAATCTCTGGGCGCTACTACTGTTCCGTCGGGAGCTGTGTAGGTATCAGAGAAACCGTAGTTTACATATACCTTTGTTCCGTCGGCATATGTTGTGCATCTTACATAGTCCCCAAGAATCTCATGGTCTGTCATCTCCTGGTTGAAGGTGTGACCGAGTTCATCATTGAGTCTTGTGCACATTTCTATCATTCTGTCTCTCCATGCATCGTACTCACATCCGTAATACTCGGGATATAAGGTCTTCTGGAGAACAAATGAACTTTCTTTCATAACAGTGAAGTTAAGTCCCGCACCGTACTCTACGCTTCTTAAAAGCTCTTCTTCATCATTACCGCAGATATTGATCGGATCTCCGGTATAATTGATGTATCCGTGCACAGCGATCTGATAGAAAGGAACCTCGCTGTCGATAACGGTATATCCGCTTCCCTTAAGATCCATTGCAGTAACTACATCCGCATAAGGTATTGCATAGTCATTACCCATATTGATCATAAGCTTTGCCCCTCTGTCATCGAGGGTCTTAAGAAGCTCTTCGTTAAGGTTCTTGGCATTTTCTCTGGAGTGGTAGTCCTTTCTGTAGAAGTCTGAAGAAAGGTCCATACCGATATCCTGGAAGGAAACACCTGTGCCGTACTTAACGGCAGTATCAACTAAATTATTGGCCATCTTAAGAGCAAGAGGTGTATGAAGGAGATAGTAGCTCTTGAATCCCTCTCTTGCCTTATAGGTGATATGGCTGAATCTGTAAAGCTCGGCTCTCTCCTTGGTAAGGAGTCTTGCAGCATCTCTGTAGGAGAAGAATCCGTTGAAGATGTTGCTTCTGTGAGCGTACTGTGTGATTCCGTCTAAGTAAAGGTCTACCCCAAGGTCCTTTGCGGTCTGTGAAAGTTCTCTTAAGTCTTTCTTTGAACCGAGGTCATTAATAAGGCTCACTCTTGTAAGTATCTTCTGGTTAACACCGCCGTTACACCAGCCCGTAAGTTTTACAGAGAGATTTCCAAGTCCCTGTGAATCAAGATCCTTGATGATCTCTGCCGCATCATCGTAGGAAGTAAGCTTTAAAGGAAGTGATACGGGAACACCGGCAACCTGCTGTACCTTGTCGATTGCTCCGATGATCTCTACCGTAACAGGCGCCTGAGTGTAATCATTAAGTGACATATACTGTCCATACTCTCTCTCTAAGTATGATCTGTATGCATATGCCATATCAACATAATCGTTGCTGTCTATAAATGTATATCTCTGAACGATCTTCTCTCCCTTAGGGAGCTCGGGAAGATATGCATATACGTCTGAGTTTGCGATATCACCGATATCGAACTTTTCTCTGTTACAGAGGCTGTACTTCGCATCTACGAAGTTGTAGCTGTTAGCTCTTCCGCTGACTGATGCCTGTACTGCTGCGTATGAAGAACCGTCTTCAAGGATGCAGATGTATGAGCTGTCTCCGCAGGCCTGACCGAATACAGGGAAGTAAGCCCTTGTATTGTGGATAACGTAATCTCTTCTGATATCCATATCCCAGCCGTACACATTTGCATAATAGTCGCTCTGGGATGTTTTTCCGTTATTGTAATTGATAAGTGCTCCGCCGCCTTCGGGTACGAAGATAAATCCTTCATCTTCCTTGCTTGCGGCTCCGAAATAAGGAAGAGGAGTAACGGTATAAACCGGTGTTGAAGGATCGTATTCGATGGAGTCAAAAGGAATTTCAACAATAAGTTCATTGCCTTCGAGTCTGAAATCCATCTCAAGGTTGAATACGGGATTCTCGGAAACTGAGCTTGAAAGGTCAAGCTCTTTATCTGCGAGATAATCATCGTAGGTGTATCCTACGGATTCAAATGCGGCCTGGAGCTTTTGCTTTCTTACCTCGTTGACTGAGTCTCTGAGTACATAGATAGGCTCGGTCTCAAGGATGGGATAGTTTGCAAGGAGTGCTTCCTTGTCATCGCTCTTCTTGAGCTTATTGATATCATACTTTTTATAGAAGTCCTTTGCAGCAGACTGTGAACTTGAATCCATCTGAGCAAGATAGTTTTCAAATTCGGTCGCTCTTATAACTGTAGGAATAACATACTCTTTATTTACATTACCGAGCGAGCAAAGAAGTTTAACGGTATCTCCGTCCTCTTCTATCTCATAGATGCCTTTGTCTACGCTGAAAGATTTACTGTCAAAGACAGTTTCAAGTCCGTTGGTAACAGCGTAAGAAAGGATAACGTTTGACTGCATCTTCGCTTTCTCGGTACCAAGCGCGATTCCGTCGCTCTCGGCATCTTCGATATATGAAGCCCAGACTTTTCCGGTTGATTTCTGAGTAACGGTAAAGTGGGTTGTAAGAGGATCCATTGTAAATACAAGGTCTGCGGTCTCTCTCACTATAGGGGCTTCATCTCCCGTATATCCGTAAGGCTGTACCGGCTCTGTCTCCTTTTCGGGATTAACAAAGTGAATAACGGAATAAACCGCAACTCCGATAACAGCAACAAGAATAACCGGGAATATCAGGCTTTTTAATGTATCTTTTACAGATTGTAATCTTTCGACCTGAGCTTCGGTCAAAGGTTTCTTTTGTTTCTTCATGACAACTCCAATCCTTAATAGGTTGTATTATAAATGCCCTTATATTCGGAACATAAGCTCTCTTCCAATTGAGATAAAGTACGCAACACCCTGGGAGATCATACTAAAGAAGATCATAAGGATGAATACCATTACAAGCATTGCAAAAAGAGAAGCTATGGTAAATAAAATGTTCTTTCCGAATCCGAAATCGTGAATCTGTCCCATCGCCGTTATTATGAGGAAAGCGCAGTACACAAGGGATATAACACTAAGTACCGAGTAGAACTGACCTTCTTCTATGGTGACGAAGTTACTTACGATCATCAAGGGAATCTGTATGATGGGATACGGTGCCATGCCGTAACATGTTGCCATGTATACCTGGCCTAAACGGCCTTTACCGTCAAACAGTGTCGTAAGTCCCCAGTTTCCGACAACCCAAAGTGCAAGGGGGAAAAGTATACTTGCGATATAGAGGAATATGTTTATGTCCTCCCAGTATACTGTCAAAAACAGGAAGCTTGTGTAGCGGAGCTTAAGTATTCTGGTAAGAAGTGTAATGAACAGAATAGTGTTCGCCGCTGCATATGTTCCTCTCTTCTCGTGTGTAAGATCCCAAAACCCGTCCAGGGGATGGGTCATACAGTAAAGAGAGAATTTTAATGATTTAAGATATCTGATATATGTTTCTTTTTTTGTTAAGGCTTTAAACATACCCTACTCCATCCTTTTATACTTTAAAGATGTCCGCAATATCGATCTCATGTCTGATCTGCTTTACCTTACCTATTCCGAGAGGAATAAGGAAAAGCGCTAATATTACGGCAACGATCCAACCGATATTATTCTTAACCCATACTTTACGGTACTGGGCAAATGCTCTTGAGTAATTCTCGTCATCGTACTTAACTTCAAAGTACTCCATTGCATCTTTGTACTGCTCCTTACGAAGAAGGGAACGTCCGATTCCGATGTAAGCAAGTGAGTAGTTACCGTTTAATGCTTTTACCTGTTCCCATGAAGCCTGTGCCTCATCGTACTGACCGTGGTCGAACTGGTCCATAGCGGTGTAGATGAGATTACCTACTTCGGTAGGGATGAACAATGTGATTGCACAATCAAGCTGGTCCAAAACAAGGAGATCGTAATCCATATGTTCAAGAGATACGGGCTTACGGAAGTAACCGTCCATATTTCCGTTACCGCCGAAAGCATATATAAGTCTGCCCTGATCGTCATATCCGAAGAGACGTCCTCTGTTCTGGTCGAGGCAAACAAAAATATCATTGTCAAATACTGTTACATCTTTGAAATAAGAAGGTCCGGTAATACCACCGCCGCCTGACCAGTAAAGGTCTCCGTAAACGGGATAGTCGCCGTTTCTTACCAAGATGTCGCTGCCGAGCATATTAAGCTTTCTTACGGCATCAACGGTTTCGGCATCAAGGTCTTCTTCTTTTTGTCCGCCGGCGCAGGCGTAAATGAATCCGTCCTTGTCGATGAATACGTTATCGTACTCGGTAGGAACGAAGGATTCCATCTGAGCACGCTGCTCCTGAGATGCGAACTTCTTCCAAAGATAATCTGTAATGTTGTATGCAACGGGGGTTGCTCCTACGAATCCGGAGAACTCTCCGTCCGCTTCATACTTAACAAGTCCTTTGTTGATACCGGAAGCTGAGCAGTAAACTCTTCCCGCGGTATCGCAAACGATCTTATCGGGGTTAAAGATGAGGTCATCCGGGATAGCCGAGTCAACCGGCTTTACAAACTCCATAAGATAGTTGTATTCGCTGTCAACTTTGACGATTCTGGAGTTACCTCTGTCAGCGATAAAGATCGATCCGTCATCACCGATGGCTATATCTGCCGGAGCGTTGAGTTCGTTTATCTTAGAGCCTTTAATGGAGGTTATCTCCTCTATGAACTTGAATTCATCGGTTGAAACTCTCTCGAAGATAACGATACGATTGTTTCCTGTATCGCAGACATAGAGTTTGTTTCCGTGCACATATAATGACTCGGGGTTCTTGAAGTTTTTCTCAAGTCCAAGGTCAAGATATGTGAAAGTTCTTGCTACTGTGTATGTATCGGGACATTCCTGAACATCTTCCCAGTAGTCGTATACATATGTGTAATTTGTCTCGCCCGCCTGTGCGGTCATCGGAAATGCAAGTGATGCAAATATTGCACCGGCTGCTACAAGTCCGAAGCGTAGAAATTTGTTTTTCATACTAATCCTCGTCAAAAGTTTTCTATAATCATCAATCCTTAAGTCCGGAGCTTGCCATTGTTTCAAGGATCTGGCTCTCAGAGAAGATAAAGATGATGATCGGTACGATCATGACTACTACCAGTACGGCTGCAGCCTGACCGGTTCTGGCGATACCGCCGAGTGAAATCTGTCCGAGTGCAAATACGAGTGTCTTCTTCTCCTCGGAGTAGATGAATGTTGATGCTCTGTTGTTCCAGAGACCCTGTACCGAGAAGATGATAAGTGTCATCCACGCAGGCTTAACATTCGGCATTACTATCTGGAAGAACACCTTCCACTCATTTGCACCGTCGATCTTCGCAGCTTCGATAAGTGAAGTGGGAAGACCTTCCATGAACTGCTTCATAAGGAAGAGTCCCATAGGTGAAGCAAATGCGGGGATGATGATTGCCCAGTATGTATCGATCCATCCGAGTTTGTTGATGATCATGTAGTTGGGGATAGCTGTAACGTATCCTGTGAACATCATCGCAAGTGTTACAATCTTGAAGAATGCTTTTCCGCCGGGGAAATCGTACTTAGCAAGTACGAATGCACCCATTGATGCGATGATAAGATGTCCTGCGGTACCAACTGCAGTCATAAATACGGTATTGAAAAGGTATCTTGAAAATGTAACCCATGATTTACCGAGGGTAACAAAAAGGTCGGTAAAGTTGTTTATGGTAGGGTTCCTGGGGAAGATCCTCGGAGGGAACATAAACAGCTCGTCCAAAGGCTTCAGTGCCGAGCTAACCGCATAAACAATAGGGAACACCATTATCAGTGCAACCAGTACAAGGAAGAAGTATAAAGCTATGTCTCCGGCGATGGAGCGGTTGGGCTTTCTTCTCTTCACAAGAGGTTTATGATAAGGCTTTTCTTCTAATTCTTTCTTTCTCTTTTTACTCATTGTCAGGTTCCTACTCTTCTAAGTAAACTCTGAATTGCGTTGTTAACAATCAACATCATCAGGAATAGTATAGTCGCGATCGCACATGCATAACCCATCTCGAATCTCGAGAAACCGTAGTCAAACAGGTGTGTTACGATTGTTCTGGCTGCGTAGTCCGTACTGGGATATCCGCAAAGCTGCATTGTAACGTCACAAACGTTGAAGGACTGTGTGATGGTCATAACCGCACCGAACATAAGCATGGGCTTCATGCTGGGGAGGGTGATGAACCAAAGCTCCTGCCAACGGTTCTTGATACCGTCCATGTATCCTGCTTCGTACATCGATCTGTCGACGCCCTGAAGTCCGGCTACGAATGAAAGGAATCCGGTACCAAGACTCATCCAGAGGATTACCAGCATACAAACCGGAAGCATGTACTTAGGATTTGTAAACCAGAGGATCGGGTTGTCAATGATACCTAAGTTCATAAGCATCGAGTTAACCCATCCGTATGCATCACCTCTGAAGAATACTGAGAAGATAACATAACAGTTACCCGCAATGGAGGGGGCGTAGAAAACAACTACCGCTACGCTTCGTACCCATCTCGGAAGCTCATTGATGAGCCACGCAAAAAGGAATGACATTATGTATCCGAGGGGTCCCGTGACCACCGCTATGATAAGTGTGTTTTTAATACCTATCAGGAATATATCGTCTTCAAGAAGAAGGCTTATGTAGTTGTTGAGTCCGATGAATCTCGCAGGTTCGAGAACGTTGTAGTAGGTAAAGCTCAAATAAATTGAAGCAACTACCGGGAATACGAAAAACATCGTAAACAGGATTGCGTAGGGAGCAAGGAATATGTAGCAGTTCTTGCTCACCTTCATCTTCTTCCAGGCCACCTGAGCGTTATGCTTTCTAAGCTGGAAGTATTTTTTTAAATAACTGTCTTGCTTTTCTTTCATTTTCTTCCTCATTCAAGAAGTTTTTTTCCTTACTCTTCGTAAGGCATTCCAAACTCTTTACGTTTCTTGGTGATTTCTTCGTCTATCTTTATTGAGTAGTCAATAATAGTTTCTCGTGTATCATCCTTGTCATTGATGCACTTACGTACAGCGTTTGCAAGGTGACGTCCGGTGTAGTAACCGCCGGGTACTTCTCTGATACCCTTTGTCTGATCCCACTGTGCAGCGAGAACTTCGATATCGTCCACGCTCCAAGAGAGTTTGGAGAAGGCATCTCTGTTTGCGGTGTTGTATCTTGCTGATGCACCGAGGAGCGCTTCTATCTCACGTCCGAAACGAACCTGGGTGTCAATGCTTGCCCACCACTTCATGAACTCCCAAGAGCTCTGCTTGATGTTTTCATCATCGTTCTTGAGCATCATTGTTGCGTTACCGGTGATGAAGCAGGTTCTGTCGATGTAAGTGTTTCCGTTTTCGTCAACCTTTTCGGTTCCGGGGATAAGGGTGAAGTCCCAAAGTCCTCTGATCTCGGGTGCGGATACCTGAAGGGTGTTGTAAGTAGAGTAAGGTGCAACACCGATGGGCATCTCTCCCGAACGGAAACGGCTTACGAAGTCAAAGTAAACGGGAATACCGTAGTCGTTAAAGTACTTAACGTAATCATCAAATGCCTTGATTCCGGCCTCGGTATCAACCGTTGTGCTTGTACCGGGCTCGTTGTACATATCTCCGCCGTACTGGAAGAGAAGTGTAAAGTAAAGTGAAAGGTCAGGTGCGTTGGATGCAACCGTTGTTGTTGCTCCCGCTGAAGTAGAGCTACCGCCCGCACTGGGGATTGCGATTGAAAGGTTGTTACCCTGAATCGTAGGAAGCAGTTCAATAAGCTCATCCCAAGTATCGGGAACCTCAAGTTCAAGTTCTTCAAGGATATCCTTGCGGTAGAACATTACGTTGAATGTCTGCTGCTCAGGTATAGCGTAGATATGTCCGTCTAAGCTGTACTGTTCGTATGAAGAGGGTGAGTAGTGAGAAAGCACTTCCTCATAATCGGGGAACTGAGTGATATCCTCGGCTGCATTTCTCAGCGCGTAGTTTACAGGCTGATCTGCACCTACGGAAAGAACAACATCAGGTCCTCTTCCGGCGATTACGGCATTAAGGAGCGCGCCCGCGTCTACGATCTCTACGTTAACCTTAACTCCCGTATCCGGTGTGAAGGTATCGTCGATCATGGACTTAAGGATTGTACCCTGGTCACGTCCGGTAAGTACCCAGACGGTGATAGCGTCTTTAGCTTCTCCTCCTTCGTATACATCTCCGACCGCGTTATAGTCAACGAAGAATGAAGCGACGAAGGATTTGATCTCGTGCCATGCGGACTTGAAGAAGTTGCTCTTAACAACCTTTGCCTGTTCGGAAGTTCCGGTGATCTCGATGTAATCCACATCAAGCTTTGTCTCCGAAAGGTTAAGGGCCGCAGTGCCGAGTGCGGTAATGTTATCCTTGAAAGTAAGGAACTCAAGAGTGATCTTCTGAGGTTTCTTAACGAATCTTTCAAGCTGCTGAGCCATGGTCTGTGCGGAAGCGATGTAGTCACCCTTCTGTCCGCTGTAGTCTACCATGTCATCTACGAGTTTAAAGAGTCTCTTAGACTCGATATCCATTCCCTTGATGATATCAGGATAGGTTGATTCGATCTTGTAATCACGATACTGGTCCGGTGTAGCTCCGGTGTAAACAAGGATCTTTCTGTAAAGCTGGTTGAGTCTGTAGGTTGAGTTCTCAAGCTCTGCAAGAAGGGATCCGAGCTCTCCTAAAGTTGCCTCAAGGCGGATCGTGTGCTTACCTTTTGTTAGGTAAATGTTGTAGGGGTTTCCGTTCTCGTCTGCCAGATTCTTGCATTCCCAGTCGTTGCTGTATGCGAAGGAAACTTCTTCGAGTTCCTTGAAAGGAACCTCTCCGTCGATAAGTACCGAGCGGTTAGATACGCTTCCTCTTGCGTAGTTCTGACGGGCCTTAACCATTACGTTGTAGTATCCGTCTTCGGGAACTTCGAACTCCCACTCTACCCACATGCCGTTGCTTCTCCAGGCATCTCCTCCGACATAGTTGAGGACGGTAGTTGTTACGCTGTTGGGTGAAGTTGTGGGTGAGGATCTGTCATACTTAGCATAAAGTGATGACTCTGATCTTATGGTCGAATCCTCTCCCTCGATCACCTCGTGGTAGTGCTTAGCCTCTTCCGCATTTTTGTCTGCAGGCTGCTTAGCTATGTATTCCTCATAAGAAGCAATCTTCTTGACACCTACAACCGCAAGCTTTTTAATTGCCAACGGTTCGTTCTCGGCATCAAGGGTAAGCTTGTTATCTCCTTTTTCGAAGTAGAACTTGTAGGGCTCGTTTACGTATCCCATATCGTCAACGAAGTATACTGACTGCCATCCGTATACTTCAACCTGAGTAGGTCTTATTTCATTGCCCTGGTTGTCTACCTTAACAGGACCTCCGTTGGTCCACATTCTGGAGAACTCAATGCTTGTTGCATCGTCAAAAGGAAGTTCGTCGTTGATAAGTACTCTTCTCTCTGCCGCAACTCCTCTGGACTCTGCCGCAAGGTACTCCATGTATAAGTTGTAGAAACCGCTCTCGGGAACATTTACGTTCCAGGTTGTAACTGAACCGGTATCAGTGAAGAGCACCTTGCTCTCACCCTGGTAGTTGGTCTCTACTTTAACATTTCCTTCAGCTTCGTATTCGAAGAGGTCTACCTCTACATCTTTATCACAATCTTTTGCATCGGGATATTTGGCAAGATATTTTTCGTATGTGCCGGTTTTTTCGGCGATGCTTACCTCTTCGGTAAGATCGGCACCTTCATATTTTTCGTGGAAATCTTTTGTCTTTCTCATTGAAAGCAGTACGCTTACGCCAACAAAGACTACGACAACGCCAACTGCTATTAAGATTTTTTTCAGAGTTTTGTTCATTTCATCCTCCGGAGCTCTCCCTGGGGAGGCGCCTGTGTATTTGATCGGTCCCTAATAACCGGGATTTATTTCTTACCTGCGAAAACATAGAAGCAGGGTTTCGGCTCATAGTTCTCATCGAACAAAAGCGGCATCTGCGGAAGTCCTGTTGTGTTTCCGCCTCCGACGTTCGATCTTGACTGAAGCCAGGAGTAATGATCCACCGTACCCCAGAATGTGATTCCCGTAACAACGTCACCCTCAATATTGGAAGAGTTGACCGAGTACTTGATCATATTATATCTCTTTCGGAGTTTTTCATTCTCCTCATTTTTTGCTTCATCACTGCCATCATATTCATCGCTTGCGCTGATGTCCAGCTCGGTGATCTGTACCTTGCCGACAACCTTCGCATAATCCTGAATCGAGGAAATGATGTCGCCCGAAGAAGGTGAATCCATTCCGTAGTGTCCTTGCATTCCCATGGCGGAAATTCTTGTTCCTTCGCCGGGAGCGCCTTCGGCTGCTTTTATCTCCTCAAGGAGACTTAAGATGCCTTTCTTCTTATTAAAACTGCATTCGTTATAATCGTTGTAATAAAGTTCCAGATCCTCGGGAGCGTATTTGTTGGCGTATTTAAAAGCGTTTACTATGAAGTCGCCGTTTCCGTAAACATGATACCAGCTTGAATTGCTTCCGTGTCTGTCCTCGCTTAAGGACTCGTTTGGATTTTCGTTGTCACTCCGGTAGGTTCCCGTCCCGTCGCTTATGGCTTCGTTCACAACATCCCATCCGTAAAACAGATCTTTGTACTTACTGTCCTCTCCGGTGAAATGTGTAAGAACGGTACGTATATACCACTCAAGCCTCTTGTTCATTTCAGCGGCGCTTACGTAGGGCTTACTTTTATCGTAATCTTCGTGGAAGAACCATTCCGGCGTCTGCGAGTGCCAGACAAGAACATGTCCTCTGACCTTTATCTTTTTGTCAGGATTTTGTCCGTTCCACTCAAGGATCTTGTCAAGGATCTTTTCCGCTCTGGAGTAGTCAAGCTTGGGAACCGTTATGGTCTCGCCGTTAAGCTCATCCGTCTGCGTTCCGGGGCATTTGCCAACGCTGTAACCCACAAGGGCGTCAGGTTTAAGTTCATTTCCCAGCGTTACGGCGGAAAAATGAGTTGTTACGATTTCCCAAACCTTGGGGTCATCGACCTCGCCTCCCGTAACCGCGCATCCGGCGAATACTCCCATTTCCTCTTCCATAGAATCTCTTAAAACAGGAACCGCCGCTTCATCAGCCAGCGTATCTATGGTTTCGTCCTTATCCAGAGACTTTTCCGTTTCTGAACCTTCTATAGTATTATTCGAATCTGTCGATCCGTCACTTGTCAAATTTTGCTCGGATCCGTTTCCGGCGCTTTCGGGATTACTCCCGCCGCTTCCGGAGGCGCATCCGCTCATGCACATAGCAGCCATAAGACCAAGTGCCATGTATTTTTTTAAAAAGCCGATTTTGTGCATAATTGCATACTCCGTCCCTAATACTAGAATTAGTATAATTTTCGCCCCTTTTCTTCGCTTATTATTTCGTGCGTCATACTTCTCAAATTTTGCTATTATCTTTTTTGTACATTTCTTTGATATAAATGCGGGCTTTTTTGGTACAAATTAGACACATATCCGCTTTTATTTTTGGTAAATTATGTTATAATGAGTGCTGTAGCCATAAAAACAGGTAACCAATTATTGCTATTATACTTAAAAACCTAAGAGAAACGAAATGTCATATATCCCAGAACAGATTACTGAGAATTATTACTCTGTAAATAACGACTGGACCGGCGCGCGTACAGTTTCCGACGGCCATGAAATAGTTGAATATCCTGCCAAAAGTCTGCACAGAATATGGTTAAATGAGCAGACGCACGGCTTTGAAGCTCACTGGCATTCCGCCATGGAGATTCTTCTTCCTATTGAAAATATATATACGGTAGTTTGCGGAAACGAGACCTTCGTCTTAAACCCTTCTGAGATTTTGATAATCCCTCCGGGAGTCATCCACGAGATCACTGCCCCTCCTACCGGAAGAAGATTTGTATTCCTTTTGAATGTCAGCGCTGCCATGAAGCTAAAAGGAAGCGCCCGTATTATGTCCATACTCTCCCGCCCTCTTCTTATCACATCCGAAAAGGATCCCGGAGTGTATGACGATATATACAACCTGCTCCTCCAGATGAGAAACGAATACTTCGGAAACAGCGAGTTTTCAGAGCTTTCGATACAGGCGCTTCTTTTAAAGCTTTTTATAACCATCGGAGAAAACTATACCCAGCAGGAAAATGTCTTTTCCAACACAACGCCCACAAAGCGCCGCGAGTATGTAGAGCTTTTCAACGAAACCCTCGAATATATCGACAACCACTTTACCGAGGAGCTTAGTCTCGGCGATATCGCCGCAAACACAGGCTTTTCAAAGTTCCATTTTTCGAGGCTCTTTAAGCAATATACAAACTACAATTTCAGTGATTACCTTTGCTTCAGACGTATAAAGGAAGCGGAAACTCTTTTGGCAAGACCCGATGTCTCAATTACAGACGTCGCCATCTCCTCCGGATTTTCCAGTATCTCAACCTTTAACCGCCTTTTCAAACAGCAAAAGGGCTGTTCTCCCAGCGAGTACAGACGTCAGAACTCAGGAATAAAAAAAGATGTTCATAAATACTAAATCCGGTATGAGATCATACCGGATTTTTGTTTTATGATAATAGAAATATATATCAATTATTGCTATTTAATTGCTGTAAATAAAGTTCTTAAATATTGCTTTTCCGCCGGGGCGCTTTGTGGAGTAAACGCAAAGTCCGAATCTGTTGCCCGTAAAATGAGACAATCTAAACTCCATCTTATGATGCGCTCCGACCTTAACAAACTTGTCTTTCTTGAAGTAGTAAAAATCAAGTCTGTCCTTCATATCCTCAAAATTTGCTTTAAGATAAACCGTTACTTCAGGGCCGTCAAGTCTTATCTTGTCCGTAAGATATCCCGGCATAAAATCAACCCTTGCCATATTGTCTTTATCTTTTTCAGTATTTCTTACGATCCTAACAAGATAGTAATTGCCGAGTTCCTTCATAACCCCTACAAGACCGTAGCAATACTGAAGAGCGCAAAGCCCGGCAACATCCCCGTCCTTTAAAGACGAAGCATCAATAGTAACTTCCGCGCCACAGCAGGGCCAGAGCATACGCTGAGTCAGGGTATTTTTGGCATGTGTAAGATTGATAGCTATTTTATCTGTCTTAACTTCAAGCCCACCTTCGGGAAGAAGTCTCCAAAGGTTATTGTCCGGCTGGTGGTTCCACTGCCACTGAGGAGAAAGCTGTCTCTCCTTGGGAAGCCCTTCTTTAGGAAGGAATCTGTCGGAAGTATATAAAGGCTCGTAGGGATATCCGGGTCTTGAGCTTACGATTTCAAGCCTCTCCGGAGCTTTGCCTTCCTCTCCGAAAACAGGAAAATCATCCTTCCAGGTCACGGGTACGAGTACCGGAATCCTTCCTACGGCTCCCATATCCTGGAAAAGAACTGCAAACCATTTTCCTCCGAGAGTATCGACGATTCCGCCCTGGGCAACTCCCGTAGGACTGTAGTCTGTTCCCGATGAAAGAACAACTCCGCCTTCAAACTCTCCCGTAAGGCTCTTTGACCTAAAGCAGCTTTCCGTTCTGACTCCACCTTCGGGCCAGTTTATAACAAATACGTAGTAATACTCTCCTATTTTGTATATGTGAGACCCTTCGTATCCGAGGATATGCTTTGTCTCGTCCCTGAAAAGGATTCTGTTAAGTCCTCCCGGTTTTGGAGCTGTAAGTTCATCATTAAGCTCGGTTATGCGGATCTCAGTATTTCCGTAAACAATGTACTTTCTTCCGTCGTCATCAAAAAGAAGCGATGAATCGTGAAAAGCTCCCTGAAGTACATTTTTCTTCCAGGGTCCCTCTATTTTGTCGGAACGGAAGATGTAATTCTTATCGCCGCTGTTGCTCCTGAAGGAAATGATAAACTCATTTTCATGATATCTGATGGACGGAGCCCACATTCCGCCGGAGTATTCGTTTTTCTCAAACTCCATCCTCTCGGCGGGAGTATCGTCCAGCTTATCATACACATATCCGACTATCTCCCACTCGGCAAGATCGTACGATCTTAAGATGACGCATCCCGGCATAAAATACATTGTCGTAGACACCATATAATATGTATCTCCGACACGGATAACATCCGGATCCGGATAATCCATTTTTAATATTGGATTCACCAGCTTTTTCATAAGACTCCTTAATCCACAATTCCGAATCCAAGAAGCGTAAATCTCTTGTCCTTGTCCTTTTCGGGAATTGTGATTTCTACTACTCTCTCTTTATTCTCTAATCCTCTGAAGGCTATATATGCATTGCAATGTGACCATCCCACAATATGGGGATCGATGGAAAGGACTTCCTTTCCGTCTACGCTGACCTTACAAGTTCCCACTTCGATCGACGCAGAATCCATATATGCCACAAGAAGCGCCGAAGCTTTGACATTGAGTCTGAATGTGGCATTATCTTTGCAGGCTTTTCCGTCGTAGAGCCAGTTGTTTTTAAACTCGGGAGTTCCTCCGAGATCAAGATTTCTCTCGACGAACTGAAGCTCCTTACTCTCGCCGGTAAACGCCCCGGCATCGTAACTTACAACAGCGCTGCACTTATCAATATTTGCTCTGTCAACAAAGTAAATGTTTTCGAACTCTCCACCCTTGGGAGGTTTTATATTTGTAATGTCGAAGTCCTCCTCATAGGGAGCCTCATCCGCGATCTTAAACATATTGATGAGCCCGTCCGCCATGATCTTATGTCCGACATTTGTGGGATGGTACATATCGTAGAAGTACTGGTTCTTTGATACGATACCGCCCTCTTCCTCGCTAAAGTAGAACTGGTCGTAAACGCTCTTTTTTGTGCTGACCATGGGAAGATTGTAGCTCTCTCCGACGCACTTAAGTCTCTCTTCAAGGTTGTATCCGTCAACGAATACCGCAAAAAGAAGGATCACAGCGGGCTTCTGCGGGCTGTTGTAAATCTTTCTAACAAGAGAGTCGTAAAACTCGCCCTTTGTCTCGTCGCCTTCATCATTTACGGCAAATTCTACGATCATCACGTCGGGAGAGATTTCTCCGTTATCCTCAACATCCGCCCTGTATCTGAGGATTCCGACCTCGGAAGGAGTTCCTCCGACGCCCGCCTTTACGTATTTAACATTATCTTCATATCCTCTTCCGGCAAGATCACAGAAGCCTTTAAAAGCGTTGTATGCGTAGCAGTTTTCATTGATGGGGATTGCTCCGGCACCCTGGGTTATGGAACCGCCGATAAAACCAACGGTTACCTCTTCGCCGCGTCTTGCTTTTTCTATTGCCTTTTTAAGTCTTCCCGTATTTCCCTTTTGAAGAAGAGATTTTTCTATCATTGCCTTGTAAACGGGGCTGTTAAAATCAATATCCTTATCTGTTTTTTGCTCGGGGGCCGTGTACCCGTCATTCATATAAAAGCAAACAGATACTTTAGCCTGCATTCCGGCTTCGGGAAACTCGAAGCGGATCTGACCGGGAACATTGTCATCCTCCGACCAGGTGAACTTATCGAGCTCCATCACCATCTCCATACCATCGGAAGGAACATCCATATAAAGAGTGGTTCCGGATACGTACGGATCGGTCTTTCCGTACATCTGGAAAGCGAATCTTACGCCAACGGGCTCTCCGGGCTTTTTAACGGATACGCCTACGGAATGGACCTGAGCTCTTAAGCCTTCAACGGTATCAAGCTGAGCGATCATCTTTTCATCTTCGAGGCTGCCCACAAGTTTGGCGCTGGCCTTAAGACGTCCGTCGCTTTCGTATATAAACTGGATGCCTCTGCCGTCAGGCTGCGGCGATGCGCAGACATCCTTGTTTTTCATAATATAGTAGCAGGGCCTTTTCATTGTGGGGTCCTTAGGTGCTACCGGCCCTCTTCTGTCTTCGTTCATATCTTTTACCTTCTTTGCAGATCTTTAATCAAGCGAAAGCCGCCTAGTATATGCGATAATTTCCCGAAAGAGCGAGGAATGCAAACATATAAAGGCAGTTGTCGTAATATCTTCTCTCGCCGGTTCTAAGGGGCATTTCGTAAAACTTCTTAACCCAGGTTTTCGCAATATCATCAAGCTTTGTGGCAAGAGTCGACTGAGCAACCGTTGCTGTGATGGCAAAAGGATGAAGGGCTTTTTCTCCGGCGATTCTTCCGTCAACCTCGTAGATATGGTAAATATCATTTTCCATATCGTTTAAAAGCGCGCGCTGAATGTTATATGCCGCCTTAGTCTGGCCTTCGTCTTTTCCAAACCATGCAAAGTCAAGTCCGATATTTGCGACTGTCCTGTAGGAATCGCTGAAGAACCAGTCGTGCCTGTCCTTTGTCCATGGAATCGGTCTTGACATGGGCGATCCGTCAAATTCAGCGTACTCTGCGGAAAATCCGGTATCAGGGTGGCAAGCCTCGCTTAAGTAAACTCTGCTTACCTTTGCGGCCTCTTTGAAAAACTCCTTGTCCTCTTCATTTCCCCACTTAGCCCAAAGCTCATAGAAATGAGGCAGATGATAGGAAGGATCGGTGTAATCGATTCCGGGTACAAAGAGGATCTGATGATTGTCTCTGTTAAACATGGGAGCGCCGGTTCTTCCGTTTTCTCCCTTATGGACCATAGCGGAAAGGATCTTTTTAGCCTCGGCGGAGTAATTTAAGTCTCCCTCTCCGTCTCCCCATCTGTGGCTTGCAAAGAAAAGTGCCATTACAAAGAATTCCTCTCCGTCGGGAGCGGCCCCGTCGGCATTTCTCTTTCCGTCTGTAGCGCAGGACCAGGCGAAATATCCTTCGCTGTATCCTTCCGTCATATACATATATTTCTTCGCCCATTTCCAGATACGGTCAAACTCATCTTTCATATCAAGCTGGACGCAGATCATCATTCCGTAGCTCATGCCTTCGGTTCTGGCATCAAAATTTCCTGTATCTTCAAGATAGGCCATACCATCCGAAGTCTCATGGTAAAATGAATCTTTGCCATGGAAAAACTGCTCCTTTATCTCTTCGAGCCTTGCTTTCACTTCGCTCTCGGGTATACCGATCTCGGCAAATACATTTCTGTAATTCGGGTTCATTTTTATCTCGCTTTTCTATATAGATTCAAAATCTTCGCTTGCTGCTCTTTGCGCTCCGGCGCATTCAAACTTTTGCTTACATTTTCCCTATAAACAAATAGATTTTGAGCACATTTTCACATACTCAAAATCTATCATATAGCCCATAGTTAATACCTACTAACTTTTGTTAAGGACTGGTCATATATTGCGTTTTTGTTTTTTGCTATCTATAATACTTTGCCTGAGCCTCAAACATAGCGGCGTAGATGCCTCCCGGAATCTTCTCAAGTTCCTCGTGAGTTCCGTATTCCGCAATCTTTCCATCCGAGAAAACCGCGATCTTATCACAGAACTTACAGCTCGAAAGTCTGTGGGAAATATAGAATGCGCTGCGTCCTCCCACAAGGGTATTAAACTGGCGGTATATATCATACTCCGCAACAGGGTCTAAAGCTGCTGTCGGCTCGTCAAGGATAACCACCGGTGAATCCTTGTATAGAGCTCTAGCGATAGCGATCTTTTGCTGCTCACCGCCCGAAGGTTCAATACCTTCCTCATCAAAGAACTTGAATATATTTGTATCCATTCCCTTATCGAGCTTTTTAACAAAATCTTCAAGGCCAACCAGCTTTGTAAGCTCACCTATGCGCTCTTTAGCCTCATCAGTATCTTTGTCAAAAACGATATTATCCGAAAGAGTGAGCGCAAAGAGTTTAAAATCCTGGAATACAGGGGCAAATTGCTCCATATACTTCTTGTAATCGTACTCTTTTATATTTACTCCGTCCAAAAGGATCTCGCCTTCCGTGGGGTCATAAAGTCTGCAAAGCAGTTTGATGAATGTAGTCTTGCCCGCACCGTTAAGTCCTACGATCGAAAGGTGCTCGCCGGGAGCAATCTTTATACTGATATCATCAAGGATCTTTCTCTCCGTGCCGGGATAAGCAAAGGTTACATGTCTGAATTCTATTTCATGAGACTTTTTTTCCACAGGCATATCCCCTTTGGGAAGAGCCGCCGGATAGTTCATAAAAAGCACATACTCGTATGCGTAATTACATCTCTTTATTATCTCGGTAATATTCCATACAAGACCGCCTAAAGTTGCATCGAGGGCTCCCTCGGAAGCAACAAGCTGACTGAAGATACCTACACTGTAAAATCCCTTAATAGCAAGCAGCGCTACGTAGAAGTATGCAAATATGCTTCGGATGATAGAGAAAAGATCCAGCATCAACGCGTATGGGAACTGTGTATCCGCCTGCCATTTCCAGTGTTTATTGCTCTTGTCGGTATTCCTTTGCCAGGCAGATTCAAAAGTCTCCTGAGCTTCGTAAAGTCTTACGTCTTTTCCATATCTGGGATCGACTATATTCCAGCCGAAGTACCCGAAGAGCCTGTTTACCTTGGACAGCTTCTTAAAGGCTTCCAGACTTATCTTATTTTGCTTCGAAACAAGGAGTGAATTTATCACCACATATACAGCCATTACAGCGAGAAGAAGGGGTGCATGCAGTGCAATGACGGTTACAAATCCGACTATCTTAAATATATTTCCGATAAATAAAAATACCTGATCCGCTACTCCCTTTACTCCGCCTGAGTACCAATCCATTCCGGTTCTGGCCTTTTCAATCTGTTCAAGGGCTGCCTTGTCCTCCGTAAGCTGAAAATCCAGCTCCATGGAGTGCTTTCCGATAAGAATATTAAAATAGTTACCAAGTTTTTCCCCGTACTTATTCAGCACCGCATCACATTTATTAATGATAATGGAAAAAACAGCCTCTCCGAAAATGATGATCCCCGCGTAAATGATCATCTTCTTTAAGTCTCTGGTGCCTACGATCTCGTCGATGATAAGAGGGGATACAAATATGGCGATAAAGGGCTGGCCGATGGTTGCTAAGGTCTTTATGATCTGAACCACGAAAAATCCCGGGTATTTCTTTCCTGCTGTGGAGAAAAGAAGGCTTATAGTGTCAAATATCTTTTTAAACTCTTTTTTATTCATTTTCACTCACCCCGCTTTCCTCACGATAGTACTGTGCCTGGGTGTTGAACATATCAGCGTACTCCCCGCCCTTAGCCATAAGCTCGTCGTGGGTTCCGTACTCGATCATCCGTCCACCGGAAAACATGGCTACGTTATCGCAAAATCTTGTGGAGGCAAGTCTGTGTGAAATATAAACCGCACTCTTCGTCCCCACCATCTCGTCGAATCTCTCGTAAAGCGCCTGTTCCGCAAGGGCATCAAGAGCAGAAGTGGGCTCATCCAAGACAACCATCTTCGCTCCCTTGTAAAGAGCTCTTGCAAGGGCCAGCTTTTGTTTCTCGCCGCCGGAAAGGTCTATTCCGTCGTCTTCTACCACATTGGTAAGAGGGGTATCAATTCCCTTTTCAAGAGATGTAATTCTTTCAAGAAGATCCGCTTCCTCAGCACATTTAAGCACTTTTTCCCGGTCCGTCTTTTCCATCTGTTTAAGAGAAATATTCTCTCCGAGTAAAAATGCAAAGATCTCGACATTTTGGAATACCGGTGCAAAAAGTCTGTAATAATCCTTCCTGCGGAATCTTCTGATATCCGTACCATTGAGCGTAATATACCCCTCGGTCGGATCGTAGAGCCTGAGCAGAAGTTTTATCATCGTAGTCTTTCCTGCTCCGTTAAGACCTACGACCGCCAGCTTCTCTCCCGGCTTTATCTTGAGATTTAGCCCTGTGAGGGCATCCTTTTCTGCTTTATGGTATCTGTAGGATACATTTACGAATTCTATCTCGTATTCATCCGCTTCCGGCACAGGGATTGCATCCTGCTCATCGTCAAATATCTCAAGTTCCATAAAGGATCTGAAATCGTCCGTCTCTAAAGAAGCCCTCTTGTAATCTCCGAATCTGTTTAAGAAATTGGTAAGAGCTCCGGAAAAAGCAACCGCCATCGACAGAAACATGGTAAAGTTTCCGACGGAAAGGCTCCTGTTAAAAATAGCCAGATACAGCGCTCCGTATATGCAAGCCTGGATAATGATATAGGTAAGCCTCGCCAGCACATTATACCCAAACCACAGATCTTCGTGATATGCAATGCGCTTATATCTCTTGTCGTAAATCTTCTTTTGCTTATCCGCAAGAAAAGAGCTGAGACCATAAAGACGAATATCCTTGGCAAAATCAAAATCCTGGGTAACTCTTTCCATGTAGTGGGTCTGGCGCCACGTGGTGGAAAGCTTATCCCAGACCTCTTTTTTGTCCTTTTTAATAATATATCTGTAGTATAAAAATTCGCCAATACTTAAGATGATTATTGCGATGATGAGTCTCCAGTCAAGCACCGTTACCGCAATGAAGGTCACAACAAGAGTGAATGCGTTCTGCCCAAGCTCACGCATTCTGTTCATCATGCCCTCGACGCCATTATAATTGCCACCGGTTGCCTCGCTTGCCCTTTCAGCTATATCCATAACATCAGGCTTTTCAAGCATCTCGAATTTCAGGTTAAGTACGCGCTCGATACGCTCTGTAATCATATACATGCGAACGAAGATCAGCCTGTACCAGAGCTGATTGTTCGAGATCGTATTCCCCAGGGACAAAAAGACTGCTATAGCTCCCGCTATGGCGATGGTTATCAGGAGTTTGTGTATGCTCTCCTTTTCTCCTAATCCCCCCGTAATATCGTCAATAACAAACTTTCCGAAGATCCCCCAAAAGTACTGGAAAACGGAACCGCATACGATTCCCAGAATAGTAAGAAAGATCGCCTGCGGACAGTATTTTGCCATATTTTTAATGATATATCCGGTATTACTCCATATACCGAATTCTTTGTGCAAGGGATTATCCTTGCTTTCTTTAAAGTCTGACATGTAGTTATGACTCCTCCCGTTTTAAATATGGTCCGCTTTTATTATCTGTCATATTGCTGAAGCCCCATGGCGTGTGCACATAAGCATCGGCAACCGCAAACAGAATAAAAAGCAATCCCCCAAAAGTTTCATGGGCCGCATAGGCCTTACTGTCTTTTCCGTCTTTACCGATCAGCGATATGGATTCAAAAGGTTTGTTACCGCTGTTAAGTCCAAGGTCCTGTGTTAAAAACTCCAATACTTTTTCAGTCTTTTCTTTACTGATTTTACAAGAAGCCGAGATTGCATCAACATCAGCAAACTGTAATCTCGAAAGACTGTACATATAGCTGATGATATCAACACAGTCCTTATCCGAAAGCATTTTAAAGAGCTTTCTGACTTTTTCCGTATCCTTCAAAAAAACCCGAAGTCCTTCCCCTGCCTCCTGGTTTTTCAGATACACACAGAATTCCTTTCCGCAGGTAAGGTTCATATACTCATAAAAGCTGTCGTTTATGACCGCCGATGCCATTTTTTCTTTTTCAGAAAACACCGGCATCTCATAATAGTTTTTTCCCGCAGAAAATGAAGCGATATTTAAAGCCCAGAGAATATTCTTGAAAAGCTTTCCATACTCCCCTATTTTTCCATTGTGATCCAGGCTCTCATCATCCCAGATCCTATGTACCGCATTTACCACCTGCTGCTCTACGGAAATCTTTCCTTCGTCTCTGCCGTAGAGCGTATCAATAGAAACTCCAAAGCAATCCGCAAGGCGCGGTAAAAGATCTCCCTCCGGGTAGCTTCCGTTTTCCCATTTAGAAACTGCCTGTGGGCTGACACCCAGTTTTCCTGCCAACTGTTCCTGTGTCATTCCCGCTTCTTTCCTAAGTTTCTGCAGGATCTTTGAAAAAGCCTTCTCCTCCATTATCTCTCCTTTCAGTGGTTCGCATTCTCGAGTTTCATCTACCGGTTGATTTAATCACAGTATATCACCACGTACAGTAGAGTTAAATGGCTAAATTCAATTATAATTGGGATTTTGGTTGTGAAATAGGTGAATTTTCTAAATAAAGTAGAATTCCAGATATTTAGGTTCCACATTTGCAGGGTTTGACCCCCGGGGACGGAGTTGCTGTGTCATTTTCAGACTATTCTGAAAAGGACACAGCAACT
>JAFUFI010000013.1 GCA_017469945.1 Lachnospiraceae bacterium | reverse complement strand
TGTCAGAGCACCATTACTGATGCTCTATTTGTCATGCAATTTTCAATGTACTGATTGCGATGATATGGTCATCGCCACGATATTCAAAACTTTTCTGTTTTAAAAACTTTTTATTGACTATTTCTAATAGTTAGTCTTTATTATGAAAAATTAGTTTATTTGTTAATCGCCCCTCCTACCTTCTGAAAGGAGGTTGCGGTTTTATCGGTTTATTCGCCTGTAATACCGGCTCTGTCTATACTCTCTACAAACTGCTTCTGAAGTATCAGATACATGATAAGAAGAGGAAGTATACTGATGGTGGTTGCTGCCATTCTGACAGACTCGTTTAAGCTTGTCGCCGTATCACCAACGGTTGCCCTTGTATTAAAGGACTGGTCAAAGTTTTTAAGCTGTACTACAAGATTTGTCCAGACCGAATTTGCCGAAAGTCCCTGTACGTACAGTTCCGTTAAATAGGACTCGTTCCAGTACCAGACAAATGAGAAAAGTACAACGGTAACAATTGCCGGTATCGCCGAAGGAACCGCTATACGGAAGAAAGTCTTAAAATGTCCCGCTCCGTCGATAGCAGCAGCCTCTGTAAGTACCTTGGGTATCTGCTTAAAGAACTGATAAAAGATCAGTATAAAGATCGGGGCGTTCAGTCCGTTTCCGAAAAGCGCCGGAATTACAAAAGTAAGTATGGTACCGAGAATATGCATATTGTTGTAAAGAACATAAGTCGGTATCATCGTTACCTGGCTGGGAAGGATGTAGGAAAAGATTAAAAGGCCCATCATTATCTTCTTTCCCTTGAAGTCGTATCTTGCAAATCCGTATCCAACCATCATACAGATAACTATATTGATAAGTGTGGGAATACCGGCTATTGCAATTCCCTTCAGGAAACTCATAAAGAAATCCATTGATTTTCCCGCGTCGATATAGTTTTGGATGTAAAAGCTTGATGGCAGCCATTTTACTGATGTATCGAGGAGGTCGTCCCTGCTCATAAAGCTTGTGCTTATCATATAGAGCATAGGATAGAGGTATACGAATCCGATGCAGATAAGGAGCGCGTAGATTACGATCATCTTTCCTACGCCCTGCTTTTCTCTTGTACCAAAGACGAAACGGTGGAGCTTTTCTTTTGTAAAGATCTTTTTAATAGTCGCCGCGGCCGTCGTAGGTCTTGTAGCGGTGGCTGCGCCTTGCTCGCTCGAGTTTTTTCTCATTTCTTAAGCTCCTCCTTTCTATCTTCTTTGAAAGTCTCTCTTCTCTCTTAAGCATCCTCTTTCTCTTGGAAACAAGTCTGTCGTACTGGTCTCTCTTATTTCCAAGGACTACAAAGAAGAGAAGAACAATAAGCGTAACTACAATGGAATACATCCATGCCATTGCCGATGCATATCCGTATCCCTTCTCCTTCGTACCGGAGAACATAGCATTCTTTATCATCGTGATAAGTTCGTTTTGTTCGTTGCTCGATAAGAAGATTACTGTATAAACTGCATTCAGCAAAATAAAGTTCTTGATCGTCGGAAGAGTTATCTTCCAGAAACATTCCCATCCGGATCCGCCGTCCATCTTTGCCGCTTCGTATAAAGAAGGATCAACTTTTTGCAGGGCGGAGAGGAAGATAAGGATCTGTACTCCGGAGTACCAGAGGATCATTATCATATTTCCGAAAAGCTCTCCCACGGACTGCGCCACCGAGTACGGCAGAAAAGAATCCAGAGCGTTTATCACAGCCTGTGTATTCATAGCGGGGATCGTTGATGCTCCCTCGCTTACCAGCATATTCATAACAGGTCCGCTGACGATGATGACGGGAAGGAAGAAGATAAGTCTAAAGAAGCCTTTCAGCTTGATCTTTCCGTTTAGCATCATCGCAATGATAAGGGCGAATACCACGATTATGGGAACTTCCACAATGGTCTGCCAGATATATGTGACAAGCTGCTGTGGGAACTCCGGATTTTCAAGCCATATCTGTGTGAAGTTTCCCGTTCCTACCCAGGTGAACTTTGTTCCCAAAGGTGTGATCCTTATGTTGTACCACATATAGTAAAAGGACTGACCCAGCGGGATAAGTACGAAGATTAATGTACCTATGATCCAGGGAAGTACGAAGAAATATCCCATCCTCGCTTCGCGGGCTTCGAGTTTTCCTCTCTTTACCCTTACTCTTTTAGGCTTTCTTTCTTCTATATCCGATTTTACCTGACCATTAATATCACTCATTACCTGCCTACCTCATAGGACATTGAACCAATGGTTAATCCGTCTGCTGTTTGTTCTTCGGAGCCGTAGTTGATATATACCCTGACTCCGTTTGAGTAAGTAACCTTTACAACTCCGGATTCTAAAATCTCATGTTTTTCTATCGTTGCACCGGCAAGGAGATTGTTTAATTCTCCAAGCTTTTCATCGTACTGCGCTATGGTCGATCTGTAAGATGAAAATTCCGAGCTGTAAATGTCGCTTGAATTGGTATATATAAGTTCCGACGAGCTCTCTTTTGTGATGTAGAAGGAGGGGAAGGATCCGCTCTCAACCATCTTTAAGAAAAACTCCTGCTTATTAGCTTCAAAATTTACGTACTCAGCATATACCGGCATATTTCCTTTAAGTACCATACTGAGGAAAGGTATGCTTTCATCCTCGAAGATGTATGCCGATGTGTAAAGGGGCATATCGAGGAACGCACCTGCCTCAGACCAGAGGTACGCAAAGGGCTGTTCCATAATAAGCTCTGTGCTCTCCGCTACTTTTGAAACAGTAGATGCGTAGGAAGCCTGGGTGTCGTATCTTGTGTAGTTGCTTCCGCTGTAGTTGTACGAAAAAAGTGTACCGGTAATGCCCGCAAGAGCAAGATTATTAACTCCCTTTTGCGTATAGCTCTTAATAAATCTGTTTAAGAGGGCCTCGCTTCTTGAAGGGATGATGTACAAAAGTGTCTTGTAAACATCCATATATGTCGTAAGTTCAAATCTTCTCTTGTTTATCTTCTTTACAACATTGAAGGTTGCGTTTTTCTCATCGGGGTTGATAAGAAGGGCATTGTTATAAAGGTAAAGGTCTATACCATTTTCCTTCGCTTCGTTAATAAGCTTTGTGAGCTTTGCTTTTCCGCCTATCTTAGACTCTACGCTGTAGGAGCTTATGGGAAGGTCGTAAAGACCGCCCTTCTGCCATCCCTTGTATACCGAGAGGATTTCCGTTACATTCTCGCTACGCAGCTCCTCGTAGATTTCGTTTATATCATCTACCGTCGTCATTACAACAGGTGTGGTTCCAAGGACCCAGCTTTCTCTTTCCGTTCCAAGGAAATCCACTCTTGTTTTGTAAGAGGTGTCTGAAGCTTTAAGTAAACCGTTGGTTATCAGATAATCCCTGTAGCATCTTGCCATACCGGAGTAGTCTGCATCCTCTCCGGATAAGAAAATGTATCTGACTCCAAGGTCCGAGTGGCTTCTTTCCGACTCGTAGATGTGTAAGGAACCTGCAGTTGAATTGTTACTTGTGGGCTGAGTGTAGGTCTTTCTTAAAGTAAACTTTGCGTATGCTCTGTTGTAATCAACGGATACGCCGTTTGGTATACACTCAATCGAAGCTCTCGCTTCTCCGTCCTCAACGATTGCAAGATAAGCAATCTCATCATCTGTGTGTGCGATTCCGAAAACGGGAGCTATAACCTTCTCAGAATCTGAGATGGTATTGTATCTGTCCTTTAAAAGAGTAGTGACATCGGATTCATCAAATCCTACATCGCTTCCGTAGATCATTCCGGAAAAACCGCTCTTAAATCTTCCCTCTTTATCGTTAAGGTAGATAAGGGCTCCGTTTCCATCGGGTACTAAGATATACCCATCTTTACTGTCGAGGTAGGAATTACCCATATAGGGGTAGAGAGCAATGGTACCGATAAAGTAGCTGTCTCCGTCCTCGTGAATACTTTCATCCGGAATCCGTGCCTTTACTCCATCGTCCGTAATCTCTACCTCAAGGGTCATACCGAATCTGTACTTATTCCAGTAAAGCTCGGCAGTAAAGCCTTTGTCGGTATACTTTATATCCTTTTTTACGTCATCGTTTATAAGATCGGCCTGCTGAGTATCGTCGTTGCCGTTGATCATAGTAAGAACGACCGCCGACTTCATTGCTCCCAGCCAGCTGGCATTGTTTTTCCCGTCGTCATAGCTGATGGATGATTCCATATATGCGCCGGTATTCTTGTCCTCAACCACAAGAGAAAGATCGCTCTCGTCCACATACAGCCGGTACCCTGAGCTTTCCGCCGCAAAGGTGTGACCGTTTATTTCGGTAGCAGCTTCGCAGACGGAAAGGCTAAGAGGACCAAAGGGGAGGGTAGAGGTTTGCATCATTCCCAAAACGAGGGCTGATGCTAAGAGGGATGTAATTATTTTAGCTATTCTTTTATGAGCCAATTCGATACACCACCTCTCCGAATATTGACTGCAGGAAATCAAATACCTGCGACCAAAGTACATAGATTATAAATATAAGCAGCGCTACGATTAAAATAGTAAATACCGTAAGAAGAATGATCTTTATCGTCTCGCCGACTGTGTAGTTATTTATCTCCTGAATACTGATAAATATAAGTACCGCGATCCAAACCCACATACAGATGCTTCCAAACTGTACGAAGAAGATCTCGTTGTTGGATACGATGTGTGAAAGGATAAACAGTATCGGTGTAAGTATCAGGTAAGGCGTAAAGCAGTAGATAAGGGAGCAATATATATCCTTAAACTTTCCTTCGCCGTCATTGATGGTACACATCAGATAGTTGCAGGATACTACAGCGATAAGTGCTATAAGTATCATACCGATATCGGAAAGTACATCGAAGTTGCCTTCTCTTACCGTCTTTGTTAAGAATCCGCAAAAGTATTTATTGATGATATAAAATACCGTTCCGATCAAAAGAATGATATTTGCGGAAAGTACCGATACTTTGCCTTCTCTCTTGATTCCGTAGCTTCCGTCTATGGGATGTCTTATAAAGTAAAAGCTGTAGCAAAGCTGCTTTACGATCTTTACTTCTCCGATCTTTTTCAAAAAGGTCTTGGGCTTATCAAGGATATTTTTCTTTTTCTGTAAAAACTTAACCAGAATCGTCAGTACTACTATGACTATTATCAGGATTGCAATCCATGTAAGGTTCTTTTTAAGCCAGACGTTTCTGATCTCCCAGAAGGCGTCAGAATAACCATCGGTGTCTTTTGCGATTCTCGCGTACAAAAGAGCGCCTTCGTAATCTCCCTCTTTGTAAAGGGCCTTACCCATTGCCATATTGGCGTAGGTAAAGAGGTTGTTCATCTCAAGTACTTTTCCGAGGGGCTCCTTGCTTTCTTCGTAACGTCCCTTTGAGAAAAGGTAGAGCGCATTGTGAAGGTAAGCGGTAAACTCTGTAGGCTCGTAAATCTGAATCTGTGCCTTCTCGGAATCCAGGACGTAAATCTTGTCGTCAAGTCCTATCTGGATTGCTTCCACTTTTGTGGAAAGTCCGATTCTTTGCTTTCCGTCGTCGCTTCCTCCGAACATAAACAGCAGGTCGCCTTCATTGTTATACTCGTAGATAAATCCGGTCTGTGTCGCTACGAATACGTTGTCATGGTTTCCGGCTGCTACCGCTGCAGGAATATCGGGATAGTCGGTGGTTTCGATCATATTTACACCGGCAATGTTGAGGCGTTTTAATGTATCGTTTTTCTCACCTCTGGTTATTGTGTAGATGACTCCCTTATCATCTATCGCCATGTTATCGGGAGTAGCGGGGATGTTGGACTGCATCTTCGCCCTCTGGGCATCTGTGAGAATCGCTCTCCAGATGATGGTCCAGATATTTGCCTTCGTAGCGTTGGTTCCGAAGTATCCGAGGAAGGTTCCGCCTTCAACGGGGCTTATCTGTACGATTCCGTTTGTGTTGGATTCGCAGACAACGTACATTGTTCCTGATTTATTGGCTACTATCTTTAAGGGAAGGAAGTCCAGCGTATCGCCGTACATAGCCTCGGTAGGCTTTGTGTATGTGTTTGTAAGATTACCTTCCTTGTCAAATACGAAGATTGCTTTTGCGTCTCTGTCCGCAACGTATGTTGTGCGGTCCTTTGTAACATATATGCCCTTTGGCGCAACCAGTATTCCTTCTCCGAAGGTCATCACAGGCTCGCCCTCCATATCGGATACTACAACTCTTGCATTTCCGCTGTCTAAGATATAGATGAACTCATCATTTACAAGAGTAAAGTCCGTCGGGGTAAGAAGGGTTTCCTCTCCGATCTTGGTTATAGTCTTATAGGGAAGATAAGCTGTTTGTGTCTCTGTGACCGAGCCGTAGCCGTCAACAGTGTATGTTTTATACGGCGCATCGGCAAAGGCCTGAAGGTAGCTTCCCGTAAGAACACTTCCCGCAAGTACAATGGGTAGTATCGCGGATTTAATTATTCTGATGAATCTGTTTTTCACGATTTCCACCTCTTAAACTTACTTGATTCCGGAATGTGCCATGGTGTTCATAACGTTCTTCTGAAGGATGATAAAAAGTATAAGGTTGGGCAGGAACATGATCAGCGATGCTGCTGCCGCAATACCCTGACCGGCTACTGTATTGGTCGTTGTAGTTGAGGTCAGTGTGTTCATATAAAAGGCAAGTGACTTTATAGAGTCATCATTAACGTAATAGTTCGATGTCTCAAGATTGTTCCAAACCTGCTGGAATACCAGGATCGCAGCTGTTGCGATTGCGGGCTTTATAAGAGGAAGGATTACTTTAAGGTAAATCTGCCATTCCTTTGCGCCGTCCATATACGCCGCTTCGATAAGGGAATCCGGCACCTGGTCCACAAACTGCTTTATAAGGAAAAGTCCAACGGGCAGTGCCAGAAGAGGAAGGATTTCTGCCCAGTAGGTGTCGATCATTCCGAGCTTGTTTACAACCAGATATCTGGGGATCATAACCGCTACTGATACGAACATAAGCGCTATCTGGTTGATCTGCATCATTATCTTAGCGCCCTTAAACTTTATCTTTGAAAGAGCGTAGGCTGCCATTGTCGAAAAGAGTAAGGAACCAAATACAACGGCAACAGTTACGAAGATACTGTTAAAGAAGTACTTCGAGAGAGGAATGCTTCCCGATCTCGATGCCTTAACGAGCTTTACGAAGTTATCAAGGGTCGGATGAAGCGTGATAAACTTCGGTGGGAAAGCGAAGAGTTCTTCCATAGGCTTAAATGCATGGAAGATTATAAATATGATCGGCAGTCCGCAAAGAAGTACCATAGGAAGTACAAGCAGGTATATTTTTATCTGACCTTTTTCGAACTTGTCAGGGTTTATTCTGTGTCCTTTATATGCCATTTTTTGTACCTCCTTTCCTTAGTCTTTTTCGCCAAAGAGCTTTGTTGATACCGAGCTGAAAATTTGTACGATAAGTAAAAGTATTACAGAAACAGCCGCCGCATATCCCATCTCATATCTGATAAATCCATAGTCTTCGATGTGGTTTACGATAAGCTGTGCGGAGTAGCCCGGTGTAGGGTTTCCGGCAAGCATCGTCGCTATCGTACCGTTCTGGAAAGCTCCAACGATCTGCATAACCGCCGCGAAGAGCATCTGGGGCTTCATACTCGGGATTGTTACGTAGATCATCTCCTGGAATCTGTTCTTAACTCCGTCGATGGCCGCCGCTTCGTAGAGGGATTCGTCAACATTTAAAAGTCCCGCAAGGATTGATAAAAAGCCTACGCCCATGCTGCTCCAAAGTCCGATGATGATGACAATAGGTAGAAGGAAGTTCGCATTGGTCAGCCAGATGATGGGCTCATTTATAATTCCGATATCCATAAGCCAGCTGTTTAAGTACCCTGTCTGGTCTCCGGTAAAAAGGATCTTCCAGAGGACGCTCATAGCTACACCGGTTGTCATACTCGGGGAGTAGAGGATAAGGGCAAATACTGTTCTTGGCACCTTGGGAAGGTTTGCAAGTCCAAAGGCAAGGAGAAATGCCAGCACGTATCCGCCGACTCCGACTATAAGTGCGTACTTTACTGTATTCGGAAGTACGTATTTCATAAACACATCATCGCTTGTAATAAGATTGATGTAGTTTAAGAATCCTACAAACTTCGGAAACTGGATCGCGTTGAAGTTTGTAAAGGAAAGTATTACCGCCATTACGACGGGCGCTAAGATGAAAATCACAAAGAGCGCCGCGTAGGGGAATACGAAGAAGTAACCCGATTTGTTATTGTGAGAGCGTTTTCCTACAGATGAATTTGCCATAGTTAATAATCTTTCTTTATACTTATGGTTATGTACCACGTGTAAAAACATATCCGTCGGTTATTTTTCCAGAATCGCTCTCACGGTATCAACATTGGGAGCGACATAGGGAGAGATTATATTACCATCGGAGTCGATGTAGCCGAATTCTTCAAGCTTGCGTTCGGTTTCACGGCTTACGGTTTTTACTACTTCGTCGATTCTCGAGCGGATGCTGTCTCCGTTTACAACAACATCGTTATATGCGTTAGAAAGCTCTCGCTCCATCATATAGCTGCCGGGAAGTCTGGGCGCTTCGAGAATATATGCTGACTGCTCCATAATAATGTTCTTGTCCGATGTCGGATAGGGGAGCATTCCGAAAGCTTCTATATTTGCGGTAGGCCAAATGTACTCGTCTCCGTAGAGGATCTGGAGTCTTTGTCCGAACTGTGCCTGAACATCGGCTCTTGACCACCATTCAAGGAAGTCCCAGGCTTTCTGTTCTCTCTCGGCATCTGACTTAAACATTACCGAACTTTCGGCGCCGCCCGCCATATATCTGTAAATCTCTCCGGTCTCTTTATCCTCTACTCCGGGTACAAGCTTTATAGCCCAGGAGTTTGCGATCTCGGGAGCCGCGTTTAGGATAAGGTTGTAGGAGTTAAAGTCCGCAATTCCTATAGGCAGATCTCCGTTTCTGAAATGCTGATAGAAGTTGGGCACATCAACCGGCAGATCGTATAGAGTAAAGAGCTCTGTAAGCTGGGTAAATCCTTCAACCGTCTCCTCACTGTCAACGGTTATATCAAGAGCCGTCTCTCCGTAGAGGCTTCCTCCGTTTTGGAAGATAAGAGGAGTCGTTCCGTGGAAATTTCGCATAGCCGACATAGGTGCTGTCGGATAGTAAACATTAAGTCCTCTCATCTGGAGGTCCGGAAGCATCGCGATCAGCTCATCCATTGTATCGGGCGCTTCAAGTCCAAGCTTATTAAGTATGTCTGTGCGGTAGAACATTACATAGAAGTTCATTGTTTCGGGAAGGGAATATAATCCGTCTCCCACAACGGAAGGAACAAGCATTCCGTCCGAGTATCTTCCGAATACTTCTTTGTAATTGTCAAACTGCGTCATATCAACTAATGCGCCACGTATTGCAAGGTCGTAGGGTATCGAGTAGTTGATGCCCGTTGCGATATCCGGCGTATCTCCGGATGCATTTGACAGGATAAGCTTTTGCGCATCCGTCATAAGGCAAAGGTCAACTTCGATTCCCGTTTCGGGGGTAAACTCTTCGTCGATCATCTTCTGCATGATCTCGACATAGGTTCTCGGTCTGTTTACCCAAACCTGGATATGGCTTTCATCTGTGTTGCTCGATGAATAAGACTGGCCAAAGAAGGAGTTGAAGAATCTTGCTATGGACATTCCGATTCCTTTAAAGAATCCCTGGCCCTTCGGAAGTTTTGCACCTTCCTGATAAATATATATGCGATCGATCGCAAGGTCGTTATCTCCGATAAGGTCAACAAAGTTTGCAATCTGTGTGTTTACCGAGTTGGTACTGGTTGAGAGCTCTCCGACTCTGTATACCAGTTCGTTGGGCTCATCCGCCAGGTCCTGAAGCTGTCTTGCCGCGATAAGTAAATATGAAAAAGCGGCTACGTCTTCGGGCTTTTTTGCGTCCACATATACGGCAGCTTTTTCTGTTATCTCGTAAAGTTCATCGGTCCAGCCCTGAAGCCTTTCCTGTATGTCAGGAATATATCTTGTAAGTCTTAAATCTCTGTATTTATCTGTATTGGTTCCGGCAACCTTTGTTACTTCAAGGGAAAGGTCGCTGATACCACTCATTATCTCGTCTACTTTTTCAAGAGCGTAGCGCAGGTTTTCGGCGCTTATTGTAAGGGAAATCGTGTGCTCCCCGGGTTCTAAATATACGCTTAATTTCTCGCCGTTTTCGTCTTTTAACGTTCTTGTTTTAAAATTGTTGCATGCCTCTACTGCATAAGAGTAGAAAGCTTCGTTCGGAATCTCTCCGTCGATCCTCCAGTCCACAAAAACAGGAAAGTCATTTTTCTCGGACTGTCTGTAGTTCATTCCGATGTAGTAGTAACCGGCGGTTACCACATTAAATTTGTATGTTACCGTCTGTCCCGCCTCGTTGAAGGAATCTTCATCTATAAGGTTAAGGACTGTTGTCTTTACATTTAAAGGATTGATCTTTGAGGAGTACTCTCCGGTGGCATGTATCGAAGAATCGTTTCTCTCGTAAAAGTCTTCGGCCTCGATTGTGATTAGTCCGTTTCCTTCTGCTTTTTCGCTTCCTTCATAAGAAGGTATCTCGCAGGGAGCCTCAAGAGTTAATGCGCCTAGAAGGACTTTTCCCTCCTGCATAATAAACTCAAGTTCATGCTCACCTTTGGTTAGTTCTATTTCAAGGGGAGCGGAATATCTGTAGCCTGCATCTCCGAATGTTTTATGTTCCCACTTTATATCTTTCTCAGGGAGAGCCACTATCTCGTTTCCGTATCTGTCAGTGTCAACTTTTTTAGAGATCCATGTTGTTTCGAAGACCATGCTCCTTGCTTCGTAGAAAGGATAATCTCCGTCTATCTTTACACCGATCTCTACGGGAAGAATTGAAGTATCGTAAGAAAGATAGTCAAGTCCTATAAGGTAAAGAGCTGTTTCGGGAACATCAATCTTCATCTTGAATACATCTCCCGCGGATACTCCGGCAACTTCCTTTGCTCCCTCGTATCCGTAGCTGTCGCTTACAAGGATCGATGTATCCTCGATTTGATCCGCCATATAAAACGTAACAGTATCCGCTTTGTATTCCGGCGCGGTATATCCTGCACTGACCTTTGTGTAATTGGAAGAAAGTCTGTCGGATGTAGCGCTGATATCTACGGACAGTTCTGTGCTTACTGCTTCTGCGCTATCCGCAGTCCCATCTGCCTCCTCGGCATAGGTAAAAGATGTCTGTCCCAATGTGAAGCCAAAAACAGCAGCTAACGAAACCAATATGGATACTGATTTTTTAATCTTGTTACGAAACATAACCGGATCTCCATTACTTCCCGGGTCCGGCCCTTAAACCGGACCCGTTTGTAATTATTCTTTAAACTGTTACTTCGAGGTGAAGAACGCTGCTTGCAGGAATCTTGAACTTAATCTTGTTGTCCTTGAAAGAAACGTCCTCAAACTTTTCTACTTTAACTGTGTTAGGCTTTGCGAAGGTGTTGTGCGCATGAATCTCGCCGCCTACGATCTCGCCCTTTACGCTCCCTATCTTGCTTCCGGCAATCTCTCCGTCGATGGAATATGCCTTCTTGATAGAAAGATTGGTAACGGTGATGTGGAGCTTTCCATCCTTGCCAACGGATACAGACTCAGTAAGGTTGGGAACCATGTTCTCGTCCTCAAGTCCGATCTCTTCGGTCTCAAGGTAGCTGCCAATAAGCTCTGCATCCTGATGATGTTTGTACATATTGAATACATGGTAGGTAGGAGTCTTCACCATCTTGTCGCCTTCGGTAAGAAGTACGGACTGAAGTACGTTTACCATCTGCGCGATATTTGCCATCTTTACTCTGTCGCAGTGCTTATTGAAGATGTTAAGGTTGATACCTGCAACAAGCGCATCACGGATGGTGTTCTGCTGATAGAGGAATCCGGGATTTGTTCCGGGTTCTACATCGTACCAGGTTCCCCACTCGTCTACGATAAGTCCGACTTTGTGCTGCTTGTCGTATTTATCCATGATAGCGGTGTGGTGATTGATGAGGTCTTCCATATAAAGAGTCTTCTTTAAGGTCTGGTACCACATCTTATCGGTAAACTCGGTAGCGCTTCCTTTGTTCTCCCATCCGCCGGGGAAGGTGTAGTAGTGAAGGCTGAGTCCGTCCATAAATCCGTGGAGAAATTCGGGAGCCGCGAAGCAGGTCTGCATAACCTTGTCTGTCCAGTTGTAGTCATCTACGTTGGGTCCGCAGCAAACCTTGAAGATAGGAGCATCGGGCTTGTAGTTTCTAACGTAAGTCTGATATCTGCGGTAGAGGTTTCCGTAATACTCGGGAGTCATGTTTCCGCCACATCCCCAGTTCTCATTACCTACTCCGAAGTAGTCAACCTTCCAGGGATCCTTGCTTCCGTTTTTCTTACGAAGGTCAGCCATGGGTGAAACGCCTTCGAAGGTCATATACTCAACCCACTCGCTCATCTCCTGTACTGTTCCGCTTCCAACGTTTCCGTTAACATAGGTTTTGCAACCGAGCTGTTTTGTGAGTTCCATAAACTCGTGAGTACCGAAACTGTTATCTTCCACAACCCCGCCCCAGTGAGTATTGATCATCTTCTTACGATTCTTCTTGGGTCCGATACCGTCTTTCCAGTGATACTCGTCAGCGAAGCATCCGCCGGGCCAGCGAAGAACGGGAACCTTGATCTCCTTGAGTGCCTTTACAACGTCCTTTCTCATTCCGTTTACATTAGGAATCTTTGAGTCCTCGCCAACATATATTCCTTCATATATGCAACGTCCGAGGTGCTCTGAGAAATGTCCCTGAAGCTCGGGATTGATGTGTCCTTTCTTTTCATTTGGATTAATGTAAAATTTAGCCATTCTTTTTCCCCTTTCGGTAAATTAATCTGTTTCCTCTCCATTTTCCTATATTATTCATTAATAGAAAAGCTTATTTTGTTAAGCAGATTGTTTATCTATTAACAATTTCCTTGGATTAGTTTACTTCTTACTGAAAAAGTTCTTCATTTTCGAGGTAAATCTGCTTTATGTTTCACTTTTTAGTGAAATGCTATGCTTTTTGGTGAAACTTAACTATACTGTACTAATTCCGAAATGATATTGCAACTCCTTAATCGTTTAAGTGAATTAGAAAATAAAACGAAATAATTGTGCATTTTTACCAATTCTGTTTCCCCATTGACAGCAATTATTGCACATTGTATAATTCATTTTAAGTGTTGACTTTATTGTTAAATATTTCACTTTAATATTTGATTTATATAAAGTCTACTATTATAAACAGAGAAAAGGGGATAAACGGTGCTTTACTTTAAGTCTTTAGTAGAAGCAGAAGAAGTTTTTAAGGCTCTTAGCGCGCCTATGAGACTCCGGATAATGGAGCTCATAAGCGAAAATGATCAATTAAGCATGAACGACCTTGCCGAGACGCTTAATCTTACAAACAGTGCTATTTCAATGCATGTCAGTAAGCTTGAAGCCGCCGGTCTTGTAGCCGTTCAGACCGCTTCCGGTAAACGCGGCATTATGAAGGTGGTACGTCCTATCCACGAGAGGCTCATCGTTGACATGGCCGATATGGGAGAAAAAACAGCCAAGGCCTGCTACACCGATGAAATCTCCATCGGACAATATATACACGCCGATGTACATCCAACTTGCGGTCTTTCCACTGCAACCAAGATAATCGGAGACCTTGACAACCCCAAGGTATTTTCATATCCCGAGAGATTCAAAGCCGATATCCTCTGGATCGGTCACGGTTCGGTTACATACAACCTTCCCAACAGATTGATCTCCGGCCAGAAGCCCAGCGAGATTCAGATATCCTTCGAGATATGTTCCGAATGTCCGGAGTTCAATGACGATTATCCAAGCGATATCTACTTCGATATAAACGGACACTCCCTCGGAAAATGGATCAGCCCCGGAGACTTTGGCGGTAGACGCGGAATGCTTGCTCCTTTTTGGTGGCCCGAGAAACTTAATCAGTACGGCCTTCTAAAGACCCTAATCATAAACAATTCCGGAACCTTTATGGACGGCACCCACAAGCTTTCAGACACCACTATAGGGGACCTGAATATCGATTACAACAGCGATATCAACTTCACATTCTCCGTGCCTGAAGACACTGCAAACTGCGGTGGCCTTACCCTTTTTGGCGAGACCTTCGGAGATTACAGCCAAAATATACAGGTCAAACTCTACTACGAAGAAGGCTAAGAAAAATGACACAGGGGGACGGGGTTGGGGGTTCATTTTCAGAATTGCAAAAGTACCCCCAACCCC